>NZ_AEDU01000008.1 GCF_000148525.1 Streptococcus mitis SK564
CAACCGGCCTTACCAGAAGCTGTTGTGACTGACAAAGGGGAACCAGAAGTTCAACCAGTGTTACCCGAAGCAGTAGTCACAGAAAAGGGAGAACCCGCAGTACAACCAGCCTTACCCGAAGCAGTAGTCACAGAAAAGGGAGAACCAGAAGTTCAAGCTGAGTTGCCAGAATATACGTCAAAAGTTGCTCCAACTTTGACTTTAGATAAGGTTACAGAAGATGCGATGGATCGTTCAGCTAAATTGGATTACACTCTTGAAAATACAGGTAATGCTGAAATCAAGAGCATTTTAGCTGAGATTAAAGATGGGGACACTGTTGTTAAGCGAGTTAATTTATCTAAAGAAAAATTGACAGACGCTATTCAAGGTTTGGATTTATTCAAAGATTATAAAATTGTAACAACAATGACTTACAACCGTGGTGAAGGTGATGAAACATCTAAATTAGATGAAAAACCTTTGCGTTTGGAGTTGAAAAAGGTCGAAATTAAAAATATTTCATCTACTAATTTAGTGAAGGTAAATGATGATGGTACTGAAACACCTAGTGATTTCATGAGCGAAAAACCTTCTGATGAAGATGTGAAGAAAATGTACTTAAAAATCACTAGTCGTGATAATAAAGTAACACGTTTAGCAGTTGATACAATCGAAGAGATTAATCAGGCTGGCCAAGTTCTCTACAAAGTAACCGCAAGAGCTGTTGACCTTATTCAGCATACTGACCCAAGCAAGATACGTAATGAGTACGTTTATTACATGGAAAAACCACGACCAAAGGTTGGAAATGTATATTACAACTTCAAAGAACTCATTGAAGATATGCAGAAAAAACCTGATGGTGAGTTTAAATTGGGTGCTGACCTTAATGCTACAAATGTATCAGCATTTGGTAAATCATATGTTACAAAAGATTTCAAAGGTAAGCTCTTGAGTGATGGTGATAATCATTATACCATTCATAACTTGTCACGTCCGTTATTTGGCAATGTTATCGGTGGTACAGTAACCAAAGTAAATCTTGGGAATGTAAATATCAATATGCCTTGGGCAGACCGCGTTGCACCGATTGCCGATACTATTAAAGGTGGCGCTAAAATCGAAGATGTCAAAGTGACTGGTAACGTATTAGGTAGAAACTGGGTATCTGGATTTATAGATAAAATAGATAGTGGCGGTACATTGAGAAATGTAGCTTTTATTGGGAATGTGACCTCTATTGGTACAGGTAGTTCGTTCTTGACTGGTATTGTTGGTGAAAACTGGAAGGGGCTGGTAGAACAGGCTTATGTAGATGCCAATATTCGAGGTAAGAAAGCAAAAGCTGCTGGTATAGCCTACTGGTCGCAAAATAGTGGTAATAACCATACTGTAGGTAGAGAGGGAGCTATTAAAAAATCTGTTGTTAAAGGTACAATAGATGTGGAGGAACCAATTGAAGTTGGTGGTGCTGTTGGAAGTCTTAATATGCATGGTTCGATTGAAGATTCTGTTTCAATGATGAAAGTTGAAAATGGTGAGATATTTTATGGTTCACATGATATCAGTGACGATCCTTATTGGACTGGTAACAATGTCAATAGAAACTATGTTGTAAAAGATGTAAGTAAAGGTACTTCATCATACAAACATTCTAAAGAATTGGGGCGTATTAAGCCTATAACACAAGAGGAAGCTGATAAGAAAATTAAAGAATTGTCTATCACAGCAGATAAATATGCAATTACAGAGCCAATTGTAAATAAACTCAACGCTCTCACAACACGTGATAATGAGTATAATAAAACTCAAGATTATGACTCAACGCGTGAGCAGGCATACCGTAACATCGAAAAACTTCAACCATTCTACAACAAGGAATGGATTGTTAACCAAGGTAACAAACTTTTAGAAGGTTCAAACTTGTTGACAAAAGAAGTATTATCTGTTACAGGTATAAAGAACGGTCGATTCGTAACTGATTTGTCAGATATTGATAAAATTATGATTCACTATGCGGATGGCACCAAAGAAGAAATGAACGTGACATCAGTTGCTGATTCTAAGGTGAAACAAGTTCGTGAGTATAGTGTTGATGGTTTAGATGATGTTGTTTACACACCAAATATGGTTGTTAAAAATCGTGATAAATTGATTGCTGATGTTAAAGCTCAATTATCAAGTGTAAAATTGATTTCACAGGAAGTCCGTGCTTTGATGGATAAACGAGATACATCTAGAGATCCTAATGCTAATTCGGATGAACGTAAGAATGGTTATATTAAAGATCTATTCCTTGAAGAAAGTTTTGCTGAAGTTAAAGCAAATCTTGGCACATTGGTAAAACACATACTTGAAAATGAAGATCATCAACTAAACGATAACGAATTAGCTGAACGTGCTTTACTGAAGAAAGTTGAAGACAACAAAGCTAAAATCATGATGGGACTAGCTTACTTAAATCAATACTATGGTTTTAAATATGGTGAGTTATCAATTAAAGATATTATGATGTTTAAACCTGATTTTTACGGTAAGAATGTTAATGTGTTAGACTTCTTGATTAAAGTTGGTTCGAAAGAAAATAACATTAAAGGTGATAGAACTTTAGAAGCTTATCGTGAAACTATAGGTGGAACAATTGGAATAAATGAATTAAATGGATTCTTACATTACAATATGAAGCTATTCACTAACCATACAGATATAAATGACTGGTTTAAGAAAGCTATTGAAAAGAACGCGTATGTAGTTGAACAACCATCAACGAACCCTGCATTTGCCAACAAAAAATATCGTCTATACGAAGGAATTAATAATGGGCAGCATGGGCGCATGATTTTACCTCTTCTTAACTTGAAAAATGCACATTTATTTATGATTTCAACATACAACACTATTTCATTTAGTTCGTTTGAAAAGTATGGTAAAGATACAGCAGAAAAACGTGAAGCGTTCAAGAGTGAAATCAATAAACGTGCTAAAGAGCAAGTTAATTACTTAGATTTTTGGTCACGTCTTGCTACTGATAATGTCCGCGATAAACTTCTTAAGAGTCAAAATGGAGTTCCAACTCCTGTATGGGATAATCATAACGCTCCAGATGGTTGGCCTGATAGATTCGGACATAGAAATGGAAAACCAGACTATACTCCAGTCAGGGAATTCTTTGGTCGTATTGGGAAGTATCATCCTTACCAATATGGATACGGAGCATATGCATATATTTTTGCAGCACCGCAACCGATGGATGCAGTTTATTTCGTTATGACAGATTTAATTAGTGATTTTGGAACATCCGCATTTACACATGAAACTACTCACGTTAATGATCGTATGGTTTACTATGGTGGATATTGGCATCGTCAAGGTACGGATTTAGAAGCCTTTGCTCAAGGCATGTTACAAACTCCTGATAAGTCAACAACAAATGGTGAGTATGGTGCATTGGGTATTAACATGGCCTACCATCGTCCAAATGATGGAAATCAATGGTATAATCCCGACCCTGACAAACTTCAAACACGTGACCAAATCGACCACTACATGAAGAACTACAATGAAGCTATGATGATGCTTGATTATGCTGAAGCTGAAGCTGTTCTTCCTAAGGTTAAAGGTGACAATAGTAAATGGTTCAAGAAAATTGACCGTGAAATACGTCGACCAATGGATAGAAATAAACTAAGTGGTCCTCACCAATGGGACAAAGTGCGTGACTTGACAGACGCTGAGAGAATAACACCACTGAACACCATTGATGACTTAGTAAATAATAATTTCATGACCATTCACGGAAATCCAGGTAACGGACGTTATAGACCAGAGGATTTTACACCAAATTCAGCTTACGTAAATGTCAATATGATGGCAGGAATTTACGGTGGGAATACGAGTGATGGTGCACCTGGTTCATTATCGTTTAAGCACAATGCTTTCCGTATGTGGGGATATTATGGTTATGAAAATGGCTTTATCAGTTATGTATCAAATAAATACAAAGCAGAAGCAGATAAAAACAATCACGGTTTACTAAGCGATAAGCTAATAATTAATAAAGTATCGAAAGGAAACTTTAATACTCTTGAGGAATGGAAGAGACATTGGTACGAGGAGGTTCTTGCTAAAGCTAAGAAAGGCTTTGAAGGTATCGATATTGATGGCGTCCATATCAGTAACTATGATGAGTTAAGGCCTTTATTTGCTAGAGCTGTTCAAAAAGATCTTGATGGTATGTCAGATCCGAAAATTAAAGATCATTTCAAAAATACAGTGGACTTGAAATCTAAAGTATTCAAAGCCCTTCTTAAAAACACAGACGGTTTCTTTAATAAACTGTTTAAAGAAGACATTTAAACGTTTAAAATATAAAGAGGACAGTTTTTTGCTCTCTCTGAAAAATCATCATTTGATGGCTTTCAAAAAGCACCTCAAAAAGGAGTCTGGGACAAAAGTCTAACCTTAAATATAAAAAGCGAACAAAACGAGTTATCTGACACTCAGAATTCTGTCTTGTTCGCTTTTTTTGTATAATCTATCGATTTTTTAAATTTATAATAAAAAATTCCTAAAATCAAAATCTTTTTGTCCCAGACTCTTTTTTTGAGGCTCTTTTGTCTTATTCCTGTTTCCATTGACTATATTATGCTACACGAAAAATCCACTCAGTTGTCTGAGTGGATTAGGTGTATTTAGACTCTTAGTCTTTATTTTCGTATGGCAAGATCAAGTTCAAGATGATTCCTGTCATGGCTGATAGGGCAGTACCTGAAAGTGTAACTGGACCAAGTTTAAGGATAGCTCCTCCAAGTCCAAGGACTAACATAGCACTTGCGATGATTAGGTTACGCATTTGAGCGAAATCAACACGTTCTTTAATCAAGACTTTCAAACCGTTGCTGGCGATAACTCCATAGAGAAGGATTGACATACCACCAAGAACAGAGTTTGGAATGGTTGAAATCAAGGCAGTGAATTTACCAAGGAAGCTGAGGGCAATTGCGATAAAGGCAGCGTTACGGATAACTGAGACAGAAGCGATACGAGTCATACCGATAACCCCTGTGTTTTCTCCATAAGTTGTATTGGCTGGTCCACCAAGGAAGGCAGATACTGAAGTTGCGATACCGTCACCAAGAAGAGTACGGTGAAGACCTGGTTCTTTCAAGAATTGACGGCCACAGATTTGACCCAAAACAGTATGGTCTCCGATATGTTCAGAAATTGTTACGATAGCGATTGGCAAGATGGCGATGGTTTCTGGACCAAAGTAAAGATTGTATTCTTTAAAGGCACCACCAGTGCTAAATGGCAAGTAGAAACCAGGAATTTCAAACCAGTTAGCTTTCAGAACTGGTGTAAAATCCACCAAGCCAAGAGTTAGTGCGAAGAGGTAACCACCGATAATGGCAAAGAGGAAAGGAATGATTCGTAGGAAGCCCTTTCCTTTAGTATTGATAAAGGCAGCAATCAAGAAAGTAACAACCGCTACAAGAGCATTTTTCCAGTTTCCATCAGCTACAAGACCAGCGTTGGTAACAGCTGAACCTGCAAGTCCAAGACCGATAACGATGATCATAGGTCCGATGATGATTGGTGGCAAGAGTTTATCAATCCATTTTGTACCTGCAAAACGAACACCAGCAGCCACAAGGACATAGACCAAACCAGTCAAGATAACCCCTGTTTGGGCAGCAGATACATCACCACCCATTTCTTTCATAGCTAGGGACATAGCTGTGATAAAGGCAAATGAAGAACCTAGATAAACTGGAACTTTAAATCCAGTTGAAATCATGTAGATGAGTGTTCCAACACCTGAAGCAAAAAGGGCAACAGATACAGGCATTCCCAAAATCAATGGTACCAAGATGGTCGCACCAAACATAGCGAAAACGTGTTGGAAACTAAGGAGAATTCCTTTTCCAGCCGAAGGACGTTGGTCAACGTCTAGTAACAAATCAACAGTTGATTCTTGTTTCATATAAACCTCACTTTTGGGCATCAAAAAAGAGCCCATTATTTTACAGCAATAGGCCCTCAGAGTAAGACTTCTTTAAAATCTAGACTTTAAAGAGTTTCAAATATTTCTGTGTCTTCGTCACCTCACGGGATGACATTAAAAACCTTTGCTTGTGATAGTATAGCAAAAATTACAAACTTTGTAAATATTTTTTTACTTAAAAATTTAAAGCGGGCGTTTATTGGGCATGCCAGCCTTACGTGGATATTTATTTGGCGTTTCTTTTTTCTTTTCTACCACTGTGATGTAGCGCGGATCTCCATTTGGTAGGGCGTAGCTGAGATTGTCTTCGACCTTACTAAAAAGGAGGTTGAGGGCATTCTTAGCTTCAAATAACTCCTCAGGCGCATTGCTGGCCTTGAGTGCCAATAGTTTGCCACCAACTTTAAGGTAAGGAATTGTCAATTCAGATAGGACTTGCATACGGGCAACCGCACGAGCCGTTACAAAATCATATTGAGCACGGAAGTTCTTGTCTTGGGCAAAATCTTCTGCACGTCCATGGTAGAAATGAACACCGTCCAAATCAAGCTCTTGAGCCAAGAGTTGTAGGAAGTTGATGCGCTTGTTGAGAGAATCAATGATAGTTACATCTAGCTGAGGATAGAGGATTTTCATTGGTAGACTAGGAAATCCTGCCCCGGCTCCAATATCAAGAAGTTTGATAGTTTCATTGGAAATCAAGCCTTGCAGAATAGGTGCAATCGAATCATAAAAATGTTTGAGATAAACTTCTTCCTTGTCTGTAATAGCTGTTAAATTAATCTTTCCATTCCACTCGACCAAGAGCTCAAAATAACGTTCAAATTGTTTTTTTTGCTGGTCCGAAAGTGGAAGGTTATGCTCGGCAAGCAGGTTGTAAAATGTTTCTGGTTTCATAGTTATTTCCTTCTTTAGTATGATCTTATTTTACCACAATCATTAAAAATTTGATATACTGGTACTAATCTAAAAGTAGAAAGGACTTATATCATGACTTGGATTATTCTTGGAGTTTTAGCTCTTATTGTTATTTTTGTGATTGTTAGCTATAACGGTTTGGTTAAGAATCGTATGCAAACAAAGGAGGCTTGGAGTCAGATTGATGTTCAGTTGAAACGTCGAAATGATCTCTTGCCAAACTTGATTGAGACTGTAAAGGGATATGCCAAATATGAAGGTTCTACCCTTGAAAAGGTGGCAGAACTACGTAACCAAGTGGCGGCAGCGACTTCACCAGCAGAAGCTATGAAAGCTAGTGATGCCCTTACTCGTCAGGTTTCAGGTATTTTTGCAGTTGCAGAAAGCTATCCAGATTTGAAAGCCAGTGCAAACTTTGTTAAATTGCAAGAGGAGTTGACAAACACAGAAAATAAAATTTCTTACTCTCGTCAACTTTATAACAGTGTTGTCAGCAACTACAATGTAAAATTAGAAACTTTCCCAAGCAATATTATCGCTGGAATGTTTGGATTTAAAGCAGCAGATTTCCTTCAAACACCAGAAGAGGAAAAGGTAGTTCCTAAAGTTGATTTTAGCGGTTTAGGTGACTAAGATGTTGTTTGATCAAATTGCAAGCAATAAACGAAAAACCTGGATTTTGTTGCTGGTATTTTTCCTACTCTTAGCTCTGGTTGGCTATGCGGTTGGTTACCTCTTTATGCAATCTGGACTTGGTGGTTTGGTTATCGCACTGATTATTGGCTTTATCTATGCCTTGTCCATGATTTTTCAATCGACTGAGATTGTCATGTCTATGAATGGGGCGCGTGAGGTTGATGAGCAAATGGCACCAGACCTCTACCATGTAGTGGAAGATATGGCTATGGTGGCTCAGATTCCTATGCCCCGTGTTTTCATCATTGATGATCCAGCCTTAAATGCCTTTGCGACAGGTTCTAATCCTCAAAATGCGGCGGTTGCTGCGACTTCAGGTCTCCTAGCTATTATGAATCGTGAAGAACTAGAAGCTGTTATGGGACATGAAGTCAGTCATATTCGTAACTACGATATTAGAATTTCGACTATTGCCGTTGCCCTTGCCAGTGCTATCACTATGCTTTCTAGTATGGCAGGTCGTATGATGTGGTGGGGTGGAGCAGGTCGCAGACGAAGTGATGATGACCGAGATGGAAATGGCTTAGAAATCATTATGCTCGTAGTTTCTCTACTGGCTATTGTGCTGGCCCCTCTTGCTGCCACCTTGGTACAACTAGCTATTTCTCGTCAGAGGGAATTCCTAGCTGATGCTTCCAGTGTCGAGTTGACGCGCAATCCTCAAGGGATGATTAATGCTCTACGTAAGTTGGACAACAGTAAACCGATGAGTCGTCCTGTCGATGATGCCAGCAGTGCACTTTATATCAATGATCCCAAGAAAGGGGGAGGGTTCCAAAAACTCTTTTATACCCACCCACCGATTTCAGAACGGATTGAACGTTTAGAACATATGTAAAATGTGCCTATACAATCCTAAAAAATGAGCATTTTCGTAGTTGGAGATGCTCATTTTCTTATATAAGGAACTCAGAAATCAATTTGTTATGATACAACTTATATTCTTCGAAAATCTCTTCAAACCGCATCAGCTTCACCTTGCCGTACTTAAGCCCAGCCTACGGCTAGCTTCCTAGTTTGCTCTTTGATTTTCATTGAGTATTAGAATTTCTTTAGGAAACTTCGTTCAGAACACATGATATATCGAAGAAGAATCTAGCATCTATGCAAAATGTAAGATGGCAACTGATCTCGTTTTTCGAAAATTAGAGAATATTTTTGGCGTGCTCAGAGTGTGTGTTAGAGACAACTAGACCAGCATAGTAGAGCTTGAATTCATTTTCACGAGCATGGATTTTACAAATCAGCTATTCAAAAACCACACAGTTGTTTTCAGCTTGATTGTGAGTAAAACTGAAATCACTGAGCGGTTTTATTTAGAATCTGGTTTTTGTCCAGCCTCTTTTATAGGCGATTTCGGAAAACTTCGTACATGAGAATGGCTGCAGCAACACTGGCATTGAGACTTTGAACATGTCCATCCATGGGAATGGTAATCATTTCATCAACCTGTTTTTTGATGTTGCTAGAGATGCCTTTTCCTTCATTTCCGATGATGAGGGCGATTTTCCCTTTTGTATTCCACTTATGGCAAGGAGTCCCATTCATATCTGTTCCAAAGGTCCAGAAGCCTTCATCCTTGAGTTTGTCTAGAGTTTGACTGAGGTTGGTTACTCGGGCAATTGGAACGTGCTCAATAGCACCTGTGGCCGTTTTGGCAACGACAGGAGTAACACCGACAGCACGGTGTTTGGGAATGATGACACCTGAAACGTTGGTCGCATCGGCTGTTCGCAAGATAGAACCCAGATTATGGGGGTCGGTTAACCCGTCCAGAATTAATAGCAAAGGATTTTCTTCTTGGCGTGTTTTGACAAGGATTTGGTCCAGCTCACTATAGGCAAATTCGGACACTCGTAGAACAAAACCTTGGTGGACAGCACCTTCAGTCATTTCAGAGAGGGATTTTTTTGAGGTCCAAGAAATGGAGACCTTCTTTTCTGTAGCTAGTTTCTTGACTTTCTCAACATTCTTACCTCGGAGATCTTCTTGGAGGTAGAGTTTGTTTCCAGTGTTTGCAAGGAGGGCTTCGGTAACGGCGTGGACGCCATAGACAATATCATTTGTTTTCATGCCTCTATTATAACACAAAACCCCGTCTTGCAACGGGATTTTCTTTATTCTAGAATTAGTAAACCATCTTTAACTGCAAATGGGTCTTTTTCATTGATACGATCGTAAAACATGATTCCGTTGATGTGGTCAATTTCATGCTGAACAACAATGGAGTTGTAGCCTTTGAGCTTGATGCGGTGTTTTTCTCCATCCTTGTCAAAGTAGTCAACAGTAACGCGGGCATGGCGAATAACATAGCCAGGCACGTTGCGGTCAACAGATAGGCAACCTTCTCCTTCACCAAGAGCAGCGTCTTGAACAGAGTGAGAGACGATTTTTGGATTGTACATAATGGCTTGTAAGTCGTAGGCTTCCTGTGGCGTTTCGCCTTCTTCAACAATATTTGGCACCAAAACAGCGATAATGCGTTTTGAGATATCCAACTGAGGAGCAGCCAGTCCTACCCCACCTCGTAGCCCCATTTTTTCAGCCATGACAGGATCTTGGGAATGTTTGAGGAATTGCATCATCTTTTCGCCAAGGATGATTTCTTGGTCAGACAAGGGAAAAGTGACTTCCTCAGCAACTGCGCGTAGAGTAGGATTCCCCTCGCGGATAATATCGTTCATATCAATTAAGTGAGCAGCTTTTGTAATACGTTCTATAGCAGACATTTTCTCTCCTTTCATTACTTCTACATGATATCACAAAATGACAAGGATTGAAAGCATTACGGCATAGAGCTTTTATAGAAAATGCCTAGTAGGTTCAATTCAATTGTGAAAGAAATACTTATCTGTGTTATAATAAAAAGAAAAGGCTTGCATAAGAAAGTAGGGAGAATGAAGATGCAAAGAAGACAAGATAGAAATCAGAGTGGTTTAGCTTTTCGTTTTATGAAGGGCTTGGTAAACTTTTTTAGGAGTTATCGCAAGTGGAGCAATAAAGGATTTGTGGCGGTACTCTTACTAGCAGTTGCTTTATCAATGGGCTTGGTCTTGTTGTTTGAAAGTTTCCAAGGCATGCCTATGATCAGTCAAAAACGAGATACTATTTCTCAAGAGGGGACTAAGCAAAAGTCTCAGGAGCAGGAAGAGGAAAAAACTGCCAGAATTATGGCCCACGGGGATTTGCTCTACCACGATGGACTTTTCTTTTCAGCTAAAAAAGAAGACGGTACCTATGACTTTCATGAGAATTTTGAGTATGTGACACCTTGGCTTAAGCAAGCAGATTTAGCTATTGGTGACTTTGAAGGAACCATTAATAAGGATCATTATTTAGCGGGTTATCCTCTCTTTAATGCTCCTGCTGAAGTTATGGATGCCATTAAGGATGCAGGTTATCATGTGCTGGATTTAGCTCATAATCATATTTTGGATTCGCAAATTGAGGGAGTTATTTCCACGGCCGATATTATTGAGAAAGCTGGAATCACTCCAATCGGAGTTTATACGCATGAACCACGTGATCAGGCTCCGCTGGTCATTAAGGAAGTGAATGGTATCAAGGTTGCTCTTTTGGCCTATTCCTATGGATTCAATGGAATTGAGCAGTATATTTCTCAGGAAGACTATAATCGTTATCTTTCAGATTTAAACGAAGATAAGATGAAGGCTGAAATTGAACGGGCGGAAAAGGAAGCGGATATCACCATTATCATGCCTCAGATGGGTGTTGAGTATCGATTGGAACCAACTGAAGAACAAAAAGCTCTTTATCACAAGATGATTGATTGGGGAGCGGATATTATCTTTGGAGGGCATCCTCACGTTGTGGAACCATCTGAAACGGTTGAAAAAGATGGAGAAAAGAAACTCATTATCTATTCAATGGGGAACTTCATTTCCAATCAACGGATTGAATCTATGGGAGATGAAGAAAATGCTAAGTGGACTGAACGTGGCGTTCTCATGGACGTGACCATTAAGAAGAAGGATGGAAAAACAACTATCGGAACAGCTAAAGCTCATCCTACTTGGGTCAATCGAACACCAAAGGGAACCTTTTCACCAGAAGGCTATCCTTTATATCATTATCAAACCTATATCTTGGAAGATTTCATAGAGGGTGGCAGTCATCGTGATCAATTAGATGAAGCAACTAAGGAACGAATTGATACAGCCTATAAAGAAATGAACGAACATGTGGGATTGAAGTGGGATTAGTTTGAATCCAGAGGGAAGTAAATGACTATTAAAGTAATTGCGACAGATATGGATGGAACCTTGCTGGATGCTAGAGGCCAGCTGGATCTCCCACGCTTGGAAAAGATTTTAGATCAGTTGGATCAAAGGGATATTCGTTTTGTCATCGCGACGGGTAATGAAATTCACCGCATGAGGCAACTACTGGGGCACTTGGTCGATCGAGTGGTTCTGGTTGTTGCAAACGGTGCTCGTATTTTTGAAAACAATGAATTGATTCAGGCACAGACTTGGGATGATGCCATTGTCGATAAGGCTTTGGCTCATTTCAAGGGTCGAGCGTGTCAGGATCAGTTTGTTGTGACGGCTATGAAGGGTGGTTTCGTCAAGGAAGGTACGATTTTTACAGACCTTGAAAGTTTTATGACTCCAGAAATGATTGAAAAATTCTACCAACGGATGCAGTTTGTGGATGAATTAACTTCTGACCTCTTTGGTGGTGTACTCAAGATGAGTATGGTAGTTGGTGAGGAACGTTTGAGTTCGGTCTTGGAAGAGATTAATAACCTCTTTGATGGCCGTGTTCGGGCTGTATCGAGTGGCTATGGTTGCATTGATATCCTTCAAGCTGGAATTCATAAAGCATGGGGCTTGGAAGAATTACTCAAGCGCTGGGACTTGAACCCCCAACAAATCATGGCTTTTGGCGATAGTGAAAATGATGTTGAAATGCTTGAAATGGCTGGGATTGCCTATGCGATGGAAAATGCTGATGAGAAAGCCAAAGCTGTGGCGACTGCTCTAGCGCCAGCTAACAGCCAAGGAGGAGTTTATCAAGTCTTGGAAAACTGGTTAGAAAAAGGAGAATGAAGTGGCAGTACAGTTATTAGAAAATTGGTTACTAAAGGAACAAGGCAAAATCCAAACCAAATACCGTCACTTAAATCAAGTTTCTGTTGTTGAACCAGACATTCTTTTTATTGGGGATTCCATTGTTGAGTATTACCCTTTGCAGGAACTATTTGGGACTTCAAAGACCATTGTCAATCGAGGCATTCGAGGTTATCAGACAGGGCTGTTATTAGAAAATCTAGATGTGCATCTGTACGGTGGGGCGGTAGATAAAATTGTCCTTTTAATTGGGACGAACGATATTGGAAAAGATGTGCCTTTGAATGATGCTCTCAATAATCTCGAAGCTACCATTCAATACATTGTTCGCGATTACCCACTGGCAGAGATTAAATTGCTTTCTATTTTGCCAGTCAATGAGGGAGAGGAGTACAAGCAGACAGTCTATATCCGCTCGAATGAAAAAATTCAGAAATGGAATCAAGCCTATCAAGAGCTTGCTTCTGCCTATATGCAGGTAGAATTTGTGCCAGTTTTTGATAGTTTGACAGACCAGGCAGGCCAACTCAAAAAAGAATTTACAACTGATGGGCTGCACCTCAGTGTTGCTGGTTATCAGGTTTTGACTAAAGCTTTGAAAGACTATCTTTTTTAGTTAATTGATTTTCTTTTTGCATTTTTGAGTTAGATAAGGTATAATGATTTTATTGTCTTTTGGGGTCGTTACGGATTCGACAGGCATTATGAGACATATTTTGCGACTCGTGTGGCGACGTAAACGCTCAGTTAAATATAACTGCAAAAAATAACACTTCTTACGCTCTAGCTGCCTAAAAACCAGCAGGCGTGACCCGATTTGGATTGCTCGTGTTCAATGACAGGTCTTATTATTAGCGAGATACGATTGAGTCTTGTCTAGTGGCTTGATAAGAGATTGATAGACTCGCAGTTTCTAGGCTTGAGTTATGTGTCGAGGGACTGTTAAAATAATACATAACCTATGGTTGTAGACAAATATGTTGGCAGGTGTTTGGACGTGGGTTCGACTCCCACCGGCTCCATTATTCCTTTGCATTCCTTGGTAAAACGTTGTTAAATCAACGTTTTTTGTTTTTGTCTTTGGTATTCCTTGGTATTCTTTTGCGAAAAAAGGATACAACAAAGGAGTTACAAACAGACTCTATTTTTAAAAAAGGGGATACAAAAAAGGATACAACATTTTTGTCGTATCCTAAAAATCTATGTACTTCACAAAGCGTTCTTCGGCTCCATTATGCATTTTTGTGATTTTAAAACTTGTTAGCTGATTTTTTACAATCCTGCAAATTCTTTGATTTCTTGTGCTGACATTGAAGAGTCGCAACGGACATTGATTTGTCCATTTGCAATGTGAACGAAGCCTGGTACAGTTGGAATTCCATAGCGTGAGCGGAATTCTTGTAACTCATTGAGTTGGCTTGCTTCTTCACTGTTGATGAAGTAGATGTGAGCTTTGGTTTCAGCTACGACACCTGCCAAAGTACCTGCAAATTTACGGCAGTAAGGGCAAGTTTTGCGACCGATAAAGAAGGTTGCAGTTTCTTTTTTATCAAGAGCTTCTTGCGCACGCGCAACTGTAGTGACTTCAAGGTCTTTGATGTTATCTAAAAATTGTTCCATGAGATTACCTCGCTTTCATTGATAAGTCTAGTATGCCATAAAGTTTCTAAAATTGCTTAGATTTGATACGAAAAAAAGATGAGATTGGTTTGTCTCATCTTTTATAGGATTTTATTTTACAAAAGCATTGATTTCTGCTTCGATATTAGCAATCTTAGCTTGTGATTCTTCGTTGGTTTCACCTACAACTGCAATGTAGAACTTGATTTTTGGTTCTGTACCTGAAGGGCGAACAGCAATCCATGAACCGTCAGCAAGTGTGTATTTCAACACATCACTTGGAGGAGTTGTTAAGTTTGTAACAGTTCCGTCAGCAGCAGTAGCTGTTTGAGCTTTGAAGTCTTCTACGATAGTGATAGCTGTTGCGTTCCATTCTTTTGGAGCATTGTTACGGAATTTTGCCATAATTGCTTTGATTTGTTCAGCACCATCGACACCTGAAAGGGTAACAGAGATAGTCTTTTCTGCGTAGTAGCCATATTCTTTATAGATTTCTTCGATACCGTCAGCAAGGGTCAAACCACGTGAACGGTAGTAGGCAGCAAGTTCAGCAACGACTAGAACGGCTTGGATAGCATCTTTATCACGTACGAATGGTTTAATCAAGTAACCGAAGCTTTCTTCAAATCCCATCATGTAAGTGTGATTGTGTTTTTCTTCGAATTCTTGGATTTTTTCAGCGATAAATTTGAAACCTGTCAAAACGTTGAACATAGTTGCGCCGTAGCTTTCAGCAATCTTTGTTACCAAGTCAGTTGATACGATAGATTTGCAGAGGGCTGCATTTTCAGGAAGAGTTCCAGCATTTTTGTGGGCTTCCAAGATGTATTTGGCCATGATAGCACCGATTTGGTTACCTGAAAGGTTGAGGTAGTTACCATCTTTTTGAAGAACTTCAACACCAACACGGTCAGCATCAGGGTCAGTTGCCACAAGAACATCTGCACCAACTTGACGACCAAGTTCTTCAGCAAGAGCAAAAGCTGCTTGGCTCTCTGGATTTGGAGATTTTACAGTTGAGAAGTCAGGATCGGCAGTTGCTTGCGCTTCAACAACTTGAACAGAGTCAAATCCTGCTTGGGCAAGAGCACGACGAGCTAACATTTCACCAGTACCATGCAGTGGTGTGTAGACAATCTTCATGTCTTTACCGAATTCTTCAATCAAGTCTGGGTTGATGTTTACGTCCTTAACTTCTTTAAGGTATTCTACGTCAACAGCTTCGCCGATAACTTCGATCAAGCCAGAAGCTTTTTCAGCTTCCACATCAGCAACTTCAACTGCAAATGGATTTTCGATTGCACGGATATAAGTAGTCAAAGCGTCTGCATCGTGTGGAGGCATTTGTCCACCGTCTTCACCGTAAACCTTGTAACCGTTAAATGGTGCAGGGTTATGGCTAGCTGTGACCATGATACCTGCGAAACAGTTGAGGTGACGAACTGCAAATGATAGTTCTGGAGTTGGACGCAGACTTTCAAATACGTAAGATTTGATGCCGTGTTTAGCAAGAACTGCCGCAGATTCAAAGGCAAACTCAGGTGAGAAGTGACGGCTATCGTAGGCGATTGCCACACCACGTTCTTTTTCGTTTCCACCTTTTGACTCAATCAAACGAGCCAATCCTTCAGTAGCTTGACGAACAACGTAGATGTTGATGCGGTTTGTACCAGCACCAATCAAGCCACGCATACCTGCAGTACCAAATTCAAGATTTGTATAGAAGGCATCTTCCTTTGTTTTTTCGTCCATATTTTCCAAATCTTGACGAAGGTAGTCAGGAAGCTCCGCAAAATCAACCCATTTCTGGTAATTTTCTTGGTAAGACATTAAAATTCTCCTTTTTGTAAATTGTTTTAACCGTTCACATTATAGCACTTTTTAGCGTTTTAGTAAAACGGTAGCATAATTTTCAGAAAAGTAGTGACATATGCCTGTTTATCAAGTCTTGAATGCCTTAGGGAAACATGCTATACTACTTGTATGATTATTTTACAAGCTAATAAAATTGAACGTTCTTTTGCAGGAGAGGTTCTTTTTGATAATATCAACCTGCAGGTTGATGAACGAGACCGGATTGCTCTTGTTGGGAAAAATGGTGCAGGTAAGTCTACTCTTTTGAAGATTTTGGTTGGAGAAGAGGAACCAACTAGTGGAGAAATCAATAAGAAAAAAGATATTTCTCTGTCTTACCTAGCCCAAGATAGCCGTTTTGAGTCTGAAAATACCATCTACGATGAAATGCTTCATGTCTTTGATGATTTGCGTCGGACGGAAAAACAACTGCGTCAGATGGAGCTAGAGATGGGTGAAAAGTCTGGTGAGGATTTGGATAAACTGATGTCAGATTACGACCGCTTATCTGAGAATTTTCGCCAAGCAGGTGGCTTTACCTATGAAGCTGATATACGAGCGATTTTAAATGGATTCAAGTTTGACGAATCTATGTGGCAGATGAAAATTGCCGAGCTTTCTGGCGGTCAAAATACTCGCTTGGCTCTAGCCAAAATGCTCCTTGAAAAGCCCAATCTCTTGGTATTGGACGAGCCAACCAACCACTTGGATATCGAAACTATTGCCTGGCTAGAGAATTACTTGGTAAACTATAGCGGTGCCCTCATTATTGTCAGCCACGACCGTTATTTCTTGGACAAGGTTGCGACAATTACGCTAGATTTGACCAAGCATTCCTTGGATCGCTATGTGGGCAATTATTCTCGTTTTGTCGAGTTGAAAGAGCAAAAGCTAGCTACTGAGGCAAAAAACTATGAAAAGCAACAGAAGGAAATCGCTGCTCTGGAAGACTTTGTCAATCGCAATCTAGTCCGTGCTTCAACGACCAAACGTGCCCAATCTCGCCGTAAACAACTGGAAAAAATGGAGCGTTTGGACAAGCCTGAAGCGGGCAAGAAATCAGCCAACATGACCTTCCGGTCGGAAAAAACGTCGGGTAATGTTGTCCTGACTGTTGAAAATGCGGCTATTGGCTATGATGGAGAAATATTGTCCGAGCCTATCAACTTAGACCTTCGTAAGATGAATGCTGTCGCTATCGTCGGTCCAAATGGTATTGGAAAGTCAACCTTTATCAAGTCTATTGTGGACCAGATTCCTTTTATCAAGGGTGAAAAACGCTTTGGGGCTAATGTTGAGGTGGGTTACTATGACCAAACCCAAAGTAAGTTGACACCAAGTAATACGGTGCTGGATGAACTCTGGAATGATTTTAAACTGACACCAGAAGTTGAAATCCGTAACCGTCTAGGTGCCTTTCTTTTCTCAGGAGATGATGTCAAAAAATCAGTCGGCATGTTGTCAGGTGGAGAGAAAGCTCGTTTGCTTTTGGCCAAATTGTCTATGGAGAACAACAACTTTTTGATTCTGGACGAGCCAACCAACCACTTGGATATTGATAGCAAGGAAGTGTTGGAAAATGCTTTGATTGACTTTGATGGAACTCTTCTCTTCGTCAGTCACGACCGTTACTTTATCAATCGTGTGGCAACTCATGTACTGGAATTGTCTGAGAATGGCTCGACTCTTTACCTGGGAGATTACGACTATTATGTTGAGAAGAAAGCAGAAGTAGAAATGACTCAGGCTGAGAAAGCTTCAACTAGCAATCAAGCAAAAGAAGCAAGCCCAGTTAATGACTATCAAGCTCAGAAAGAAAGTCAAAAAGAAGTTCGTAAACTCATGCGACAAATCGAAAGTCTAGAAGCTGAAATCGAAGAGTTAGAAAGTCAAAGCCAAGCCATTTCTGAACAAATGTTGGAAACCAACGATGCAGGTAAACTCATGGAATTGCAGGCTGAACTGGATAAAATCTGCCATCGTCAGGAAGAAGCTATGCTTGAATGGGAAGAATTGTCAGAGCAGGTGTAAAGATGGAACATCTTGGAAAAGTATTTCGTGAATTTCGAACAAGTGGAAATTATTCTTTAAAGGAGGCGGCAGGGGAATCCTGTTCAACATCTCAGTTATCTCGCTTTGAGCTTGGGGAGTCTGACCTAGCAGTCTCACGTTTTTTTGAGCTTTTGGATAACATTCATGTAACAATCGAAAATTTCATGGACAAGGCAAGGAATTTTCATAATCATGAACATGTTGCCATGATGGGACAAATTGTGCCTCTTTACTATTCAAATGATATTGCAGGTTTTCAAAAGCTTCAAAGGGAACAACTTGAAAAGGCTAAGAGTTCGACGAATCCCCTTTATTTTGAGCTGAACTGGATTTTGATGCAAGGTCTGATTTGTCAAAGAGATTCGAGTTATGAGATGAAGCAGGATGATTTGGATAAGGTAGCAGATTATCTCTTCAAAACGGAAGAATGGACCATGTATGAGTTGATTCTTTTCGGTAACCTCTATAGTTTCTACGATGTAGACTATGTCACTCGGATTGGTAGAGAAGTTATGGAGAGGGAGGAATTTTACCTAGAGATCGGTCGCCATAAGAGATTAGTGTTGATTTTGGCCCTCAATTGTTATCAACATTGTTTAGAGCATCTTTCTTTTGATAATGCTAGTTATTTCGAGGCTTATACAGAGAAGATTATTGGTAAAGGTATTAAGCTTTATGAGCGTAATATTTTTCATTATTTAAAAGGCTTTGCCTTCTACCAAAGAGGACAGTGTAAAGAAGGTTGTAGCCAAATGCAAGAGGCCATGCATATTTTTGACGTGCTAGGTCTTCCAGAGCAAGTAGCCTATTATCAGGAACACTATGAAAAATTTGTCAAAGATTAATTTTCCCAAATAAGGGAAAAAATAAAAAGCTCCTTTCAGTTTTGATACAATAGTTTCAAAATTTGAGAGGAGTTTTTATATGAACCGCTATGCAGTACAGTTGATTAGCCGTGGAGCTGTTAACAAGATAGGGAATATGCTCTATGATTATGGAAATAGTGTCTGGTTGGCTTCCATGGGGACTATCGGACAGACAGTTTTAGGAATGTATCAGATTTCTGAACTCGTCACATCTATTCTCGTCAACCCCTTTGGCGGAGTCATTTCAGACCGTTTTTCTCGTCGCAAGATTTTAATGACGACGGACCTTGTTTGTGGGATTCTTTGTCTGGCTATTTCTTTTATAAGAAATGACAGCTGGATGATTGGAGCTTTGATTGGGGCTAATATTGTGCAGGCGATTGCCTTTGCCTTTTCTAGACCAGCAAATAAGGCCATTATCACAGAATTGGTAGAGAAGGATGAACTGGTCCTCTACAATTCTCGTTTGGAGTTGGTCTTGCAGGTTGTCAGTGTGAGTTCTCCTGTACTTTCTTTTCTGGTTTTACAATTTGCAAGTCTTCGTATTACCTTGGTATTAGATGCCCTTAGTTTTTTCCTCGCTTTTGGCTTAGTAGCCTTGCTTCCAAAGAAAGAAGAGAAGACTACGGGTGAGAAGAAACTCACATTCAGAGTTATTTTTTCTGATATCAAGGAGGGAGTTCACTATATTGTGAAGCAAAAGGAAATCTTCTTTTTGTTAGTCATGGCTTCAAGTGTCAATTTTTTCTTTGCAGCTTTTAATTACCTCCTCCCCTTTTCAAATCAGCTCTATGGAGTTCAAGGTGCCTATGCCACTATTTTAACTATGGGGGCTATCGGTTCTATTGTTGGGGCGCTGTTAGCTAGTAAGATTAAAGCCAGTATGGAAATGCTTCTGTTTTTGTTGGCTCTGACTGGACTTGGAGTGATGATAATGGGATTTTCTCTCCCATCCTATCTTACTTTTTCAGGAAATTTCGTTTGTGAACTCTTTATGACGATGTTCAATATTCACTTTTTTACTCAGGTACAAACCAAGGTTGAAGGTGAATATCTGGGAAGAGTTCTCAGTTCGATTTATACCTTAGCTATACTTTTTATGCCAATTGCAACAGGTTTGATGACCTTTCTTCCAAGTGTCCATCTTTATTCTTTCTTGATTATTGGACTTGGAGTTGTAGCCTTATCTTTCTTAGCTCTCGGATATGTTCGAACCCGTTTTGAAAAAGAGATATAAGTTTGCTTGGACTTCAAAAATAATTTCAAACTAAGTGTTTTTTCCGCCCTTCTCGTTTGTGAGGAGGGCTTAGTTTATGGTAAAATGGTCTTATGAATAAAAGAATGAATGAGTTAGTCGCCTTGCTCAATCGCTATGCGACTGAGTACTATACTAGCGATAATCCATCGGTTTCAGACAGTGAGTATGACCGTCTTTACCGTGAGTTGGTCGAGTTGGAGTCTGCCTATCCAGATCAAGTGTTAGCAGACAGTCCGACCCATCGTGTTGGTGGCAAAGTCTTAGATGGTTTTGAAAAATACAGTCATCAGTATCCTCTTTATAGTTTGCAGGATGCTTTTTCACGTGAGGAGCTTGAAGCTTTTGACGCGCGTGTTCGTAAGGAAGTGGCCCATCCAACCTATATTTGTGAGCTGAAAATCGATGGCTTGTCTATCTCGCTGACTTATGAAAAGGGGATTTTAGTTGCTGGGGCAACGCGTGGAGATGGTTCTATTGGTGAAAATATAACAGAAAATCTCAAACGTGTTAAGGACATTCCTTTGACCTTGCCAGAAGAACTTGATATTACAGTTCGTGGGGAATGTTACATGCCACGCGCTTCTTTTGACCAGGTTAACCAAGCTCGCCAAGAAAATGGAGAGCCTGAATTTGCCAATCCTCGTAATGCAGCGGCAGGCACCCTGCGACAGTTGGATACAGCAGTAGTTGCCAAGCGCAATCTTGCAACGTTTCTCTATCAAGAAGCCAGCCCTTCAACTCGTGACAGCCAAGAAAAGGTTTTGAAGCACCTAGAACAACTTGGTTTTGTAGTCAATCCTAAGCGGATTTTGGCTGAAAATATAGATGAAATCTGGCATTTTATCCAAGAAGTAGGAGAGGAACGAGACAGTCTTCCCTATGATATCGATGGGGTGGTGATCAAGGTAAACGACCTAGCAGGTCAAGAAGAACTTGGCTTTACCGTTAAGGCTCCAAAGTGGGCAGTAGCTTACAAGTTCCCTGCTGAGGAAAAAGAAGCTCAACTCTTGTCAGTTGATTGGACAGTTGGCCGTACCGGTGTTGTAACCCCAACTGCAAATCTAACACCAGTACAACTAGCTGGTACAACTGTTAGCCGTGCGACCCTGCACAATGTGGATTATATTGCTGAAAAAGATATTCGCAAAGACGACACGGTCATCGTCTATAAGGCCGGGGACATCATCCCTGCTGTTTTACGAGTGGTAGAGTCCAAACGGGTTTCTGAAGAAAAACTAGATATCCCTACAAACTGTCCAAGCTGTGACTCTGGCTTGTTGCACTTTGAAGATGAAGTGGCCCTTCGTTGTATCAATCCGCGTTGTCCTGCTCAAATCATGGAAGGCTTGATTCACTTTGCTTCTCGTGATGCTATGAATATTACAGGCCTTGGTCCATCTATTGTTGAGAAGCTCTTTGCTGCTAATTTAGTCAAGGATGTGGCGGATATTTATCGTTTGCAAGAAGAAGATTTCCTCCTTTTAGAGGGGGTTAAGGAAAAGTCCGCTGCTAAACTGTATCAGGCTATCCAAGCATCAAAGGAAAATTCGGCTGAAAAACTCTTGTTTGGTTTGGGAATTCGCCATGTCGGAAACAAGGCCAGCCAGCTCTTACTTCAACATTTCCATTCAATTGAAAATCTGGCTCAGGCAGATCCAGAGGAAGTGGCTAGTATTGAAAGTCTGGGTGGTGTGATTGCCAAGAGTCTTCAAACTTACTTTGCGACAGAAGGCTCTGAAATTCTCCTAAGAGAATTGAAAGAAGCTGGGGTCAATCTAGACTATAAAGGTCAGACTGTAGTAGCAAATGCAGCCTTGTCAGGTTTGACCGTTGTATTGACTGGAAAATTAGAACGTCTCAAACGCTCAGAAGCTAAAAGCAAACTAGAAAGTCTTGGTGCCAAGGTAACAGGCAGTGTTTCTAAAAAGACCGACCTCGTCGTGGCAGGAGCAGATGCTGGAAGTAAACTTCAAAAGGCACAAGAACTTGGTATTGAAGTTCGAGATGAAGCTTGGCTAGAAAGTTTGTAATAATCGTTTAAAATCAGAGTTTAGATGATATAACTATGTTTGTTAGCCGTGACAAAATCGGTCAAGAATTTATTAGTAAAACAGAAACAAATAAAAAAGGAAAAATAAAAAATGTATAACTACCCTATGCGTATTCATTACCATCGCAAGAATGGAGAATACGACACTTGCTCTTTTGTAAAAAGTCAGGATCAACGAATTGATCTACTGACTTATAAAGAGGATTATTTTGGTGCCTTATTTAACTTTGAACATCCAAGTTCTCATGCCTTAGAAAGCTTGAATTTTGTGGTTCATACAGGTCAAACCAGTAAAGAATATGCTATCCGTTTTAATCACTATCCTCTCTTAACGGAGGTCTGGATTTTGGAAGGCGATGATAGAATTTATTATTCTGAAAATCCTGCTATTGCCAGTCCTTTCTATAAAAATCAAAACCCTTTTGCCTTTGATAAGGCCATTAACAGTGCTAGTTTTGATCACCATTGGGGTTATCAAGGGGAATTAGGTTGCCGTGTAGAGGACAATCAGGCTCACTTTGCCCTTTGGGCTCCAACAGCGACAGAAGTGCAGGTTGTTGTTTATGAATCGGCTACTAATGATGCACCTGTTTGGAAAACTTTTGAGATGGAGAGAGGCAATAGCTACTCTTATAACCATAAGGACAATACTATTGGTGTCTGGAGTTTGGATGTTGAGGAAGATTTGACTGGTAAGGCTTATCAATATCAAGTCCAATTCCCTCATCACCAAACACTGACACGTGATCCTTATACAATCGCGACCAGTCCTGATGGCAAACGTTCAGCTATTCTGAGTCATGAAGAAAAGCAAGTTGAAAACTTTGAGGTTAAGCACGGTTCTGAGGCTACTTGGCGTTTGAAAAATCCATGTAAGGCAGTTATTTGTGAAATGCACATTCGTGATTTGACCAAATCACCGACCTCAGGTGTGGATGAACATCTTAGAGGAACGTTCTTGGGTGCGGCTCAGACTGGAACGGTTAACCAGTATGGTCAGTCGACTGCTTTTGATTATATCAAGAAGATAGGTTACAATTATGTTCAATTGCAACCAATTGCAGACCGTCACAAAGAATACGATGAGGATGGGAATGCAACCTACAACTGGGGTTATGACCCACAAAACTATAACGCACCAGAAACGAGCCTTTCAACAAATCCAGATGATCCAGCTCAGGTCATTCGTGATTTGAAGACCATGGTTCAAGCTTATCACGATGCGGGTATTGGTGTCATTATGGATGTGGTCTATAACCATACCTTCTCAGTTGTTGATGCACCTTTCCAAACAACTGTCCCTGATTACTATTACCGTATGAATCCAGATGGTACCTTCCAGAATGGAACGGGTGTTGGAAATGAAACTGCCAGTGAACACGAAATGTTCCGCAAGTATATGATTGATTCTCTTCTATACTGGGTGCAGGAATACAATATTGACGGCTTCCGTTTTGACTTGATGGGGATTCATGATGTCAAGACCATGCAGATGATTCGCCAAAGCTTGGATGAAATTGACCCTAACATTATCCTTTATGGAGAAGGATGGGATATGGGAACAGGTCTTGCCCCTTATGATAAGGCTAAGAAAGACAATGCCTATCAGATGCCAAATATTGGTTTCTTTAATGACAATCAGCGCGATGCTGTTAAAGGGGGAGAAGTCTACGGTGCTATCAAGTCAGGCTTTGTCAGTGGTGCTGCAACAGAACCAATTCTAGCCAAAGCAATCCTTGGCAGTCGTGAATTAGGGACCTATACACATCCAAATCAAGTGCTTAATTATGTAGAAGCCCATGACAATTACAATCTTCACGATTTATTGGCAACTCTTCATCCAGACCAAAGTTCAGAACAAATCATGCGCAAGGTTGAGACAGCCACAGCCATGAATCTGCTCATGCAAGGGATGGCCTTTATGGAAATCGGTCAAGAATTTGGTCGTACCAAACTGGTTGCAACTGGTGAAAATGGTGAGTTGACCCATGATGATAGAGAGCGTGCTATGAATAGCTATAATGCTCCGGACAGTGTAAACCAAGTAAACTGGGACTTGATCAATGAGCGTCAAGATAGCATCGAATTTATTTGTCAGATGATTCGTTTGAAGACAGAAACCAGTGCCTTTTCTTACCCTACTTATGAGGAAATTTACCATCATGTCTTTGTTCATTCAGCAAATGAACACAGTGGTTGGATTGTCTATGAAATTCATGGGGCAGAACACCTATTGGTTGTCTTTAATGCTAAAGGACAAGACTTCAAGTTTGAAAATGCAGGAAATCTGGAACTCTTGGTAAGCAATAGCCACTTAGCTGCTAAAGACACGGTTGGCGGTGTTAGTGCCAGCGTCTATAAAGTCTTGTAGAATAAATTTGCAATTTAATTTCATTTGTGGTGCTTTATCTGTTAATAAAATCAGGAGATTCGTTTCCTGATTTATTTTTTTACTTAAAATTATTTTTTTGTTAGTAAAATAACGAACTTTATGATAGTATTGTTAAAAAACAATTCGTTTTCAAAGCGTTTCTGAAAATTTCTTGATTTACAAGTGAACACATCAGTGAATTTGTTGAAGACTTTCAAAAGAATTTTTAGCAAATATAGTAATTTACTTGAATCTTATCTAAAAAGATAGTATAATAAAACTATAGAAAACGCTTACAAAAAATGGGAGGGTGTATGGATAAGAAAAAAGCTTTAGAAACTTTTATGACAGGTGAGAATTTTCACCTCCAGCATTATCTGGGAGCGCATAGGGAAGAAAAAGATGGTGAGTCTGGCTATACTTTCCGTGTGTGGGCACCTAATGCTCAGGCTGTTCACTTGGTAGGGGATTTCACCAATTGGGTAGAGAGTCAAATCCCAATGGAACGGAATGAATTTGGAGTCTGGGAAGTTTTTACCAGTCTTGCTCAAGAAGGCCAAATTTATAAGTACAATATTACACGTGCAAATGGTCATCAGCTGATGAAGATTGACCCTTTGGCTGTACGGTATGAGGCACGACCTGGTATTGGAGCGATTTTAACAGAGATTCCAGAGAAAAAATGGAAGGATGGACTCTGGTTAGCGCGTAGAAAACGATTGAGTTTTGAAGAGCGTCCGGTCAATATTTACGAAGTTCATGCTGGATCGTGGAAGAGAAACCCTGATGGCAGTCCCTATAGTTTTGGTCAACTGAAAGATGAGCTCATTCCTTACCTAGTTGAGATGAACTATACTCATATTGAGTTTATGCCTTTAATGTCCCACCCTCTCGGTCTGAGTTGGGGTTATCAGCTTATGGGATACTTTGCTTTAGAGCATGCTTATGGTCGTCCTGAAGAGTTTCAAGATTTTGTTGAGGAATGTCACTTAAACAATATTGGAGTCATTGTAGACTGGGTACCTGGTCACTTTACTATCAATGATGATGCCTTGGCCTATTATGATGGAACACCGACTTTTGAGTACCAAGACCATAATAAGGCTCATAACTATGGTTGGGGTGCGCTCAATTTTGACCTTGGAAAGAATGAAGTCCAGTCCTTCTTGATTTCTAGTATTAAGTTTTGGATTGACTTTTACCATTTGGACGGTATTCGCGTGGATGCGGTTAGTAACATGCTCTATCTTGACTATGATGATGCCCCATGGACGCCAAACAAGGATGGTGGTAATCTCAACTACGAGGGCTATTATTTCCTTCAACGCTTGAATGATGTCATTAAACAAGCTCATCCAGATGTGATGATGGTAGCTGAGGAAAGTTCATCAGCTACTCAGATTACTGACACCAAGGATTCAGATGGTCTTGGCTTTGACTACAAATGGAATATGGGCTGGATGAATGATATCCTCCGTTTCTACGAAGAAGATCCGATTTATCGTAAATACGACTTTAATTTGGTGACCTTCAGCTTTATGTATGTCTTCAAGGAGAATTATCTCCTACCATTCTCACACGATGAAGTGGTTCATGGCAAGAAGAGTATGATGCACAAAATGTGGGGAGATCGTTATAATCAATTCGCAGGTTTGCGCAATCTCTACACTTATCAAATTTGTCACCCTGGTAAGAAATTACTCTTCATGGGTAGTGAATATGGGCAATTCCTAGAATGGAAATCTGAGGAACAATTGGAATGGTCTAACCTTGAAGACTCAATGAATGCTAAGATGAAGTATTTCACTTCTCAGCTAAACCAGTTTTACAAAGACCATCGCTGTCTGTGGGAAATCGATACCAGTTATGATGGTATTGAAATCATTGATGCGGATAATCGAGATCAGAGCGTTCTTTCCTTCATCCGTAAGGATAAGAAGGACGACCTGCTAGTCTGTGTCTTTAACATGGCACCTGTTGAACGAAAAGATTTTACAATTGGACTGCCTGTCGCAGGGATTTACGAAGAAGTCTGGAATACTGAGTTAGAAGAGTGGGGAGGTGTCTGGAAAGAGCATAATCAAACTGTTCAAACGCAAGAAGGACTATGGAAGGATTATGAGCAGACCTTGACCTTTACCCTACCTGCTATGGGAGCTAGTGTATGGAAAATCAAGCGTCGCTTGAAATCTACTAAAACTGTCACAAGTAAAAACAAAAAAGGAGTAGAAAATGAAGAATGAAATGTTAGCTTTGATTCTTGCTGGTGGGCAAGGAACTCGTCTCGGTAAACTCACTCAAAGCATCGCAAAACCAGCTGTACAATTTGGTGGGCGCTACCGTATCATTGACTTTGCTCTCTCAAACTGTGCCAACTCAGGTATTCACAATGTTGGAGTCATTACACAGTACCAACCACTTGCTCTCAACAACCATATCGGGAATGGTTCAAGTTGGGGACTAGATGGTATCAATTCTGGTGTCTCTATTCTTCAACCTTATTCTGCAAGTGAAGGAAATCGTTGGTTTGAAGGAACTAGTCACGCTATTTATCAAAATATCGACTATATCGATAGTGTCAATCCAGAGTATGTTTTGATTCTTTCGGGTGACCATATCTATAAGATGGACTATGATGCCATGCTCCAGTCTCATAAGGATAATAATGCCAGTTTGACAGTAGCAGTTCTTGATGTTCCTCTTAAAGAAGCAAGTCGTTTTGGTATTATGAACACCGATGCCAATAACCGCATTGTTGAATTTGAAGAGAAACCAGCCCAACCTAAATCTACAAAGGCTTCTATGGGGATTTACATTTTTGATTGGCAACGTCTCCGCAATATGTTAGTAGCTGCTGAAAAGAGCAATGTGGATATGTCAGACTTCGGTAAAAATGTCATTCCAAATTACCTTGAGTCAGGTGAAAGTGTCTACGCTTACGAATTTAATGGTTACTGGAAAGATGTTGGTACTATCGAGTCGCTCTGGGAAGCCAACATGGAGTACATTTCTCCAGAAAATGCCTTGGATAGCCGTAACCGTCAATGGAAGATTTACTCAAGAAACTTGATTTCACCACCAAACTTCCTTGGTGCCAATGCTCACGTGGAAGATTCTTTGGTTGTTGATGGCTGTTTCGTTGATGGAACTGTTAAACACTCTATTCTTTCAACAGGTGCGCAAGTTCGCGAAGGAGCAGAAGTAGTAGATTCAGTTATCATGAGTGGAGCCATTATTGGACACGGAGCTAAAATCAAACGTGCTATTATTGGTGAAGGTGCAGTTATTTCTGATGGAGTCGAAATTGATGGAACAGAAGAAGTACAAGTTGTAGGATATAATGAAGTAGTGGGGGTAGCAACAGATGAAGATTGATAAATATTCTGCCATTTTAGGAAACACAGTTGGTTTTCATGATATGTCAACATTGACAGACCACCGTCCAGTAGCTAGTTTGCCATTTGGCGGTAAATATCGTTTGATTGACTTCCCGCTCTCAAGTCTTGCCAATGCTGGTGTTCGCAGTGTTTTTGGTATTTTTCAGCAGGATAATATTAGTTCTGTTTTTGACCATATCCGTTCAGGGCGTGAGTGGGGCTTGTCAACTCTTCTTAGTCACTATTATCTAGGAATTTATAATACACGCGTTGAGAGTAGCACAGTAGGAAAAGAATATTACCAACAGCTGCTCACCTATTTAAAACGCTCTGGGTCAAACCAAACAGTATCACTCAACTGTGATGTTTTGATTAATATTGATTTGAACCAAGTGTTCCACCTTCATAACACAACGAAGGGGCCTATTACAGTTGTTTATAAGAAACTTCCTAAGAAAGATATTTCAGAAGTCAACGCAATCTTGGAAGTAGATGAAACAGACCATGTTCGTTCTCACACGCTATTTGATAGAAAATCAACAGAAGAAATATTCAATATGTCTACAGATATTTTTGTTGTTGATACACCTTGGTTGATTGAACGCTTAGAAGAAGAAGCTAAGAAAGAACATCCAGAGAAATTGCGCTATGTTTTACGGGATTTAGCTGCCAAAGAAGGAGCTTTTGCCTACGAGTATACAGGCTACCTTGCAAATATTCACTCTGTAGAGTCTTATTACCAAGCTAATAAAGATATGCTTGAATCGCAAAAATTCTATTCTCTCTTCTCACCAAACCAAAAAATTTATACAAAGGTCAAAAATGAAGAACCAACTTACTATGCTAACACATCTAAGGTAAGTACTTCACAGTTTGCCTCTGGTAGTATCATTGAAGGTCAAGTGGCTAATTCCGTTCTATCACGTAATATTCATGTACATAAGGATAGCTTGGTTAAAGATAGCTTACTTTTCCCTCGTGTTGTTATTGGAGAAGGAGCTCAGGTAGAATACGCTATCTTGGATAAGGGTGTTGAAGTTGCGGATGGTGTTGTAATTCGAGGCACTGCAGAACATCCAGTTGTCGTCAAGAAAGGTGCTAAAGTAACAGAGGATATTCATTCATGAAAATTTTATTTGTAGCAGCAGAGGGTGCCCCCTTTTCAAAAACAGGTGGTTTGGGAGACGTCATTGGCGCTCTTCCCAAATCACTAGTAAAAGCGGGACATGAAGTGGCAGTTGTTTTACCCTACTATGACATGGTAGAGGCTAAATTTGGAAATCAGATTGAAGATGTTCTTCATTTTGAGGTAAATGTTGGTTGGCGCAGACAGTACTGTGGAATTAAGAAAACAGTACTAAATGGTGTGACCTTCTACTTTATTGACAACCAATATTATTTCTTCCGTGGCCATGTTTACGGTGATTTTGACGACGGAGAACGCTTTGCCTTTTTCCAACTCTCTGCTATTGAGGCTATGGAAAGAATTGACTTTATCCCTGACCTTCTCCATGTTCATGATTACCATACAGCCATGATACCATTCTTGTTAAAGGAAAAATACCGTTGGATTCAAGCTTATCAAGGAATTAAAACTGTTTTAACTATTCATAATTTGGAATTCCAAGGACAATTTTCAGAAGGAATGTTATGGGATTTGTTTGGAGTCGGTTTTGAACGTTATGCTGATGGTACCCTTCGCTGGAATAACTGTCTGAACTGGATGAAGGCTGGAATTCTTTATGCTGACCGTGTTTCAACCGTTTCACCTAGTTATGCTCATGAAATTATGACCAGTCAGTTCGGATGTAACTTGGATCAAATTCTTCGAATGGAATCTGGTAAAGTATCTGGTATCGTGAATGGGATTGATGCTGACCTGTATAATCCTCAGACGGATGCTCTTTTAGACTATCATTTTAATCAGGAAGATTTGTCTGGAAAAGCCCAGAATAAGGCAAAATTACAAGAGAGAGTTGGCTTGCCAGTTAGAGCTGACGTTCCACTGGTGGGAATTGTTTCTCGTTTGACACGTCAAAAAGGTTTTGATGTGGTGGTGGAAAGTCTGCACCATATCTTGCAAAATGACGTTCAGATTGTTCTTTTGGGAACTGGAGATCCAGCCTTTGAAGGAGCTTTCTCATGGTTTGCTCAAGTTTATCCTGACAAGTTATCAGCAAATATCACTTTTGATGTCAAACTAGCTCAAGAAATCTACGCTGCTTGTGACCTCTTCCTCATGCCGAGTCGTTTTGAACCGTGTGGCTTGTCTCAAATGATGGCTATGCGTTACGGAACCTTGCCATTGGTCCATGAAGTTGGTGGCTTGCGAGATACCGTTCGCGCTTTCAATCCAATCGAAGGAAGCGGTACTGGCTTTAGCTTTGACAATCTATCCCCTTACTGGTTGAATTGGACTTTCCAAACAGCATTGAACTTGTATAGAAACCATCCTGACGTTTGGAGAAACTTACAAAAACAAGCTATGGAGTGTGATTTCTCATGGGATACAGCCTGCAGGTCATACCTTGACTTGTACCATAGTTTAGTTAATTAATAGATAAAATCGTATGATGACTTCATACGATTTTTGGGCTGTTTAGAGAGGAGAACTGATGTCTCAAGTAAAAGGCTTGTGTGTTATGGATGTAGATGGAACCCTAATCCTAGAAGAAGTGATTGATCTTTTGGGAAGAGAGGTAGGTCGTGAGGAGGAAATTTCGCTGATTACAAGTCGGGCAATGCAAGGAGAGTTGGACTTTGAAAGCAGTTTACGAAAAAGAGTGTCCTTGTTGGAAGGTCTTCCTGTTTCGGTTTTTGATAAAGTCTTCAACACTATTCATCTAACGCCAAATGCCCAGGAATTCATTTCCATTCTCCAAAAGAATGGAATCCTAGTTGGTCTGGTGTCCGGTGGATTTACTCCAATAGTTGAGAGATTAGCAAAATCCCTCGACATTGCCTATTTCTCTGCCAACCAACTTGAAGTCAAAGACGGTTTTCTAACAGGAAAGTTAGTTGGACAAATTATTAATCCCGAAGTCAAAAAAGCAACTCTGGAAAAATGGACAGAGGAACTAAAACTTTCTAAAGAAAGAACGATTGCAATCGGTGATGGGGCCAATGACCTATTAATGTTGAAGTCGGCGGGGCTAGGAATCGCCTTTTGTGCCAAAGAAGTGCTCAAAAAAGAAATACAACATCATGTTGACAAGAGGGATTTTTTAGAAGTTCTTCCTTTGATTGACTGGTTAGAATGAGGGAAAATATGAAGATTGTAATTGCACCAGATTCATTTAAGGAAAGCTTGACAGCTCAACAGGTAGCTGAATCAATAAAAAGAGGCTTCCAACAATCGATAGCAGATGTAGAATGCCTCCTCTGCCCTGTTGGTGATGGTGGCGAAGGTACAGTAGATTCCATTCGACATTCTCTTGATCTTGAAGAAAATTGGTTACAAGTGACAGGCCCTTTTGGACAGAAAGAAGAAATGCGCTATTTTCAAAAAGGTCAACTGGCACTATTTGAAGTTGCTGATTTAATTGGCCTTGAAAAAATTCCGATAGAGAAACGAAATCCACTTCAAATCCAAACTTGTGGTATTGGAGAGTTGATTCGTCATCTCATTGCTCAAGGGATTAAAGAAATCTATATCGGCGTTGGTGGCACGGCCAGTAATGATGGGGGTATTGGGATTGCTGCTGGTTTAGGTTATCAATTTTATGATAAGAATGGAAATGTCTTACCCGCTTGCGGTCAATCCTTATTGAACTTAGCTTCTGTTTCAATAGAAAATCGCTATGAAATTCCAGAAGATGTTCAAATTCGTATTTTAGCAGATGTCGTGAGTCCCTTATGTGGATATCAAGGTGCGACCTACACTTTTGGCAAGCAAAAAGGTTTACATCCTGCTATGTTTCCAGTCCTAGATCAGGCAATACAAGATTTTTATGAAAAAGCCTCACCTGTAACATTGGAAATTAAAGGAGCAGGAGCTGGTGGAGGCCTTGCTGGCGGTTTGTGTGCCTTTGCTCAGGCAAATATCGTGTATGGAATTGATACCTGCTTGAACTTAATCAACTTTGATAAGAAAGTTTTACATGCTGACTTGGTTGTTGTAGGAGAAGGAAAGCTAGATCGTCAAAGTTTAGCAGGTAAAGCCCCTATAGGTGTTGCAAAAAGAACCCCTGTCGGAGTTCCTGTCATTGCTATTTGTGGTAGTCTTGCTGAAGATTTACCTTCCCCACCATTTGAAAATATCCAAGCAGCTTTTTCTATTTTAGAGAAAAGCGAACCTTTAGAAGATAGTTTGAAAAATGCCAGCCTCTATCTGGAGCGCACGGCAGCCAATATCGGGCACTTATTAACTATGCGCAAGATTTAGCCAAACCATTTTTTCCATAAGGATGTTTTGGATGGTTCTTCCTTTTTAACTTCCCAAAGTTTTGCAAAAGCAAGTCGAAGATTCTTTTCTTCTACTTGTACTGGTGCATTACTATGGATAATCAGGCCAAAAGGAGAAGAAGTATGCTCTTCAGATACAATGGTAGCTTGACTATCAGTTTCTTTTGCTTCTTTTAAGTAGAAAACTTGTTTGTCAAATTCGATAGTTGGTGAAATCTTCACAAATAGTGGCTCTGCTTTTTCCTGAAGGTTTTCTAAAATGGATAAAAAGCCTTTTTCTAACTGCGGGCTATTTGCTGTGTCAATATCTGCATATCCAAGAACTCTTTCCTCAAAGGTACCAAGATAGCGTCTTTGCTCATCAGGATTTAATTTTGCTCCACCATGAGCTTTTTCAAGTAATTGTTTTGATAAATCTGTCATGAAAACAGTATATCATAAAAGTTGGAATAAAACAGACAAAAGAAAGCGATTACTTTATAAAGTTAAGGAAAATTTGCACAAAGATAACGTTTTTTCTTGAAAAAGGAGGGGTTTTAAGGTATTATAGAGGTGTAAAAAATTTAACTCATAAGGAGAGTAAAAAATGTCAATTATTACTGATGTTTACGCTCGCGAAGTCCTAGACTCACGCGGTAACCCAACACTTGAAGTAGAAGTTTATACTGAATCAGGTGCTTTCGGACGTGGTATGGTTCCATCAGGAGCTTCTACTGGTGAACACGAAGCAGTTGAACTTCGCGACGGTGACAAATCTCGTTACGGTGGTCTTGGTACACAAAAAGCTGTTGACAACGTAAACAACATCATTGCTGAAGCTATCATTGGCTACGATGTACGTGATCAACAAGCTATCGACCGTGCTATGATCGCTCTTGACGGTACTCCTAACAAAGGTAAATTGGGTGCAAATGCAATCCTTGGTGTGTCTATCGCTGTAGCTCGTGCTGCTGCTGACTACCTTGAAATCCCACTTTACAGCTACCTAGGTGGATTCAACACTAAAGTTCTTCCAACTCCAATGATGAACATCATCAACGGTGGTTCTCACTCTGACGCTCCAATCGCTTTCCAAGAATTCATGATCGTACCTGCTGGTGCGCCATCATTCAAAGAAGCTCTTCGTTGGGGTGCTGAAATCTTCCATGCTCTTAAGAAAATCCTTAAATCTCGTGGTTTGGAAACAGCCGTAGGTGACGAAGGTGGATTCGCTCCTCGTTTTGAAGGAACTGAAGACGGAGTTGAAACTATCCTTGCTGCTATCGAAGCTGCTGGATATGTTCCTGGTAAAGACGTATTTATCGGATTTGACTGTGCTTCATCAGAATTCTACGATAAAGAACGTAAAGTTTACGACTACACTAAATTCGAAGGTGAAGGAGCAGCTGTACGTACTGCTGCAGAACAAATCGACTACCTTGAAGAATTGGTAAACAAATACCCAATCATCACTATCGAAGATGGTATGGATGAAAATGACTGGGACGGTTGGAAAGCTCTTACTGCACGTCTTGGTGGTAAAGTTCAATTGGTTGGTGACGACTTCTTCGTAACAAACACTTCTTACCTTGAAAAAGGTATTGCAGAAGGTGCTGCTAACTCAATCCTTATCAAAGTTAACCAAATCGGTACTCTTACTGAAACATTCGACGCTATCGAAATGGCGAAAGAAGCTGGTTACACTGCCGTTGTATCACACCGTTCAGGTGAAACAGAAGATTCAACAATCGCTGACATCGCAGTTGCAACTAACGCAGGACAAATCAAGACTGGTTCACTTTCACGTACAGACCGTATCGCTAAATACAACCAATTGCTTCGCATCGAAGACCAACTTGGTGAAGTAGCAGAATACCGTGGATTGAAATCATTCTACAATTTGAAAAAATAAAATAGTTCAGTGAACTATTTTATCCCGAACCTTGAAATTCAAAAGTTCGGCCGTTGATTTAACAACGTTTCTAGCCCCTCGGATTTTATCCGAAGGGCTATTTTTGTAGGTTCTTTGTCAACTGTAGTGGGTTGAAGAAAAGCTAAGCTCTAGAAAGGACAAATTTCGTCCTTTCTTTTTTGATATTCAGAGCGATAAAAATTCGTTTTTTGAAGTTTTCGAAGTTCCGAAAACCAAAGGCATTGCGCTTGATAAGTTTGATAAGATTATTAGTTGCTTCCAGTTTGGCGTTTGAATAGGAGAATTGAAGAGCGTTGACGATTTTCTCTTTGTTCTTTAGAAAGGTTTTAAAGACAGTCTGAAAAAGAGGATGAACCTTCTTTAGATTGTCTTCAATGAGACCGAAAAATTTCTCTGGTTCCTTATTCTGAAAGTGAAAAAGCAAGAGCTGATAGAGATGATAGTGGTGTTTCAAGTCTTCTGAATAGCTCAAAAGCTTGTCTAGGATTTCTTTATTGGTTAAGTGCATACGAAAAGTAGGACGATAAAAACGCTTATCACTGAGTTTACGACTATCCTGTTGAATGAGCTTCCAGTAGCGCTTGATAGCCTTGTATTCATGGGATTTTCGCTCAAACTGATTTATGATTTGAACACGCACACGACTCATAGCACGACTTAAGTGTTGAACAATGTGAAAGCGATCAAGAACGATTTTAGCACACGGAAAAAGCTGTTTAGCCAAGTCATAGTAAGGGCTAAACATATCCATAGTAATGATTTTTACCTGACAACGAACAGCGCGATTGTAGCGCAGAAAATGATTTCTTATGATAGCCTGTGTTCTACCTTCAAGAACAGTGATGATATTGAGATTGTCAAAATCTTGCGCAATGAAACTCATTTTTCCCTTTGTAAAGGCATATTCGTCCCAGGACATAATCTTAGGCAGACGAGAAAAATCATGCTTAAAACGGAAGTCATTGAGCTTGCGAATGACAGTTGAAGTTGAAATGGCCAGCTGATGAGCAATATTGGTCATAGAAGTCTTTTCAATTAGCTTCTGGGCAATCTTTTGGTTGATGATACGAGGGATTTGGTGATTCTTCTTGACGAGAGAAGTCTCAGCGACCATCATTTTAGAGCAATGATAGCACTTGAATCGACGTTTTCTAAGGAGGATTCTAGTAGGCATACCAGTAGTTTCAAAGTAAGGAACCTTAGACGGTTTTTGAAAGTCATATTTTTTCATTTGACTTCCGCAATCAGGACAAGATGGAGCCTCATAATCCAGTTTAGCGATGATTTCCTTGTGTGTATCTCTATTAATGACATCCATAAATTGGATATTAGGCTCTTTAATGTCTAGTAATTTTGTGATAAAATGTAATTGTTCCATATGATTCTTTCTAATGAGTTGTTTAGTCGCTTTTCATTATAGGTCATATGGGGCTTTTTTTCTACACAAAAATAGGCTCCATATGGGATTTACCCACTACAAATATTATAGAGCCTTTTTGTATTTAGGGGGCAAAAAAGGGGCAAAACTTTTTAAAAAATCTTTTTCATAACTTTATCCAGCACATTGATTGCTTCATCTTTCATGTTCTTCGTGACGTGGGTATAGATGGAATTAGTAACATCAGAATCAGAATGTCCAACCCTATCCATGATTGTTTTTAGCGGATTTTTATTTTCTGATAAAATATTGGACATCGCAGGCAGCATGTTTTTATAAGTGCTCAATTTGATTTATTTTTGTGGAATCCTCTTATTTTGAGATGAATACCAATTATAAGTGATTTGCATATCCAGGATATTACAAAGAAAGGCAAGCTAGTGTCCACATAAATTTTATTTCATATTTTTTAAAGCTGTTTACTCTGTTAGCAAATTGTATCTTATATGATCAAATAAGATTAATAGTTTATTGAATCTTTTCCTGTTTTTTACATAATTTATTTTATGTATTTTATAAACTATCTAGAGCATTCTTTTGTTCATCATTAACGATATGGGTATAGAGGTCAGTGACTTGTGTACTGGCGTGACCTAGCTGGTGACTGACTAAAACTTGTGATTTAGTAGCATCATAGAGCCTAGTTGCTAGGGTATGGCGCAGTTTATGGGGTGTTACACGCACTTTGAAGTCCTCAGAGTATTTAGCAACCATTTTCTCAACGCTGGAAGCATCGATACGATTAGGAACACTTCTGTAGAGTGTCAAAAAAAGGGCTGTATCTGTTTTTTCCGTCTTATAGCGTTGATTTCGAATGGCTAGATAATTCTCTAGATAAGGCTTAGCAAAGGCAGCGACATTGACCGAGTCACGTTTGCCACCTTTTCGAGTGACATCAATAACCATCATCTTGAGATTGAGATCTCTTAGATCCAGATTAACAGCTTCAGATAAGCGAACACCCGATGCCAAGAGAAGGGCAATAATGGCCAAATCACGTTCTTTATTTTTGTTGAATGATGAGAGAGCCCGATTAGAGAGCTGTTGTGGGTAATCTTGGTCTATATAAGTCAGAAACCTTTCTGTTTCATCACCTAGAAAGAGCTTTTGCTTGATGTTTTCAGCTCTAGCAGCAAGTGTTTCTTTCTTTTTCTTAGTTGAAACTTTCTTCATTACATTTCGATAGAAATAAGGTTCTCCCTGGTCGTTTTCAACTTCCTCGGTCAGATATTTGTAAAGACTGGAAAGAGCTGATAAGGTCCGATTGATGGTCGTTTGGGAAACGCCTTGCTTGGTTGTATTGGCATTCAGCAAAGGACGTTCTCGAAGATAAAGGATAAAAGCCTCCATATCTTTTTTTGACATATTTTCTAAGACCGATAAAGGGATATCGGACATTTTATCAGCGTTTGAGATACCAGACTCTAAAACCCAGCTAAAAAATCGATCATATTCCTTGAGGTATTCGTACAAGGTTGTAAAACTGTAAGGAACAGCAAGCTTAGATTGGTAGTATTCAAGAACATACCAGGGCATGATTTGTTTTAGTTTGTCGATTCGTTCCAGTAAAATCTCACGTTTCATGTATTTTCTCCATAAATTAGTCTACAAGTAGTATATCATAGATTTATATATTTTTCAAGAAAATTATAGTTTTTCGGAAAGATGTTATGGGAGTTTCTTAAGTGATAAAAAAGACTTAAACCTGTGTAAGACAAATCTAAATCTTTGGAGTTATTATTGTGAATCATTATCTAGTGCTTTTTCTAGTTTCCAAATACCAAACCAGAATGAAATAGTCAGCAGAATAAGGAAAATAAAAAAGAGATTATCAGTAACGATACTTCTGTTCATTCTACATAACTGAAGAGCTATATAAGGAGCTATGAGATACAAAATACATTGTATAATTGCTATTGTTTTCTTTTTCATGATTTTAATCTTACTGTACAGATTTGATACAGTAAACTCCTTTCTAGCTTTTATGGTTTACTATTTCTAACTTAATCATAGTCTTATCAATTATTTGTATGTGAAATGTTTTATCAGTAAAAAAGAGGGGAAGTCCCCCTCTCAAGATTTTATTTGACTGCTTCTTTCAAAGCGTCTACCTTGTCCAAGCGTTCCCATGGAAGGTCAATATCTGTACGTCCCATGTGTCCATAAGCTGCTGTTTGACGGTAGATTGGACGTTTAAGATCCAACATTTGGATAATTCCTGCAGGACGAAGGTCAAAGATTTGACGAGCCGCTTTTTCAAGTTTACTTTCAGCTACTGTTCCTGTACCAAAGGTATCGATACGAACAGAAACAGGTTGGGCAACACCGATAGCGTAGGCCAATTGCACTTCTGCCTTCTTAGCAAGACCGGCTGCAACGATATTCTTTGCAATATAGCGAGCCGCATATGACGCAGAACGGTCTACCTTAGTCGCATCTTTACCAGAGAAGGCACCACCACCATGACGAGAGTAGCCACCATAAGTATCTACGATAATCTTACGACCAGTCAGACCTGAGTCCCCTTGAGGTCCACCGATTACAAAACGACCAGTAGGATTGATGAAGAATTTTGTTTGCTCATCCAAGTAAGAGGCTGGAATAACTTCTTTGATAACCTTGTTGATGACATCATTGTGAATTTGTTCGTTGCTGACTTCTGGATCGTGCTGAGTTGAAATAACAACTGTGTCCACACGTACTGGACGGTCATTTTCATCGTACTCAACCGTAACTTGTGATTTAGCATCTGGGCGAAGATAGCTAATTTCCCCAGACTTGCGAAGTTCTGCCAGACGACGAACCAATTTATGACTGAGTGAGATTGGCAATGGCATGAGCTCTTCTGTTTCATCCACTGCAAATCCAAACATGAGCCCTTGGTCACCAGCACCAATCAAGTCAAGTGGGTCTTGATCAGCATTTCCACGGACCTCCAAGGCTTCATTAACACCTTGGGCGATATCCGGTGACTGCTCAACAAGTGACGGATGGACTCCCACCGTCTCAGCAGAAAAACCATATTCTGTATTGGTATAGCCAATCTCTGCAATGGTATCACGAACCACACGGTTAATATCCACATAAGCATTTGTAGATATTTCACCAAAAACGTGGACAGAACCAGTATATACAGCTGTTTCAGCAGCAACGTGCGCCTCTGGATCCTTTGCTAGAATAGCATCCAAAATCGCATCTGAAATTTGGTCTGCAATCTTATCTGGATGCCCCTCAGATACAGATTCAGACGTGAATAATTTACGTTCTGACATAAAAATGTCCCCCCTTAAAAATAGTGTTATAGAGTTACAAAGTACTGATAGGAAAACTCTTAGTGATAAATACCTACCATCTTATCGGGACTATATAACTTTACCATTATACCATTTTTAAGCGCAATTTGCAGTCTATATACTCAATAAAAATCAAAGAACAGCTTTTTGATTGTAGATAAAACTGACTAAATTAGTAACATATACCTAATACAAGATGACGCTAACTTGTTTTGAAGAATATTAATGTACTGTTTCAATTTCTACTAATCTATTTTCAATAGGTGTTTAACAACCTTAATATTATGCGTACTATTATTTTCAAACTATCGTGTCCTGAACAATAGTTTGAAAATGAAAAGGGACTTTATTCTTTTTGTAACCTTACTGTAATAATTATCCGATTAAAAAATGATAAAATAGGTATGTACAGTTAAGGAGAGAATAATGCCTGTAAGAAAATTACAATCCTATGAGGTAGACTATCAAGAAGAATTAAATCATCAGATTCCTCGCTATCAAGATTATACACCTGAAGCACAATCTGATGCCAATCTCAAGGAAATCCTATTTTTTGTTAATATTGCTGTTTTTTGTATCTGTGTTGCTATCTTTAGTTTTATCTTTTTAGCATTAAAATTATCAACTGCTCTTGCATTTGTCGCAGCAATCGGATTTAGCTTACTTGTTTTAAAAGTCCAACGCTCTATTATCAAACGAAAATTTAGAAGATAAATCATACCCCACGTCTAATCAAGTTGATTTGTAAAAAATTAAGGAAAACAGAGGATTTAAGATGGAAAATGTGTTATTCATCTTAAATCCTCTGTTTTTTTGACCAGCTTGCCAAATATAATTATCTACTTAATTGAATAACGTGTAACCTTTTCTAATAAACATTCTCCAAACATCCTAAACTGTAAAATCAATTAGCCCCAAGCTTCCTATCAATTTCTTCTCCAAAATATGCTATAATAATACCAAAAGAAAAAGAAGGAAAACCTATGATTAAACTATTAGCCTTGGATATGGATGGAACCCTCCTCAATGAAGCCAAGGAAATCCCACAAGCTCATATTACTGCTATTCATCAAGCTATTGAAAAAGGTGTCAAACTAGTTCTCTGTACGGGTCGCCCGCTTTTCGGTGTCCTCCCCTACTATAAAAAACTGGGACTTGACCTCCAGAATGAGTATGTCATTGTTAACAACGGTTGTTCAACTCACCAGACAAGTGACTGGGGACTAGTTGACTGGCAAGAACTTAGTCCAGCAGACATAGAATACCTCTATGACCTAGCTGAAAAAAGTGATGTTCAGTTGACTCTTTTTGATGAGGAGCATTATTTTGTCCTCGGTGGCAAGCCCAATCAAGTCATCCAAAATGATGCCAAGCTAGTCTTTTCAGACCTGACTGAAATTTCTCTTGAGGAAGCGATCAGTGGCAAATATCGCATGTTTCAAGGTATGTTTTTGGGGACAAAAGAGCAAACAGACGATTTTGAGAAGCGTTTTGCTGGGGAACTCTGTCAACGATTTAGTGGAGTTCGTTCGCAGCCTGTCATTTATGAAGCTATGCCACTTGGAACGACAAAGGCTACCGCTCTTTCTCGACTAGCAGATATTTTGAAGATTGATTCCTCAGAAATCATGGCCATGGGTGATGCTAATAACGATATAGAAATGCTCCAGTTTGCAGGGCTTGGAATTGCAATGGGAAATGCCAGCGATTATGTCAAATCCCTAGCTGATGACGTTACAGCCAGCAACGAAGAAGACGGCGTTGCGCGTGCCATTGAGAAATATATTTTATAATTAAGAAGCCCAGTTCTTATCAACTGGGTTTTGATATTTAAGAATTCCTAAAACTTTAGAAACTCTTTAGAAATCCTTGAGCTTTCTTTGATTTCTATGCTTTATACTAGAGTTATCAAAATAAATCAAAAGGAGAGAATCATGAAAACAGTACTCGGCATTCATGGATTGTCCAAAAACTTTGACAAACAAGCTATCCTTCAGGATCTTCATCTAACGATAAGAGAGGGAGATATCTATGGACTTATCGGAAAGAATGGAGCTGGGAAAACCACCTTAATAAAAATTATTACGCAACTACTCTTTGCGGATAAAGGAACTATTTCCCTCTTCTCTAGCCAAACGGAAAATGAGTGGACCAAAGCTCTATCTCGAGTAGGTTCAGTGATTGAATCACCTGTAGCTCATAATCACTTAACAGCTTATCAAAATCTGAAATATTACTGTATGATTCGTCATATTCCAAATGCTGATCAAGTCATTCGAGAAACCCTAGACTATGTAGGTTTGACAGATACAGGTAAAAAAGTCTTTCGAGATTTCTCTCTTGGAATGAAACAAAGACTTGGTATTGCCATTGCCCTCCTATCCAAACCAGATTTCCTAATCTTAGATGAACCTATCAATGGTCTCGACCCAATCGGTATCAAAGAATTTCGACTCATGATTCAACGACTCAATCAAGAACAAGGGATCACCATTCTCATCTCTAGCCATATCTTGTCAGAACTCTACCTCGTAGCTAATCGTTTTGGTATTTTAGATCAAGGCAAGGTTATCCGTGAAATCAGCAAAGCTGAATTTGAAACACTAAGTGAGGATTATATTGTTCTTAAGACAGCTGATCAAGAGAAAGCTTGTCAAGTATTGAAAGAACAAATCCAGCTCCAGTTCAAGGTTGTTAATCCTGAAAATGAAATCCATATCTTTGGTCAGGAACAAGATGTCAAACAGATTCTCAAGGAATTAACCTTGGCAGATGTTGCCATTGACGAGATTTACTATGCCCGTCAAAACCTAGAAGAATACTTCACTCAATTGGTCGAATAGGAGAAAAATCATGATACATACCATTCAAGCAGACTTTTACCGTCTTTTCCGTTCCAAAGGATTCTGGATTACAGAGTTCATTCTCTTTGTACTCATGTTAATGGGGGCTGTTTTTGGAGCTACTGGCCATCTGATGGCAATCAATACAGAAGAGCCAGAAATTCCAACCCATGGTTGGGACGGTGTACAAGCCCTGATTAACGCATCTAGTCAAGGTTCAAACCTCGTTTTTCTCTGTATTGTTCTAACTTGTCTCGTTCTCGGTGTTGATTTAATCGGAAAGCTCTATAAAAATAGTTTGACAGTAGGGGTTTCTCGTACAGAGTTTTTCCTTGCCAAAGCCTTTGTAGTGGCTTGTATTGCACTCTTGCAACTTATCATCAGCCTTGTGATTGCCTTTATTCCAGCAACTATCTTAAATGGATTTGGAACTATGCCTGATGGCTTTATTGGCAATCTACTGATAACCATTTCCCTTCAATTCCTTTGCCTCCTTGCTTGGCTTTCCATTGTTTCCTTCATTCTCTATGTTAGTCATTCTTATCTTGCTGTATTTATTGGTTATTTGGTCAGCTCTATCTTACTTTCTATGCCAATGATCATCTTCCCAAGTATCAAAATTTTGCCATATTTATCATTGCAGTTTTTCTATGCTATGACTGCTAATAGTGAGTCAATTCTCTACACACTTATAGTTAGCTTAGCTGTTATTGTAATCTTTAATATAGGTGGATTGACAGTTTTCAAAAAGAAAAGTCTATAAAAAATGACCTCCTCTAGCCTACAGAGGAGGTTTCTTTTTGTTAAAAGTAAATAAAAACTGACAACCACTGCCCATCTGTGCTTAGTTTCATCTCTGCACCGAGAAGATGGCATAATTCCTCAGTGATATAAAGGCCTAAACCAGAGGATTCTTCCGTATCAGATAGATTTTCAGAATAAAAACAGTTGCTGAGATTTTCTATTTTTTTAATGGGCTGTTTGACAAGGTTTGCAATCTCTAAGACAAGCTGTTCCTTTTCCTTTCTCAAAGATAGACGAGCTTCTTCCTTACCATGCTTGAGGACATTTCCAAGCAAATTTTGTAAAATTCGATCCAGTAAGTCTTCATCAGTCCTCATTTTCAGACCAGTTTCAACCTCAAAATCAAGCGTGATATTTGCCGCCTGAAAAACATCATAATAAGCCAGAGTCTTTTTGGTGATAAAAGCTGAAAAATCCACTTCTTCCAGTTTCGGTTTGACAGCTCCTTCCATCAAACGACGGTATTCTAGGAGAGCCTCCAAACGTTTGGAAACTAAATCAAGATGCTGGGCTATTTTTTGTAAGGTTTCTGCTTTGTCTTCAGGAGATTTTATCAATTGTTGGGTGTAGCCTGAAGCGATAGTCAAAGGCGTCCGAATATCATGGGCGATATTGCTGATGGCCATATCCAGAGTCTGCTTTTCTCTTTTCATAACCAACCGAGATTGTTCTACTTCCTGAAATAAATTCTCAATCTGCTGGTAGAGATGTAAAAAATGTTTGGAAAAAATGCTGATTCCGACTCTTTTCATACTACCTGTGAGAATCTTGTCTTCAATCTGTTGACTCAAGTTTTTAAGTGCTATATGGTAGCGAATCAATGAAATCGATAAAATAATCAGGAGTACCAGTAGAACAAAGATTATCATGTAGGTCATTGCTTGTCTCCTTTTAATCTTACCCCAACTCCCCAGATGGTTTCAATATATTCTTGATGTGGGTCAAGCTGGTTTAATTTTTTACGAAGATTACTCAAATGCGTATTGAGGGTATTATCTCCAGGTAGATAGCTCTCCTCCCAGACCAATTCATAAAGTTCTTCTTTTGTAAAAATTTTCTTAGGGTGTTTAAGGAGAGTTTGGAGAATCAAGCATTCTTTCTTAGCAAGGCGAATCGTTTCCTGACTATTTTTAATTTCAAAACTTTCTGCATCGAACTGGATATTTTTCAAGTTTTGTGGCAGATTTTCAGTTTTTCCTATTCCCATAGGCTGTTTTTCTGCGCTTTGACGTAATTGAACAGTAACTCTGGCAAAGACTTCGTCCAAATCAAAAGGTTTGACTATGTAATCATTGGCACCGTCTAAGAGGTATTGACTGATTAACTTCTTATCGCTCAAAGCTGTTAGCATAATGACTGGAGTTTGACTTTGTTCCCTGATGGCTTTTAAAACCTGATCCCCATTTTTCCCAGGAAGCATGATATCTAGCAAAACGAGGTCAATCCCACCTTGGTCAAAAAGCATGATTCCTTCAGTTCCTGAAAAGGCTTGAATCACCTCATGCTCCTCAGTAAGAAGTGTTCGCAAAATCTCTTGAATGTCACTATTATCTTCAATAACCAATATCCTAGCCATAAACACCAACCTTTCTGCAACTATTATAGCATGTTTTATTGTTTCAAAGTCTCTCAATTTTTCAAGTAGAATAACACACTTTATGTGAACTAAATGATTTCTTCCAGACGAAATATTGATTAAATGTTGACTAAATCTATGCTATCATACTAAGTAAATTTTAAATTAGTAGTCATTTTTTCTAGTTTGCTATTATACATTTCCCTTAACTGTGCTAAATTAGTATCTCTATTTTCAGCTAAGAATACTCTATATTGCATATTTTCACTTGGTATTTTTTCCGTTAAAATAGAATCGTAAATTGAAAATCTGTCTTCAATTTCAATTTTTACTGTATTTACTAAAGAAAATTCTACATTTTTGTTTTCTAGTGTTTCTAAAACTACAATAATTGATTTTAATAGCAAGTAGCTACATACACCTCTTTCTCTATACTTAGGTAGCACACTAATACTTCTATACCTGAAATTAAAATCTGCAGTTTTGGTAATACTATAGTTTATACCAATATTACAAAAACTAAAACTCTCAGAAATTTCATTATTATTAATCAGCAATTTTAATTCTACACAGCCATGCTCTTCTAATAGAGATTCAAATGTCTGATTCTCCCAATTTTTATAATACGTTTTAATCTTAATCCCTCGTTCTTCTGAAGTAGAATCATTAAATCTAGAATCATATCCTTCCTCTCCATTCTCTGTTTCGTTTTCAAAATCAGATATAGACTTTTTTAAGAAAATTCTCTTTAAACTATCAATTAAATATTCAACCCAAGCCATTTTACACCTCTGCTTATCATAAAACTTTCTCAATGGAGAAAGCTTGTCTACTTGCCAACTTCAGTTTTGGAGGAAATCCTTTTGAAAAATCTAAATGACCAATTGCAACTAAATAATAATCTGTATCTTCTTCAACTTTAAGCAAAACTTTATTACCAAGATATATACTTGCTTTCTTTTTCCATTTCCTATTCGAATCCTTACAAAAAATATTCAAAAAATAAAGAGTATATCCTTGTCTATTAGACCATTCTGAAATACTTAATCGTACTTTACCATAGAAAAGATGAAGTTCATTTTCGAGTTCTTTATATAGCCATTTTTCAATACTTTTTCTTCTTAAAGTCTTATGATGTACTTGTCTTTCAGTCTTTCTTGTCAGAACTAAAGGATTTTCATCACAATAATCTCCTCGATCTACTGGTGTTTGAGGCAAATATTCTTTTTTGAAAAAAAGACTTCTCATCATGGCATCAAGCTTATCTTTAATTTGGTCATCACGAAGATTTTTAAAATATTCTTCAATATACTTTTTGCTAGCATAATCAAATTGATAAGAGCACCTATTAGTGTGTTTAGAACTAGTCTTTCTTTTTAAATGTGCTCTCCTTTGTAAAGTCTTAGGGATGTAAGATAACTCTGCTTGTTTACACTCTGGGCAGAACATATTATCTTGATAAATTCCTAGATTTTTATATTTTATAAAATAATCATTTAAAATCTGAATATCTTCTTTCTTATCCGCAGTGTAAAAGTAAAATTCATCAAATGATTTTGGCATATTCCATTCCTCTCATACAGTAATTTAAAATTAAATATTATGAATGATTATAGCATTTTATAACATACGTTTATACTGTCTCAAGATGATTGACTTTGGAAACATACAATTTAACGTTTAACAAATCAAGGGTGTCTCCATAGAATCAAAGTATTTCTGATACCCATTTCTTTCTATCTATAGACAGTAAAAATCCTTAAAACAACTTTTTTCCAAGGCTTTCTTTATATTCTATTGTATCAATTTACTTATACCGATATCTGTTGCTACTAGTTTAATCATAAAATATTTCTTACTCCGATTAGTAAATCTACCTCCTATTATACCATAGATAAGTAGAAAAAGGACTAGTCTATCAGCTTTGCTTCTCTTTTATCCTTCTCTACTAGCTAGTCGTGTTTCTAACTTTTAAAAAAGCTCGTAAAATTAAAATCGTGCAACTTTTTTCAGACAGTTTTAAAAGATTGATTTCCTTATATTTTTCCTTTATACTGGATAAAAAGGAGAATAATATGTCAGAAATAAATCACGAAATTGATTCAAACTTTGCAGGTCGTTTAAATATCCTACGTGCGGGTGTTCTTGGTGCCAATGATGGAATTATTTCCATTGCTGGTGTGGTTATCGGGGTTGCCAGTGCTACGAGCAATATCTGGATTATCTTTTTATCTGGTTTTGCGGCTATCTTAGCTGGTGCCTTTTCAATGGCAGGTGGAGAATATGTGTCCGTTTCAACTCAAAAAGATACCGAGGAAGCGGCCGTTGCGCGTGAGCAAGTCTTGCTAGACCAAGATATAGAGTTAGCTAAAAAATCTCTCTATGCGGCCTATATTCAAAATGGTGAATGCGAAACCTCTGCCCAGCTCTTGACCAACAAGGCCTTTCTTAAAAATCCACTCAAGGCTCTGGTAGAGGAAAAATACGGGATAGAGTACGAAGAGTTTACCAATCCTTGGCACGCTGCCATCTCTAGCTTTATTTCCTTTTTCCTTGGTAGCTTACCACCAATGCTTTCAATTACCATTTTCCCAAGTGAATACCGCATCCCTGTTACTGTCCTGATCGTCGGTGTGGCCCTTCTTCTCACTGGCTACACTAGTGCCAAACTTGGAAAAGCTCCAACCAAAACAGCTATGATTCGGAACCTAGCTATTGGTCTCTTGACCATGGGAGTTACCTTCTTACTCGGACAACTTTTCAGCATTTAGAATACAAGAAATACCTCGATTTTGAAGTCGAGGTATCTTTTTTTACATTTGCACAATCTTGCGATAACTTCTTGAAGTAACCATGAAAATCAGCACATAGGCGATGAGGAAGATAGCGCAGATAGACAAGGTCACAATCAACATCATAGTCGTATCCAGTACACCAATCACTTTTAAAATCAGACTAAGCATATGGTAGGCAAAGGCTAGATGTAGGAAGGCAAAGAGCAAAGGAAGGAAGAAAACAGTTAAAACCTGTTTGTTAATGGTTTGCTTGATTTGCTTTTGATCTAAACCAACTTTCTGCAAGATAATAAAGCGCTCACGGTCTTCATATCCTTCAGAAATTTGTTTGTAGTAGATGACCAGAACGGTTCCGACCATAAAGATAATGGATAGGAAAATACCGATAAAGAAGACACCACCAAAGAGGGCACTCATCTGAGCACTAGCATCTGATAAATTACTACCATACACATAGCTACCTTCCGTGTTTAATTGAGCATTAAATTGATCGAGGTATTTATCATACTCGTCAGCGACCTTGAGTTGTTCTTCTTCACTGGCATTTACATTCATACCACCGTAAAACTGATTATAGATAGCCGAATCTGGGAATTGATCCAAAAAGGCTTGTAAATCAGGTACAACAAGATAATTGTAATCAGCAGTCAAAATATTAAACTGATTTGGGACATGGTTGACAATAAAATCTTTAGTAAATTCTTCTTTGACAGAAAATTGATGATCATTCAGAATTAGAGTTTTTTGTTCTTTAACTCCCTCGTTCTTTGCAAAGAGTCCGACCTCATTTCCTGATAGAGACAATTTTTGACCAGTCATATTTTCATAATCTTTTTGGTCAAATACCATAAAAACTGTTGTGGGTTGGACACGGTTTTGTCCTTTTTCAAAAAGTGTTAACTTATTTCCTTCTTGGTTCGCAACACCAAAGTAAGTGTAACGAAACACTTCTTTCTCTTTAATCTTATAACCTTTGTCACTTGCAAACTGGCTCAAGAGTTTGTCCAAGTCTTCTTTTTCAACATTTTGCCCTGAAACTCCAAAATCATGAGGATTTAGAACTTTTTTAAAGGATTCTGCGGAATTGAAAATGCTTGTCGCTGCTGACATGGTTACCAAAACCATTGTTGACAAGATAGCGATGGTTGCTAGTCCAACCGCATTTTTCTTCATACGGAAAATCAAGTTGGAAACAGAGATGAGGTTATTAGGTTGGTAATAGTATTTCTTATTTTTCTTTAAGATTTGTAGGAAGACTGTAATTCCTGCATTAAACAAGAGATAAGTACCAAAGATAACCAGCAAAACAGCTAGGAAGAAGGTTGTTAAGGCTGTAAGAGGATCTTTTACCGTAAGGGCAAGATAATAGCCAATCCCTAAACTAATCGAACCAAGAATCGTTTGGAGAGGTAGGAAACGACCTTTTTTCTCACCACTAGCTTTCTCACGCGAGAGCTGGAGGGCATTCATACGGGCGATTCGAAGGGCATTCAGGAACATGAGGCCTAGGAAAATCAAACCGAAGACAACAAGTACTGCAATGACAACATTCATCTGGAAGGTAGCGACCAGCTCAACCTTCAATTTCATCAGTTTGAGCAAGAAAGCGAAAATCAACTTGTCAAACAAGGCTCCAATACCGATACCTGCTCCAACAGTTAGAATCCCAAACACCACTAACTCCTTAAAGGTCATACTGATCAGGTGGCGTTTCTCCAAGCCCAGCATGCCATAAATTCCCAGTTCCTTGGAACGGTTCTTCATGACAAAACTATTGGCATAGAGGACGATAATGGCTGACGCAAGGGTGACGACAAACATACCAAATCCTAGAGTAGCTTGAATGGTTGTTCCTCCACGGATTTCCGCAATCTTGGGATTGAAGGTTAGAGAGTAAAAAAGATAGGTGACAGTGACTGCCAAGAGAACAGCCAGCGCAAAAGGATAGTAGAGTTTGCGGTTTTTAATCAAGTTCGATACCGCTAACTTATTGGTTAATCGAAACATACTAATTCACCTCGCTTGCCATGACAGTCAAGGTATCAGAGATCTCTTGGAACATCTGACGCTCTGTCTTCTCTCCACGGTAGATTTGGTTGTAAAGAATGCCGTCTTTGATAAAGAGTACACGTTTAGCTCTGCTAGCTGCTGCCGTTGAGTGGGTTACCATGAGAATGGTTTGGCCACGCTCATTGATTTCATCAAAAACATCAAGTAAGGCTGCAGATGATTTGGAGTCAAGAGCTCCTGTTGGCTCGTCCGCAAGGAGAATTTCAGGTTCTGTGATGATGGCGCGGGCTACTGCTACACGCTGTTTCTGCCCACCAGAAATCTCGTAAGGATACTTCTCTTGCAATTGGTTGATGCCTAGATTCTCAGCTGTCACCACCAATTTCTTCATCATTTCCGTAATGGGTCTTCTTGACAAGACAAGCGGAAGTAAGATATTGTCCTTAACAGACAGAGTATCTAGCAAGTTAAAGTCCTGGAATACAAAGCCTAATTTTTCACGACGGAAACTAGAAGCCTGTGAATTTTTAATAGTTGCTGTGTCTGTTCCATTCAAGTAAACCTGTCCACGACTTGGTTTATCCAGCATAGCTAGAATATTGAGAAGAGTTGATTTACCAGAACCAGACTCACCCATGATGGCAACGTAGTCACCCTTTTCAACGGTAAAGTGAATATCCTTGAGGGCTTCTACTTGGTTGCCCTGAAAACGAGTTTTATAAATTTTTTGAACGTGTTTTACATCTAAAAGTGTCATGAGAATCTCCTTTCTTAATATCCCATCAAATGAAATGTTGCTTGCATCATAGCGCATCCCAGCTGAACGCGCTCGATATCTTTGTGGCTTGGTTTTCTTGTTTTCTTCTGTAAGATTTGTTTCATGATGTTACTCCTTTTTTCTTTATGAGTCTAGTTTACATCAAAAAAAGACCGCTTGCCATAACCTAACCTTACAAAAAAGACTTTAATCTTACATTTTTGTAAGATTGGGGGAATGTACCCAGTTCATTAAAAATATTTTACCATAAAAAGAAGGCAAGAAGAAAACCCTTGCAGATACAAGGGTTCAGATTCGTAAATTGACTGCAACGATCAATAATACATTCATAAATAGTTTGAAGATTCATTCTTTCGTTTGATTATAAATCTATGTCACTAGAACGATTTTCACCTAAACAAAAATCATCTTTAATCAACAAAGTTAATTCTTTTAAATTCACAGCTTCACTTTGGTTAAGTCGGACAGCTTGATTCATTATTAAATCTTCATATAGATTTCGAACAAAGCGACCGTTAGAAAAATTGGTGAGATTACTTTCTAACTTTTCATTAAAATAATTTAATAATACTTCTTTCAGCTTGTCATCTATATGGTAGTCGTCTTTTCTTGCTAATGTTTCAAAAATATCTAACAATTCTGTAGAAGAATAATTTTCAAAATTAATAAAATAATTAAATCGAGATTTCAAACCAGGATTTGATTCAAAGAAATGGTTCATTGGTTCGGTATAACCAGCCACAATAACAATTAAATCATCTCGTGAATCTTCTAAAGCCTTTGTAAGTTCTGTTAAACATTCTCGCCCATATGAATCAGTATTTTCATTTTCAGTAATACTATACGCCTCATCAATAAAGAGAACTCCACCTTTCGCCTTTTCTATGACATTTTTAACTTTCAGTGCCGTTTGTCCTTGGTAACCTGCAATTAAATCTGTTCTGGAGACTTCTAAAAAATGTCCTTTGGATAAAAGTCCCAATTGGTAGTACATTCTTCCAATAATTCTAGCAACAGTTGTTTTTCCTGTTCCTGGATTTCCCATAAAAGCCATGTGTAAAGTTCTTTTGGGAATATTTAAGCCAGACTCTTTCCTTTTTGACTGAACTTTTTGATAAATAATTAAACGACTAACTTCTTTTTTTACCCTCTCTAAACCTACTAACTGATTTAGTTCCGCCAAAAGGTCATTTAAAGATGATTTCTTTTGTTGACCTAACTCTTTTTCCAAAGTATCAAATAGGTAAGTATATCCAAGAAAGCTAGCTAGATTATCAGATAAATCTTTCAATAAAGGTGTAAGCTTGTTTCGTTTGTTAGCTTGTTGTAATAAAAAAATAGATTTATACAATTCTGCTACTGATTTTGTATCAGTATGATTTACTATAATATTATTCACTTTATCAAGATAATTATTTTCTTTTCCAAAATAGAAGTCTAATTTCTTTGCACTACAAATTAATTTATCTCGAGAAGTTGACATATCTTACCTCAATAACATGAAAAGCAAGGCAATCACTAACATACCAATAGAAATTCCAGAAACAATAAAGACTGTTAGAAGGCGATTTGAAATAAATTGAATTTGTTGTTTACTTTCGTTCAATTCTCTCCTAAGTTGATCAATTTCACCAGTATTTGAAACCGGTTCTGAAGGAAGAGTACTTGCGAATTGTTCTAGATTTACAAGTCTATCATTAAATTTAGAAAGTATTACCTCATGTTTTTCGATAGAGTTTTTGCTATTTTCTTCGTTAAATTTCTCTTTAAATTGCTTAAGAGCTACTAGAGTTGCTTTTTGTTTCTCAATGGTTTTATCAATACGAGATTGTTCTTTCAGAATTTTCTTGTTGGTATGTTCAATGGCAACTACAGAAGAGAGGATTGCTTGAATATAATCTTTATCCAGAGCCTCTAAAGCTTTATAAACTTGACCAAATTCTTCAATAAGTTTTTGTTGATTATCATAAAATTTTGAAATATAATTTTGAGTTTGTTCAACTAAAGTATTAAACTCTTTACCTGTAACCCCATGTTCAGCAAATTCAAAACCAAAGAAATCTTCATGAGTTCTAACTGTATCAAAATACAATTCATCTTGACTTTGTTCAGCAAACTCTTTCAGATGCTCTTTCGCTTCATCGAAATCATGGTTACTAATGTTTATTTCAATTGTTTCTTGTTCTTGCTCAAATACTTCTTGTTCCATATTTTGCTCCTTAATCTAATAATTCTTGTAATAAAGTATCAATCTCATCAAAGTCACTTTTATCGTCTCTTGTAGATTCTGCAAAAATATCTGACAGCTTTTCTTTCATCATTGAAGCAGCCATATCATGTCTTTCCTTAATAGTATTGATAACAGAATCTTTTTCAACTTGTAACTTTATACTCTTAACATCTAATAATTGATCTTGGATTACTAACATTTCATTATTTTGATCAATTTTCTTAGAATTTAGCTCGGAAATTTGTTTATTGACAATTTGCTGATCAATCATTTTTAGTACGAAAGCGCCAATAATTCCTGATAAAGTTGCTCCCATAAATGTTCCAATGACGCTACCGATTGTTCCCAAAAGTGGTATTGAAATAGCCAAAACTGGAAAACTTGCAGTGAGGGATGCTCCTAAAACTTCCCCAACTACAATTGCACCTGTAGCTGTTAAACCCGCAACAATAATTTTTCCAACCTCTAACATCATAATATCAAGGCTTTTATCTTTATTTTCAGGATTATTTACATAATCTATTGCTTCTTTCAAAGATTTCCAACCTTGGTGTATAAAGGTCCAGGCTTTAAGAACTGTATTAATTACAGGTCCAACTATTGCAGACGCAATCATTGTAACTACAGATTTACCGACATTTAATACATGATTTGCTAAGTTATTTACAAAAGATATGATAGCCTCTTTTATTTTATCAATAAAAGTCGATAAGTTTCTTTCTGTATCTTTTAGCCAAGAGATAAATTTAGAAATCAATTCTCGCAAAAATTCTGATAATAACTGTAAAAGCGCTACTTTCAAAGCTTTTCCGGAAATTTTTAACGTCTCATCACGACGTGATTTTTTACCTGATTTTATCGCTCGCTTCTCAGCCTCATCTCTCACTCTGTCGTATTCCGTGCGTGCCTCTTTATCTTTCTCTCTTAACTGTTTCTCTTCTTTTGAACTAATATTATGGACTTCTCTAGCATATTGTCCCTTAGAGTTTGGATTATCGAATAATTCTGATGTAGATAAATCTCCCTTCGCTTGATTAACTTCACTCCTAATTTCGTTAAGATTAGCTTTACTATTTGCAAAAGCAATCTGCTCTTCTTTTGTCAAAAAAGCATTTGCTTTTGGATCACGTATAATCTCTCCAGCAGAAACTGTATGATCCATTTGGGTTCCTTTTTCTTTTGAACCTGTTGGCCTTCCGGTGTCAAATGGTTTTCTCGCTTCTTTGGTTAAAGTATTTACAATTTTACCTGAACGAGTTGAGTGTGTTTGAATATTCCCTAAGTCATCTTTAACAAAATTATTTTGCCAAGTGTCGTATCTTTCTTGAAAATTAACATCTCTATTATGAGTCGCAAATTTACCTTTTTCAAAATTTTCAGCAGTTTGTATATGTGCTTCTTTTCGTAAATCTAGGGTTTGTCCGTTGTTCTCTTTAATAAACTCATCACCAATTTGGGCAGCAAGTTGAAGTTGTACTTGCTCCCAGACTATATTCTCAATAGATTCTTGAAGGTATTCATTATTTTGTAATTTTTCCCTATCTAAATCAATTTTTTCTATATCTTTAATATGATCTTTGAGATTATTTTCTAGAGAATTTTCTAAATTAAGCAATTCGTCGTATTTAATCTCAATATCTGATGATCGTAATGCGAGTAACTCATTTTCATTAGCCATAATCCATTTCCTGTCAAATTATTTTTATACGCTTATTATACCATTTAGGCATGAATTCTGACAAGATGAAAAAAAGCCTTGTCTATAATACAAAGCTTATTTTCTTATTTACCTCACCAAAACCAGCCTTCATTATCGTCAATAGCTTGAGCTTCTTTGCGTTTGCGTGGGCCTGTTCCGTACATTTCTGCTTCGATTTCTTCCTTGGTTGGCATGATAGAAGCTAGGATGATATAGATAATAACGCCAAGTCCAAAGTTTGCGACTGTAAAAATAGCAAATAGAAAACGAACAAGGGTAACATCAAAGTTCCACTTGTCTGACAGACCTGCCAGAACTCCTGAAATCATGCGATTTCGTCTTATTTTATAAAATTTACTGTTCATGATATTTCCTCTTTCTGCTAGGTTAGTCATAGTATATCACGGGTAGGCTCAGCTTTCATCAGTCCTCAGGCTGATTTACTAGTAGCAATTTACCTCTACAAAGTCCACAGCGATAGCGTTTGGTATCAATCCTTCGCTTGCGCTGATACCTTTGCTGGCAGGATTGGCAACGATAAAGCTTGATTGGCTTGGAGTTTCTATTTGGCAAGGTTGGCACAAAGCGTAATCCATCCACTGCTTTCAAAAGTTCCTTAAAATCCCGATCCTTGTGTTGATAGCCCTTCCCTTGAAAATAGAGGTGATAATGACAGAGTTCATGTCGGACAATTTTCCTAAAAACATCCAGACCCAATTCCTGATAAACCTTTGGGTTGAAATCCAAATGCCCATCTTTTGGGAAAAATCGCCCACCTGTCGAACGTAGACGCCTATTCCACTGAGCTTGATGGATAAAAGGTCTGCCGAAGTCTTCTAGTGAAACCTGCTTAACGTAATCAGTCAGTTTCATTTGGAGCGAGGAGCGACAGATTGACTTTTTCACGTTCAGTATCAATTTTCTTGACCCAAACGGTCACCAAATCACCAACGGATACCACTTGGCTAGGATGTTTGATAAATTTACAACTCATGTGGGAAATATGAATCAAGCCGTCCTCGTGAATACCGATGTCAATAAAGGCACCAAAGTCAACTACATTACGCACCACACCCTCTAGCTTCTGACCAACCACTAAATCCTTGATATCTAGGACATCTTGGCGAAGCACAGGTGCGTCAAAGGAATCACGGAAATCTCGACCTGGTTTGAGAAGATCTGCAATGATATCTTTAAGAGTTTCTGGACCAAGGTCTAGCTCTTGCGCCATTTCCTTGACAGAAAGGGACTTAAGCTTATTTTGTGCCTCTTCATTCAAGTCTTTGATATCCAAGCGTTTGAAAAGTTCCTTGACAGCAGCGTAATTTTCTGGGTGAACCCCTGTATTATCAAGGATATTGCTACTTTCTGGAATACGGAGGAAACCAGCTGCCTGTTCAAAAGCCTTAGCCCCCAGACGAGGAACCTTCTTGATTTGAGCGCGTGAAGTGATTTTTCCTTCTTCCTCACGGTATTTGACAATATTTTCAGAAATGGTTTTATTAAGTCCAGCAACATGGGAAAGCAGAGCTGGGCTGGCAGTATTGATATTGACACCGACTTGGTTCACCACGGTATCCACGACAAAGTCCAGACTTTCAGACAGTTTCTTCTGACTGACATCATGCTGGTATTGACCGACACCGATTGACTTAGGATCAATTTTGACCAATTCGGCAAGAGGATCTTGCAAACGACGGGCGATAGAAATAGCAGAGCGTTTTTCAACGGTCAAGTCTGGAAACTCCTGACGAGCTAGTTCACTAGCAGAATAGACAGAAGCACCACTTTCATTGACGATAACATAGCTGACTTCTGGAAAATCTTTAAGAACTTCCGCCACAAAGGCTTCACTTTCACGACTGGCAGTTCCATTTCCGATAGCAATAATTTCTACACTGTATTGACCAATCAAGTCTGCCAAATCTTTCTTGGCTTCTTCGATTTGACGAGCAGAGGCTGGTTTGACAGGATAAATAACCTGAGTTGTCAGCATTTTTCCTGTTGCATCAACGACAGCCAGCTTGGCACCTGTACGAAAGGCAGGGTCAAATCCAAGAACCACGCGCCCTTTCAGCGGAGCAACCAAGAGAAGATTGCGCAAATTATCAGAAAAGAGTTGGATAGCCCCTTCTTCCGCTTTCTCAGTTAATTCTGTCCGAATCCGGCGCTCGATAGCAGGCAAGACTTTTTTCTTAACCGATTGCTGAACAACTTCATCAATATAGGCATTTTTCACCTTGAAACGAGCAGCAAAGAAGGCAAGAATACGGTCTGTCGCATGTTCAAAACCGACCTTCAAGACACCTAGCTTCTCCCCACGATTGAGCGCCAAGGTACGATAACCTTGCATATTTCCAACTGTCTCTGAAAAATCATAGTAAATCTGAAAAACCTGCTTTTCATCAAGACTTTCATCCTTGGCTTGAGAAGTGAGTTTAGAGTGTCTCAGCACTTCCTGATAAGTCATGGAACGCAAGGTCACATCTTCCGATAAAGCTTCAACCAAAATATCAACTGCACCAGACAATGCTTCCTTACCAGTCGCAAATCCTTCACAGACAAACTTTTCAGCCTCTTTCTCTAAGTCCGCTACATTCTGCAAAATCAAGCGAGCAAGAGGGAAGAGTCCAGCTTCACGGGCAATGGTTGCCTTGGTCCGACGCTTTTCCTTGTATGGAAGATAGAGTTCTTCTACGTCTGCTAATTTTTCGGCAGCTAAGATAGCTTCTTCCAATTCCTTGGTCAACTTGCCTTGTTCTTGAATCTTAGCTAAAACAGCTTCCTTACGGTCGTTGAGATTGGTCAGACTTTTATCCAGGTCAATAATGGCCTTAATTGCCACCTCATCCAAACTACCAGTCATGTCCTTGCGATAACGCGCGATAAAGGGGATTGTCGCCCCTTCAGCTGTCAAACTTAGAACGGTATCAATTTGCTTTAGCGTCACTCCCAAATCTTGGGAAATTTTTTCATATTTTTTATCCATGAATCTATTATACCACAAGCTAAACGTTTCAAATTAGCTCTTACAATTTTAAAACATAAGTTGGGAAATAAATTTACTTCATTTCAATATTCTATTCATTGAGAAGGTTGCAATTTAATTCTAATAGTTTACAAAAGAATCAGTGATTAATTGCACTGTTTTTATCTTTTACAAAACGCTTTATAAAGCTATTTGTTGAAGTTAACGAATCAATTTTCAGAGCAAATAAAAAATCGCAAACCTGAGCTTACGGTGGGGATAATCTATTTTGAAATTTTTAAATAAAAAAGGAGCATTTAAGCCCCTCCTTTGAAATAACGGACATTTGGCTGGTCGGTGTACCCAGCATCTCAGATACCTTTTTCAAGGTGCGGCGGGAACCTTTCTACCCTCAAATGTCTTTCGTTAATGTTATTCTAGCACCATCTACTTTTTTTGTCAAACTTTCTCAATCTACCAGACTTAATCAGGATTTATAAAGCTCTATTATTCGTTAGATACTCAATTTTAACTTTTCACTTTTCCTCAAAATAATAGTATAATAGAGGTAGAATTTAGAATCGAGGTACACCTATGGCTGTAAAATTTACAAAACGAGACGACTTGGACAAGATGTTTGAAGAGTTTGCTAAACTCCCTGATTTGAAACAAGTCACTTTCCCTGATGACAAAGAGAAAAAAGCCAAAGCAGAAAAGAAAAACTAGATGACTGCTTTCCAACAACTCCCATCTAGCGTGTTTCAGACTGGAGCCATTTTTCTCTCCATTATCATTGAAGCCCTACCTTTCGTTCTGATAGGAAGTATTCTCTCAGGGCTGATTGAGGTCTATATCACACCTGACAAGGTTTATCATTTTCTCCCTCGAAATCGTTGGGGGAGAATCTTTTTTGGGACCTTTGTCGGGATTCTTTTTCCCTCTTGCGAATGTGGAATCGTCCCCATCATCAATCGTTTTCTGGAAAAGAAGGTCCCCAGTTACACGGCTGTTCCCTTTCTTGTAACAGCACCTGTTATCAATCCCATTGTTCTCTTTGCGACCTATTCTGCCTTTGGCAACTCCTTCCATATCGCCCTGTTACGAGCTCTGGGTTCCATTCTTGTAGCTGTGATACTTGGGATTTTTCTAGGATTTTTCTGGCAAGAACCGATTCAGAAAGAAAATCGTCTGGCTTGTCATGAACATGATTTTTCTCGCTTGAGCCCTGCAAAAAAAGTTTTTCAGGTCTTTGTGCAGGCCATTGATGAATTTTTTGATACAGGACGTTATTTAGTATTTGGCTGCCTCTTTGCTTCTGTTATACAGGTCTATGTTCCGACTCGTATTCTGACTTCTATCAGCGCAACCCCTCTTTTTGCCATCCTGCTTTTGATGCTTTTGGCCTTTCTTCTGTCGCTCTGTAGTGAGGCGGATGCCTTTATCGGGGCTTCTCTTCTCTCAAGTTTCGGCTTGGCACCAGTTCTGGCCTTTCTGGTGATTGGCCCAATGCTGGATATTAAAAATATTCTCATGATGAAAAATTACTTGAAAGCACGATTTATCAGTCACTTCATAACGATTGTGACTCTTGTCGTCTTAGTCTATTCTCTCTTGATTGGAGTCATCCTATGATTCGATTTTTAGTTTTAGCTGGCTATTTTGAATTGACCATTTATCTCCATTTGTCGGGCAAATTAAACCAGTACATCAACATGCACTATTCCTATCTGGCCTATATTTCCATGGTGCTTTCCTTTATCTTAGCCATTGTTCAATTGTATATCTGGATGAAGCAAGTCAAAATCCACAGTCATTTGAACAGCCGATTGGCAAAGATGACGAGTATTGCTCTTTTGGCCATTCCAATTGTAGTCGGTTTAACTTTTCCAACTGTTAGCTTGGATTCTCAGACCGTTTCAGCAAAAGGCTATCATTTCCCCTTATCGGAAGGAACGGATCAAGCCATTCAGACAATTGAAGGGACGACAAGCCAATATTTGAAACCAGATACCAGTTCTTATTTTTCAAAAATAGCCTATGAAAAGGAAATGCGAACTGCAGCGGATAAATACTTGTCCCAAGATAGTATTCAGATCACCAACGAAAACTATATGGAAGTCATGGAAGCTATCTACGACTATCCAGATGAATTCGAGGGCAAGACAGTCCAGTTCACAGGCTTTGTCTATAATGACCCCAGTCATGCCAATAGCCAATTTCTGTTCCGCTTCGGCATTATTCACTGTATCGCGGATTCCGGTGTCTATGGATTGCTGACCAAGGGAAATACCCGACAGTATGAGAACAACACCTGGATAACAGCCAAAGGAAAACTGGTCAATCACTATCATAAAGAACTCAAACAAAACCTCCCAACCTTGGAAATCGACAGCTTTACCAAAGTCGATAAACCAGAGAATCCTTATGTATATCGCGTGTTTTAAAAAGCAAACCAAGTTCATAAAAAACTCTAAGCAGGCAGAGCCTGCTAACTCATGACAGAAAAAGAAGTTTATCTTATAATGAAGATGAACAATACCAATCCATGGTGCTTAATAGGGCTTTTCCTAGCCTCTACAAAAAACTGCATGAACAAGAGTCGTGAAATAACTCTAATATGCCTTGAGCATGAAAATATCTTACTAGTAGCCTCTTGTTCTATTGTTCAAATAGTTAACAGGAGGTTTTTATAATGGAAGTTATGATTGAAACGTGTTTGTATTCTTTTGAATCAGTAACTATTCCAATTTATCTATCTTGAAATAAATAAAATCCCTTTGTAATACTATAAAAAATAACTAACAAAGAAATAACTATAAGACTCGGTTGCCAAAAACCCGATATATCTACTACACTTTGGCCTAAAAGTTGGCCAATAAAGCTAACTAAAATTAAAATAATTAAATTGAAAACTACTGATACTAATAAAATTAATACCGAATGTATTATTGCCTCGCCTATACGTATTTTAAAAAGTTGTAATCTTGACAATCCCAGTGTCTTTAACTGTTTAATGTCTTCAATATCTTTATTAGAAGATAAAATTGTAAGAGAAATAGAACTAGTAATAATCAGAATAATTGGAGCAGACATATAAGCAATAAAGGAAGCTCTTGCTTCGTTTACTCCGTTTGCTGTATTCATGAATGAATACATATTTTGGGTGTAAAGAATAAACCCAGAAATGAGAGTTACTCCCATGCTCATTGAAGTTTGTATACTTTTCAAATAGCTAGGATTGGATAGTAGATTCCAAAAGCCTGTATTAACTACATAATTTTCAGTTGGAAATATCCTCATTAAAAATTTTATTAGAAACATTTGAATTGATGGAGATAGTGATTGAATAATAAGGATGTGAATAATTAATAAAAATAATACTATGCTTGACTGTTTTTCAATTATTTCTTTGTTTCTGATAAAACCTGCTGAAACAATAGAACCTATACATAGTAACCATAGGAATAAACGAACAGAGATGTTAACAAATCCAGCTACTGTAACTTTTCTTTTTTTCTTTTTCGGTTTTAATATTGATGATATTTTAAGTATTCGACTTGAATAAAAGTAAGCCCCTATCCCGACAATTGTTGGGACTATGAAAACACTCAATAAAATTGATTGAATGTTGGCTGTAATAACTAAATCAGGTAACTCATCTCTTCCTAATAAATTTTGTAAAAATTTGTAGTAACTATCTGCCATGATAAATGAAAGTATTGTACCAATACTACTAACAATCACTGCCATTAAATAAAACTGTCCAGATACTAATAAAGATAGCTGAGTTCTGCTTGCGCCTAAGATAGCCCATAATTGGTAATCCTTTGTAAAGATATCTATTAGCAGTCTTATATTATTTGAAATAAGGAAAAATAGAGTAGTCCCGCCAAAAATTATTAGCATTTGAAAAAGTTGTGAAGCGTTAATATTAGCAGTCTTTATTGAACTAGCAATACCAAATAAAGATGTTCCAACAATCAGGCTAGATACAAATAGTAATGGTATTGTTCCTAACCATTGTCTTTTTGAGTACTGAAATTGGTAAATGATTAATTTTAGCATAATAAATCCTCCTCAAATTAATCTTTACTACTTTCAAGTGCTTGGTAGAGCTCATCAGCTGAAGGTTTAATAATTTGTCGAGATATTTTTCCGTCTTTTAAAATGAGTGCTCTGTCAGTTTTTGAAGCCAACTCAATATCATGAGTGACCATAAAAACACATTTTCCTTGACTCGCTAAATTACGAAGTGTTTCAAAAATAAGTTTTCTTGAGACGCTGTCCAGAGCTCCTGTTGGCTCATCAGCAAAAATAATTTTACTATCAGCTATTATTGCACGAGTAATAGCCACTTTTTGCTGTTCTCCACCTGATAAGGTAGCAACTAATGATGATAGTTCTGCTTTAAAATTCAAACTATCCAACATTTTTTTTACTTTATTGCTATCAACACTCTTTCCTGAGAGTCTCAGAGGAAGTGTAACATTTTCTAGTACAGGTAGAGCGGGTACCAGATTATAGTTTTGAAAAATTATTGCAATATCTTGCCTTCTAAATTTAGCAAGATTCCCTTCTTTTAAAGTATATGGATTTACACCATTGATAACAACTTCGCCACTTGTTGGTTCAGACAAACTTGATAAGCAACTTAGCAAAGTAGACTTTCCAGAACCACTGACACCAAGTATTGATACAAATTCCCCATAATTGACAGATAAAGAAACATCTTTCAAAATAGAGACAGTTTTGTCTTGTCCTAACAAAAATTCTTTTGAAAGGTTTGAGACTTTAACAGCTACATTATTAACCATAATAAATCCTCCTGATTCCAGTGTCATCTTTGATTTAATTATACAATATTGGAATTCTATTAATATTAAGTAAGTAACTTATGAAACGTATTTTTTATGGATAAAATTTCTATTTCCTCTGGATCTCGAATAAAGGTCTTCAGCGAACTAAGAATTTTTTTCTATTACCATAATAGTATCATAAATGAGGCTTGATTGAAAGCGTAAACATAGATTTGTTAAGTGATACAACTATTCTATACAAAATTTAAACATAAAACTTAGGTATACTTAATAAATGAGAATTTAAGTTAGCTATAACGAAAATAGGAGCATATGTAAAACTCTAAGCAGACAGAGCCTGCTAACTCATGACAGAAAAAGATGTTTAGCCTATAGTGCTGGCATTAAAAAATCCTCACACATCACGCAAGGAAATCGCTATATCAAACAGGCTTTGACCATATCGGGATTAATTGCAGCACATTCTAAGGATCCAGCTTTTTCTTCTTTTTACAATCGAATTTCCCAAAGAGGAAGCAAGATGAAAGCCGTCATTGCTTGTACTCATAAGATTCTCAGAATCATTTACAAACTACTCTCCACCAAGCAGACTTATCAAAAAGAAAAGGCGCTAGGACTGAGGAAACAGTTCTAACGCCAAAACTAAAAAAATTTCAATTACAGTATAGCACAGGAAGTGATTTTTTGCGCTTTTTTACTGTCTTTTTTCAAATAAAAACACCTCAAAAGTTAGATTTTCTAGCTCTAACTTTTGAGGTGCGGCTCATTTATGTATGATAGTCTTTTGGTATTATTTCATCTATCTTTGTTAAAAGAAATAATACATATTATGAATTTGGGTCATCAAGACTACGGCCATGTAATCCTTTTTCACGTTGGACTTTACGTAGTTTTTCTGGTGTAACATCGTTCCCTTCTTCGTCCACAATTTTGATCCCTTCAATATGGTGACGAACAGTGCGACGATAACCTTCGATGTACTCCTCACGTAGTTTGGCTTGTTCTACTTTTTCTTCCGGTGTCAAGCCTTCTGCTTTTTTCTTTTTAGCTAGCTCGTTGATACGAGCAATTTTTTTCGGATCCATTTCTTCTCCTTTTTGATAAGATAAAGTCCCGTTTATCAAATTTTATTTAGTGTTAATTTGGTTAAAACGAGCAAGCTTTGCTGCTTTTTGAGTTAAATGAGACAAGATTGCCAAACGATTTTGACGGACTGCTTCATTTTCAGCCATAACCATGGTATTCTCAAAGAATGCATCAATGACTGGGCTAAGAGCAAAGAGTTGTTTCAATTGCTGACTGGCAGTCCCTGACAAAACGAGTGATTCTACTGCTTCTGCCAAGGTTTTCTCTTCTTCATTCTCAAAGAGAGCCGAATCAACTGTAGCAACTCCTTCTGCCTTCTCAGCCAAGTTAAAGGCACGAGAAAGTGATTCAACAGATGGTTTAAAGTCTTCTTTCTTGCTTGCTTCTACGAGAGCACTTGCTGCTTCCAACATATCCGCCACAACAAAGTTTGAACCTGCAAGAACGGCTTCCTTGATATCTTTTGGAGTAGATCCCATCATCTTATCAACACGAGCCTTGATAAAGTCCATAACCTCTGACTTATTTTCATAAGTCAAGCTGTCAAATTTCAAAGCATAAAGGCTATCAATCAACTCATCCATAGCAATGTGCCAACCAAAGGTATCCAAGATACGAACCACACCTTGAGTCGCACGACGAAGGGCATAAGGGTCATTAGAACCTGATGGAATCAAGCCTACTGAGAAGAAACTCAAAATCGTATCCAATTTGTCTGCAATGGCAAGCACTGCGCCGACCTTGCTCTCTGGAAGTTCTCCTTCAGCTGAAGTAGGCATGTAGTGTTCACGAATAGCAGCTGCCACCGCTGGAGTTTCCCCAGCAAGAAGGGCATATTTCTCACCCATAATTCCTTGGAGTTCATCAAATTCACCAACCATACCTGTCAACAAGTCAAACTTGTAAATGGCTGCTGCACGGGCTAGGTCAATCGTTTCATCCGCTGACAAGCCTGCTTTTTCTGCCAATAGAATAGCAATCTGACCAGTACGAATCATGTGTTCACGAAGGGAACCGATTTTCTCATGGAAAGTCACATTGTTTAATTTTTCAACAAGGTCAGAAATCACCAATTTTTGGTCTTCACGCCAGAAGAATTCACCGTCTTCCAAGCGGGCTACCAAGACTTTTTCATTTCCTTTGATGACATTTTCCAAATACTCTGCATTTCCGTTACGAACAGAAATGAAGTTTGGCAAGAGCTTGCCATCTTGATCACGAACAACAAAGTAACGTTGGTGTTCTTTCATCGAAGTTACCAAGACTTCTTCTGGAACGTCAAGGTATTTGGCATCAAAACTTCCCATAAAGGCAGTTGGGTATTCAACCAAGTTCAAGACTTCATTAAGCAAATCAGCATCAATTTCGATACTTACACCATGTTTTGCCTCAATTTCCTTGATTTGGTCAACAATCATTTGCTCACGTTCACGTGGATCTGCAATTACAAACTGACGACGAAGGTCTTCTTCATAGCTCAAGGCTGACTGAATCTTAGTTTCTTTTCCCAAGAAACGATGGCCACGGCTCACACGACCGCCCTTGATATCAAGGAAATCCAAATCAAACTCTTCTTCATCTAAAAGAACAGTCAAAGTGTGAACAGGACGAATGTATTCAAAGCTATTTCCAGCCCAGTGCATGCTAACAGGGAAAGTCAGTGACTTCAAAACATCTACAACACCAGGAACAATGGCTTCAACTGCTTGACCAATTTCTTCCTTAGTGACATAGACATATTCTTCACCCTTAATTTCACGAAATTCGATATCTTCAACAGTCAATCCTTTTCCACGAACAAATCCTTGAGCTGCTTTTGTGAAGTTTCCATCACTATCCAAGGCAATTTTCTTTGCTGGCCCCTTAAAATCTTCTGTCAAATCAGACTGTTTGTCTGCAAGACCAGTTACACGAACAGCCAAACGACGTGGTGTTGAGAAGGTTTGAATAGCTTCAAAAGACAGGCGGTTCTCCTTGAGGAAGGCTGCCATTTTTTCACCTAGTTGTTTTTCACTTGGTGTGACAACATAGGCTGGTAATTCTTCAAGACCAAGTTCTACTAATAAGTTTTTTGTCATGTTTTTTCTCCGAAAAATATCTTTTTATTTTCCAGTTTGCCTTATGTGATTGGCACGCAAGCAACCAACTTCGTTGTTTCATTGCTAAAATTGGAGCCAAAAGTCTCCAATTTTGCCTAATATCCTTAGCTTCACTAAGGATACCTTCAGCACTGCGGCAACTGGTTCAGGGCTCACACTGTTAGCCCATTTTCGTAATTTGTCACTTTCTTTATTCTGTGTCTTCTGCTAAGAGTTTAGCTCGTGTTGCTTCATCTAAAAGTGGGTAGCCTAGGCGTTTGCGTTCTGCGACAAAGGTTTTGGCTACGACACGGGCCAAGTTACGGATACGAGCGATATAACCTGCGCGCTCTGTTACAGATACGGCACCACGCGCATCAAGCAGGTTAAAGGTATGTGAACATTTGAGAACATAGTCATAGGCAGGGTGCACCAATCCTTCTTCCAAGGCACGACCAGCTTCTTTTTCAAACTTATCAAAGTTTTCCAGCAACATTTCTTGATCTGAAATTTCAAATGAATATTTTGAGTGCTCGTACTCAGGCTGAATAAAGATTTCTCCGTATTTTACACCATCAGCCCACTCGATATCATAGACAGAGTCTACTTCTTGAATGTAAGAAGCCAAACGCTCCAAACCATAGGTAACTTCCGCAGTCACAGGACCAGTTGCCAGTCCACCTACTTGTTGGAAATAAGTGAACTGAGTGATTTCCATCCCATCAAGCCAAACTTCCCAACCAAGACCAGCTGAACCAGTTGATGGATTTTCCCAGTTATCCTCAACGAAACGAATATCGTGTTCCAAAGGATTGATTCCCAATTTTTCCAAAGACTCAAGGTACAGTTCTTGAATATTTGATGGAGAAGGCTTCATCACCACTTGAAATTGGTGGTGTTGATAAAGGCGGTTAGGGTTTTCTCCGTAACGACCGTCAGCAGGACGACGTGATGGCTCTACGTAAGCCGCATTCCATGGCTCAGGTCCGATAGCACGAAGGAAAGTGTAAGGACTCATTGTCCCCGCACCTTTTTCATTATCATAAGCCTGCATAAGCATACAACCTTGGTCATTCCAAAATTGTTGCAAAGTAAGGATGATTTCCTGGAAAGTCAATTTTTTAGACATTATTTACTCCTTTTTATATAAATTACTTGCGATACGAGTCTGCCTCGTCGATCATACGAGGCAAGACGAGTTAGTACTGCGTCTAGCTCAGGCACTCTAGTGCTGAGTGTGGGGTAGCCCGACTGTAAGGAGGTCTCTGCCACTGACGCAGTAAAATGTTAATTTCTTAGACATTGTTTACTCCTTTAATTTATATTATCTTCTTAGATTTATTTTTCAAGCAACCAAGAAAAGGCTGGGTCCTGAAAAATATGACGTTTAGGAACAGTTTGTAAATTCTGATCGCATTCATCTATTGTACCTAATTTCAAAGCACAGACTTCTGGTATATTTTCTTGAACAGTGAAAATTTGACTATGACAGTTCTGGCAGTAATAACGCTGTTTTCCTGGAGAAGAACTATAGGAAACAAGCTTTTCTTTTCCATGCAATACTAGATTTTCACTGCTAACTTTAGCATTAACTGTATAGGCAGACGCAGTTGCTTTCCGACAAAATGAGCAATGACAAAAAACTATTTCCGACAATTCTTCATCTAGAGTGTAGGTGACTGCTTTACATAAACAAGATCCTTTAAGCATTACGCTCCTTTCTACTTAGGCATTAGACGAATTCAAAAAGAACCGAATGTCAACACCCAAGCCTTGCGACTAGGGGCGTCAGAAACGCGGTTCCACCCTAATTTATTACTTCATTGTTTTTGAAAATACTACAGAAAGCGCCAGTTCTTTATTTTGCCCTACTTGGCTCCCACTATTCCAAGCTCGCTTGAAGAACGCCATAAGACTTTCTTTCCTGCTGACTATTATATCAAAAATTAGAACAATGTACAATTCTTTTTATGATTTTCTAGAAATCCATATCATCAACTCGTGGAGCACCAGACTGAACAGCAATTGTTTTTAAAGTCTCTCTCTCCTCACGACTCAATTCAATTCCAAAGCAATCAAGATTAGCCTGAATACGAGACGCTGTGACAGATTTCGGAAGCGGTAAAAATCCTTCTGCCAAGCTCCAGGCCAAGGCTATCTGAGCAACCGATTTTCCGTGATTTACCGCGATTTCTTGCACTTGCTTGCTATCAAACAGTTCTCCCTGACCAAAAGGGCCCCAAGCTTCCAATAAGATTCCTTTTTCTCGACAGTAATCTACGACTTCCTCTTGATACACACCTGGAGCCAAACGAACTTGATTGACCGCTGGAAGAATTTTTGCTGTTTCAAGCAAGGCATTCAAATGATGAGGAAGAAAATTACTAACACCGATAGCACGGATTTTGCCTTCTAGGTAAAGATCCTCCATCGCTCTCCAAACTTCTGAATTTCGGATTTTCCAGTGGTTACTTTCTCTGAGTGGTTTTGGATTTGGCCAATGAATCAAATACAAATCCAAATATTCCAAACCCAGCTTCTCTAAAGACTCTTCAAAAGCCTGACGAGCTTGCTCATAGTTGTGATTTGTATTCCACAATTTACTGGTTACAAAAATTTCCTCACGCGGTACTCCACTATCTTGAATAGCACGACCAACGCTTTCTTCATTTTTATAGATAGCTGCCGTATCGATATGGCGATAACCTGCCTTTAAAGCCTCTAGGACAGCTTGATAGGCAATCTCTCCATTTTCAGATTTCCATGTTCCAAATCCTAGAACTGGAATTGGAACGCTATTATTTAAAGTATAAGATTTCATTATTTTTCCTTTCTATGTGAAGAAAATCCAAAGAAACAAATTCTCAAAGAAAACTTATCTCTTTAGATTTTGTGTATTATTGATCACGGTCATAATAAAGCTGGTGAGCTTTAAGACGAGTATCTAACAAATCTGGAATTGTTACAAAGTCATAACCTTGCCCTTTCAAGTAGTCAATAACCTTCGGTAGAGCATTTACCGTCTCAGCATGGATATCATGCATGAGAATAATAGAACCATTCTTGACTTCACGCTGAATTTCTGTCAAAATAGATGCTTCATTTTTACTCTTCCAGTCCAGACTATCTACATCCCACATAATAAAGCTCAAATCTAAGCTATTGCGAATGTCATCTGTAATGGCTCCATAAGGCGGACGCATGAGTTTTGAACTAGAACCCAGCACCTTAGTTAGCGCATCCTCCGTATCAGTAATTTGTTTTTTGGCTTCATCAAGCGAAAGTTTTGAGAGAACTGGATGGCTCCAACTATGGTTTCCAATGACATGACCATCTGCTTTCATGCGTTTCAAAATCTCTTCATTGCCAGAAACATTCTTACCTAAAACAAAGAAAGTTGCCTTGATACCATACTTAGAAAGAGTATCTAATGCTTGATTTGTCGTCGCAGGATTTGGTCCATCATCAAAAGTCAAGGCCACTACTTTACGATTTTTCTTTTCATAATAAGCCTTATATAGCTCTGCATCCTTATCTAATAAATAAGAGGACTGAATAAGTTCAAAAAAACTAGATACTGGCAAGGCAATCTCGTCTAGATTTTCAACTGACTGACTTGGATAAAGAATAATCTGACTATCCTTATAATCAAAATTCCATGCAGACAAGTCTTGGTCAGAGAATCCTTTAACAATCTGATCAATCTTTTCTTGTTCTAATTTCTTATCCTGTAAGAAAGAAGTCAGTTCTTTTAACAACTTCTCTTTAGCCTTACTAGCATCTGAAAATAGTTGATCAAGGGTAAAAGGTTTACCGTCTTCTGTCAAATGCACTTTCGCTAGACTAGTTTTTTCAGTCTCTTCAACTTTTGACGAAGTTAAATCATAGACTTGTTTCATCACACTTCGGTTGACAATCCCTTTTAAAGTCGCATCCTGTTTCTCCGTATAATAAAAAACCAGATTTTCTTTGTCTTCCAGATTTTCCTTAATATCCTGTGTCATGATTTCTTTTACAGATGAAATCACTTGCTCCCCTTGGAGAGGATAATAGGCAATTACTTCTGCTTGTCCCTTACGAAAATGATCCTTCTGATTTCCCTCACTCAATTGATCATCTTTCTCTTTTTTGAGCGATTCAATCTTTTGTTCAAAACTTTGTTTTGTGTATATTTTGTATCCAATTATTGAACCAAGGACACAAATACTTACTGAAAAGATAGCTACTAGGGCTATTAGACTCATTCTTATCTTATCGTGATTCTCACGCTTTGCTCTACTTTTATCCATAAGACCATCATATCAAATTCAAGCTATAATTTCAATGATTTTGGAGGAAATAGTATATTAAAAAAGAGTCTTAAAAAATAACCGATTCCATTGCTGAGAATCGGTTTTCTAATATATTTAATTAAGAAGCTTATTTTTACATAATATAAATTATGTAAAAAATCCTACAATAACAAATCCTTGACTTCCCCAATTTCACTTTTTGGAATAACTAGGTGAATCATATCACCGAGATACATTCTGGTTGAACCGTTAACGGTTTGGCTCTTGCCATTATGGACTTGAGTTGTGATGAGGATATTATGTGGTAAGTTGAGTTCGTGTACTTGTTTTCCAGCAATTTTGTCTGATACAGGAATTTCAATGAGGGTGACTTCTCCTTCGTCTGTTGCTTCTTCTGGTAGCATTTTTTCAAGCATGGCCTCATAGACTGGAGCACCCTTGAGCAAATCCATGACGATGTAGGCAACTAAGGTCACTAAGCCAAGTGGCATGAGGTTGCGAATATCTCCTACCATCTCAGTTACGAGTATCATAGCAGTTAAGGGTGCCTTAGATATTGCTCCAAAATAGCCACTCATTCCCAGAATGACAAATATAGGGAATTGCTCTTGACTGACAAGTCCAAGATTGACACAAATGACACCAACTAGGGCTCCAAGCAATGAACCAAGCGCCAGAATTGGTAGGAAAATTCCACCTGGAAGGCCACTTCCATAACTAATCATGCTCCAAACAAAGCGAATCAAAAAGTAAGCTAATAGAACTTGGAAACTAAAATCTTGCTCAGTTAGGGAAAGAACCAGCTGATTTCCACCACCAAGGATTTGTGGTAAGAAGATCCCGACTGGTATGATGAGAATGAAAGCCAGAATTGGATAATATGCTCTATCCAAACGGATTTTTTGACCAAGCCAATCATAAACTCGACCAACATTGAGTACAGCTTTCTCATAGAGAAAACCGGAAAGTCCCAGAAAAATTCCCATGAGGAGGTAAATCCAATACTGGTCTAGAGTCATAAGTGGGATATTATCTGGCATATCCAGTACGGGTGTTAGGCCAAATATGAGCAAAGAGACAAAGTTTGCTACGAGACTAGCTGCGAGAGTTGAGACCCAGAAAAATCGTGAAAAATGGTGATAAACTTCTTCTACCACAAAGAGAAGTCCTGCAATCGGTGCATTAAAGGCTGCAGCTAAACCAGCGGCAGCTCCACTAGCAATCAAGGAACGTTCCTCTACTGGACTGGATTTGAGCCATTTGGCAATTCCTTTACCACCGACCGCTCCAAGTTGAATACTGGGTCCCTCACGCCCCAGCATAAGACCGCTAGCAATAGCAAGAATTCCTAGAATATATTTTTTCCAAAGAACTCCCCACCAGTTGAGGGTCATCAGTCCCTTTAATTCAGCTTCGACTTGAGGAATTCCTGAACCTTTGATGTCTTTTTCTGACCGAGTTAATTTCGCACTGAGCCAACAAACTATTAAATAAAATAGACCAATGATAAAAAGATTGCGCACTAGGTGCGCTTGATCTTGATAAAGTCCTTGTATCAGGTGGAAGCCTTTTTCGATTAAGAACCGAAAAGATCCAACGATAATTCCAACAACGAGACCGACGATGATTCCTCGTCCAACTTGGGATAATATGGTGCTTGAGGCAAAGGCAAATTCTTTCTTGGAACTGAGTGTTTCTGACTGTTCCTCCATAATCATTCCTTCTAACTTAACTTTCTTTTTTTCCTGAAACCAGCGATTTAACAGGTTCAAAACTGGTTCTGTGAATTGGGGTAACTCCTAGTTTTTTCAGTCCTTCTAAGTGTTTAGCTGTTCCATATCCTGCATTAGCAGCGAAATCATAGCCAGGAAATTGCTGATCGTATTCCTTCATCAATTCATCACGTGTCACCTTGGCTACTATAGAAGCTGCTGCGATCGAGAGAGAATTAGCATCACCCTTGATGATGGAGGTTTGTGAAATTGGCAATTCCAGCTTCATGGCATCTATCAAAAGGTGCTCAGGTTGCGGACGGAGCTGGGAGATAGCTTCCTTCATGGCCAGTTTGGTTGCTTCATAGATATTGACTTGGTCGATGATATGATTATCCATGATACCAATCCCGATTGACAAAGCTTGGTCCTGAACGGCTTGGAAAATCTCCAGATGTTTCTTTTTAGGAATTTTCTTGCTGTCGTTGAGACCTTTAATCTTACAATTTTTAGGTAAGATAACGGCTGCAGCGACTACAGGCCCAGCCAGAGGACCTCGGCCAACCTCATCAACACCAGCAATTAAGGTCAATCCTTGCTTATAAAGTTCCTTTTCGTAGGAAAGCATGGATTCCAAACGAAGATCCTCATCCAATTCTGCCTGAATGGCTTTTTTACGCTTGCTGATTTCCTTTTGAACTCCAGAGCGATTATCCTTTTCAAGATCTAGAAAAATAGGGCTATCAAGGTCCTTGACCGTTTCAAGGAGTTCTTTGATTTCTTTAATCGTCGCCATCGAGGTCTTCCAATGTATCTAAGGTATAGTTACCGAGTTTGCCGTCGCGGACTTCCTTCACGAAGAGACTGTAAAAACGGTCATAGTCATCACGGAAACCGAGGGCACGGGTCATGTCCATAATAATAACAGGCGCTTCTTCTTCAATTTTCATTTGTTTGAAGCGTTCGGCCAGCTTTTCTGGATAATGTTCTTTGAAATAATTGAGGCCAAAAATAGTTACCTCATCCATAGGAAGCAACTGGTCTTTGATAGCTCCAGTCAAGGCCAACTTAAGAGCTACAGTTTCATCCTCAAACTTAGGCCAAAGAATCCCCGGTGTATCCAAGATTTCAAGGTCTTTATTTGTTTTGAGCCATTGTTGCCCCTTGGTAACCCCTGGTTTATTGCCGACAACGGCAATTTTCTTACCAGCTAAACGGTTCATGAGAGTGGATTTACCAGCATTTGGAATTCCAATAATCATGGTACGCAAGGTTTCAATCTTGATACCACGTTCTTTCTGACGAGCAATCTTATTCGCCATGAGCTTTTTAGCAGCATCGGTTACAACTTTTACAGTCACTTGCTCTTTGGAGTTGATAGCTAGCGTCTGGATTCCTTGTGATTCAAAATACTGACGCCATTCCTTGGTCATTGCTGGGTCAGCCAAGTCTGCCTTGTTTAAAATCAAGAGTTTTGGTTTGTCACCGACAATTTTGGTCAACATAGGATTTTGACTAGATAGAGGTAAGCGTGCATCCACCAAAATCGTTACAAAATCAACAAATTTTAAATTTTCCTGCACCTGTCGACGCGCTTTAGACATGTGACCAGGAAACCATTGAATAGTAGCCATTGAGTTTTTTTCCTTTCGTAGCAAGGGTTTAGATCCCCTATTTTATTTTAGTATCGTTTGAACATAGAGAGTTTTCAAATGAATGGTGTTCAAACAGTTCTTATTTAATTATATAGAAATCTACTTTATATTATATCATGCCTTCTCTATTTTGTCCGATGATAGCCCTTCAAGCTCCCTGAATAGAAAAAGCGATTCTATAATATTTGTAGTGGGTAAATCCCCTATAGATATTATGAAGCCTATTTTGTTGTAGAAAAAGTTCCATAGAAAAAATCATATGGAAACATTACTTTTTATCATAAAACTACTCGACATTAAAGAATCAAATATCAAAAAAGAAAGGACGAAATGTGTCCTTTCTAGATTTTAGCTGACTTCAACCTACTACAGTTGACAAAGAGCCCAAATTAATTTGATATTCCTAATCAATTTGTTCATATCTTATTCCAACCAACTATATATTAATTATGATGATTTATTCAATATCCTAGTGAGAATAAGAGAACCACTCATTAATTAGACTAGCGATTTCTTTAGGTGCTTCAGTATAAAGCTCATGACCAAAGTTCTCTAGAAGAATAGTATCAAAATAGTCTGGCAATTCTTTTAGGGCTTCCTCTATCCATGTAGCTTCATTAGGATAGCGAGGACTAATAAACAAGGTATCTCCCACTTCTCTCTTAAAAGCTTGTATTTTCCTCCGTAGGCGGAGGATCGCTTCTATATTTTCATAATTTATAGCCAACCCATATCTATTATACTCAACATTCCAGTCATAGGACTGTCTTACAGCTTCCTCCATATTTTCTGACCAATGTTTTGATTCGGATTTTTCTTTGGAAATAAGAAGATTTAAGTCCGAGACGACTTGAGATTCAATATAATTTTTAGTTTCCTCTAACTCTGTATCTAAAGGTAAAATCTTATCTAAATCTAGATAGCCCCCATCCAAAAGAATCAATTTCTTCACTTCTTGAAATTCCGATGCGAGATAACGAGCCAAATCTCCTCCAAGAGAATGGCCTATCAGACAGATAGATTCTTCCTCTTCTATCGATTTTTTAAACCATGATTTCAATTCTGTTTCATCTCGAAGATGCTTTTCATATGGATTCAGAAAACAGACCTGCGAATCTAGTTCTTGAAGAAAATCCTTGCTATGATAGATATTACTTCCCAGACCGCCAATAAAAAATGTCCTCATCCAATTACTTAATGCTATGCTTATTCATCTTTTGTTCAAAGATAGTCGTGATAATCTGACGCAATTCTTCTCGTTCTTTTTCTGGTATTTCATCACTTGTTTGAGCTGCAGCGTAGAGTTCAGGGTGTTCAATTGAAATGCGTTTAATCGTACGTGTCGTAGCATGTTTTCTGACAAAAAACGGGATTCGCTTAATCAAGTCTTGTGGTACTAGCGCAAGAATCTTCTCAGCAGTTTCCTTGTCACTAATCTTAGACGTAGTCAGCCCCTTCTTAATCATTTCCTGTTCTTTTTCTGTAAAATCTTTTAATTCCATTCGATAAATCCTCCTATTTTCTTTACCTTAAATTATATACCAATTGTAGCAAGACGACAAATAGTCTGTTTGTAAAATGTTCTCTATACTACAATTTTCCTGTCACTCTTAATTGCTCTTTAATGAAAAATCACAAATCCATTTGAAGAGATGACAAGCTGATTCTCCAATTCTTGGCAATTGCTTGCTAGTGCTACTGCTTCTTTCTCTACAATACAATCTTCTGTTGATTGGTTAAAGATTGCTTTAAGGACCCGTCCTTCGTATATCCATTCCAGAGCTACTAGATCAGGTTTGATTTCTTGAAGGCTATACTTGCCATGCGAAATGATTGCTGACGCGTATTTGCGAATCTTAATCAGCCTCTTCATGAAATTCAGCATATCATTGTCACTTGATACGCGTTCCCAAGGCATACAACGTCGACAATCTGGGTCTGGTCCTCCGGTCAAGGCTAGCTCTGTTCCGTAATAAATGCAGGGTGTTCCTTTTTGTAAAAAGAGAAAGGCTAGGGCTGATTTGACAAGTTGAACGTCTTCATTTGCCGTCCATAAAATACGTTCTGTATCATGCGAATCTAGAAGATTAAACATCACTTCTGAAATCTGCTGCTTGTAATACATAGACTGGCTATTGATTTCATCGATGAATTGGTCTGTCTTCTTAATTCCTCGTAAAAAATACTCCTTGATACTATCAGATAACGGATAGTTCATGACAGCATGGAACTCATCTCCATTTAGCCATGGCTGAGCCGTATGCCAGACTTCTCCTAAAATATAAAGATCAGGCTTTTTAGCTAAAACTGCCTTGCGAAAATCCTTCCAAAACTGATGGTCAATCTCATTAGCCACATCCAAACGCCAAGCATCAATATCAAACTCTTCAATCCAATAAGTCGCAACCTTTAAAAGATAGTCCTTAACCTCTGAATTGGCCGTATTTAGCTTAGGCATATAATCCTCGAAACAAAAAGCATGATAGGGTAAATCCCTCTTATTGGCTAGTTTTTCAGTCGTCACTGGGAATTGTTGGATATGGAACCAATCCTTATAAGCAGACTCCTCACCATTTTTGACAACATCTTGCCATTGAGGAGATTGCGAACCAATATGATTAAATACAGCATCCAGCATGATTTTCATGCCACGCTGATGCGCTTGCTTCACCAGTTCCCGAAAGGTCTCCTTGTCTCCAAAATGACGGTCAATTTCAAAGTAATCCGCCGTATTGTATTTATGATTGCTCGTAGATTCAAAGATAGGACAAAGATAAAGCCCAGTAATTCCCAAGTCTTGCAAGTAATCCAGATGGTCAATAATCCCCTGTAAATCACCACCAAAGAAATCATCACTCTGGGGTGTGATAGAGGAATCCCAGTCTAAAGTCCCATCTGGGTTTAATCGAGCATTTCCATTAGCAAATCTCTCAGGAAATATCTGATACCATACCGTATTTGAAACCCAGTCAGGAACCTGGCATGCATCAATCTCATGAAGATAGGGCAACTTAAATCCATTTCCAATAGCATGAATATTTTCTAGAGAATTGTCCACACACCCTTTATCACCATACAAAATACTTTGACCTTTTGTATCCTTGAGTTCAAAGAGATACTGGATACGTGCAAAGTCGACGGACACTTCAACCTGCCAATAGTCAAATAAGGCATCAGAAGTTATCTTGGCCATTTGCTTTGTATCCTGATAAAACTCCTCCATAAAGATAAAAGGGTCCCCGTAATGCAAGTTAATGCTTTCAATGTCCCTTTTCTTAGTTCGAATCCGAATATGGAGTTTCTTATCTCTGTAAAGATAGGCATACTCCGACTCAGGCCTATGGTAAATAGCGCTTAATTCCATCAATTTGTCTCCTTAAGTTCTAATTCAAATTTTACGCAAACGTTTTCATAATTGTGATTCTAGTATACTACTTTCGTATTTTATTTGCAAGGTTTGTCCATAGTTTCGAATGGTTTGATTCTATAAATAAAAAAGCAGCCAGTCTTACAACTTGCTACTTTCCAAATGATGATTTACAAATGTCTTTCCAGCCACTCAATTTTTTTAAAATCCTTATTGTTATTGTGCTCATTTCGATAAGAATCTTGGGAAGAAGCCTTGTAAATACTTAAAAACTGTTCTAGATTTGGAATGCGAAAAGTGATGTTTTCGAGATGAATCAATTCTATATCCGATTCCGAAACTCCTGCAAAATCAGGTAAAGAATTGATACTTCCGAATTCAACACTCAGACCATCTTTTTGGAATTCATGCTCATGAATATCTATTAAGGCATAATCTAAGTGTTTCATCACTTTCATTATCTTGTCCCACTCATAAATTCTGAGATGATCAGGTGCTTCCCAACCTCTAGGGTCACCAGGCACATGAATGTCAATGTCAGACGGCCCCCATTCTTCATTTGATCGGTATTCAAACCCCAAAGACCCCATGAGCGTCGGAGTGATTCCGACTTGGTTTAAATGAGAACAAATTGTTTGAAATTCATCAAATAGAGAATTCATTCCTCCTCCAATCGTTGATATAGAACTTAATTTCGTTGTGAATAATAAACTAATTTTTACCTTCTACTCTTTCGGTTTTGAAAATACTTCTACTCGCTGAGCTAGGACTTTGATTTCTACAGGTAGGTTATCCGATTTATCGCCGTCAACATCTGACTCCAATTCACTATCTGAAGAAATCTTAATATTACGCGCTCTTATATACTCAATATTATCATTTGCGACAACATCCCCTTTCAATAAATCAGGAATGACTGATAATTTGGAGAATAGAGACGCATCTTTTAAAATCAAAATATTGGCATAGCCGTCTTTGTTTTCTTCAAAGATTTTCTTATCAGCGAAGTAATTTGTCAAGAGAACCAAAACATGGCTAGCTTCACCAACATAATTTCCATTTTCTGTCTCAACCTTAATGTTAAAGACCTGATCCGTCATGACAGACTTCATGGTATTTACAGCATAGGCTAAAATACCGAATTTTGTCTTGTCCTCGATTTCAACATTGTGAATCGCTTCAGGAAGAGAACCGATACTAAAGATATAACCAAAATAATTGTTATTCGCTTTTCCGATATCAATCTTATTGGTTAGATTAAAATCGAGTTCATCAATCGCGCCATCGATGTCTTGATTAATTTCCAACAGTTTTGTAATGAGGTTACCCGTCCCACCAGGGATAATCCCTAACTTAGGAATGTAGTCTCTTTCAGCAATACCGGAAATGACTTCATTTACAGTCCCATCACCACCAAACACAACCACTGCATCGTACTTCTCACGAGACGCTTCTTCAGCAAAATGTGTTGCATCAAGCGCTTTTTCAGTAATTTTGGTTTCCACGTGCTCAAAGTATTCTTTGGCTTTATTCTCCAGTTTTTCTTTATAATCCAAAGCCTTTTCCCCACCAGAAGTAGGGTTGATAATTACCATTGCTTTTTTCATTAATTTCTCCTTAATATTCGATAGAAATGGTTATATTTCATCATACGCATCTAACTATACCCTCATTATACAATGAAAATATAGAAAAGAGAAATATGACGTACTGGAAATTAATATGATTTTATTCTATTTTCCCATCGCATAACTACAGCCTTTAAGGGTTCATCCAAGTAAGAAAATGCTTTATCCTTTATCCAACCAGGGATACCGTAAGCTGCCTCTGCTATGCTGCCAGTTATTGCAGCAAGTGTATCACTATCGCCACCAAGTGAGATGGCATTTCTTATCGCATCTTCGAAGTCTCTACTCTCAAGAAAGGCAATAATGGCTTGAGGGACAGTTTCTTGACATGTTTCGTTAAAACGATAGTTAGGGCGGATTTCATCTAAAGTTTGAGATAGATTGTAGCCGTATGTCTTCTCTATATAATCCTTAATCCGTCTTTTACACTCTGTAGGATTGTCGTTAATTGGTTGCTCGTATTCTCTACAATAACCACCAAAGTAAAAACGACTCAGAAAGATAGCATCAGCTGTAGCCATAGCGCCTTTGACACCTTCTGGATGATTATGAGTTACCTCTGCAGAAAGACTCGCAAGTCCTCTAGACGATGGCCACGTACCGGTTCTCTCATAGACATCACAGTCCATGACCCAAGCACATGGAGAAACACGCATAGCTGATCCATTCCCAAAGCTATTATAAGGATCACGGTTATCGCTCTTTAGCCATGCATTAAACCGAGCACCATAATCAGCATCAGGATACATTCTACCATATTTCTTCATAGCATCAATGAAGTCGTCTTTTTGTCCCCCATTCATAATCGCCTCTGCAACGGCACAGGTCATAACCGTATCATCTGTGAAAAAACAATCATCACGAAATAATGGAAAGTCTTTCGTTTTAATGTTGTCCCATTCATAAACCGAACCTACAATGTCTCCAACTATTGCTCCTAGCATCAGATTCCTCCTTATGATATATCAGATTTATTACACATTTCCAATGAATCACACTTTAAAAATGGTACCACCAAATCAATCCACTCTTGAGGTAGATAAGCTGATAAATAGCCGTGGTTATAGCCCTTAGCTTCATACAAGATCGTGTTTGGATGTAGTTGTTGAAATAATTTCGCTGATGCTTTCACACAGTTCAATTCTTTTTCACCATAAATATAAAGAACCTGTGCCTTATTAGCAGAAATCGTATCCTTTAGCTTGTAATGCCCCATATAGGTTTTGTAAATGGTAACCAATGTTTTGATAGGCGTCCTTGGCAGATCCTCCAAATAATAAGCTTTTATTTCCTCTGGATAAGCCAGTTTAGGATAGAGTTTGTTCATCATGCTTAACTGAAGTTTACAAGAGAATTTACTAAACATCAGTTTGCCAAATAGACGTATCAGAAAAATGCTGACTTTAGCTAAGCTTGGTTGAGGAATACAGAGACTTCCGTCTATGATGGTCTTCTCAGCAATTTCGCTATCTAAGGACAAAAGCTCCATAGCAATTTGACCACCAAGTGAAACACCACCAATCGCAAACAACTTCCCGCCACAGTGTTCTTTGATATAGTCTAGGATCTCCAAAGCAGAATCTTCCGTAGAAACATAATCAAGTTTATATTCCTCTCCGTGACCATTCAAAGTAGGTAAAATAACACGGTATTCTTCTGATAAGATCCGTGCTTGGCGAAGATAATTCCACCAAGAACTGCCACCGCCATGTATCAGCAAGATAGAAGGCAAATTATTATCACCAAATTCATGGAATTTCATATTAAAACTCCTTACTGTAGAACTATTACTAGATAAATACTTGTTCAATCAGCTCGTACAAGCAGTGATGCCTCATCAAACAGAAAATCTCTAACATTGATTATCTAGATAGACCACTCGTTACTTTCAATAAAGGATATCCTGATCTAAATTTTAAAATGTTGTTTCCTTACTAATTCTATTACTAGCCAATATTGTATAAATTAAATAAGCAATAAAAATGATAATAAAAATAACATTAATTTTTAACACAAAATAGAGATTTAACAAATTTGCGAACGCATGAAATAATATACAGTATCCCACAGATTTCGTTTGACGGTAAAGAAGCCCTAAAACAAAACTTAAAAATAATGTATATATAAAAAATAAAATAAAAGGAAATCCTTGATGACTTTCTCCAACTATAAACCATAAAGGTAGATGCCAAATCCCCCAAATTGATCCTACAATCAAATTAGATTGCCAATATGTATATTTTTTATCAAGTAATGGTTGTAATATTCCTCTCCATCCTAATTCTTCATGTCCACCACCAAAAAAAATTAATTGAATAAAGAATAGTGGCATTAGATAAATGGATACTCCATTTAATTCTAAGGAAGATACAGAAAATAGTATCAAAATTGCTAACAAATGAATAATGAAATAAATACTACTATTTTTTCTTTTATTAAATACAAAATGTTTAAATTTTATATTATTCCTTTTCAAATAAAAGCCACTAGCAATAGCTGGTCCAAGTGCACCTACTATATGTAATGTTCTTCCTATAATTGTTTCTAATCCAAAGATATGAGATTGCGTAAAGATGGCAAGAATCCCCCAAGCTATATAAGTAATTCCAAATGTACAATAAAGATAATTTTTTAAATTCTTTTTGTCAATTTCTGTCATTTTATCTTCCTAATCCTGATTATTCTATGAATAATATTTTTTTACTGCTTCTTAGTTGCTGTCGATTATAACTACCTATATTCTATCACAAAAACACAAAAAAAGCCTTACAATCAAGGCTTTTCATTATTAATTCATACCAAGCTTTCTAGGCTTTTACGAGCAGAGCAACACACTCGGCGGTTCGCTGTTGCCGTATCGTTTCGTCGTAAACTCCTTACTCTACGACATCTATCGCATGGGCGGAACATCTCCTTCTACTACGCTGATGCCTCAGCTCGTACAAGCAGTGATACCGCCTCAACGTGTGCTGAGAGCTTTCTTCTATACTAATAGACGAAAGGGTGTGAAAATGATTTTTAAATGATACTGTGGAACGGAACAGTAGCCCTAGTATTGACTACTGTCGTTTCTATTCATATTGGCTATTCTAGGACTGAGATGAAAAAATCTATAAATGCTCAGAATAAAATTGAACCCGCAAATCTCCCCAAAACAATGGTGAGTCATGTACTTGTATTATTCCGAAAAAATACACCTCTGGTGCAGTGAGACAAATTGGTGTATCTTATAGTGGCTTCGTAGATGAAAGCTATACTCTACTATCACTCTTTGATGATGTAGAACAAATTGAAAAAGATAATAGACTTCAGACAGCTATTGATGTTGTCAGAGAACAGTTTGGTTTTTTAGCCATACAAAAAGGAACCGTCCTAACTGAAGGTTCCAGAAATATTGAACGCAGTAAACTTATCGGTGGTCATTCCACGGGTGGATTGGAGGGATTAAAATGAAACAAGAAAAAAATACAGTACAATTTTCAGAAATCCGTAGCAAAGGATGTAATGATATTGAAATGCTTGAAAGATTTTTACATGGAATCGTTGAAACAGCAACTTCAAAACTTCGTCAGAGAAAACTCAAAACAACTGAAATATCGATACGACTAGTACATGCTAAATCTGAAAACCGATTACCATTGGAATTTACATTTAGCATTAAGCCAACAAGCTCATCTGTGATAATCTATACTGAGGTAATCAATCGCTTTAAAGAATGTTACACAGGTGGGGGAATTCAAGGTTTTACGATTCAATTTGATAAAAATACCCTTGCCTCTGCATAGAAAGGATTTGATATGATTGACCGTTCATATTTACCATTTCAATCAGCAAGAGAGTACCAGGATACAAAGATGCAAAAATGGATGGGCTTTTTCCTATCTGAACATGCATCAGCACTCTCTGATGATACAAACAAAGTAACGTACATGTCTGACTTATCACTAGAGAAGAAATTATTACTCCTCAGTCAAGTATACGCCGGGCAGCTACGCACACGCATTCAAGTGATTGAAAAAAACAAGCGTGTTTCCTACACTGGAACAATACCAAGTCTGACCAAAGATTTCATTTTGATAAAAACTACAACAGGTCACATCAATTTGAAATTAAAAGACATTATTAGTATTGAACTTGTCGAGGAGGTGCTCTATGAATCAGCTTGAGTTTCAGCGTAATCACCTACAAATGGACTATTATAGCGAGAGCTACCAAGATTTTGAACGTGACTTCTACCGCTACTCTAACATGAATATTCCATTGACCTTCCTAACTGATGATATCCTAAAAACAATGGCGACTTCACGTAAGAATTACTTTGTCCTCAATAAGGAAAAGTCCAGAGATAACCGCGATCACTTCTTCATATTTGAAGTAAGTACCGTAGATGAGAATCCGCTAATCTATCATTATACATATAAGAAAACTACAATATATTTAGCAGAAAAATAGGAGCAGTTCAATTGACTGTTCCTATTTTTAATATTCATAAAATCTAAAGTCTTTATACTCTTTAACAATGGAGTCGCCAACCAGAACAGACTATACTGACCAGCGACTACCTTAAATTTAATGTTTCAGATTTATTTTCTTATCTCTAATTTCATAAACTACATCTGCTACATTTTCGAGTAATCGTTTATCGTGGGTGATAAACACGATAGTTCCGGTGTACTCCTTCATTAGTATTTCCAAAGCCTCTAAACTTGGTATGTCAAGGAAGTTACTGGGTTCATCCATTATTAGGATGTTATATCTACCCATGAGCATTTTAGCAAGCAACAATTTTATAATTTCTCCACCGCTTAAAACAGATAAACTTTTTCCAATATCGTTCTGTTTGAACCCCATAGATGCTAGCACTGAACGAATTTCTGATATATTGTAGTCACAATCCTTCTGCATAAACTCCATAACATTCTGATTACTGTTGTACTTGTAACCATTCTGTGCAAAGTAACCTATTTTTGCCTTAGGCGAAATAGAAATTCCTTCTTCATGGTTTAAGATCATTTGGATTAAAGTTGTTTTTCCGATTCCATTACCACCAGTTAACGCCACTTTTGCTCCTAACGGAATTTGAAAAGATGCATTTTCAAACAGAGCCTTATCCCCAAATACTTTATTAATTTCTGCACCGACTATAGGGTATGGATTATGGAGCTCCAATGCTTTACTTTGCCTGAAACGAATTCTGCGAATGCCTTCCGGAGCTTCTACTTTTCCTAAGGCCGCAATCCTGTGCTCTAGGGTTTTAGCAGCATTATACATCTTTTTTTCCTTACTTCCTATTGATTTTTGATGAGCTAAACGCCCTCCGTCTTCAGTACTTTTTTTCTTTGAAGAACCTTTTGCCTTCTGTTCTATTTTACGAGCCTGTTTTCGCTTTTCCTCCGCAGCCCTTTCCAATCGGGCACGTTCCGCAATAAATTGTTCGTATTCTGCAGCTTGGCTCTTACGTTCTTCCTCTTTCTGACGAAGATAATCAGAATAGTTTCCCCAATACTCAGTGATTTTGCCATCTTTCAGTTCCCATATTTTATCTACTATTTCATCAAGAAAATAGCGGTCATGGCTAATAACTAACAGTGCACCTGTAAAATATTTTAGCTGTCCTATTAGAAAATCAATTCCTTCACGGTCTAAATGGCTCGTAGGTTCATCCGCTAAAATACCATGAACCTGTGCCGATAAGGCCTGTGCTATTTTAAGCCTTGTTTCTTCACCACCGCTCATAGTCTGTATATTTAATTGCTCAACACCTAGCTTGCCTACAAGTGCAAAATCTTTTTCCTCCTGCAGAGTTACTTCGTCCAACTGGGGAATATAGGCAAGTTCACCCAGACGATTCATTTTACATCCTGGGGGAGTTAATTCTCCTAAAAGTACCCTGAGTAAAGTGCTTTTTCCAGCACCATTTGCTCCTACTAAACCAATACGGTCATAATCATATACTTCTAATTCATTTATATCTAAAACATCGCGTCCTTTGAATTCCACACGAATGTCTTTTGCTTTTAATATTAATTCCATAACATTTCCTCCTGTCTATAATCGCATGCTTTCATTTGCTTGTATGCAGGGAAAACCCTGCGATTTTAGCAGGAAGAGTTACATGAAAATAAGATACATAAATATTCCTCCAATATTGTTTATTTTAAATCTAATTTTCTAACCTCAGTTATCATTTGGCAAACTATAGCAATGCCAATAATTAAAATACCTGATAGTAAAAACCAATGATTTACACCGATTTTATCAGCAAAGAATCCAGAAAGAATTAACCCAATTGGCATAACAAGTGACATGATACTTCCGATCAAAGAAAATACACGTCCTAAATATTCAGGCTTAATTTTCTCCTGAAAAAGAGCTGTTTGCACACCGCTATAAAATGGCACCGAAAGCCCCATTATTGCACAGCAAACTACGAATATTACAAATCCATTTGGAGGAAGTATTCCCGAAACGGCTAAACTGGTCCCCATTATAAAAAATGAACTTGTTATTAGTAATACATGCTTTTCGAAGCCCCCTAATCTTCCTAATAATAAGCCTCCTGCTAGCATCCCAAATGCAAAGGAAATTTCCGTAATAGAAATATGCACAGGCGTTCCATTAAAGTGTTCCATGCTTATTAAAGGAAATAGTGCATTGATTGGCATATAAACAAAAGTATATAGTGTTCCTAAGAGTAATAAGGCAAACAATCCTTTGTTTTGTCTCAGAACCACAACTCCTTCTTTCATCTCCCTTATGAAATTTGGTTCTAAACTTTGCACTTGATTACCCAGCTTAGGTATACGTACAATTGCTACCGTAATAGATGCAATCACAGCACCCAATACGTCGATGGCAATAATAGCATTTAAATCCCAAACGGAGTATAAGAGTGCTGCAACTGCCGGACTAACAATATAGCTTATAGACTGCAAAGACTGACTATAGCCTGCGCATTTCGTTAGCTGTTCTTCTGGTACTAAAAGTGGTGTAACCGCATTGAGGCTGTCATAGTTTCGGTTCCTCCTACATCTTTGTTTATATCAATTTATAGTATAACACAACAAGATGATATGTTCAATATAAAAGTTATGGAATGAGACTCATACTTCCAATTCGATGCCAGATTTAAAGGATATGACGAAGTTTTCTTCATAGACTGTAACGCTCTGGATTATCTTCCTTAGTAGCAAGCGATTAGCTTTCACAAAATCTTCTGTTTGTAGTTTTAAAAATTCATCAGGATTTTCTAACTCAACCTCAAAATATTTCATTTTACATTCCCTCATTTCATTTATTGATAAATTGAGTTTGCAAAAAAGAGTGGACAATTTTTGTCTACTCTTAACCTTTAAAATAGTTTTTTTTAATCGATTTGAAGTTGCCTAAATTATTACTTATTCGGTAAAATGAAGTATTGCTTTCAACAGATTTCCTTCAACTACACTTCACTTGATTCAAACAAGGTGGGTACATTTCTATTCCCACAAACTCCTTGTCAATGGAAACAAACACGTACCCACAGGGTAAATGGAAATAGAAACTGATAATTTCTAGCTATCACTTCTACTCATTCCAAAAATTTTCTCACTCTGATACTTACCCACCATAAAGCAAAAAGCCTTGCAATCAAGGCTTTCATTATCCCTTTCGTTCAAAGGTTTCTAAGCTTTTACGAGCAGAGCGACACACTCAGCGGTTCGCTATCTCCGTTCTGTCTGCGTGCTAGCACTTGTCAATCACGGACAGCTATCGCATGGGCGGAAGTAAATGCTAATCTTCGTCGTTTTACTCCTTGACTAGCAAACTTACCGCCTCAACATGTGGAGTTAGTCAACATCTATATTATATAACGAAAGTGATAGAGTTGTTGTTTAAAATTAAACTTTAGAATGAAAATATTTAAAAAAAGTAGATCACTTTTAGAAGTGTCCTACTTGTATTATTTTTATTTAAAAAGGGATAAATCCTTAACAAAAGGGGTGTACTCCCGCGCCTTCGGGAAGGAAAAAAAGAAATGGCGCAAAATCAAGGTTTTATTTTTGAAATTTACCAGAAAATACCCTTAATGAAAGTAACGTAGTTCTTGTTGATGGTCATAGTGTGTTCTATTGATGCACGTTCAACGGTTACTAGATTTAGGTTAAAATCGTTAAAGCCCATATCATAGTTTAAAAAAGCGATTATACAAAAACTTGTATATCGCTCTGTTTGTTCACTTACTTTGACAAAGTGGAGGTATCTATCCTCAAGGTCCTCAATGCATTCCATACTGCCAGTAGCGTTACACCAACATCTGCAAAGATTGCCTCCCACATATTAGAAATTCCCAATCCACTTAGAACCAAGAAAATTAGTTTAACTACAATAGCCAAGGTCATGTTTTGCCGAGCTATTCTGACTGTCTTTTTAGCCAGTCGAATGACTTGAGGAAGTTTTCCAAGGTCATCATCCATCAGTACAACATCTGCTGATTCAATGGCTGCGTCCGAACCTAGCCCTCCCATAGCAATACCAACATCTGCCCTAGCAAGAACCGGTGCATCATTCACTCCATCTCCAACAAAGGCAACAGCCTGCTGAGACTGAGTCAGAATTTCCTCAAATGTACTCACCTTATCCTGAGGCAAGCAATCTCCAAATGCATCATTGAAGGCAAATTGCTGTGCAAATTCATCAACCACTGCCTGACGATCACCTGAAAGGAGAACCGTTTTTTTAATTCCGACCGCCTGTAAATCCTTCAAGGCCTCGATGCTCGTCTCCTTCACTTGGTCTGTGATAAGGAAATAGCCTAAAAAGTGACTGTCCTCTGCCAAATAGAGAACTGTTCCTGTGCTGTCAATAGCTGGATAAGCAATCCCTTGAACTTCCATTAATCTAGCATTCCCAAGATAGAGCTGTCTGCCATCTATCCTACCGGACATGCCCTGCCCTGGTAGCTCGGTAATCTGACTCACCCTATTCTCGTCCACTTCCTGTCCATAGGCTGTTCGAATCGAGTTTGCGATTGGATGATTGGAATAGCTTTCCAAATGGGCAGCGAGGTACAGAATATTATCCTCGATACCTTCTGCGTTGACAACGGTATCTACCGCAAAGATACCTTTTGTAATTGTCCCCGTCTTATCAAATACGACCGTATCCAACTTGGCAAGAGCCTCTAAATAATTTCCACCTTTCACTAAGACACCTAATTTAGATGCTCCCCCTAGCCCGCCAAAGAAACTCATTGGTACCGAAACCGCAAGAGCACAAGGGCAAGAAATGACTAAAAAGGTAAGTGCCCGATAAAGCCAAGTCGACCACTCCCCTAAACCAAGCAAGGGAGGCAGGCTTGCAAGCAGAAAAGCGATTCCGACAACCACTGGTGTATACACACGCGAAAAACGTGTGATCATCCGTTCCGTCTCCGCTTTTTTATTGCTTGCATTTTCAACTAATTCCAAAATTTTGTTGACCGTTGATTGCGAAAAAGTCTTTCTCACTTCAATTACCAATGGACTAGTCAAATTGATCACACCACTTGTAATGTCCTCACCAACGCCAATTTCCCTAGGCAGTGATTCTCCTGTCAAGGCTGACGTATCCAGAATAGAACGACCTTTTCTGACCAGACCATCTAGGGGCACCTTCTCCCCAGGCTTAACTAAAATATGGTCCGCAACCCTTACTGTTTCAGGGTCTACTTGAACGGCTTCTCCCCCCTCTAGTCTCCAAGCCTTAACCGACCGAATATCCATCAATTGTGCAATGGACTGACGAGATTGAGAGGTGGCCTTGTCTTGGAAATACTCCCCAATCTGATAAAAAAGCATGACGGCTACTGCCTCTGGAAATTCTCCCAAGAGAAAGGCTCCTAAGGTCGCGATACTCATCAAAAAGTTTTCATCAAAAATATTGCCACGTTGAATATTTTGAACCATCTTGATAAGAACCTTATGACCGATAATGATATATAGGGTCAGATAATAGACCAGACGAATCCAGAAATACTCCTCTGGCAGGAAAAAGCCGAAGGCAAATAGAATCGTAACAGCAAGTAGCAGCTCTTTCGCCCAATCTCGTTTTTCTGGAAGTGCCTCTTCCTTTTTCTCACTGATCACTTCGATTCCAGGTTCAATAGCATCTACTAAGTCAATAATTTCCTTATCTATCCCATCTTCGCTTTTTGTTTCCAAAGTCAGCTTTTGAGCTATCAGATTGACAGTGGCAGATTCTACCTGCTCCAATTGATTGACAGCACGTTCAATCTTAGCAGCACAATTGCCACAGTCAATTCCCCGAAGTACATACTCTTTCTTCATGTTTTTCCTCCTTCAAATGCTTCAGTGTCAAAGACAAGACTGATGCGACATGATTATCCGCAAGTTCATAATAGGTCATCTTTCCTTTTTTCTCCCCCTTGACCAATTGGCAGTCCCGCAGATAGCGTAGTTGGTGAGAAATAGCAGATTTGGTCATCTGTAACGCAATCGCTAAGTCTCCGACACAAATTGTTTTTTGCCGTACTGCTTGTAAAATCCGCAAACGAGTTGGATCAGAAATCGCCTTAAAAAAATTGGACATATTTAGCAATGTAACGGTATCAAACTCCGTCTCATGGACCCCTTGAATTAAATCTGGATTACAAGCTGTTAAACACTGTGACATATTTTGTATTCCTCCTATCCTAAAGTTGTATCAAGTAACATCATAATTAGAAATCCGTCCATAAACTCACCTGTTGCAATATCGGTATTCTTGTGTTCTTGAGCACCTGGCACAAGTTTTTCCACTACAACATAAATCATGGCTCCTGCCGCAAATGAGAGAGCATAAGATAGTAGCTGGGGCATAGACATAACAGCATAGGCCCCTAAAACAACTGCAATCGGCTCAACAATCGCTGACATGGCGCCATAGTAGAAAGCTGATTTCCTACTTCGCCCTTCTGCCCGTAGCGGCAAGGACAAGGCAGAGCCTTCTGGAATATTTTGGATACCAATTCACAAGGCTAATCCAAGGGCACTCATCCACGTAAAGGAAAGTCCAGTTGTGGCATTTGCCACACCAACTGCTAAGCCCTCTGGTATATTATGAATCACTACCGCCAGATAAAGCAGCATGGTCTTTGATAAGGGTCTTTGGGGATTCAAAATCCCTTCCTTATCACTCATCTGTTGATTCAAATGCAGGTGGGGAACCAAATAATCAATAAAGCGGATAATTAAGCCCCCGACAATAAAAACCAACAGCCGTCGGCAACCAGTAAAATCTGTTTGCAGCCATTGACTGGCTATAGCCAAATGAAAGGACAAGCAAAGACCAGACTGCAGCTGCCGTCATAATACCCGCTGCCAAGCCCATCATCATATCCATGAATTTTTGATGAATGGTTTTGACAAAAAAGACCAAACTAGCACCGATAATGGTACAAAACAGGTGAATAAGCCAGCTAATAAAGCTTGCATTACTGGTGATAGAGATGAAAAAAATGACATCTTATACCTCAATAATCGATAATAGTTGAGCAACTGTTCAACTATTACCATTATAGTTGAACAGTTGCTCAATTGTCAAGGAAGAAAGTAAAAAAGCTATGAGAAATCCCCATAGCTAGGTGGGTATGTTTATTCCCATTACCTCCTAGTCTATGGAAACAAACACATACCTATAGGGTATTCTACTCACTCTGATACCTATCCTACCATATAAGAAAAATAGTTCCACAAACCATCATAGTGATATCTGAAAATAAAAAAGGGGGGCCAAAACTATTCCCACAGACACCTCACATGCAGGAACATTTTGAACCTCCACTGAGTATGTGGAAATAAATTTCAGACATTACTGCTATCAATAATACTATCTCAACTCAGACTGTTAGATTTATACTTCACTCAAAATTCAAAAAAGGCTTAATATCAAGCCTTTTGTAAACCCTGAAACGGTAGACTATATCTTTTTCTCCAGTAGTCCCAAAACCTCGATATGTGCTTACATCTTGCTTTTCCTTCTACAAATTGACTAAAGTTAAATTTGGAGTATTAGAGGAACTGAAATATCCTATTTCTAACCTATAGTTATGCCTATTCGGTTCGAGTTTCAACTAAGTATATTCCCCATTCAGCTAATTCTACAGGCAAATCATAAACAGTTTTTCCATTACTTTCATAGATTTCAGAGATTCCTGGTGAAGTCTTAGAAAAAGTTCCCCAAGCTGTCACTAGTTCTTCTACAAATTGAATATTATGAGGTTCAAAAAAGTCATTAAATTTCGATAGTTCTTTACTATAAATTGTCACAACATTATAGCTATCAAGCATGATCTCATCATGACTTTTATGCCCACCAAATCCAAACTTACTTAGTCCATCATTAACAAGTAAATCACCGTATCTAATCAACAGTGCTAGGCATTCCTCTCTTGAACAACCATCAATATAATAAACATCCTTATGAGATTCCTTGATAATATTCTTTTCTATCACTTTTTCTCTATCAATACTGACAGGCAATTCCAAAATAAAAAACAAGGGCTCATCATGAATCGCAATAAAGTGTTGAAAAACCTCTAATATTTTTTCTGCGTGTACATTCGCCATCAAATGATGTTCAGTTAACTTTGTAAATGATTCAAACAGGTTTTCTACCAAGCTAACTTGGTGACCTTTTACTAAATTCAACATTATGCGTCCTCCAGAGAATTTAAACAATATCCACATTTATAATCTCATTATACCATTAAACTCCTAAAAAGACTGCAACTTCCCAGTCATAGTTTCTTATAAATCTACCTCAGTTCCTTATGCTGAACCACATTCGGAACAGAAAATATTGGTAGTAATAGAAGCATTTCAATAATTTATTCATGTCTGTTAACTATGTTTCTTCCTCTAAAACTCCTTTTCAATGAAAACAAACACGTACTCCCTAGGGTTTATGAAAATAGAATGACAGCCTATCAAGCTGTCACATCAATACACTCAACTTGAACTCTCACTATAATACTTCCCCACCTCAATACAAAAAGCCTTACAATCAAGGCTTTTCGTTATTCATTTCATCAATACTTTAGTTTCGTAGATTCAGATTCGTATGATTAAAACTAGTCAATTTTATCAATAATGTTCCCAGATTTATCCAAGACAAGACAGGAATGGTCATTTAGTGGAATTATGGGAACATTAACAAGTTTTTCAGCGCTATCTTTATTAGCTTTATCATTCCATGAATCATAATGGACACTAATTAAAAACTGACTAAATAGTCCTAATCCATTTTTTATCTTTATCTGATGATCTGAATTATCATTAGATGAGATATAGACTTTCTCTCCTAATAATAAGGCTCCTGCAGAAAATCCTATAACTTTCGCCCCTTTTTTCAGCATAAGCTCGATATAATTTTTGAACTCCTGATTGACATAAGTAGCTATATATTTTTCCGTATTTCCACCACCGATGATAATTAGATCAGCATCTAGATAGCTATCAAAATCAATCTGCTCAGTGTCCAGAAGCAAGTAATCAACGTTTAAATTAGGAAAATGACTTTGAAAAACTTCCGTGTACTTTTTCATGTACGGTTCCCAATTTTCTCGAAAAACTGTAAAAATAATAATTCTTTTAATCTTGCTTGATAATACAATTTTATCAACAATGCTATATTTCATTATTGGGGGATTCCCACCCATCAAAAAAATTTGTTCGTCCAATCTTTCACACTTTCTAAAGATACATAAATGTTGGCCACTTTCTGAAATTATAATTTTTTCTTAAAATGAATAATTCTATTTGCCTCCTGAAATCCAATATTGATATGAAATCCTATAGAATCGGTATTCGTTAAAGTACAGTCACTTGCAAATTCCTTACATCCTTTATTTTTCGCCCATTCCTCACATTTTGTACAGAGATTTTTAGCAATATCCTTTAAACGATATTCCTCGTCGACAATAATCCCTTCTAAGAATCCAACAGGACTATATTCACAACCTTCAACATAATCAAATCTGAGTGAACATAGTGCTAGACCTACAATTGTGTCACCTTCAACTTCAGTAAAGATTGCAGTATTTTTGCCATTCGTATATTTTTTTACTTCATCAATAGCTTCTTTATCGGTCAATTGGGGCCATAATTGTTTCATTAGTTTAGCCGTTTTTATAGAATCATTTGTTATTTCATCCATATTGATGTTCCTCCGCAAATTACAAGCAAATGTTTCGAATCATGCTGTTACTTTGTTACTCATTGATTGATACCAATACCATCCCCTTCTACTTTTCGACTGTCTCAGATCGGAAGAGCAGTGATACCGCCTCAACATGATGAGTTTGAGGGAATAAGTCAACCGGCTGGACTTTCTTCAATTCATATCCCAATTCTTGGTAGAGTTTGATATCACGCGCCATGGTTGCGACATTGCAGGAGATATAGGCGATGCGGTCTGCTCCTGTTTGGGTACTAGCTTTGATAAAGCTCTCGATGAGTCCTTTTCTTGGTGGGTCCACTAGGATAAGACTTGGTTGAATTCCTTCCTTGAGCCAATTCTTCATGGCATTTTCGGCTGTATCACAGACATAGTGGGCGTTTGAAATATGGTTCAGTTGGGCATTTTTCTTGCTATTCTCAACCGCTTCTGGAATGACTTCAACACCATAAACTTCCTTGACGTGTTTCGCAACAGAGAGGCCAATCGTTCCGATACCAGAATAGGCATCAATGACCACATCATCTTCTTTTAATTCAGCAAAGTCAATGGCTGTTTGATAAAGCTTCTCTGCCATTTCAGTATTGACTTGGTAAAAAGCGGGGCCAGCGATTTGGTAGTCATTTCCCAACATCTGGTCAGTGATAAAGTCTTGTCCATAAAGTGTGCTCCATTCCTTACCAAAAATAGCATTAGTGTTCTGGTCATTGATATTTTGCATAACAGACACAATCTCTGGAAACTGCTTGATTAGTTGTTCAATCAATTGGTCAACACGAAAAACTTTGGGACGAGTTGTCACCAAAATGACCATGATTTGCCCTGAATAGTGCCCACGACGCACCACAAGATTTCGAATCAAGCCAGACTGCTCCTTTTCATCATAAGGTTTCAAATCATAACGGCGGAGCAAGTCACGTAGGCCTACTACTACCTCATCAATCACAGGATCTTGGATAAAGAAATCTTCCAGTGGCATGAGATCGTGGGAATTCTTACGGAAAAACCCAGTTTCCAAGACACCATTTACTCGACGAACAGGCACCTGTGCCTTGTTGCGATACTTGACTGGATTTTCCATGCCAAGCGTTTCAGCAACCCCTACATCTGCAATTCCAGCAATCTTGTATAGACTATCCTTAACTTGCTTGGTTTTAAATTTGAGCTGTTCTGGATAGGCAAGATGACCTAAATCCGCGATTCCTGAACGTAGGTAAGCCAAATCTAGATCTTGATTACGGTGTGGTGACTGGACAAGGTATTCTTCAACCTTCCCAAAACCAATCTTTTTATTAACCTTGAGGACACGCATGAGGATTTTTTCACTCGGTAAAGCATTCTCTACAAAAAAGACCAAACCATCCACCTTGGCAACTCCTGCGCCTTCATGGGTCAAGTCAACAATTTCAACTTCTACAATATCATTTTTCTTTAACATTCTCTTCTCTTTCTATTAGCCGACAAAAAAGATGGCAACGTTACGGTTACCATCTATTATACCATGAAATTTGTAATCAGATTCTCTTTATCTATGCTAGTTCATTTCTTTAAAGGCTGCTTCTGCATCCGCGTTGCTGATAACACCAAATTGTATCTTTCCAATCTTTCCTTGACTGTCAATCAGGTATTCTGTAGGAATGCTTCGGATTTGATAAGCTTGGAAGGTGGTTGCTTTTGTGTCATAAAGAACTGGGATATCCTTATAACCTTGATCTTGGAACCATTGTGGGAATTGCTCAACGGTTTTTTCACCTTGAATTCCTGGTGCAATGACACTAAGAATTTCGAAATCACGATCTGGTTTCGCCGCTAGTTCCATCAACTCAGGCATACTTTTCTTACATGGACCACACCATGAAGCCCAAAACTTCAAATAGACTTTTTTACCCTTATAATCAGATAACTTAACTTCTTTACCGTCCATAGATTGCAAGGTAAAATCTGGAGCATCTTTTCCAACAGCAATTTGTTGTACAGGCGTTTGTTGCTGTTGTTTTGGGGATTGTTGTGGAGCTTGAGTCTTTTTAGTCTCTTCCTCACCACAGGCCATCAATACAACTAATGACAAGAGGCTTAAGCCAGCAAACATTACTTTTTTCATCTTTTTCTCCTTTATTCAAAAATTCCAGCTAGAACATTTACTTGTCCTAATAGTAACAAAATTCCCATTAAAATAATGAGCAAACCACCAATTTTCTTCAGTAGCATCATATGACGTTTAATTTTACTAAAATAAGGCATCACTGCTCCTGAAGCTAAGGCCAAGACCAAGAAAGGAATAGCCATCCCTAGAGTGTAAATCAAGGTATAGATAGCACCTTGCCAAGCGCCATTGCCCCCAGAAGCCGCAAGCGCTAAAACAGAACTCAAAACTGGACCAATACAAGGCGTCCAACCGAAGCTAAAGGTAATACCGAGTAAAAAGGCCGACCAATAACGATTGGCTTCTGATTTCTTAAAAGTAAAGCTTTTTTGAACCTCTAATTTCTTAAAATGAAAAATTTCCATCTGGTGAAGGCCCAAAATAATAATAATCGTACCCATGGTATAGCGAAACCAATTGGCATAGAGAATATTACCAAAGTAACCAGCACCAAATCCTAGAATAAAGAAAATGAGTGAAATACCTGCGATAAAGCAAAGTGTTCGAATCAAACCTGACCAGGCAACTTTTCTTCCAAATAAGGAGAAGCTTTTTGCACTTTCCTGATCATCCAGCAAAATTCCAGTGTAAACTGGTAACAGAGGAAAAATACAGGGAGAAAAGAAGGACAATACCCCTGCTAAAAAAACGGAGATTGAAAATACTAGCGTTTCCAATAAAGAACCAACTTTCTTAAGAATTTAAACCTATTGTACTATAAATGTTAAAATTTGTATCAAGTTTGCTACGGTTAACTGTTTTTGTCATTATATTTTGTGAAACAAACTCTTTAATAGTACACTATGTTTTCTAAAACATTGTTAGAAATTGATTTGAATTTCTCAATCAAGTTGTTCGGTTTTTTCATTTCGCCATAGATAAAAGAAAAAGATTGAAGAAATTTGTCCAAGTCGACTTTTTCTTCAATCTACTTTTACTTATTTAATAAGTTCCTTCTTCACCTTGGCTAGTCAAGATAACAGGTCCATCTTTCGTAATCACGAATTGGTGTTCATATTGGCATGACAGTCCACCGTCAATGGTCTTATGCGCCCAACCAGTTTTCATATCTGTATCGATTTCCCAGTCACCTGTATTGATCATTGGTTCAATAGTCAAGACCATTCCTTCACGAAGACGAAGTCCACGACCAGCAATACCATAGTTGGGAACCATTGGTTCTTCGTGCATGGTTGGGCCAACACCATGACCAACCAAATCACGCACTACACCGTAACCACGACTTTCAGCGTATTCTTGAATGGCTGCACCAATATCACCGATACGATTTCCAACAACAGCTTGCTCAATCCCCTTGTACATAGCTTCTTTGGTTACATCCATCAAGTTTTTCACTTCTTCGGACGGTGTACCAACAGCATAAGCCCAACAAGAGTCTGCTAGACCACCAGAATAGCTCTGAGTGTATTTCTTCATTTGCTCAACATTGTTGAAGTTTAATTTTGAGACATTCAGATCAGACTTAGCAATAGGACCTCCCAAAACCATATCAACTTTGAGCAAATCACCATCTTTCAAAATATAGTGACGAGGGAAGGCATGAGCTACTTCATCGTTAAGAGAGCAACAGGTAGCATAAGGATAGTCCATCATGGCACCGTCAACCCCAATCTGAAGCGGAAGGAAATTTTCTTCCTTACAACGACGGCGAACGTATTCTTCAACTTCCCACATATCTACGCCAGGCTTAATCAAATCACGCAAGCCAATATGGATACTTGCTAGAAAATCACCGGCCTTATCCATAGCTTCAATTTCACGAGCTGATTTTAATGTTATCATTTTTTCTCCTAGTTTCTAATTAATTTTAACGGTTACATTTGCTTTTGAAACAATCTGATGACCATGATAAATATCGTAATCAATAATAGCTGACCGTCTAGTATGGTGGATAATGCGTGCTTGAATGCGCAATATATCATCAATCTGAACAGCCTGCAAAAAGTAGATCAGCATTTGCTCGATGATGAGATTGCGACCACTATTCACAACTAAATCTTGGGTCATATGAGTCAGTATCTCTGCCAATACACCGTTAGCTAAAACACCGTTTTTCTCAAGCATAAAGGGTTCCACTGTAATGACGACTTCATCATGGTGATAAGCGAGTTTTTGACCAATCTGCTCAGAAAAAGTTGGTAGAGCCGAAACTTGAGAACGACTCATCTTCTCCATGACATCTCGTCTTGTCACAACTCCAAGCAAGGTTTGATTATTCCGAACAACCGGTACCATTTCAAAGTCTTCTGCGATCATCCGTTGACTCACATTAGCAATATTTGTTGATAATCCAACTAAAAATAGACTACGAGACATGACCTTATCAATTGTGGTACTTGGTGACTTATCACCCGCATCTCTCATAGTAACAACCCCAACAACGACCTGATGTTGATTGATAACAGGGAAACGACTGCTACGATTCTTACGTACCAAGTCCAAATAATCTTTAACAGTGTCGGTCTCTCTCAGAAAACCATACTCATGACTCGGACGATAAAGTTTCTCAACTGTCAGAATATCAGTCTTGATTTGGACATTTGACAAGGCTTTATTGATCATGGTCGCGACGGTGAATGTGTCATGTTTGCTTCTCAGAACCGGAATCCCTTTTTGATTGGCCAGTTTAAGTACATCATCATGAACCTGAAATCCCCCTGTAACCAGAACTGCATTTTCATTTTCCAAGGCTAGCAACTGAATACGGGTTCGGTCTCCGACAATCAAAAGCCCCCCATCGTGAAGGTAAGACAAGATATTTTGTTCAGTCATGGCACCAATTGAAAACTTACTGAATTCTCTCTCTAAACCTTCTTGCCCAGCCAGAACCTCAGAAGAAGTCACTTCTGCAATTTCAGCAAAAGTTAATCTTTCAATCGCAACTTTCTGGGATTTAACACGGATAGTACCACTTCTAGGACGGGTCTCCACAATTCCACGGTTTTCAGCTTCCTTGATAGCGCGATAGGCCGTTCCATCACTGACTCCCAGATGGTTGGAAATACTACGAACACTCACCCTTTTACCTACTGGTAATTCCTCCAAATAGCTTAGAATTTCCTGATGCTTACTCATTGAATTCTCCTTTTACATACCGAAATTCAAGATAATCCCGCATTTTTCTTGTGTAGCGATCACTTCCCTTAAACTGACGGAACAAACTAAATCCAGACTTAAGAGCAACTCTTTGGCTAGCTTCATTTTCAAGGTGGGTAATGATAGATAATTGTTTTAAGCCAAATTCCTCAAAAGAAAGCTGACAAATTTTTCTAACAACCTCTGTCATAAATCCTTGCGACCAAGCATCTTTCCTCAAAAAATAGCCAAGCTCAGCTTCTTTTTTGATTTCATCTAACTTCTCAAATTTAATAGAACCAATCATTTGTTGATTTTTCTGGTCACAAATTGCCCACACTCCCAAAGGGGACTTCATAAAGTAATTTGCTAATGCATATTGACTTTCTTCCAGACTTGCCTGAGTTGGGAAAATAAATTGTAAATTTTCAGGATTTGAGGCTATCTCATGGAAGTCCTGACTATCACTAAAAAAGAAAGGACGCAAATACAAGCGATCCGTTTCAAAAAAAGAAAACATTGCTAATTTGGTCCAAATATTCATAAACACCTCTACGGTTTAATCCTCAACAAGTGTAATATCCGCTCCTAGATTACGTAATTTTTCAATAATATCAGAATAACCACGTAAGATAAACTCGATATTTGTAATTTCAGTTTTACCTTCAGCCATAAGCCCAGCAATGACTAGTGCAGCCCCAGCTCTCAGGTCAGTTGCTTTAACACTTGCCCCATGTAAATCACGTCCACCTGTGTACAAAATATGACCATTTGTTGTCGAAATGTCCGCATCCATCTTTGCTAGTTCAAAAACATGATTTACACGTTTTTCGTAAATCGTATCGACAATTGTACCACGACCATTCGCTCTTAGTAAAAGTGGAGTAATCGGTTGTTGCAAGTCAGTAGCAAAACCTGGGTAAGGAGCCGTCTTAATATTGATTGCTTTCAAATTAGACTGTTCTTCGACAAAAATGCTGTCTTCAGATACAGTCATTCTCACTCCCATTTCTTCCAGCTTAGCAATAAATCCTTCTAGGTGTTCGTAAAGAACATTATTTATACGAATCCCCTTGCCGACTGCAGCAGCTAAAGAAATATATGTTCCAGCTTCGATACGGTCTGGAATCACCTGATGACGGGTTCCATGTAATCTTTCAACACCATCAATAATGATGATATTAGTTCCTGCACCGCGGATATGGGCTCCCATATTATTCAAGAGAGTAGCTACATCAATAATCTCAGGCTCACGGGCTGCATTTTCAATAATGGTACGACCATTTGCTTTAACTGCAGCAATCATCGTATTAATCGTCGCACCAACACTAACCGTATCCATGTAAATACTTGCACCATGAAGTCCTGTATCTTTAGCAGATAACTTCATGTTATCTCCCTCGTAGCTAACAGTGGCACCCATAGCTTCAAAAGCCTTAAGGTGTAGGTCAATCGGACGAGGACCAAGATCACATCCTCCCGGTAAACCAACTGTCGCTTCACCAAAACGGCCTAAGAGACTCCCATAAAAATAGTAAGATGCACGAAGACTGTTAATTTTACCATAAGGCATTGGAATATTTTGAACACCTCTTGGATCAATCTCCAAGACATCATCATAACGCTTAACAGTAGCTCCCATCAATTCCATAATTTCGACAAGACTGGCTACATCCGAAATATCTGGAACGCAATCCAAAGTCACCACATCATCAGCCAATATAATAGCTGGAATTAAGGCCACAACGCTATTTTTAGCACCACTAATAGTGATTTCACCTTGTAGTGGTAATCCACCATTGATAACAATTTTTCTCATTCTAAGTTTTTAATACTCTTTCAAGATTTCTAATAAGGTCTTTAAAATAAAGTATATCATAAATTTATCCTTTTTTCCATCCTTTTCAATTTTATTAGATAGTGATCAATAAATCAGATTAAGTTGAAAGGTTGAGTCCATATTTTATGAAACATCTTTTGATACTAAAAAAGCCTAAATTAAGAATTATAAAATACCCCAAAAATTAGATTTTCTATGTCTAACTTTTGAGGTATAGTTCAACTATAAGAGATAATAGTCTTTTAGGATATTTATAGCAAGAAGAAATCAAAAACAACTTATGTCTGTGTCACCTTACAGATAATCTATTACTGACCTTCTCATCTCTATATTCAATTGCAAATAGTCGTATTTAGTTGACTCAGAACAAACTTCCGAGTTTTTTTATTAAGTATTGGAAGTGAGTTCTTTTTGATTCTCGTTCAGCAGGTTTTAAGATTTATCCTATCCAGATAATATCTTTTCTGCAACCCACAATGACTAACAAATAGCTTTGCTTTACTCTACTACCGCTTCAGCGATTTCTTCACGGCTAATACCAGCGAAGTAGCGTGTGATATCAATGGTTTCTAGAGCTTTAAGGACATCTTCGCGTTCGTATTTCACTCCACGAAGAACATCTTCTACTGCAGCTACGTCTTCAATACCAAAGAAGTCACCATAAATCTTGATGTCTTGGATTTTTGATTCGACGACATTAGCAAAAACTTCAACCTTACCACTAGTGAATTTTGTTCCACGACGGACGTTAAATTCAGGTGATTTACCGTAGTTCCAGTCCCAAGTACCAAACTTAGTATCCTTGATGCGATTGATTTCAGCCAATTCTTCCTCAGAAAAAACGTATTCTGTCATCTCTGGATACTCTTTTTTCATGTATTCCAATAGCAAATCACGAAATTCTTCAACCGTGATTTTTTCTGGCAATTCATTGACAATATTGGTTACACGAGCACGAACAGATTTCACACCTTTTGATTCAAATTTATCCTTTGAAACCTTAAGGGCATTGGCTAAGACTGACAAATCAACGTCAAAGAGCAAGCAACCGTGGTGCATGATGCGGCCGTTGATATAGGCTTGGGCATTGCCACAGAACTTCTTTCCATCAATCTCAAGGTCATTACGACCTGTAAATTCAGCCTTAACACCAAGTTGAGCTAGTGTATTGATAACTGGAGTTGAGAAGCTCTTAAAGTCAAAAGCCTTGTTTTCATCTTCTTTTGAGATGATCGTGTAGTTGAGGTTATTTAAATCGTGGTAAACAGCTCCACCACCGCTGATACGGCGGACCACCTCAATACCATTTTCTCGAACATAATCACGGTTGATTTCTTCGATGGTATTCTGGTGACGACCAACAATGATAGATGGCTTGTTAATCCAAAGTAGGAAGATTTGATCCTCATCCAAAAGATGTTTAAAGGCGTATTCTTCCAAGGCAATATTAAAGGCAGTGTCGTTTGAATGATTTATAATGTATTTCATGATATCCCTTTATACGATAGAGACTGGAAAGATATTTTCCAGTCTATTCTATCTTTCTTTTATTTTTTCTTAGGTGAATGGATAGCCATTCCTAAAACATCCGCAAATGCTTCGTACATCACTTCAGAGTAGGTTGGGTGTCCGTGAATAGTCTTCAGCATTTCTTCAACAGTGATTTCCATTTCGATAATGCTTGACGCTTCGTTAATCAATTCTGCGGCTGCAGGACCAATGATGTGAACACCAAGGATTTCTCCGTATTTCTTATCAGCGATAACTTTTACGAAACCTTGAGCAGCATCTGAGGCAATGGCACGACCGTTAGCAGCAAAGTTGAATTTACCGATGGCAACATCGTACTTCTCACGAGCTTGTTCTTCTGTGAGACCTACTGCTGCTACTTCAGGGAGAGTGTAGATGGCTGCAGGAGTCAGATTCAATTTGGCAACAGCATGATTTCCTTTAAGGGCATTTTCAGCGGCAACTTCCCCCATACGGAAGGCTGCGTGAGCCAACATCTTAGTACCATTAATATCACCTGGTGCGTAGATACCTGGAACTGAAGTTTCCATGTATTCGTTGACCTTGATGCGTCCACGGTCCAATTCAAACTCAACATCACCAATACCTTCTAGATCTGGAACACGACCGATTGAAAGAAGAGCTTTATTTGCGATGATATCGTCTTTTCCTTCAACCTTGATACGAAGTTGACCATTTTCCTCGATGATTTCTTGCAGTTTAGTACCAGTCAAGATGGTCATTCCTTTACGCTCAAGGATCAAGCGAAGGTTCTTAGAAACTTCCGCATCCATAGCTGGCACGATACGGTCCATCATTTCGATAACAGTCACTTTTGAACCAAATGTCATGAAGGCTTGACCGAGTTCGATACCGACAACTCCACCACCGATGATAACAAGACTTTCTGGAACTTCGTTCATTTCAAGAATGTCGTCACTAGTCATGACAAGTGGAGATTCCATACCAGGAACGTTGATTTTGCTGACTTTTGAACCACCAGCAAGGATGATTTTCTTGGTTTCAAGCAATTCAGAACCATTTACCAAGACATTCTTGTCTTTAGTAATAGTACCGATACCCTTATGAACAGTAACTCCGTAGCTACGAAGAAGACCTGCAACTCCACCCACCAAGGTATTGACAACCTTAGACTTAGTTTCAAGGAGTTTGTCCATATCAACAGTGAAGTTTGGATTTTCGATTACGATACCACGGTTTGCAGCATGACCAATGTTTTCGATAATTTCAGCGTTATGAAGGTAGGTCTTGGTTGGAATACAACCACGGTTCAAACACGTTCCGCCAAGTTCAGATTTCTCAACAAGAGCAACCTTACCACCAAGTTGGGCAGCTTTAATGGCTGCAACATAACCAGCAGGACCTCCACCAATCACAACGATATCAAAGGCATCATCGCTCTTACCATCATCGTTTGAAGCACTTGCTGCAGGTGCTGGACTAGCTTCTGGCACTGCTGCTCCAGCTGTTGGGATATTTTCCCCTTCTTCACCAAGGTAACCGATAACTTCCGTTACGGGGACTGTTTCACCGTCCCCTTTAAGGATAGCAATCAAGTACCCATCTTCTTCAGCTTCCAATTCCATGCTGACTTTGTCAGTCATGATTTCCAAAAGGATTTCTCCTTCTTTTACAAATTCTCCGACTTTTTTATTCCATTGGACGATTTGTCCTTCTGTCATATCCACGCCGGCTTTTGGCATAATTACTTCTAAGGCCATGTCTTCCTTCCTTTATCTATATCTTTAAAATGAATACTCTTGTTCTTAAATCAACATTGAGATTGGATTTTCAATCAATTCTTTCAAGTCCTTCATAAACTTAGCACCAGCCATACCATCTACTACACGGTGGTCAATTGTTAAACCAAGACTCATGATTGGGCGAATCACAATTTCACCATTAACGACAACTGGCTTCTCGATTGTCGAACTCACACCAAGGATAGCTGAGTTTGGTTGGTTGATGATAGGACCAAAGGACTGAACGCCAAACATTCCCAAGTTACTGATAGTAAATGTTGAGTTTTGCAGTTCGCTTGGAGCTAATTTACCATCCAAGGTACGACCAATGACATCTTTGAATGCAACAACCAACTCTGACAAGCTTAATTTTTCAGCATTGTAAACAACAGGTGTCATCAATCCATTATCCATCCCAACTGCCATGGCAAGGTTGACATAGTTGTGAGTGATAATGGTCTTGCCATCTTCTGTCAATGAAGCGTTGATGTATGGGTGTTTCATAAGAGTCTTAACAACTGCAAGTGAAAGAAGGTCTGTTACAGTAGTCTTCTTCCCAGTTGCTTCCATGATTGGCTCAAGAACCTTCTTACGAAGAGCCAACATTTCAGTCATATCAACTTCATAGTTGAGCGTGAAGGTTGGCGCAGTTAGGTAAGATTCAACCATACGTTGGGCAATAACCTTACGCATTGGTGTCATTGGAATACGTTCAATTTCACCGTATGGTGTTACATTATCAGGAACTTCTTCCACTTTTTCAATCTGAGCAGGAGACTTGATGGTATCGTTTTCGATATTTTCAGGAAGCAAGGCCAAAACATCCTTCTTCATGATTTTACCACGATGACCAGTTCCTTGGATTTCCTGCCAAGCAATATTATGTTCGAGGGCAATTCGTTTTGCAAGTGGCGAAATGCGAACCACGTTTGTGTCTTTATAAGTTTCCACGTCTTCTTTGTGGACACGACCGTTTGCACCTGAGCCAGAAACGTCGTAGAGGTTGATCCCTAGATCATCCGCTAACTTTCTAGCCGCAGGAGTCGCTCTTAGCTTGTCATCAGCCATGACCTCTCCAATTCTATACTAAGATATTAAGGACGAAGAGGGCAATGAAAAAATAGGAGATTGACGATGTGTTCGATGAACACAAGGAAATCTATCTTTTTTTCGCAGACCTCCGTCCGAATTCAATTAAATGATACAAAGGGCGTCAAATGTCAAAGTGAAAATAGGAAACTAGACGAAGAAACTTTAGTTTCTAGGAAAGTTTATCTTTTTCACACAGACTTTAGCCCGTGTTCAATTATATGATACAAAGGGCGTCAAAAGCGACTGAAAAATAGGAAATCGACGATGGCTTCGATGAAGTCAAGGAGATTTATCTTTTTTCCGAGCTTTCAGCCCGTGCTCAACTCTACAAGCAACTTGGATACAACACGTATCTCAAGTTGCTACGGTTGCCACTATTAGGCGGTCAACCTAGTAGACTTACTAAGTCGTTCGTCGAATAACATCGATTCGACTCTCTCCTGTCGCAACTCTTTAAATCACTTGGATACAACACATATCTCAAGTTGCTACGGTTGCCGCTATTAGGCGATCAACCTAGTAGACTTACTAATTCATTCGTCGAATATTATCGATTCGATTCTCTCCTGTCGCAACTCTTTAAATCACTTGGGTACAATACATATCTCAAGTTGCTACGGTTGCCGCTATTACGCGGTCAACCTAGTAGACTTACTAAGTCGTTCGTCGATTAACATCGATTCGACTCCCTCCTGTCGCAAATTTGCAAATAACTTGGGTAGAATACATATCTCAAGTTACTAAAGTTAAAAACAGCCGTTATTTTACATAACTTATCTTATGTAATTCTATTCTTTATTATATGTTTTACGGATGGCATCTTTGATGCTTTCAACTGTTGGAATCATTGCATTTTCTAGGTTTTGTGCATAAGGCATCGGCACATCTTCTCCTGCACAACGACGGATCGGTGCATCTAGATAGTCAAATGCTTCTGATTCTGAAATGATAGCTGAAATCTCACCGATATAGCCACTTGTTTTGTGGGCATCGTTGACCAGAACAACCTTACCAGTCTTCTTCACTGAGTTGATGATAATATCCTTATCAAGCGGAACAAGGGTACGTGGGTCAACAATTTCAACTGAAATTCCTTCTTCTGCTAATTCTTCAGCAGCTTGAACCACACGACGCAGCATTTTTCCGTAAGTAACAACTGTTACATCCGTTCCTTCGCGTTTGATTTCCCCAACACCAAGTGGGATTGTGTAGTCTGGATCAACTGGCACTTCCCCTTTTTGGTTAAATTCTGACTTGTACTCAAGAATGATAACAGGGTTATTATCACGGATAGAAGACTTAAGCAATCCTTTCATGTCCGAAGGTGTACCTGGTGCCACAACCTTAAGACCAGGAATATGAGTAAACCAAGACTCTAGTGATTGCGAGTGCTGGGCTGCAGAACCAACTCCATTACCAGCTGCACAACGTACAGTCATTGGAACCTGTCCCTTACCACCAAACATGTAACGTGTTTTAGCGGCTTGGTTGACGATATTGTCCATGGCAATGACCGAGAAGTCCATAAAGGTCATATCGACAATTGGACGAAGTCCTGTCATGGCTGCTCCTGCTGCTGCTCCTGAAATGGCAGCTTCAGAAATCGGACAGTCACGAACACGTTCTGGACCAAATTCTTCAAGCATTCCAACAGAAGTACCGAAGTCTCCTCCAAAGACACCGACATCTTCTCCCATCAAGAACACATTTTCATCGCGACGCATTTCCTCAGACATAGCAAGGATAATAGTGTCACGGAAGGACATTGTTTTTGTTTCCATTTTATCTCTTTCTCCTTAGTCTGCGTAAATATCTTCAAATGCTGATTCAAGCGGTGGGAATGGACTTTCCTCTGCAAATTTAACAGAAGTTTCTACTGCTTCCTTGACTAGCGCTTGGATTTCTTCCAATTCTTCTGCACTTGCAATAGTGTTTTCAATGAGGTAATTGCGGAGGTTTTCGATCGGGTCTTTTTGTTTCCACAATTCCACTTCTTCACGCGTACGATATTTACCAGGGTCAGATGATGAGTGACCAAGCCAGCGATAAGTAATACTTTCAATCAATACAGGCCCATTGCCACCACGAACATGGTCTACGGCTTTCTTAAATCCTTCATAGACGTCAATGACATTGTTTCCATCTTCGATGAACATTCCAGGAATTCCATAAGCGGCGCTACGTTGATGGATATGTTCTACATTAGTCATTTTCTTGATATCCGCAGAGATACCGTAACCGTTGTTAATGCAATAGAAAATGACTGGCAGGTTCCAGATAGAAGCCATGTTCACTGCTTCGTGGAAAACACCTTCATTGGTCGCACCATCTCCAAAGAAGCAGACAACGATTTTACCGGTATTTTGCATTTGCTGACTGAGGGCTGCACCAACAGCGATTCCCATACCACCACCTACGATACCATTGGCACCAAGGTTACCAGCATCAAGGTCAGCAATATGCATAGATCCACCTTTTCCTTTACAGGTTCCAGTGTATTTACCAAGGATTTCAGCCATCATTCCATTGAGGTCAATCCCTTTAGCAATAGCTTGCCCGTGACCACGGTGGTTTGAGGTGATCAGATCATCTGGATTGAGAGCTAACATAGCACCCACGTTAGCTGCCTCTTCTCCAACAGAAAAGTGCGTCATTCCTGGCACTTTCCCTTTCTTTACTAATTGCGCAATTTTTAAGTCCATACGACGGATTTCTTCCATCTTACGGAACATTTCTAGCAAAAGATTTTTATCTAAAGTCGACATCTTCTTGCCTTTCTAACTTTCTTCTTACCTTACTATTTTACCGTTTTTAGAAAGCACTGTCAAAGTTTTTCTAAAAGAAATTTCACAAAATAAAAAAGAAAACCCCATAGGAATAAGGGATTTCCTTATCAAGAATATTTTTTCACAAACTTTTTAGCGTTTAGATTTTACTAAAGATTCAAATCTCTTCATAATCACAGTCAAACGCCAACGGTAGAGCGCCCCACTCACGATTAGACTAATAATCAAACCAATCCAATATGAATAAGCGCCAAAATCTGTTAGGGAATCAAATACCATAGCCACTGGGATTGCTACGCCCCAATAACCAACCAAACCAAGGTAAAAAGGAATAACTGTATCCTTATAACCCCGTAAAATTCCCTGAAGCGGTGCCGCAAAGGTATCTGCTAACTGGAAGAAGAGGCTGTAAGTCAAAAAACGCGCTGTCAAATCGATAAATTCTGGGTCGTTACCATAAAGACTGGCCACATTTCCTCTAAAAATGTAAAGGAAAGATAAGGTGAAGGCCGCAAAAATGAGGGCGGTCCCTCTTCCTAAACCAATATAGGTTTTAGCATCATCAAATCGCTTGGCTCCCACTTCATAGGAAACGACAATAGCCATAGCCGATGAGATACTCATAGGAAAGGCGTACATAAGAGTTGAAAAGTTCATAGCTGACTGATGACTAGCGATAATCAAGGACGAAAACTTAGCCATAATCAAGCCAACCACAGAAAAGATGGCCACTTCCGCAAAGACAGTTCCCCCAATAGGCAGACCTAAGCGAACTCCTTCCTTGATTTTATCCATATTAAGCGAAATGCGTTTCTCAAAATGCAAGGCTTTGAGCTTCTCCTGTTTAAATAAAACCAGAACAGAAATCCCCAGCAAGACCCAGTAGGCCAAGGATGTTCCTAAACCAGCACCAGCACCTCCCAGTTCTGGAACACCAAAGGCCCCGTAAATCAAGAGATAGTTAAATCCACTATTGAGAGGAAGTAACAAAAGCATGAGGTACATGGACAGTTTGGTCAATCCCAGTGCATCCAGCAAGGAACGAATGACACTAAAGAGCAACAAGGGGATAATCCCGATAGATAAAAACCAAAGATAGCGAACCGCTACTGCTGCCACTGGTGCTTCTAGTCCGATATGGTTCAAGACAGGAGGTGCCAGGAAAAGTACTAGTCCCAGCAAGACCACAGATAGACCCAAGGCCAGATAGATGAACTGGTAAAAATCTGACGCAACCTCTTCCTTTTTCCCTCTACCAAGATGGTGACCAATGATAGGCACCAAGGCTGATACAATTCCTGTTAGGAAGGTAAAGAAAGGATTCCAGATGCTGGTTGCCATAGACACTCCAGCCAATTCCATGGTATTGTATTGACCTGTCATAGTCGTATCAACAAAGGAGGCAGAATAATTGGCAAATTGATAAATCAGGATAGGGAAAAATATCTTTAAAAATAAGAAAAACTTGTCTTTAAAATGATGGGTTTGATACATATAGGCTCTCTATTCTTTTTGTTTACAGAGCAGACTCCCACCTAGTTTTGATAGACGATTTGTCCCTTACAGATGGTATATTTAACCTGCCCTTTTAAAGTTTCACCGATAAATGGTGAATTGGCTGCTTTGGAAGCAAAATGGGAGTCCACAAGGCGGTCAGCCTTAGCATCAAAAATAGTGATGTCCGCTGGACCATTCTCAGCCAAGTAACCTGCTTCAAAGTTATAAAGCTTAGCTGGGTTGTAGGTCATTTTTTCAAGTAATTCCATCAAGCTTAACTCACCAGCTTCTACCAAATAGGTCAAGCCGAGAGAAAGAGATGTTTCCAAACCTGTCATACCAGATGGCGCTTTGGTAATATCCTCAACATTTTTTTCATCTGCATGATGAGGCGCGTGGTCAGTCGCGATAACTGTTATGACACCTGACTTGAGACCTTCAATCACGGCACGACGGTCTGATTCCAAACGAAGTGGCGGATTCATCTTAGCATTGCTACCTTGTGTCAAAAGAAGTGCTTCTGTCTTAGAGAAATGCTGTGGCGCTACTTCTGCTGTGACTTTCGCACCCAATCCCTGAGCAAACTCAACTACTTTAACACTTTCTTCCTTAGACAAATGCTGAATATGAACATGGGCCTTGGTTGCATAGGCAATCATGACATCACGCGCCATCATAGCATACTCAGCTACTCCAGTCGCACCGCAGATATGGAAATGTTCTTTAGCAATATTTTCGTTAAAGCCAAGAACACCGTTCAAACCTGGATCTTCCTCATGAAGACTAATAAAGGTATTAAGCTTTTTAGCTTCCTCCATGGCTTCCTTTACAACTTTACTGCTTTCAAGCGGAATGCCGTCATCAGAAAAACCAACCGCACCAGCTTCTAAGAGTGCCTTGAAGTCTGTCAAATCTTGGCCATTAAAGTTTTTAGTAATGGTCGCAACCGTCTTGACATGAATCTTCTCTTTGGCAGCTGACTGGAGAACTTCTTGCAAAGTTTCCACATCCGAAATGGTTGGACTAGTATTAGCCATCATGACAACAGTTGTAAAACCACCTGCAGCGGCTGCTAGGGCACCAGTATGAATATCTTCTTTATGTGTTTGACCCGGTTCACGGAAATGAACATGAATATCGACCAAGCCAGGAGCAACTACAAGACCACTAGCATCTAAGATTTCTGCTCCTTCTTCCGTGATCTCAGGCGCAATTTTTATAATTTTCCCATCTTGAACTAAGACATCACACACTTGATCCAAACCAGACTTGGGATCCATTACACGACCATTTTTGATTAGTAGCATCTGCTTTCTCCTTTATTCATAGAAATCAACTTGGGTATCCAACAATTTATCCCCATCATAAACAAACTTGGCTGAAAAGAAGGGTTTATCCTCTAAAAGCCACTCAACAAAGGTATGGTCACCTTCCCAAGTCGGCTTGCTCAAAACCTCGTCATAGGGAACCCATTCTAGCGTTCCCTCATTACAGTCAATCAAATCCCCCTCAAACTCCGTCACCTTAAAAACATAAGTGTACCAGTCTAAATCTGGTGTAAATTCAGGGAAAGTGATGACACCTTTTAGAACTGGCTTGGCTTTGAGTCCTGTCTCTTCGAGGATTTCACGCGCAGCGCATTCCTGAGGTGTCTCTCCTCGCTCTAGCTTACCACCCACACCAATCCATTTCCCTTCATGGACATCATTGGGTTTCTTATTACGATGGAGCATAAGCAATTCTTTCCCGTTATCAATGTAGCAAATCGTCGCTAACTGAGGCATATTTTCTCCTTATCTAAGCCAATCGATTGGCTCTTGTCCTGTCTCTTTTAAGAATGCATTGGCCTTGGAAAAAGGCTTGGAACCCCAAAATCCTCTATAAACCGACAAAGGACTGGGATGGGCTGATTCGATAATCAAGTGATGAGGATTGGTAACTAAGGCCTTCTTCTTACGAGCATAGGCTCCCCAGAGTACAAAAACGACTGGTCTATCTAGATGATTGACCACCTGAATCACAGCATCAGTAAAGGGCTCCCATATCTGACCAGCATGACCATTGGCCCGTCCAGCAGGAGCCGTCAAACAAGCATTAAGAAGCAAGACTCCTTGCTCAGCCCAAGCTGTCAAATCATGAGATTTCTTAACCCCAATATCATCTGACAATTCTTTCAAGATATTTTGCAAGGATGGCGGAGATGGAATAGCATCTGGAACCGAAAAACTCAAGCCTTGCGCTTGACCTGGCCCGTGATAGGGGTCTTGCCCTAGAATTACCACCTTAACCTCTTCTAGCGGTGTTGTCAAGAGAGCCTGAAAAACCTTTTCCTTGGGCGGATAAACAGTCCCCTGAGCATAGACCTGCTCCATAAACTGATTGATTTTCCCAAAATAACCCTCAGGTAATTGCGCCTTAATCAAATCATGCCAAGACGAGTGTTTCATAGCCAACTCCTTCGTTTTTACTGCCTCTATTATAGCAAAAAGTGGCTATGGAAACCACTTTTTACAGTTTATCTAAACAATCCAGCAAGTCTTGGTAGGAATGGACTTCGTAGGTTGGCTGGGCTTGTGTGGGATTTTCGAGGTGATGAGGATTGTACCAAATCGTGTCAATCCCCGCATTATTGCCGCCTTGAATGTCGGCGGTTAGAGAATCTCCAATCATCAGGGCTTTTTCTTTATCAAATCCAGCAATCTGCTGACCGATTTTTTCATAGAAAAAAGCATCTGGCTTTTGTGTTTGCAACTGTTCAGAGATAAAGACTTGATTGAAATAAGGTGCTAGACCAGATTGAGCCAAACGCCCTGTCTGAATGGCAGTAATGCCATTTGTCGCAGCATATAGCTCATAATCACGCTCGATGAGGCTGTCCAAAAGTTCATGAGCACCCGAAATCGTTTGCCCCTGCTGAGCGAGGTAAAATTGATAACGCTGGGCTAGAAAACTACCGTCTTTTTCCTGTCCAAAGTGAGCAAATAAACGAGAAAAGCGCGTGTTAACCAGCTCTTGTTTACTGATTTTCTTTTGCTCTAAGTCCTTCCAGAGAGCCTTATTCATAGGAACATAATAGTCTTTATAAGCCTGAATATCTGCAATCCCTTCTTCTTTTAGAAGTTGCGTCAAAGCCACATCCTCAGCAGCATCAAAATCAAGAAGAGTGTGGTCAAGGTCGAAGAGTAGAAATTTGTAGGACAATTTGAGAGTTTTCCTTTCTAAGTACTTAATAGATTAGTTTATTTCTTCTTTTTCTTAGTTTTATTCATCAACATACCAACTACAACTGGAGTAACCACACTTCCCTTCGTTGAATTGAGAGGGTGAACTTATTATACCAAAAACGAGAAGTCGTCACAAAGTACTGGAAACAATGGCTAAACCATTGAACTTATACCCTCTATTTACGTGTATAATTTCCATTAGCATCAAGTTGAATATAGTACGGTTTCATTCTATTACCAGCTAAATCTTCAGCCTCGACCTTTATTTTTTCATTAGCCCAGATGAAGTTTTTGTCCATTCCCAAATCCCATATCTCAGAAGTAATGACACGTCGTTTCAATACTTGTCCTTTGGAGTTTGTGAGTGTCAAGTTAGTTGTTTCGTGAGAATCTAACGACAATTGTAATGATATAGATCCTTGAGAATGAGATATTATATTGATTTTTAAATCTGGAGCAACGGTATCATGGAAAGAAATGCTAATAGGATATATTCTTATTCCATGGAAACCAGGGTTTGTATTAAATTTTCTGACCAGATAGACTAAATAATCTCCCTGCTTTTTAGGAATAAATGAAAATTTACCAAATCCTGTTCTAAATCCATTGTTGATGTCAAATAACTCACTAACAAAAGTGATACCTTCGGGTAAATTAAATGCTTTTGCAGAATCCCACGTGTATCCATTAGGAAAATCATCTATCGTTATGACATTTTTATCAGTCAAAGTAGGATAGCGAACGGCATCATTCCAATTTAAATATTTTCTTGGGACAACTTCTACGAAGAAAGGATCAGTGGAGTTCTGCTCTGAAGTGTCTCTTCCCCATTTCGTATTCCATTTAAGCTTAATTTTTTGTTCCCCTTTTCCTTCGTAAGCTAGTAATTTAGGCAAATTCAGAAAGACTTCTGCGTTGTTAGATTTATCAGGGTGAAAATCAACACCATCAATGGTTTGAACTACTTTCCATTTGTCAGTTGGATCGTAGTTTCCAATTGTGCCGATAGAGTCAGACTCCCTCATATCTAAAGCCAGCCTAACAGCTTCCTCCGCGTTTGCAATCGGATATTTAAGATTATCATGAACTTCAGAATATCTACCACTGGCGGACTGAATAATAATGTTTTTTACTTGTTCTCCCGTTAATTTCGGATTAGCTGACCAAACCAAAGCTGCAATTCCTGATACATAAGGAGTAGCCATGGAAGTGCCCAACTTTCTCGAGAAGCCATTATCCACAGACAAACTATAAATTCCGACTTTTTTTCCAAAATCAAACAATTTCCCAGATTTAATCGTTCCACCTGGAGCAACTACATCTACTCTATTCCCAGTATTACTAAATTTAGATAAAGGATACTTATGAGAATTTTCTAAATTTTTTGTTTTTTGATTGTCATTGTCAATGCTTCCAACAACGACTATACGATTATAAATATCCATATAATCATAGCCAACAGCATTAGCCCAACTGGCATAACGTGCATCAATCCAAGCCGAATGATTCTTTTTGCCCTCTACATCACTTAACAGCTTGTACCTTTCTTTTATCATTTCTTGTTTATAACCATAAGGATGTTCTTTGCTTTCATTCACTTTTTCAAAATAATTATAATTTTCATTTCCGGCTGCAGCAACAATTATAAAATCATAGTTTTTTCCATTTAATTTTCCTGTTCTTAGATTATCTAAGAAACCGGCATAACCATTAGCTAATTCTTTTATATCGTTTAATGCTTTTTCGTTTCCTTTGGTAGCTGCATATATCCCTGCTGAATCTGCAAATCCTATGCTAAAATTAATTATCTTACTTCCTCTAGTTATTAATTCATAGTAGCCATAGTATAAACTTATCTTAGAAAACTTTCTACTGTCCCTAGAAATATAATCTCCGTCTGTCTTATTATCTCGTTTATCTGAAAAACCTATCAATTTAACATCAGGAGCAACACCTACAATACCATAATTGTTATTCATTTTTGCACCAATAATACCTGCTACATGATTAGCGTGCTCATCACCTTTTCTAAGTTCTTCTTCTTTTTCAGAAGCAGTCCCCCTAGAACCAACAATCGCAAATGTATTTAAATCAGCATGAATAAAGCCGCCTGAGTCATATACCCCAACTTTTAAATCCTTATCAACAATCTCGCCGTTATTCGCCTCTTTCAGCAATTTCCACGCATGTCTTGCTCTGATAACTTCCAATCCCCAGTTATCCCCAGAAGGATTTTCCTCATCCCAACCATCTAAGTTATTATCAAATGGGTCGTTTGGTTTTTCTAAATCTGATTTAGTAGAATCCTCTACTACGTGAGTGTGTCCTACTTCCTGTTTTGTAGATACTGCCTCATCCGTTTTATCACTTTTTGTATCATACACCTGCACATTGTTGAGCTCAACAGTTCTTACCATTGGATTTTGATGCAAATCTTCCATCAACTTTTTCAGCTCTAAGTAAGATTTTACTTGACTGAGTTCCAGCTGGTAGTAATTAGCTTCTATCAAGTGACCTACAATGCTCATTTTGTACTCAGACGCTAAGCGTTCTACTTCTTCCTTAGAGATGCCATCTCGTGTTGAAAGGATGATTTGATTATCTACAAATTCAATACCCGTTTCCGAATCTTTTGCGATATGGTTGGCTTCAAGAGACTTGATATAACTTCCATCACCATCTGCTTCAGGCTTCTCAGTTGGTTTAATTTCTTTTTGTTTGTAAGTTCTTGTTTTAATCTGAGTAATTGTGACAACGCCATCAGCAGCTACTTCACGCTTCTTATCAATACTTTCCCGTAGGAATGTATATCCCTCTGTATTCTCAATAGGATGTCCCTCTTCGTCAATAGTTATGACTTTTTCTTGGGTTTGAATCTTTGAGTATATATTAGTAACCACAGGAGTTATCACTGTATCACCATTTTCTAAAACGGATTTTTCTTCCGAGTTTTGAGTAGTCTTGAGATAATAAATATCATTGCTCGGATTTGCCCCCATATCTACTCCGTCTTCATTGACATTTACAACTTTTGTAGGATTTGTAATTGTTCTAGGTTGGGATTGTTTTCTTGTTCCTCTTGTTACTACACGATTTACAGGTTGTACGATTTCTTTCACATCTTCTTTTGATGAAACGACCTGCCCATCACGAACGGTTTCTGTTACAGCAACGACAGTATAGCCTACTTTTCCGGCAGTAACTTCGATTTCTGTTCCTTCTGCTAGAGTATCATCATCTTGATAAAGAGTTTCAAAATTGGTGACATCACGTCTAACTTCTCTGACGCGTTGCTCCTCTTTTGTTTCTGAAATAACCGTTTCCTCAACTGCCGAAGGTTTTGAATCAGGTTTTGGTTGCTCAGGTATAACTTCTGGAGTTTTTCCTTCCTCTACATTTTCTTTTGCAGGAAGATCATTTGCTTCTGTATTTGATTGAGGCTTATCTTCATTATCGGAAGAAATGACTTGTTTTGTTCCAACCCTAACTAGCTCATTTATAGGGGCAACTGTTGAGATTATTTCTTCTGAAGAAGATATAATAACTCCATCTTTTAACACACTCGTTACATTCACTATTTGAATGCCCTCGGTTCCCTCTCGTACTAGTTCTTCCTTCCCAACCTCTAATGTATCATCATAGATTAATTCTTTTGAAAACGGTAGAGATTCTTTTCTCTCCTTAACCACTGTTTCTATTTTTTCCTGCTGAACAGAATTTGAAACAGTAGTTTTATCAATAAAGCTTAATTCAGATTTGTTTGCAGTTTGCAGTGGAGAAACACTTGTACTTGTTTCAGATGTTGATATGACTGGTGCCAGAACAGGCGATGCCTCCCCTTTAATATAGCCGACAAATTCATACCCTGCTATAGAAAGTTGTGCTTTTGGAAGTTCGGATCCAACTGAAAGAGTTACTGTCTTACCATAGTTTTCTAAAGTGTGAACTGTAATAGCTGATACAGAAGTAGCGGTTAGGGTTGTCCCTAAAATAAGTATTGATGATACTGTCTTTTTATTACGACGACCTACACTTACCGCTACTACAATAAGACCAAGTCCCAATAAACTGACTAGATTAGAGTTATCATTACCCGTTTTTGGCAGACTTTGTTCATTAGTCTGCTTTACAGGTTTATAAACCAAATAATATGTAGCATTCTCTGTCACCTTATCAGGTAGGGATAAAACGATTTGTTCTTTTTCTTGTTCAGATAATTCATTAATGGTTACATACTGATAAGTTATGTTTGCCTTCTGCTCATAAGCCGAAACCTCGCCCGTCCAAAACAAACCAATACCACAAGATATCAATCCGATAGCTAATTTACGAAAAGAAAATCTTAATTGTCTTTCTTTATCCATGATGTCTCCTTTTAATTGCTCTTTTCCACTCCATTATATCAGATTTTTCTCTTTATCTGTAAAAGAGTCACGTTTCCGTTCAAAAATAGTGTTATTTGGATAAAAAACATCCACTCATGGAAATACTATTCTATACAATTGACAGCTCAAATCTTTCAGAATAGAACAATCCTAACTATCGAATACCCTAACCTCATAAATATCTATGTAATTCTAGACCTAGAATTCCTATAAACTAAATGTTTTCGCACTATTCTAAGTCATTGATTGCCTTAAATTTTAATTTTTAAAGAATTCTAAAGCTAGAATAGTCCCATCACAATCAGTTTTGATTGATTCACAATTTAGAAACACTATAGCTTTACTCCTGTTAAAATAAAAAGGAACTGCCCAAAGCAATCCCTTTCTGATTTTGAAATTATTTACTTAAAATTTGATAGTTGAGATAATCAATAGCCCACCTATAAAAAGAGTTATAGTAAAATTCCTTATTTATTAATTTCAAGCTCCGACAACTGTGTTTGAATAACTGACAGTTCTGCACCAGCCTGAAGAAGAGCAGCTGCAGTATAGGCACCTTCTACAATTGGAACCCTGTTAATGATGATACTTTTATCACTAAAATCAGCCACCATTTCTAAGTTCATTTTAGCAGAACCTAGGTCAAAAAAGGCTAATAAAGTATCTACTGGATTTTCAGAAACAATCCTATCTACTTGATCAAAACTTGTTCCAATTCCTCCATCTTCTGTTCCTCCTAAATAAGTAATCGGGACATCTTTAGCTACTTCACTAATCAGTTCAACAACACCTTCTGCAATGTGTTTGGAATGTGAAACGATAACAAGACCAATACTTCCCATTAAACCACCCCAGTTTCTAAAAGAGCAGTAAAGAGTAATCCTGATGAGAATGATCCAGGATCAATATGTCCAAGAGAACGTTCTCCTACATAAGATGCCCTTCCTTTAGTTGCAAGTAAATCTTTGGTAGCATTCACTAGCTTATCAATGACCTCTTGAGTCAATTGACCAGCAGACAAAGCAGCAATAACAGGAGTCCAAACGTCAACCATTGTCTTTTCTCCAACTTCTGCTTTCCCGCGTTTGACAATCATATCCAAACCACTTTGTAAGATTTCTTCTAATTTCGAATTTGAATCAGCCTTGGCCATGCCCATAAAAGCAGAGCCATACAAGGGACCAGAAGCACCGCCTACCTTACTCAGTAATTGCATTGAAACAAGTTTAAAAACATCACTACTTGTCTCAAATTTCTTGCCTTCTAAGTTTTCCATAACTGCAGCCATGCCACGCGCCATATTCCCACCGTGGTCTCCATCTCCTATAGGAGTGTCTAGTTCACTAAGATAATTTTTCTGTTCTTGAATCTTTTCATTAAAAAGCTTCATCCATTCAAGAGCTTGTTCAGCATTCATTCGACATTTCCTCCTTGAGTTTTACCAAGCTGGTGTAGTAACAGGTGCATTTAGAGCATCCAACCATTCATCATCTGCCAATCGAATCAACGTTAATGACAAACCAGCCATATCGATTGAAGTCATGTAGTTTCCAATTTTCTTAAATGCCAACTGAACACCTTTTTCATGGAGCAATTTAGCCACATCATTTGCAAATACGTATTGTTCCATAAGAGGAGTGCTTCCTAAACCATTGATGAGAAGGCCATAGCGTTCACCAGCTTTAAGTTGGAAACCTTCAGATAATTTTTCAACCAATTCTGAGGCCAATTGTGCTGAAGGTTGCATTTTCTCTTTCTTATATCCTGGCTCACCATGAATACCAACTCCGTATTCAAATTCATCATCTTCTAGAACAAAACCTGGTTTCCCAACTTCAGGAACGGTTGCTCCAGACAAGGCCAGCCCAATTGTTTTAATTTCTAAGACAAGTTTGTCGGCCAAGTCCTTCATTTCAGATAATGATTTACCGGAACGAGCCGCATCACCCAAAATTTTATGGACTAATATAGTACCTGCAACACCTCGACGCCCTTGGGTATAGAGACTATTTTCAACAGCGATATCATCATCAACCACAACACTTGCTACATCAATACCTTCCATTTCAGCAAGTTCTTGTGCAATTTCAAAGTTCATAATGTCACCAGAATAGTTCTTGATGACCATGAAAACTCCAGCACCTTCATCAGCCGCCTTAATGGCTTCTAAAATTTGGTCCGGAGTAGGTGAAGTGAAGACTGCTCCACAAATGGCAGCAGACAACATTCCATCTCCTACAAATCCAGCATGACTTGGTTCATGTCCTGAACCTCCACCTGAAATGAGACCAACTTTTCCTGTCTTTTCTGCCTTTCTAACGATGACATCAAAACCATCTAAGCGTTGAACCAAGTCATCATGCATAAATGACAAGCCCTGCAACATTTCATCAACAACTTGTGTCGGTTCATTTATAATTTTTTTCATGAGAAACTCCTTTCGGTATTTACCTTTGTTTTCGCTTTCATTATATATTTTTTATCGCTGGATGATAAGGGACAGATTCTATTATTTGTCCCCTTTTAAACCCGTTTAAAAAAATTTTTTGGTAAAATGAAGTAAGTAACAGAAAGGCTTCCTATGGCATCATCACTTATTACAAAAAAACGGATTGCCAAGGCATTTAGAGACCTATTAGCTACTAGAGAATTTGACAAAATCTCCATTGTGGATATCATGGAATCAGCTGGCATTCGTAGACAGACCTTTTATAATCACTTTCTTGACAAATATGAACTGCTAGACTGGATATTTGAAAATGACTTAACCGAGTATATCACCAATAACTTGGACTTCATTTCGGGCCAAAAACTATTACAAGAATTATTTTTTTATTTCGAACAAGAGCGTGACTTTTATATTCAACTTTTTGATATTCAAGGACAAAATAACTTCTATGACCACTTTATCAGCTACTGTCGCTTGCTTGTATCAAAAATTTTAAAAGAATACGGTCAGATTGATATCGATTCATCTGCTTATACTTGTTTTTTGTTAGACTATCATTCACATGCTCTAGCAGAGATCGTGAAGGCTTACGTCAATAAAAAAAGTCCAGTTCCACAACCAGACTTTCTAATCATGACAATTATTGGAAAGAGACCACAATGACATTTATTTCAAATCATAAACAGAAAATTATTTCAAGTTACATTTCAGCAACTGTCAGCAGTCATCCTGAATTAGAAAAACACCCTACTTTACCACTAGTCTATCAAAAAAATCGCAATCCTCATCAGGTTCCAATATTGTCGGGTGGAGGTTCCGGTCACGAACCTGCGCATATTGGATATGTGGGAGAAGGAATGCTTACTGCTGCTATCTATGGCCAATTATTTACTCCTCCTACAAGAACTGAAATCTTAGAGTCCATTCGTTTTTTAAACAATGGTCACGGTGTCTTCATCATTGTAAAAAATTTCGAAGCAGACATCAAAGAATTTAGCTGGGCCATTAATACTGCTAGAAAAGAAGGAATTAAAGTCGGCTATAGTCTAGCACACGACGATATTTCTATTGAACCTCGCAATAGATTTCAAATTAGAGGAAGAGGGCTCGCAGGGACTATTTTACTTCATAAAGTTCTAGGATATGCAGCTCAAAATGGTGCCAAAATAGAGCAACTAACTAATTTAGGTCATGAACTTGCTCCCGAAATCGCAACAATTGGCTTTGCAACGAAATCGGCTAGTCTCCCCCAAGCCACCCTTCCACTATTTAACTTGGAAGAAGGAGATATTTCTTATGGTATTGGGATACATGGCGAAGAAGGCTATCGTATCGTCCCATTCCAATCATCGGAAATCCTGGCAAATGAGATTATAAGTAAATTAAGATTGCACTATCATTGGAAAAAGGGTGATCAATTTATATTGCTTGTAAATAATCTAGGCACTACCAGCAACTTAGAAATGGGCATATTTATCAATGATCTCCTTCAACTCTTAGAAATTGAAGGAGTCACTATTACCTTTATAAAATCAGGAACATTTATGACCAGTCTAGATATGGCAGGTATATCCGTAACTCTTTGCCCCGTAAAAAATAAACAGTGGTTAGAAGCACTCAATGCTCCAACGACAGCTTTTGCATGGTAATTTGCTTGTATAACTCAAAAGGGCTACATCACTTGATAGCCCTTTGCTTTTATCTTATACTCAATGAAAATCAAAAAGCAAACTAGGAAACTAGCCGCAGGCTGTACTTGAGTACGGCAAGGCGACGTTGACGCAGTTTGAATTTGATTTTCGAAGAGTATTACGTTTAAAAGAACTCATTCTTTCTATTTCAAATAGGCCATCTATCCCTTACAATTCTTCCGATGAGCTTTGAGTTTTTTCAGAGCCCAATCATAGTGGCTTGACGTGCTAGTAACAAAGTAGGAACCTAGACTTGTTCCACCGATCCACTTATAGACACCTTTGGTAAAGAGTTCGTCATTGCTAAAAACTTCTATCAACTCTAAAACCTCTCTATGTGATTGTTCTAGGAGTCTAGTCGCTTCTTCTAAGGACGTTTTCTGGTGCTTCTTCCAAAAAACGACATTCATTTCTCCATAAGTTTTCCAATTATAAGGTTCAGGAAGAAAAGGTCTTTCGTGACCTTCTTGATTAGAATAAATCCAAGTCAAAAGTAACTGCTGCCATTCATAGAGATGGATCAAAACATCCCGTATATTTTTATCCCTTTTCCAGAGAGCTTCTTTTTTCTTTGGGTCTCTTGAAAAATCAAATGGAGTCTGTAGCTCATCTTCACTTAGTTGGGAGATGAATCGATTGAGCTTTTCATAGTTTTCCTTAGAGGCCAGCACTAGCTCCTCTTTTGTTTTCGGTCTAGGCACAGGAGTACTCCCTTCATATCTCTAGTTATTATTAGAAATTTTTTATCCTTTAAATCTCTATAACTTATCCTTTAAATCTCTATAACTTATCCTTTAATTTCTCAACAAAGAGATAGGCTGCTGGACAGGTCAAAGTATTCTTAATCGTCAAATGGTTGATTTGATGGATCTTTTTACGGTCTGTATGGGGAAATTCACGACAGGCCTTTGGACGAACGTCATAGATGGAACAGAGATTATCTCCTCCTAAAAAGGGACAGGGCATAGATTTGAAAACCTTGTCCCCATCTTCATCTACCTGCAAAAACTCTGCTTCAAAAGCTGGTAATTTCATCTTAAAATACTTGGCGATTCGTGTAATATCCGCTTCTTTAAAGTCCGGTCCCAATGTCTTGCAACAGTTGGCACAGGCAGTACAATCAATCTCCTCAAAGACTTCTTGGTGAATCTGCTGGGCTATCTTATCTAGATTTTTTGGTGGCTTTTTCTTTAAATTGGCTAAAATTTTACGGTGTTCCTTCTGCTTTTGCAAGGCTAGCTGGTGGTAGTACTCAATATCAATTTCTTTAGACATGGTTTCTCTCTTATTCTAATTACTTTCCCCTATTATACCATGCCTCTGAACCATTGAAAAGTGGACTTTATAGGACTATACTTTTCCAAAATGCGTCAAAAAACCTTGCAACTAGGTTACAAGGTTAATGACATTAATCGAAGTTAACGTATTCTTTTTGAAGTTCAAGGACTTCTTCCATTGTTGAACACTCTGTAAGGGCACGGTTAGCGTACTCTTCCATCTTAGCAGTATCCAATTTCTTCATCAAGCTACGTGTACGAAGTACAGATGTTGCTGACATAGAGAACTCATCCAAGCCCATTCCGACAAGAAGTGGAACAGCTTTTTGGTCACCAGCCATCTCACCACACATACCAGCCCATTTACCTTCAGCGTGAGCTGCCTTGATAACGTTGTTGATCAAGCGAAGGATTGATGGGTTATATGGTTGGTAAAGATATGAAACTTGTTCGTTCATACGGTCTGCTGCCATTGAGTATTGGATCAAGTCGTTTGTACCAATTGACATGAAGTCTACTTCTTTTGCAAATTGGTCTGCAAGCATCGCTGCTGCAGGGATTTCAATCATGATACCAACTTGGATATCATCCGCAACTGCAACACCTTCAGCAAGAAGGTTTGCTTTTTCTTCTTCATAAACTGCTTTAGCTGCACGGAATTCTTTCAAAAGTGCAACCATTGGGAACATGATACGCAATTGACCATGAACAGAAGCACGAAGAAGGGCACGGATTTGTGTACGGAACATTGCATCTCCAGTTTCAGAAATAGAGATACGAAGGGCACGGAATCCAAGGAATGGGTTCATTTCATGTGGCATATCGAAGTAAGGAAGTTCCTTATCTCCACCGATATCCATTGTACGAACAACCACTGGTTTGCCATTCATTCCCTCAAGTACAGCCTTATATGCTTCATACTGCTCATCTTCAGTTGGGAAGTCTTGAGAATCCATGTACAAGAATTCTGTACGGTAAAGTCCAACAGCTTCTGCACCGTTGTTGTTAACACCTTCAACGTCTTTTGGAGTACCGATGTTAGCAGCCAACTCGAAGTGTTTACCGTCAGCAGTCACTGTTTGAGCATCTTTCAAAAGTGCCCATTCAGCTTTTTGTTTAGCATAAGCTTCACCAGCTGCTTTAAATTCTGCCGCTTGTTCATCTGTTGGGTTGATAATCACTTCACCAGTAATTCCGTTAACGGCAAGGATATCACCGTCTTTCACTACTTCAGTGATGTTATTTGTTCCCAATACAGCTGCAATTTCAAGTGTACGTGCCATGATAGCTGAGTGGCTTGTACGTCCACCGATATTTGTTACAAAAGCTTTTACAAAGTTTTTGTCCAATTGAGCTGTATCAGATGGTGTCAAGTCATGCGCAATCACGATTACTTCTTCATTGATAGAAGCTGGGTTTGGCAATTTCTTACCAAGAAGGTTTGCCAATACACGTTTTGTCACGTCGCGGATATCCGCTGCACGTTCTTGCATGTATGGGTTGTCTTCCATACCTTCAAAGATAGTGATGAACATGTCAGTCACTTCTTTAAGACCTGCTTCTGCGTTGACTTTCTTAGCACGGATTGTTTCTTTAATCTGACCAATCAATTCTGGGTCAGAAAGAACCATCAAATGAGCGTCAAAAACTTGAGCCGCTTCTTCACCAAGCGTACCTACAGCTTTCTCACGGATAAGAGAAAGCTCGTTTTGAGAAGCTTCAAGAGCTACATCCAAACGAGCCTCTTCTGCGTTTGTATCTTCGACTGAAACAGTCTCGAATGACAAATCCGGTTGAACGAGTAGATATGCTTTTGCAACTGCAACACCGTCAGATGCCGCGATTCCTTTAAGCATTTCTGTCATTTTCCTTATGCCAATCCTTCTTTTTCCATTGTTTCTGAGATTGCAGCGATAGCGTCATCTGCATCTGCACCTTCAGCTGAGATAGTTACGTCAGCACCTTGGCCAACACCAAGACTCATAACACCCATGATTGATTTAAGGTTAACTGATTTACCTTTGTACTCAAGAGTGATATCTGAAGCAAATTTGCTAGCAGTTTGTACCAACAATGTTGCTGGACGTGCGTGAATACCTGTTTCTGCCACTACGTGGAAATCTTTAGAAGCCATAGTTTGACTCTCCTTTTGTTCTTTCTTTTTTGAGTTATATGTGATAACCCTTACAATTTGGTATTATATCATCTTCTAGGATTTTTTTCAAGCATTTTATGGGATTTATTCGATTTCCTTTCAGATAACTTCCTGAAAATCTTCTATTCTAGATAACAAAACACAGGATATAGTTTTCCAAAAAACAACTTATAGGATAATTATCACTATTTCGCAAAGCAAACACTACATATTGTGTTTTGTTTAGCTGTGTAGAAAAACAGACCACTATATTTAGTTTTAAATCGTTGACAAAATTTTAATTTCTGATATACTAAGAAAGTAATCTATTTTGAAAGAGGAGTTACACAATGGTAACCGTTTATTCTAAAAATAACTGTGTCCAATGCAAGATGACCAAACGTTTCTTGGACAGCAATAACGTTGAATATAAAGAAATCAATCTCGATGAGCAGCCTGAATACATCGATCAAGTTAAAGAGCTCGGTTTCAGCGCAGCTCCTGTTATCCAAACACCAACTGAAGTCTTTTCAGGTTTCCAACCAGGAAAATTGAAACAATTAGCATAATCTTAGTACATCATCCAGAAGAAACTGCTTCTAGGGCTAACTTAGAAGCCTTTCTTTTGTAATTAGATAAGGGAAATTTTATGGGATTAAAACATCTTGAGGACGTGACCTACTTCCGTCTCAATAACGAAATCAACCGTCCTGTTAATGGACAAATCATGCTTCATAAAGATAAGGAAGCCTTAGATGCCTTCTTTAAAGAAAATGTAGTTCCAAATACTATGGTTTTTGATTCAATCAAAGATAAAATCAACTACCTCATTGAACAAAACTACATCGAAACAGCCTTTATCAAGAAATACCGTCCAGAATTTTTGGAAGAATTGTCTCAATTTATCAAAGACCAAAACTTCCAATTCAAGTCTTTCATGGCAGCCTATAAATTTTACAATCAGTATGCTTTGAAAACTAACGACGGTGAATATTATCTTGAAAGCATGGAAGACCGTGTCTTCTTTAACGCCCTTTATTTTGCTGATGGGAATGAAGCTATTGCCATCGATATTGCCAATGAAATCATCCACCAACGCTACCAACCTGCTACTCCTTCCTTCTTGAATGCTGGACGTGCTCGTCGTGGGGAGTTGGTATCCTGTTTCTTGATTCAGGTCACAGATGATATGAACTCTATTGGACGTTCTATCAACTCAGCTCTTCAACTTTCACGTATCGGTGGTGGTGTGGGAATTTCCCTCAGCAACCTTCGTGAAGCTGGTGCACCTATCAAAGGCTATGAAGGAGCTGCTTCTGGGGTCGTTCCAGTTATGAAACTTTTCGAAGATAGCTTCTCTTACTCAAACCAATTGGGTCAACGTCAAGGTGCTGGTGTTGTCTACCTCAACGTCTTCCACCCAGATATTATCGCCTTCCTTTCAACTAAGAAAGAAAACGCCGATGAAAAAGTTCGTGTTAAGACCCTTTCACTTGGTGTTGTAGTACCCGATAAATTCTACGAATTAGCACGTAAAAATGAAGAAATGTACCTCTTCAGCCCATACTCTGTAGAACTTGAATACGGTGTGCCGTTCAACTACATCGACATCACTGAAAAATACGATGAACTAGTCGCAAATCCAAATATCCGTAAGACAAAAATCAAGGCGCGTGATTTGGAAACTGAAATCTCTAAATTGCAACAAGAGTCCGGCTACCCTTATGTAGTCAACATCGACACGGCTAACCGTGCAAATCCTGTTGATGGTAAGATTATCATGAGCAACTTGTGTTCTGAGATTCTTCAAGTCCAAGAACCAAGCTTGATCAACGATGCTCAAGAATTCCTTCAAATGGGAACCGATGTTTCATGTAACCTTGGTTCAACCAACGTGGTCAACATGATGACTTCACCTGACTTTGGTCGTTCTATCCGTGCTATGGTTCGTGCTCTTACTTTCGTTACAGATAGTTCACACATCGTAGCTGTTCCTACCATCGACCACGGAAATAGCCAAGCTCATACCTTTGGTCTTGGTGCCATGGGACTTCACAGCTACCTTGCCCAACAACTGATTGAATATGGATCGCCTGAGTCTGTTGAATTTACAAGCATCTACTTTATGCTTATGAACTACTGGACATTGGTTGAATCAAACAATATCGCGCGTGAACGTGGCATCACCTTCCACAACTTTGAAAAATCAGACTATGCTAACGGAAGCTACTTTGACAAGTATGTAACTGGCGAGTTTGTTCCAAAATCAGACCGTGTTAAAGAACTTTTCAAAGATGTCTTTATCCCAAGTGCTGCTGACTGGGCTGAACTTCGCGACAAGGTTCAAGTAGATGGTCTTTACCACCAAAACCGCCTTGCTGTAGCTCCAAATGGTTCTATCAGCTATATCAACGACGTTTCTGCTTCTATCCACCCGATTACGCAACGTATCGAGGAACGTCAAGAAAAGAAAATCGGTAAAATCTACTACCCTGCTGCTGGATTGTCAACAGAAACCATTCCTTACTACACTTCTGCTTACGACATGGATATGCGTAAGGTGATTGATGTCTACGCTGCTGCAACTGAGCACGTGGACCAAGGACTTTCACTCACACTCTTCATGCGTAGTGACATTCCAAAAGGTCTTTACGAATGGAAGAAAGAAAACAAACAAACGACACGTGACTTGTCTATCCTTCGTAACTATGCCTTTAACAAGGGTATCAAGTCTATCTACTACGTCCGTACCTTTACAGATGATGGTGGAGAAGTCGGTGCCAACCAATGTGAAAGCTGTGTGATTTAATCTTTGCTTGAGGAAACTACTTTTTCTCAGATAAGTGATTCATTCACCCTGCTAAACTAGAATAAGCATCTATACTATGAAATAACAAAAAGTCGGGCTTCCGACTTTTTGTGCGATACTCCTCTAGAATTATGATAAAATAGAAGTAATTGTGAGTTCGCAATACTAAACACAGAAAGAGATTTCAAAATGGAAACTTACTACAAAGCCATTAACTGGAATGCCATCGAAGATGTCATCGACAAATCAACTTGGGAAAAACTGACGGAGCAATTCTGGCTTGATACACGTATTCCCTTGTCAAATGACTTGGATGACTGGAGAAAGCTATCAAATGTAGAAAAAGACTTGGTAGGAAAAGTCTTTGGTGGTTTAACCCTTCTCGACACTATGCAATCTGAAACTGGGGTTCAAGCCCTTCGCGCTGACATCCGTACACCACATGAGGAAGCTGTTTTCAATAACATCCAATTTATGGAATCTGTTCACGCTAAATCTTATTCATCAATCTTTTCTACCTTGAATACCAAAGCTGAGATTGAAGAAATTTTCGAATGGACCAATACCAATCCTTACCTACAAAAGAAGGCTGAGATTGTCAACGAAATCTACCTAAACGGTAGCCCACTTGAAAAGAAAGTTGCCAGCGTCTTCCTTGAAACCTTCCTCTTCTACTCTGGTTTCTTCACCCCCCTCTACTATCTTGGTAACAACAAACTAGCCAACGTTGCGGAAATCATCAAATTGATTATTCGTGATGAGTCTGTTCACGGAACCTACATTGGGTATAAATTCCAACTTGGTTTTAATGAATTACCTGAAGAAGAGCAAGAAAAACTCAAAGAATGGATGTACGATCTGCTCTACACTCTCTACGAAAACGAAGAAGGTTATACAGAGAGCCTCTATGACGGTGTTGGTTGGACGGAAGAAGTCAAAACCTTCCTTCGCTACAATGCCAACAAGGCACTCATGAACCTGGGACAAGATCCACTCTTCCCAGATTCAGCAGATGATGTCAACCCAATCGTCATGAACGGTATTTCAACAGGAACTTCCAACCACGACTTCTTCTCTCAAGTCGGAAATGGTTACCTCCTTGGTGAAGTTGAAGCCATGCAAGACGATGACTACAACTACGGTTTGGACTAATTCAATTATCCCAGAACTGATAACAAATATCATGGCTTGTTTAAAACAACCATGATATTTTTGTTTTTGTTTTCTTTTGTTTTTTTCTATTTGATTGATTGAGCGTTTTATGGTAAGATAATAATAGTAGAAATCGAGGTGAAAAGGATGTTAAAGCAGGAAAAACTAGATAATATTCTAGAAACGGTAAATACAAAGGGAACTATTACTGTAAAAGAAATTATGACTCGCTTGGATGTGTCAGATATGACTGCTAGACGCTACTTGCAAGAGTTAGCAGACAAGGATTTACTTGTTCGGGTGCACGGGGGAGCTGAAAAAATTCGCACAGGTTCTATTTTAAACAATGAACGTTCCAATATTGAAAAACAAAGCTTACAGATTGCAGAAAAACAAGAAATCAGCCGTTTTGCAGGCCATTTAATTGATGAGGGGGAAACTATTTTTATCGGCCCAGGTACAACCTTAGAATCTTTTGCTCGTGAACTTCCAATTGATAATATTCGTGTTGTAACAAATAGTTTACCAGTCTTTCTCATCTTAAACGAACGAAAACTAACAGATTTGATTTTAATCGGTGGAAACTATCGCTCTATCACTGGAGCCTTTGTGGGAACACTAACCTTGCAAAACTTAGCCAATCTTCAATTTTCTAAAGCTTTCGTTAGCTGTAATGGTATTAAAGACAATGCGATTGCGACCTTTAGTGAAGAGGAAGGTGAATCTCAACGCATCGCCCTCAATAATTCCAATAAAAAATACTTACTAGCTGACAATAGTAAGTTCAATAAATTTGATTTTTATACCTTCTACAATATCTCTGATATTGATACCATCGTTTCAGATTCTAAACTGAGCAAAGAAACGTTTGAACAACTTTCAAAACAAACAAAAATTATTCTTTCTAAACCATAAAACTGAGGATTGATAAAATATAAAATGCGTCATATCAAGAAAATAAGAATCTTGATATGACGCATTTTTTGATGAAGATTTTTACTAGGAGTTTCCTAGATTATTTATGATTGTTGAAACGGCATAAAATCTGAATCAAAGGAGATATTATCCCGTTCTTCAGGATTGATAAAATTTAAAAACAAATTTTTAAATTCTTCCAGCTCATAGTCTGAATGGCAAATCCATTCTTTACCGGTAGAGACATACCATTTCCCAAGATTTTTCAGCTCCTCATTAGTCAAACAAGGTATTTGAGAACATTTATCAAAATTGATAATATAAACTTTTTCATAAATAGATTGGATAAAATCTTTGAACATCTTTTGGCCTCACTAAAATTCTATATCTAATGACTAATTCTACTAGTCTATAATCTGACTTTCTGCTACTTTCTTGTACCAATGAGCTGATTTCTTAGGATAACGTTCTTGAGTTTCAAAGTCTACATAAAAGAGACCGTAGCGTTTTTCATAACCGTTTGACCATGAAAAGACGTCCATCAATGACCAAATGAAGTAACCTTTTACATTAGCTCCATCTGCAATAGCATCAGATAATACTTCCAAGTGTTGTTTCACATAATCAATACGACCATCATCGTAAACAGTGTTATCAACGAACTCATCTTTATAACCAAGTCCATTTTCAGTGATGTAAATCTTCTTGTAGTTAGGATAATCTTTCTTCACTCGCATGATTTGATCATACAAACCTTGAGGATATATAATCCAATCCCAGTCTGTACGTGGTACATAGTCAGGAGCTACACGACGACCAACACCTTTGATTTGGTATTTAGAGCTTCCTTTCTCACCCTTACCATTATGGATAATTTCAGTTTCTCCATCAAAGGCTTCCATCCAGTCACTCATATAGTAATTGATTCCAAGGAAGTCGTTCAAATCTTTTGCTGCTTCTAATGCTGTGAAATCTTCTTCACGAAGATCTAAGCTACCACCATTGACTGATAAGATATGGTTGACACCTTCCATTGTTTCATCTGAATAGCGACCTAGATAAGTTGCATCTAAGATAAATTTATTGTGAATAATATCTTCCAACTCAGCAGCGCGAACATCTGCTGGATTTTCAGGATCTAGAGGATATTTAGTAGGCAGTGCGTGAACAACACCAATTTCACCTTTATAACCTTTATCTTTATATAGCTTGACTGCACGCGCATGAGAAACCATCATATTGTGGTGCGATTGGAAGACTTTGGCAAGGTCGTACTGAATTCCTGGAGGGAATTTACCAACCAAGTATTGACCATCACCGATTGGTCCAATTTCATTAAAGGTTGTCCAATAGTTAACTTCTGGGAATTCTTCAAAACAGAAAGCCGCGTATTCTACAAAGTGTTCAATATTTTCACGGTTTAAGAAGTCTCCATTTGAGTGGAGAGCTTCTGGCGTGTCAAAGTGATGAAGAGTTACAAAGGGCTCAACATGACGTTTGTGACACTCTGCAAATAAATTATGATAAAACTCAACACCTTTAGCATTTACTTGACCATAACCAGTCGGGAAAATACGTGACCAGGCAATAGAAATTCGAATACCATTGACACCATACTCTTCTGCTAGCTTGAGGTCAACTGGATATCGATTGTAAAAGTCACTGGCTGGTTCTGCAGTGTACCAGTAGTTATCTTCAAGATATTTATCCCACGCTACTGGTCCTTTACCATCAGTATGTGTAGCACCTTCTGCTTGATAGGCAGCTGTTGCGCCACCAAAAATAAAGTCTTTTGGTAATGTTTTTGTCATTTTTTTCACCTATTTCTTGATTTAAATAAAGTAAAAGTGAGAGGAGAGGAGTCAGTGAGCCATCCTTCTCCATCTCACTTTTTGTACCAAGTCACCGAATTGTGACATGAGGAGGTAAAACGTTATCTTTTTACCAACGAATTAACAAGGCGATTAGGAAATTCGCCATAGCGATTTCCGTAACGAGAGGAGACTATTTCAGAGTCCCTAGCCTTAATCGAATTGTGACATGAGGAAGTAAAAACGATGTCTTTTTACCGACGAATTAATAAGGCGATTAGGAAATTCAACATAGCGATTTCCGTAACGAGAGGAGACTATTTCAGAGTCCCTATCGTTAATCAAATTGCGCTTGTACAAATGCTAGAGCACCTTTTCCATCACGAGTTAATTTGATGTATTGAGCGCCTTCTGTTTTCGCAAGTTTAATACCGAGCTTATCTGTTTCTGCTTTCATGTCTTCAAAGTTTGAAGCAACTTGAGGGGCAAGGATAACTAGATCAAACTCTGGTAACATTTCACGGTGAGCACCATAGCCACCTGCTGCTGCTTTCACAGGGACATTGTATTCTGCAGCTGCCTTGTTCAAAGCATTTGCAAGAAGTCCACTTGTACCTCCACCTGCACAGAGAACGAGGACATTTGTTTCTTCAGTGATGGTATTTTGTGTTGCTTCTACACCAGCTTTTTCAAGAATAGCATCTGCTTTTGCAGTGTTGAAGTTGGCAGCAACTTTGTCTTTCAATTCATCATTAGACTTACCTGAACGCTCTTCTTCGAGAATTTGTTCATCATATACTTTAAGGAATGGATAGTAAATGATTACGTCAACCACGATTAGAAGGGCAGCAAGAATGAATGATAGAACTTGGAAGTTAGTTCCAAGAACTAGACCTAGTGGAGCTGGAGTTGTCCATGGTAGATTAGCAGTGAATGAGTTCATTCCAAGTGTTTCAATAAAGAATTTAAAGATCCATACGTTTACGATTGGAGCAAAGATAAATGGAATGAAGAAGATTGGGTTCAATACAAGTGGTGCACCAAACAAGATTGGTTCATTTACACCGAAGAAGGTAGGAACTACTGAAGCACGTCCGATTGCACGGTTACGTTTTGATTTCGTTAACCACATGAACATGAATGGAACAACCAGCGTCGCACCGGTACCACCCATGGTAACGATAAACATTTGTGTACCAGAAGTAAGAATCTTGTCAGCGTGCATCCCTTGTTGGAGAAGGTTCAAGTTGACTTCGGCATTGGCATAGGTAATAGCTGCGATAGCTGGTTCAACGATAGATGGACCATGAATCCCAACAAACCAGAAGAAGGCAAAAGCACCAAAGATAATGGTAATACCAAGATAGCCATCAGCTGCAGAGAATAACGGTGCAAAGAATTTACCGATTGATTCAGCTACGCTTGCACCCACAAAATGACGAGCTAGTAAATCAAGAGCATAAAGTGAAACAACTGAGAGAGTGAATGGAATCACATCTTTAAAGACTTGTGAGATATTTGGTGGAACTTCGTCAGGCATACGAATAGTGACGTTGTTCTTAACACAAACCTTATAGATGGCTACAGTAACAAAGGCAGCAAGGAAGGCTGAAAGCAAACCTTTTGTCCCCAAGAATCCAGTAGCTAGACCATTTTCGATAGGGTCAGCTGCCAACATCAACAAACCAACAATTGCTGCCAACAATGTTGACATATAGTTGATTTGATTGGTTTTCTCCATGCTACGGTTTACTGAGTCGGTCAATGACTTAGCTGTTGTACCAGCTACCAACAAAGCCAAGATACCCATTGAATAGCTGTAAGGTTTCATGAGGAGATTAACAACATCATCAGACCATTTAAAGCCCCATGAGTTTGGTACAAAGGCAATCAAGATAAAGATACTTGAGAATAGAATGACTGGCATTCCTGCGATAAATCCATCACGAATAGCACGAAGATAGATATTACGAGATAGTTTCTCAAAGAAAGGCTTTCCTTTCTCAATAAATGCAATTAGTTTATTCATTATTTAACTCCTCTCTTGTAGAGTTCGATTAAATGATGCATCAAATCTTTTAGCAAGATTGTTGTCATCAGGTGATCTTGACCATGCATCATGGTCACGCTATAGGCTAAATCTTCACCTGCAGCTTCCTTTGTTAACAAGCTTGTTTGGGCGTGGTGAGCCTCTGCAATGCAAGAACCAGCTTCCTCGACTAAGCTATCTGCTTTCGCAAAATCACCAGCTTCAGCAGCCTTCAAGGCTTCCAATAGTTTTGAACGAGCATCGCCAGCATAGGCTACGATTTCAAAACCTAACAATGTTACTTCTTCTCTATTCATGATAGAATTCTCCTTATGTAGTTTTAATTAAATTTTTATGACAATAAACGTTGGATATGTAGAACTAGATAAACTCGTTCACTTTTATACAAATCAAGACCCGTATGTTGCGTAATCACATCATAGATTTTGGAACCAATCTCGAACGCTTTTGGATAAGATTGTTTGATATGGTCTTCCATATCCAGAAGTGATTGGTTATCGTCTCTAGATCTGTCTAAATAATCCAAGAAATAATTCAAATGGATCATAAAGCGATCATAGAAATGGTTATTCTCATTGGTTCGTTGAATTGCATATTCCTGTAGAACTTTCTCAACATTCCTGAGAATTTCTTTTCTCTTATCAATCGACTCCACAAGTTTCACTTCATTTTCACCTTCAGCATTAATGAAATGATAAGCAATCCGAATAATTTCGTCCTCAGGAAAATGATCTGCTAGCTTCTGACGATAAATTTCAAAAGCCTCACTTGCAATTCGAAAAGCGACAGGATACTTGGTAGAAATATCTGGCAGATTACTATCCTTGTACCTTCCTTGTGTTAGAGCTTGGTAAGAACAGTAAATATGATCTGTCAAGGTTACATAGAGATACTCTTGAATCGGATAGTGATATTTCTTGGAAAGCTTATCAATAATCTCATAGGTCACTGTGATAAAATCAAGCGGAACATCTTTGAGGAGAGCCATAAAGTTTTCTCTGGACTCTTCGGTCTTCATCCGAAAGATTTTCTCAACCTGATGTTCAGCAATCAAATCCCCCTTCTTCTTTCCGAATGCAATCCCCTTACCAATTACAATCACCTCTTCTCCTTTATCATTTCTGACAAGTGAAACATTGTGATTCATTGGATTTAGAATTCGATACATGTCAACCTCCTTTTATATTTTAAAGGTATATGAGTATAAAAAATGACCACAAATGAACTAGAAAATCAGCCGATTTCTAATTCACCTGTGATCATGCCTAATATTACTTAGTAACACTCACCTTGTATTAACTTGTGATTTAAGTATAGCACAAGTAAGTTGTTTTGTAAACCTTTACATAAAACTTTTTTTTAAATTTTTAGATTCATGTTCCTAACCTAGGAGGACTTTCTTATACGCGTTCTTTCCATGAAGTTGCTGTTGTTTGAAGAACTTTATTGAGTTCGTCAATGTTTTCAAATCCAGTTGTGCGAAGCCATTCGCGAGCTGCTGCTTCACCATCTTTGATGTAAGCTTCAACTGATCCAGCCCATGTAGCACGTCCACAAAGAACTCCATTGAAGTTTGCACCTGATTCATGGGCAAATACAAGAGTATCTTGGAAAAGTTTAGCTGATACACCAGCACTCAAGTAGATATATGGCAAGTTAGTTGCTTCATCTTGTGCTTTGAAGAAGGCTGCTGCTTCTTCGCGTGTGTAAACCACTTCACCTTCAGCGAATCCTTCAACATATTTAATGTTAACAGGAACTTCTACTTTCAAGACATCAATGTTAAAGCGTGGGTCTGAAAAGACTTTCATAGCACCGATAACTTTGTGTGGTTTTACTTTCGCGTATTCTACAGAACCTGCGTCTGAAATTTTTTCATCGTAAGCAAGGATTTCAAGGAAGAATGGGATATCTTCAGCCACACATTCAGAACCGATACGTTCGATGTAAGCTTGTTTTTCTTGGTTGAGTTCATCTGAGCTATCTACATCATAGTAAAGCAAGAATTTAACTGCATCTGCACCTTCTTCTTTAATACGTTTTGCAGACCAAACATCCAAGCAGTCTGGCAAGCGTTTTGTGCTTGTTGTGTCATAACCTGTTTTTTCATAAGCAAGGAGAAGACCAGCTTTTTCATCAAGAGCTTTTGTTGCTGGAAGTCCATACTCAGGGTCAAGAAGCATTGATGAAGCGTATTTAGTCAATTCATCTGCAACCAAGACTTTAAGTTCTTCCATTTGAGCAACAGTTGGTTCTTCTGTTTGGTGTTGAGCCATGAGGCGTTTCAAAGCACCACGTTGGTCAAATGCAAGAGCTGAGATGATACCATTTTCATCAGAAAGTTTTTCTAAGCGTGCACGTTTTTGTTCTGTTAAAGCCATTTTATACCTCTTTTACTATTAATTGATCATATAGAGCTTGATAGTTAGCCATGTTGACATGACCAGTCATTTTTTCTTGAGCATTGAGCATACCAAGGACATTTGCCTTGATGAGTAATTCTGCATCCGATTCTTTATGAAGTAGTCCTGAAGAAATCCCTGCCACAGTAGAATCTCCAGATCCGACAGGGTTGACTACCTGGATTCTAGGAATATCTACCTTGTAGAAAGTGTCCCCATGTTTGGCAAAAGCACCATTGGCACCAAGCGAAACGATAATCCATTCAATACCTGCAAACAAAGGTTCTTGAAGTACTTCTTTTAATTCATCCAAATCCTCAGAAACTTCTCTTCCTAGAAGTTGAGACAATTCCTCATTATTTGGTTTGATGACTGTTGGTTTATGTGGTGATTCAAGAACCGCCTGAAGAGCCGCACCAGAGCAGTCCAAGACTACAGGCTTGCCAGCTTGATTAGCAAGTTCTACCAAGCTCGCATAGTAATCAACTGGAAGGCCAGCCGGCAGACTACCTGAGATAGCTACTACTTCAACTAACTCTAGGAGATTTTTAAAATGTTCCAAAAAGTCTTGACCTTCCTGTTCCAATACTTCAGGACCTTTTTCAAGAACTTCTGTTTGGTTGTCTCCGTGAAGAATAGCGATACAGTTACGAGTTTCTCCCTGAATAGAAAAGAAATCTTTCTTAACATTATCATCAATATTTTCAACCAAAAACTCACCAAGTTTGCCACCCACTAAACCAGTAGCAAGCACAGAGTCTCCAAATTCTGAAAGTACTCGGGTAACATTGAGTCCCTTACCACCGGCAGTTTTGGTTACATCCACCACACGATTGACAGTATCAATCTTCAACTCATCCAAGGGATAGGAAATATCAATGGATGGGTTCATTGTGACTGTTAAAATCATAAGTCACCTCTTAATCGTGGTATTCTCCGCGATCCCATTTTTCAAGGAATTCAGTGAAGAAGTTTGCGTCTGTTTGTTGAGCATTGTGACTTTCAACGTGTTCAATTTTCGCAATCAATTTTTTGTTTTCTTCAGATGGTTTATATTCAGCATGGATAAAAGCTTCAATGATATCGCACATGAGCAATTCACCAGTAATCTTACCACCAAAACCGATAACGTTAGCGTTCAATTGTTCTTTAGCATAAAGGGCTGTTGTCATATCACGAACCAAGGCAGAACGGACACCTGGAACTTTATTTACAGCGTTGTTGATACCAACACCAGTACCACAGATACATACTCCAAGATCAGCTTGACCGCTAGTTACAGCTTCCCCTACTTTTTTACCAAAGATTGGGTAGTGAGTACGTGTATGGTCATATGTACCAAAGTCAATGACTTCATATCCTTTTGATTTCAAAAATTCTGAAACCGCCATTTTTTCATCTGTTACGATGTGGTCACATCCAATTGCAATTCTCATTTTTAACTTACCTTTCTTACTGTAATCTAATTAGCACATTTTGTTCAACATATCGACCCGAATTTGGTGACGTCCACCATCGTATTTACCGTTAACAAATCCTTTAGCGATGTTTTTAGCCAATTCATCACCGACAAGTTGTGCACCCATAGTGATCATACGTGAGTTGTTGTGGCCACGAGTCATATAAGCTGAACGTTCGTCAGATACTTCTGCAGCAACCATTCCTTTGATCTTAGTTGCGACCATAAATGGACCAGCTCCATAAGCATCAATCACGATACCAAGGTTTTGTTCTTCTTTGTTTACTTCTGCAGCAACAGCAAGAGTCACATCAACAAAGTCTTGACCTTCAGCTGTAACATCCACAACGTGGAAGTTTTCTTTTTCCAAGAAGTCTTTCACAACTTCTTTCAATCTCAAACCTGCAGCATCTGCACCGATAACAATAGACATATTGTATACTCCTTTTTATTTTTCTAGGCTAGTAAAATCTCTTATAGTTATTAGTTTACCTACAAAAAGCTTTCTAGCAGTTTATTGACAAATTGGCTTGAATGAGATGAATGACACCTTATTCAAGTTTAGGAAATCAAGTTCCTAGAAATAATCTCTCTTTCAAAGAGAATATAACAAGTGATTGTTTGTTTGTTACAAACATCATTTGTTGCTTACAAACATAATATACTCCTATTTGTCGAAAAAGTCAACAGTTAATGTTTGTTTTTGTGGTTTTTTATCTAAAAGATTTCGATATCAAAACCAATCTGATCCACTTGTCCTGGCTCTAAGAGACGAACATTCTTCTTATCTTCTAGATGATCTCCTTCTTCAAGGGATGTTGACAAGCCAGACCATGGTTCAAAAGCAATGAAAGAACCTTTATTCAAAGTTGACCAGATAATGAGATTTGGAAACTCTGCAAAGTGCACTTTCAATCCCTTATCATGTTTACGAGAACGAAGGGCAATTGTTCTAGATTGCAATTCATCTAAGGTAACTGCGTCTGTACTGAAAAGATCATAACTAAGATCTAATTCCTTTTGCCCCTCTAGCCATGGACTTCTATCTTGGAAATCCAACATGCCTGTTTCTGGGAAAGGACGTGGAACAGAGCAAGTCTCTTCTTTCTCAAACTCTAAATAGTAATCTTCGTAGACTTCATCATCCACTAAGGGACAATTAAATCCTGGATGTCCACCAATAAAGTAAGGCATGACCTTACTAGTTTCTTTATTGAAAATTTTGTATTGAGTCCGTACTGTCTTTCCTGTAAGGATATAAGTGATTTCTAGTCGGAAATGATAAGGATAGTTTTGATAGCTATTCTCATCGTCCTCAATTGCAAAAGTTACACTCTTGTCTGTCTGTTCGACTAATTCAAATTCTTTCTTACGAACCAAACCATGACGAGGAATCTTTCCTTTGCTTTCTTGCCCCTTCTCATCTATATAAACGGCTGTATCCTCTCTCAAAGAACCACAAATGGGGAAGAGAACAGGAGCTTGTCCACTCCAATAAGTAGCATCCCCTTGCCACAAATACTCAAATCCCTCAGCATCTTTTATAGAAGAAAGAGCCCCACCAAAACTGTTAAATTGAACTCTTAATTGTTCTGATTTTAATTCAATTACCATTATTTTCTCCGATTTCTTGATAGTTTATAAAAAACTAGGCTGTCACTCCTAGAAGGTATGACAACCTAGTTTCAACAATTTACACTCTGCGAAAATCCAATTCAAACTTCGTCAGCGTCGCCTTGCCGTACTTTAGTACAGCCTGCGGCTAGCTTCCTAGTTTGCTCTTTGATTTTCATTGAGCTTACATTTTATAGGAGCGCATTATTTTGCTTTTGCTGCGTACTCTTCGTTACGTTTGATCATTTGTTTTCTGTACCAAGCAAAGATACCGATATAGAATACAAGGAAGACTACAGCACCAAGGATTGCTTTGATATCACCTGTTGTAGTGTTACCAATTGTCCAACCAAGAAGTTTTTCGATTGGTCCTTCAAGAGTTGAGTGAGTAATCAATTGAGTTTGGCTCACACCTGCTGGGAAGGCACCTACACCTTTAGCAAGTTCTGTTGCAAATGGTGCGATAAGTGTACCTGAAAGAAGGAAGAGTGGCAACAAGAGTGTTCCGAAGATAATCATACGGAGCAATTTACCACGAGTTACAACCAAGAGAGCTGGAGTAACACCCATAGCGATGATACCTGCAAGTGGCAAGATACCATTTCCGACTTTTGAAAGAAGCACTGCTTCAACCAACATGATTGGTGCAAGCACGTTAGCACAAGCCCAGATTTCAGCACGACCAGCGATGAATGGCCAGTCAAGACCGATGTTAAATTTACGTCCTTGAAGACGTTTAGTAGCAACGTTTGTAATACCTTGTGAAAGTGGTTCTACGGCAGCGATGAACCATGAACCGATAAGTGAGAAGAGTTCCAAAGATACACCAGCTGTCAAACCGAGAGACAACCATCCTTTGATAACAAGACGCCATTTATCTGCATCTGCAACACCTTCAATTGGATGTGGAGTTCCCATAATACCGATAACAATACCAAGAATGAAACCGATAAAGAATTTAGAACCCCAGAAACCGATTTTCTTGTTCAATTTTGCAGCGTCAAAGTCATATTTATCAAGACCTGGGAAGAATTTTTCAAAAATCTTATCCAAAACCATGATAACTGGGTTCATCATATAGTTCATGTGAGTTGATGTCATTGGTGATGAACTTGGAGCGTTAAGAAGGTCATCAAATGTAGGTTTCATCAAGTCAGAGTTGATAATTTTCAACACACCAACAAGGACGATTGCTGCTGTAGCAATCAAGAGTGAAACTCCTTGGCTCACACCGTTGTTGTCTGCATACCATTTAATCAAAAGACCTGTGATAGACAAGTGCCAGATATCAAAGATATCAACGTCAAGTGTATCAGTTTTCTTCATAGCAAGCATCACTACGTTGACAATCAACATGATGAGCAAGAAGTAAAGTGTCCAAGCAGATCCCCAAGTGATTGTAGCAAGTGGTGCCCAACCAACGTCAGTGATACTCAATTGGATACCAGTGTTTTCAACGAATTTTGCAAGTGATGCTGAGAAAGCACCATTTAGCATACCGATGATAGCTCCGATACCAGTAAGAGCGATGGCAAGTTTAATACCACCTTCAAGCGCTTTGGAGAATTTCACTCCAAAAAGTAAAGCCAATACTGTCAAAATGATTAACATGATGACAGGTCCACCCATATCTAAGATAGGTGTGAAAAATTCTTTGATTAGACCAAAGATTGCATCCATAACAGTTCCTCCCTTTTTGTGTTATATGAATGTTAACAAATTAGAATTAGCTTAATCCGTGTTCTTTAATAGCTGCTTCAATATTGTCAAATACTGGAGCACTCATAGCTGGGATACGGAATAAGATTGGTCCAGCTTCGATAACTGGAATACCTGGGTCAAAACCAAGGTCTGTCGCAGCAATTGGTGTGAAGATGTCATAACCTTTGATAAGATCTTCGTTAACGTCTTTTACCATAACTGCATCACAGTGAACATCAAAACCACGGTTTGAAAGTTCTTCTTCAAGAGCACTTTTAATTTGGTGGCTTGAGTTAACACCTGCACCGCAGGCGGCAAGAATTTTAATCATATGGATTTCCTCCGATTTAATATTTTTAATAGACAAGATTAAGCAATTGCTTCAGCAATATAAGCATAGAGGGCTTCTGGTTCAGAAATTTTTGATAGGTCTTCAAGATGACCATTTCCAGTAAAGAAGTCCATCAACTGAGCAAGAATGTTCGTTTGACTTGAACTTGAGTTATTAATAATAAAGAAGAGTAAAGATACTTCTACTTCCTTATCTGGTGCAATCATGTTGTGGAAGGTCACAGGTTTATCTAATCGAACGACCACTACTTTTTCAGCTAGATTATGAACAATATCTGTATGAGGAATAGCCACATTCGGCAAATCCTTACCCAAAAATTCCATATCTAAGCCAGTTGGAAATGACTTTTCACGCGTGATCAAGGCTTCACGATAGGTTGGAGTCACGATTTCTCGTTCTTCCAATAAAGTCGAAACCTGATCAAAGAGATGTTCTTGATTATCCGCTTCTAAGCAAAACACAAGGTTTTTGTCAAAGAAATGATCTAATCCCATAAGGTTTTCCCTTCTTTCCATTAACTTTATGCTATAAGTATAACACTATATGAAATCGTTGTCAATAATTTTCTGTTCTTTTTTGTCTCTTTTTTTATATTTTTGTTGTTTTTGTAGTTCGACTTATAAAAACAAACACATAAACAAACACATAAACATTTTTTGTTTTAGAAACTAAAAAAACAGACCATTAAAGCCTGCTTTACTATTGATTCTGATATAAATTTCCTGTGAACAAGGAAAAACAATTATGACAACTACTCTTCATCCATACTCAAGACGCTAAGGAAGGCTTCTTGTGGAACTTCTACTGATCCGATAGCTTTCATGCGCTTCTTACCAGCTTTTTGTTTTTCAAGGAGTTTACGTTTACGAGAAACGTCACCACCATAACATTTAGCAAGTACGTTCTTACGAAGGGCCTTGATATCTGTACGAGCCACAATCTTGTGTCCAATTGCTGCTTGAATTGGCACCTCAAATTGTTGACGAGGAATGATTTTCTTGAGCTTATCAACGATGAGTTTCCCACGTTCGTAGGCAAAATCCTTATGAACGATAAAGCTGAGGGCATCTACCTTGTCTCCATTGAGAAGGATGTCCATTTTGACTAGCTTAGATGGGCGGTACTCTGACAATTCGTAGTCAAAGCTTGCATAACCACGTGTTGAAGATTTGAGCTTATCAAAGAAATCAAAAACGATCTCAGCAAGTGGAATTTGATAGATGACATTAACACGATTGTCATCAATATAGTCCATAGTCACAAAGTCCCCACGCTTGCGCTGAGCTAGCTCCATTACTGCTCCCACGAACTCCTGTGGTACCATGATTTGCGCCTTAACATAAGGCTCTTCAATGGTTGCAATCTTAGTAGGATCTGGGAACTCAGATGGGTTAGACACATCCATAGACTCACCGTCAGTCAAATTAACCTTATAGATAACAGACGGAGCTGTCATGATGAGGTCGATGTTAAACTCACGTTCCAAACGTTCTTGGATAACATCCATATGGAGGAGTCCAAGGAAACCACAACGGAAACCAAATCCAAGGGCCTGAGATGTTTCTGGTTCAAACTGAAGACTAGCATCATTCAGTTGCAATTTTTCAAGGGCTTCACGTAGGTCATTGTACTTGTTTGATTCAATTGGATAGAGACCCGCAAAGACCATAGGATTCATCTGCTTGTAGCCATGTAATGGCTCTGCCGCAGGATTGGTTGCCAAGGTAACGGTATCACCCACACGAGTGTCCTGAACCGTCTTGATAGAAGCTGCAATATAACCAACATCACCAGTCGCAAGGAAATCACGACCAACTGCTTTCGGAGTAAAAATACCAACTTCTGTCACATCAAAAGTCTTGCCATTACTCATAAGTTGAATCTTATCGCCAGGTTTAACCACCCCGTCCATAACACGCACTTGGAGAATAACCCCGCGGTAAGCATCATAAACTGAGTCGAAAATCAAGGCCTTAAGTGGCGCCGTCACATCACCCGTTGGTGCTGGCACTTTTTCTACGATTTGCTCAAGAATTTCTTCGATACCGATACCAGCCTTGGCAGATGCTAAGACTGCTTCACTGGCATCCAAACCAATGACATCTTCAATTTCTGTACGCACGCGCTCTGGATCCGCTGCTGGCAGGTCAATTTTGTTAATGACTGGCATGATTTCCAAATCATTGTCCAAGGCCAAATAAACGTTGGCAAGGGTTTGAGCCTCAATTCCTTGGGCAGCATCAACCACTAAAATCGCTCCCTCACAGGCAGCTAGCGAACGTGAAACTTCATAGGTAAAGTCTACGTGTCCTGGTGTGTCAATCAAGTGGAAAATATAGGTCTCTCCATCTTTTGCAGTATAATTGAGCTCAATGGCATTCAACTTAATGGTAATCCCACGTTCTCGCTCTAAATCCATGCTATCCAAAAGCTGGGCCTGCATTTCACGACTGGAAACTGTCTCTGTCTTTTCTAAAATGCGGTCTGCTAGAGTTGATTTCCCGTGGTCAATATGAGCGATAATAGAGAAGTTACGGATCTTCTCCTGTCGTTTTTTCAATTCTTCTAAGTTCATGATTCTCTTCCTTTCAGGGTATCTATTTATTATAAATTGTTTTTGACATTTTGACAAGACCATACCCTGCTAGGAGTACTAATCTTCAGCAACAAAGCCGTCATTTTCGATAAAGTAGCGTTCTGTCATTCCTTGGTCTGTAAAGACAATCCCATGAAGGACACCACCATAGACAGCTCCTCCGTCCATTCCAATCTTGCCATCTTCCGTCATCCAAAGTTCAGCTGTACCGCGTTCTTGCTTTAACAAACCATAGACCGGTGTATGACCGAAGACAATGATTTTTCCAGTATGATTTTCAGCTTCGTGGAATGGTTTTCTAAGCCAGACTTTTTTATAATCTGTTGTTTCATGCCAGTCGTCCAAGGTCAAATCAATACCTGCGTGCACAAAGATATACTTATCTGTCTCTACCACAAAAGGCATTTGACGAATAAATTCGACCAAGTCTGCCACTTCGGTGGCAACACGCTTGGCATCTTCTACTCCATCAACCGGTGCATCCAAGGGACGACCTAGGATAGAGTTAATGGTTGTATCTCCACCATTGCGACGATAGTGGTCATAGCTTTCTTCTGGGTTATCGAGCCAAGTCAAAAACATATACTCGTGATTTCCTGACAAACAGATTGCCCCTTGATTATCGACCAAGTCCTTAACCATCTCTAGAACACGGCGACTATCTTCACCGCGGTCAATCAAGTCCCCTAGAAAGAGCAACTGGGTCTGACCATCCCATGTTTTAAGAAGGTCTTCTAGCATCCCTGCTTTTCCATGAACATCTCCAATTACATAATAGTCTGTCATCTTATTTCTCCCTATTTCTCAACAATTCTCTGGCTTGCGTCAGGGCAGCTTCTGTCACATCATCACCTGCCAACATCTTGGCAACTTCCTCCACTCGCTCTTCAACCGTCAAGAGACGAACAGTCGAAACTGTTGAATGGTCATTGCTAATCTTCTCAATAAAGAATTGATAATCCGCAATCGCAATCACTTGTGGCAAATGGGAAATAGCCAGTACCTGACCATGCTGGCCAATCTTGTGAATTTTCTGTGCAATAGCCTGAGCTACACGGCCTGAAACTCCTGTATCCACCTCATCAAAGACTATGCTGGTCTTTCCTTCTTTACGTGAAAAGGCAGACTTAATGGCTAGCATGAGGCGAGACAATTCTCCGCCAGATGCAACCTTAACCAAGGGTTTAAAGTCTTCACCAGGGTTGGTTGAAATATAAAACTCGACCATTTCATTTCCCTCACGACTGAATTTGCCCTTGCTAAAACGAACCTGAAACTGGGCTTTTTCCATATAGAGGTCTTGCAGCTCTTGTTTAATCTCTGCTTCTAGCTGCTGAGCCAAGTCATGACGAGCAGATGCAAGCTGGCCTGCCAAATCAACAAGATTGACTTCCAATTTCTTGAGCTCGGTTTCCATGTCCTCAGAAGAAAGATTATTGCCTGTCAAAAGATTGTATTCTTCCGTAATCTTGGCAAAATAAAGCAAGACATCGTCTACAGTCCCACCATACTTACGGGTAATAGTATGAAGGAGATCCAAACGATTCTCAACCTGCATGAGACGATTGCCGTCAAAATCAAGGTCCTCAATGATAGCTTCCAAACGTTTGCTAATGTCTTCTAAAACATAGTAGGTCTCAGACAGAGAGCTTGAAATTTCACGGTATTCAGGGTCGTACTCTTCGACACTTTCCATGTCATTCATGGCTGAACGAACATTGGCCAGACTTGAAAAGTCTGCATTGTCCAACATACTGTAGGCATTGGTCAGTGTATCCGCAATATTTTTATGGTTGAGGAGTTTCTCTCGCTCTTGGTTAAGAGCCAAGTCTTCACCTGCTTGCAAGTTGGCTGCCTCAATCTCTGCCATTTGAAATTCCAACATTTCGATACGTGCCTTGTGTTCCTGTTGGTTTTTCTTGACTTCCAGAACCTGCTTGCGCATTTTTCGATAGGCATCAAAACTCGTTTGATAGGTTTCTTTTAAGTCCCAAAAGGCTGCATCGCCAAATTCATCCAACATCTGGATATGCAGTTGGGGACGCATTAACTCCTCTTGGTCATGCTGACCATGAATGTCCACAAGATGTTGCCCGATAGCACGCAAAACAGACAGATTAACCATCTGGCCATTGACACGACTAATACTACGACCATTTTGCAGAATTTCTCGACGGATAATGATTTCATCACCCATTTCCAAACCTTGCTCATCAAAAATTTCCTGCAAAAGGCGACTATTCTCAACTGAGAAAAGCCCCTCAATCTCTGCCTTTGGCGCACCGTGACGAATAACATCTGTCGTAGCACGAGCTCCCAACATCATATTCATGGCATCAATGATAATCGACTTCCCTGCACCCGTTTCACCAGTCAGGACAGTCATTCCCTTTTCAAAATTGAGGGAAATAGCCTCAATAATGGCAAAGTTTTTTATCGAAATTTCAAGTAACATATAGACCTACCAATTTTTTACTTGTTCAAAGATTTTCTTAGCTAGACTTTCACTTCTGGCAATGACTAAAATCGAGCTATCATCAGCCAAACAGCTAAAAATCTTATCAGCAAAAGTCTCAATTAACTGAGCTTTTACAAAAGCTGTATTTCCTGGGATAACTTGGAGATTAATCATCTTGTCCATCAATTCAGCTGACTCAATATTGTCTTCAGCCAGTTGCAAACTTTTTACGATTGATTTTGGTAATTCATAGACATAGGTGTTGTCTCTCAAAGGAATTTTGACAATACCTAGCTCTTTGATATCTCGGGATACCGTTGCCTGAGTGGCAGTGATTCCTGCTTCTTTCAAATACTCTACAATTTCTTCTTGCGTGCCGATTTGATAATCTGTCACAAATCGTCTAATTTTTTCAAGTCTCTCTTTTTTATTCATTTTTAAATTGACTATGCGCCCTCTCTACTACTTCTTCAATTTCAGCAAGAACCTGATTACTTGCTGACTCTTCTTTTTTCAAATACGCTAAAAATTCAATATTACCATGACCACCTTGGATGGGAGAAAAGTCCAAACCAAGAACTGAAAATCCTTCCTCTACTGCCATAGCTGTGACAGATTCAAGGACATTCTGATGGACCTTGGCATCGCGAATAATTCCATTTTTCCCAATCTGCTCACGGCCTGCCTCAAACTGCGGCTTAACCAAAGCCACAACCTGACCTTGATCAGATAACACACGGTGTAAGGCCGGTAAAATAAGGCTGAGGGAAATGAAACTCACGTCAATGCTGGCAAAGCTCGGTTCCTGCTCGAAATCAGTCTTTTCAGCATAGCGGAAATTGAACTGCTCCATGCTGACTACTCGTGGGTCTTGACGTAATTTCCAAGCTAACTGATTGGTACCAACATCAACTGCAAAGACCAACTCAGCACCATTCTGCAACATGACATCAGTAAATCCTCCAGTAGAAGCACCGATATCAATCGTTGTTGCCCCTTCCACTGACAAATCAAAGACCTGCAAGGCCTTTTCCAATTTCAAGCCACCACGGCTGACATACTTGAGTTTTTCACCCTTGAGTTTCAGCTCGGTGTCATCTGGAATTTTCTCTCCTGGCTTGTCAAACCGTTCTCCATTAAGGACTGCTACGACTAGGCCAGCCATGACACCGCGCTTGGCCTGCTCTCGCGTTTCAAACAAGCCCTGTTTATAAGCTAGTACATCCACTCTTTCCTTAGCCATTGATTCTCAAACTTTCTACTACTTTTACAATCGATTCTGTTTCAAAGGGAATCTGCTGGGCAATTTCTTCTAATTTGGCATTAGCTTGATCCAAGGTTTGGTTACAAAAGGCAATAGCCTCTTCCAAGCCCAATAAGGCTGGGTAGGTTGACTTTTCAGCCTGTAGGTCCTTTTGAGGTGTCTTGCCAATTTCCTCAAAACTAGCTGTCACATCTAGCACATCATCTCTAACTTGAAAAGCAAGCCCAATCAATTCACCTACAGTTTTCAGTTTTGCCTGCACCTCAGGTGCCAATTCGGCTATAATAGCAGCTGCTTGGAAGGGATAAGCTAATAGTTTTCCAGTCTTATTAGCATGAATGGTCTGGAGTTCTTCCAAAGACAAATGCTGGTGTTCGCCTTCCATATCTAAAACTTGCCCTGCAACCATTCCCAGACTACCTGAAGCAAAGGATAAGTTAGCAATCAAGTCCACCTTGATTTGACTTGGTAAATCTGCCTGCGCTATCATGACATAGGGATCTAGGAATAAAGCATCTCCTGCCAAAATTGCCATTGCTTCTCCAAATTTCTTATGATTGGTCAACCGCCCTCGACGGTAATCATCATCATCCATAGCTGGAAGATCATCATGAATCAAGCTCCCTGTATGGATCATTTCCAAGGCAGCAGCCACCTGCGCGTGTGCTGGTTGGATTGCGACGTGCAAGGCTTCCAAAACTTCTAACAAAAGAAAAGGTCGAATACGCTTGCCACCAGCATGAATGGAATAGAGAACAGACTCTCGCAAACTAGAAGCAAACTGCTGGTCTCCATAAAAATCTTCCAAAGCCGACTCGACAAGAGCTAATTTTTCTTGCTTCTTCATTCAAAATCACTTTCTGTTCCGTCTTCTTGCATGACCTTAACCAAGGTCTTTTCAGCCTTGTCCAGCGTCGCTTGGAGCTCTTTTGACAAGAGCATGCCCTTTTGAAAGGCAGCAATCGCATCTTCCAGAGCAATTTCACCATTTTCCAAACTTTGGACAATGGTCTCCAGTTCTGCTAGATTTTCCTCAAATTTCTTTTGTTTTGACATCTTTAACCTCTAATTCTACTTGACCATCTCGCATCAAAAGCGTCACTTGGTCTGTTTTCTTTAAATTCTCAACCGAATCGATAACTGACTCATCTTTTTTGACAATTGCATAACCACGCGCTACGATTCGACTGGTATCCAACATCAACAAGGCTTCTGAAAGTCTTTTCACCTCAGCAACCTTGGCATCATAAACCAGCACCATTTGGCTACGTAGGAGCTTATCCAACTGACCTAGGCGGTCTTGATAGCGTTGGATTTTGGTAACAGGTGATAATTGGACCAGTTGATGCGTCCTTTCTTGGACGACTTGTTTGTTATCAGAAATCCGTGTTCGCAAACTTTGTTTTAAGCGCAGTTGCAGTTGATCCAAGCGTTGCAAATAACCATCATACAAGCGCTCTGGTTGTCTAAAAATAACAGACTGACTGCATTTTTTCAAAGCTTCTTGTTTCTTCGATAGGACATTTCGGACTGCTGTTGCCATCCGTTTTTTCTGATTTTGCAAATGAGCTAATAAATCCAACTTGGTCACAGGTGTTGCCAGTTCAGCAGCTGCTGTTGGCGTTGCAGCTCGTCGATCTGCAACAAAATCTGCCAAGGTCACATCCGTTTCATGCCCCACACTAGAAATAATTGGCAAACGAGATTCAAAAATAGCTCGTACCACAATTTCTTCGTTAAAGGCCCAGAGATCCTCGATGGAACCGCCACCACGACCAATAATCAGCAAGTCCAAATCGTCCCGTTGATTAGCACGCGCAATATTACAAGCAATTTCCTCAGCAGAACCTTCACCTTGAACCTTGGTCGGATAGAGAAGAATGTCTACACCTGGAAATCGTCTGCTGACAGTCGTGATAATATCTCGAATAACGGCTCCACTGCGGCTGGTTACTACACCAATTCTCTTAGAAAATTGGGGCAGAGCTTGCTTAAAGCGTTCTTGAAACAGGCCTTCTTCTGTCAATTTTTTCTTGAGTTGTTCAAACTGAATCGCAAGCGCACCAACTCCATCAGGCTCTGCCTTTTCAATGATGATGGAGTAGCTACCGCTTGGTTCATAGACCTGCACACGCCCAATCACATTGATTTTCATTCCTTCTTCTAGGTCGAAACCTAATTTCTGATAAATCCCTGACCAGATGGTCGCTTGAATAACTGCGTGGTCATCTTTTAGGGAGAAATATTGGTGAGTAGGTCGTTTACGAAAGTTGGAAACTTGACCAGTTAAATAGACCCGTTCCAAGTATGGGTCTTTATCGAATTTCATTTTCAGATACTTGGTCAAAGTTGTTACCGATAAATACTTTTCCATCTCCACCTACTATTCATTTTCTTGCTTTTCCATGGGTATTATTATACCAAAAATATGCCTAAAAATCTCCATTTATGTACCAATATGAGGGAAAAATAGAAAAAGGAGGCAAGGCCTCCACATCTGTTTATTTACTGTTTCGAGCTTCTTCCAAAATCTTAGCAATCTTGGTTGTCAAAAGATCGATAGCCACTGTATTGCTGACTCCCTCAGGAATGACGATATCAGCATAACGCTTTGTTGGTTCGATAAACTGATGGTACATAGGTTTAACCACACCTAAATACTGGTCAATAACGCTATCAAGACTACGGCCACGCTCTTCCATATCGCGCTTGATACGACGAATAATGCGCACATCGTCATCCGTATCCACAAAAATCTTGATATCCATCAAATCACGCAGACGCTTGTCCTCCAAGACCAAAATCCCTTCAACGATAAAGACATCTTGAGGTTCTTGACGATAGGTCTTGCTACTCCGTGTATGCTCTGTATAGTCGTAAGTCGGGATGTCCACCGGACGCCCTGCCAACAATTCCTTAATCTGCTCAATCATCAAGTCTGTATCAAAGGCGAAAGGATGATCATAGTTGGTTTTGACACGCTCTTCAAAGGTCAAGTGAGACTGATCCTTGTAATATGAATCATGCTCAATCATGGAAATCTTTTCATCAGGAAAATGAGATAAAATGGCTCTTGAAACACTGGTCTTACCACCACCAGAACCACCTGTCACTCCGATAATGATTGGTCTATTTTGCATGCTATCCTCCGTTTTTTTATCCGTCGTCTATTCTATCACATTTTTTGCAAAATTTATAGTCTGGTTTGAATAGTCTAGGGGAAACAATTCCAACCCCACACTCCAGTTAGACTAGCTAAAAACCTTCCTTGGCTTGTAGAGATTGTTCCGTTTTTCAAGAATGGCTAGTAATTTTTCTCCCTCAAAGGCAGCTAATTCCTTATCCGACTGTTCTAGTTCGATAAAACGACCAAAGCGTACTTCTGTAGCCTCTTCTTGAGTTAGGAAAACTTTGACAAGGTCCCCTGTCCCAATCTCTAGAGGATGGAGAAAGTCCAGTTGACCAGCCTCCACTTTTTCAGCAATTTCTTCCAAGGTAAGAGCGTCTTCTAGTTGTAAACCTGCTGCACTAGTACGAGTTAACTGAGACATATGGGCTGCATAACCCAATTTTTCTCCCAAGTCAACCGATAAGGTACGAATATAGGTTCCCTTGCTACATTTCACACGAAAAGTAAAGCGTGCAAGTTGGCCATCATAAGAAATCGGACTTGTCCGCTCAAATTGATAAATGGTCACCTGACGTTCTGGACGCTCCACTTCCTGACCAGCACGCGCATACTCATAGAGCTTACGACCATTGACCTTAACCGCTGAGTACATAGGTGGAATCTGAGTAATAGGCCCAGTCAGATTCGTAATCGCTTCATCCACAAGCTTTTCATCCAAGGGCGACAGAACGGGTGTCTCTGCGACCACTTCCCCACTGGCATCCTCAGTCGTCGTGGAATAGCCCAGAGTGATTTCCCCCTCATAGACCTTACCCTCGTCCTGCATAAACTCGACCATGCGTGTCGCCTTACCAACCGCAATGGGCAAAACACCCACCACATCCGGATCCAAGGTCCCACCATGACCAATCTTCTTAGTGCCCAAAATCTTACGCAGTTTAAAAACCGCATCATGCGAGGTCATCCCTGCTTCTTTTTTTAAGTTGATAATACCGTTCATATCTTGTTTTCTCACTCCCCCTTCAATGCTTCAAACTTCGCTTTCATGGTTGGATTTTTTCGAGTTAGTTTTTTTACTGAAACATCTTCCAATTTGTTGTTTGCAAGGCGAAGTTGGTTTTCAGATGTGGTTAGGAACTTCTTGACCTCTTCCATGCGTTTGATGGCCTTGTCGATTTCATCAATAGCTTTTCCAAAGTTGGTCGAAGCTGAGTTGTAGTTCTTGGCAAAGGCTAGTTTAAAGGCATCCAAATCTTCCTCAAAATGAGTGATGTCAATATTTTGCTCGCGAACCAAGGCCAACTCCTGCTTGTATTTAAGGGAATTAAGAGCCGCATTTCGCAAAAGCCCAATCAACTGAATAAAGAACTGAGGACGGGCCACATACATCTTTTCATACTCGTGGCTGACGTCTACAATCCCTGTATTAAAGTAGTCGTTATCAGCTTCAAGCATGGTCACCAAAACGGCATACTCACAGTTCTTCTCCCGGCGGTCCTTGTCCAATTCCTTGTAAAAATCTGCATTCTTGTGCTTCTTCTCTGTTCCATCTGCTTCATTTTTCATCTCAAACATGATGGAAATGATTTCCACTCCATTTTCATCACTCTCACGGAAAATAAAGTCCCCCTTAGAACCACGCGCAGAAACCTTGTTATCCTTTTCAAAGTAGGCATTTGGAAAGGCAAAACTACGGACCTTGTTAAACTCACTCTCTGCATACTGTTCCAGACTTTCACCGATAGCTTTTGTAGATTGTTGAGCCTTAAAGTTCTTGTAAAATTCGACTTGTTCACTGGCTGCTTTAAGTTGGGCTTCATAGTTTTGCTTAACAGAAGCTAAAGATAATTCATTTTCTTTTTCTTGCAAGAGGAGTTGATTTTTGACCTGATCTCGTTCTTTTTCAAGGTCAGAAAGGGTCTTTTGCAGTTGATTTTCATGTTCCAAACGCAAGGTGGCCAATTGGTTTTCCAAGGCCTGTACTTCCTTGTCCTTAGCCAAGAGAGCCTGATGGCTTGTCTGTTCAACCTCCTTCTTGGCCAATTCCTTCTCTGTATCAAAGTTTTGGATTTGACTCTGCAATTGCGCGATTTCTTGGTCTTTTTGAGCTAGTTTAGACTGTTGCTCATTCATAGCCTTTTGCTCAACCAAGGCCAGTTCCTGCCTCATCCTATTGTGTAGTTCCTTATCAAACTCTGCCGTTCTCACTTGGGATAAAAGTTCAGCATACTGGCTCTCATTTACTGTAAAGACTTCCCCACAGTTGGGGCATTTGATTTCGTTCATAACTTTCCTCTTTCTAGACTTCTTTAACCATTATATCATGCCTGAAGGAAAATCAAAAACAGCGAGTCGAAACCCACTGTTTATCTTCTTTTTCTTTAAATTTTTTCCAAGGCCAAGCGCAAGTCTTCGATTAAATCATCTACATTTTCAAGTCCGATTGACAAACGAATTTGGTTTGGTGTGACACCTGCTGCTTCAAGGTCTTTTTCTGACAATTGACCGTGAGTGGTTGTAGCTGGATGGACAACAAGCGATTTAGCATCTGCCACATTTGCAAGGTCAGAGAAGATTTCTAAATGATCAATGACCTTGCGTGCTTCTGCCTCCCCACCTTTGACATGGAAGGTAAAGATTGAACCCACACCTTTAGGCAAGTATTTCTCAGCCAAGGCATGATAAGGACTATCAGCCAATTTTGGATAGTTGACCTTTTCTACCTTAGGATGGTTGACAAGGAAATCAACAATTTTCTCTGCATTTTGTACATGACGTTCCACACGAAGTGAGAGGGTTTCAAGTCCTTGGAGCAAGAGAAAGGCATTAAATGGTGACAAGGCTGCACCTGTATCACGAAGCAATTGGACACGGACAGCGATAATAAAGGCTGCTGCACCCACATCACGAGTATAGCTCAAATTGTGGTAGCTTGGGTCTTCCTCAACAAATTGAGGGAATTTTCCTGAAGCCGCCCAGTCAAAACGCCCGCTATCGACAATCACTCCACCAATAGTTGTACCATGACCCCCGATAAATTTAGTCGCAGAGTGAATAGAAATATCTACACCGTGAGAAAAGACATTAATCAAGTAAGGCGTGGCAAAGGTATTATCCGAAACGAGTGGAATCTGATGTTTATGCGCAATCTCAGCCAATTTTTCCAAGTCAGGAATGTTAATCAAGGGATTCCCCAAGGTTTCAATCAGAACAAGCTTGGTATTGTCATTGATAGCTGCTTCTACTTCTTCCAAATTATCCACATCCACAAAGGTTGTTGTAATACCATAACGAGGAAGGGTTTCTTTCAAGAGATTGAAGGTTCCACCGTAAATAGTTGATGCTGCTACAACATGGTCACCAGCATGGGCAAGAGCCAAAATTGTATAAGTCACTGCAGCCATACCTGATGCTGTTGCAAGAGCTCCAACACCACCTTCAAGGGCAGCAATTCTTTCTTCAAAAGCAGCCGTTGTAGGGTTGGTAATACGAGTATAGATGTTGCCTGGTTTTCTCAAGGCAAAAAGATCCGCACCTTCCTGCGTATCATCAAAAACGAAGGATGTTGTTTGATAAATCGGCACTGCACGAGACTTGGTAGCTGGATCCACAACTTGACCAGCATGTAGTTGCAAAGTTTCAAATTTAAAATCACGAGTCATAAAACGACCTCCAAATAGTTTGATTAAGGATATTGTAGCACCTTAAGGTATAGTTTACCAATATTAGTTTTCTATATTTTGATATAAGAACTAACTATTACCTTATTTTAAAAACGAAAAAGGCACGATTCAATCGTGCTCAGTTTCTTAATCTACATAAGTATCTTCGTTTTTATTGAGGAAGGCATATGGAAGCCCCATCAAGAGACCACCGCCAATCAAGTTTCCAATGAAGGTTACACCCCAGTGGCGAAGCATATTTCCAACACCGAAGTTGGCAATTGAGTCAGCAGCAACACTGAATTTCACAATAGCGAAAGAAGCAAAGTTCGCCGCAATGTGCTCGTTTGTTAAGAATACAAACATGTAAATTGCTGATAACACAAGCCAAAGTTTGGCACCACCATCTTTGACCAAAACAAATGAAAGAATCGCAATATTTACGAAAATATTTGCCAAAATCGCCTCAAGCAAGATTAATTCATTTGAACGGCCTAACTTCATCTCTACAACCCCAGAGATGAAACTATCGTGAGTCAGATTTGCATAAGCTGCTGAGTGGGCAAAGCCCCAACCTGCTATCAAGGCCCCGATAAGGTTGAACAAGGTACAGTAAAGTAAAATCTCAGCTGTTTTTCTCCAAGAGATTTTTTTCAAGAAACTACCAGCAGTCAAGAACATCATGTTTGATGTTACCAACTCGGCATTCAAGAAAACAATGTAGGCCAAACCCCAAGCAAAGACAAAGGGGAAGAGGAAGCGTCCACTACCTGGTGCAATTTTATTAATCAAGTCAGCCCCAACTGCACCTGCAGCTGTACTGAAAGTTAAGAATGCACCTGCGAACATAGAACGAATCGCATACTTAAATTTGCTTTGACTATAAAGACTTTCTTTCTTCTTGCAAGCAAATTCAATCTTTGAGATAAATTCTGAAGAAACCATAATAAACTCCTAAAAATTTTTTACCTGATAATTATATCACAAACTTTAAAATCAAGGAAGCGTTTTCTGTATTTCATAAAAGTTTATTTTTATGAAAATCTTAAAAAATCAGTGAAATCCAGGATTTCACTGATTTGTATTAATAAAATTGTTTATATGGTTGATTGAAAGCTGTTAGGATTTCATCAGATGTTTGTGAATATTCTTTTGTTTCTTTCAAATCGCCTTTTACAATAATACGTTCTGTAGCAGCAAGGTCTTCACAGGTTACTAATGTAATCTCATTTACCCCATCTCTATCATCAACTTCATCAACACGATCCGGTGTAACACGTTTGACTTCACGTATTTCATAAGTATAAACTTTATTTTTATCGGTTAGATAAATCTTCATACCATTTTTAGCGTTATCCAAAGGAGAAAATAACATTTTATTAGCATTATTGACACCAAAAATATGATGACTAGCTAGACTATAATTTCCTTTCCCCATCACTTGATCGCGTTTCATGGTACCAGCACCATAGAAGAGATTGACATTATCAAGCCCTTTAAAAATTGGCAGATTCATTTCTAATTCAGGAACTGCAATTCCGCCGATAACTGGTAATTTTTGAGCATCCCATTGAGAAGCTAGAACCGCTTCAGAAGAGATCGCATTGACAGAATCAAAATCAAAATTTCCTTCTGTATCCTGATTTTCTTCTATTTTTTCTTTTGATACCTGACTAACTTGGTACTTATTGGTATTCCAAACTATGAAAATATCACGAATTTTAGCATTAAAAATCAAAGCAATTGATAGTAGTATCAGAAATCCTGCTAGGATATTTGTCAGTAGATTTTTTCGTTTGTTTTTCTTTTTATTATTTTTTTGAGACATTATGCTTCACCTTCTGTTTTGTTTTCTGTCCCAACTTCTTCTTTTTCTGCCGCTGCAACCGTTGTAAAGGTCACAATTTTAGCATCTTGATCCAGACGCATTACTTTAACTCCCATAGTTGAGCGTCCTGTTTGTGAAATATTGGCAACATTGGTTCGAATCATGACACCTGTATCAGTGATAATCATCAAGTCTTCATCACCTTTCACAGTCAAGAGACCTGATAGAGGACCATTTTTTTCAGCCACATTAGCCGTCTTCATCCCTTTACCACCACGACCTTTTGTTGGATATTCAGTCGCGACTGTACGCTTACCATATCCTTTTTCTGTGATGATAAGAACCTCGTCTTGATCTGTAATCACACTAGCACCAACCACTGTGTCTCCCTCACGGAGATTCACACCTTTCACACCTGTGGCGATACGACTCATGCCGCGAACGGCTGATTGATTAAAGCGAACTGCATAACCAAACTTGGTACCAATAATAATATCCGTATCTTCTTCCGTCAACAAGACATTAATTAGCTCATCTTCATCCTTTAGATTCAGTGCTTTGAGACCATTTTGACGAATGTTAGCAAATTCCTTGACGCTGGTTCTCTTCACAATACCATGACGGGTTGTGAAGAAGAGGTAAGCATCATCACTGCGTTCAGACTCAACATTGATAATCGTCTGAATACTTTCACCTTCATCCAATTTCAAGAGATTAACTACTGGTAGACCTTTGGCCGTCCGACCATACTCAGGAATTTCATAACCTTTCAGGCGATAGACACGTCCTTTATTTGTAAAGAAGAGCAGGTGATCATGGGTGCTAGTTGACACTAACTCACGAACAAAATCGTCATCCTTAACGCCTGTCCCTTGAACACCGCGGCCACCACGTTTTTGAGCAGTAAATTCAGCTTGGTCCAAACGTTTGATGTATCCCTTATTAGAAAGCGTAATTAAAACATCCGATTCTTCAATCAAATCCTCATCTTCAAGACTCAATACTTCACCGACCATCAACTCTGTACGACGTTGGTCGCCAAACTTACGCTTAACTTCATCCAATTCTTCTTTGATGATTTGAGAAACACGTTCTGGTTTAGCAAGAATATCTGCTAAATCCGCAATCAGAGCCAAGAGGTCATCATACTCTGACTGAATCTTATCGCGTTCCAAACCTGTCAAACGACGAAGACGCATATCTAAAATAGCCTGACTTTGACGTTCAGAAAGCTTAAACTTACTCATCAACTCAGCTTGTGCTTCTGCATCTGTTTCACTAGCACGGATGATACGAATCACTTCGTCGATATGGTCTAGCGCAATCAAGAGACCTTCTAAGATATGCGCACGCGCTTCCGCTTTTTCCTTATCAAAACGTGTCCGACGAACAACCACTTCTTTTTGGTGTTCGATATAAGCATCCAAAATCTGACGAAGGGACAAAATCTTCGGTACACCATTTTGGATAGCAAGCATATTGAAACCAAAGTTGGTTTGCATCTGGGTCATCTTGAAGAGGTTATTGAGGATAACATTGGCTGAGGCATCGCGCTTAACTTCGATAACAAATCGAACACCTTCACGGTTTGATTCATCACGAACTGCTGTGATGCCCTCAATACGTTTTTCCTGAACCAAACGAACAATATGCTCATGTACCTTGGTTTTATTGACCATGTATGGAAATTCCGTTACAACGATGCGCTCACGGCCAGTCTTAGTTTCTTCAATTTCAGTACGAGAACGAAGGACAATAGAACCTTTACCTGTTTCATAAGCCTTATGAATGCCTGATTTCCCCATGACAAGGGCACCTGTTGGAAAATCTGGACCAGGCAAGACTTCCATCAAGTCCTTGGTAGTCACTTCAGGATTGTCCATGACCAACTTCACTGCATCAATGGTTTCACCCAAGTTATGAGGAGGAATGTTGGTAGCCATCCCAACAGCAATACCAGTTGCTCCATTAACTAAAAGATTTGGAAAACGAGCTGGCAAGACCAAGGGTTCGCGTTCATTAGCATCATAGTTATCAACGAAATCAACCGTATTTTTGTTAATATCACGAAGCATCTCCAGAGCAATCTTGCTCATGCGTGCCTCAGTATAACGCTGGGCGGCAGCACCATCTCCATCCATGGAACCAAAGTTTCCATGCCCATCTACAAGCATGTAACGGTAACTCCACCATTGAGCCATGCGGACCATTGCTTCATAGATAGAGGAATCCCCGTGTGGGTGGTATTTACCCATGACGTCCCCTGTAATACGAGCAGATTTTTTATGGGGTTTGTCTGGAGTCACACCCAATTCATTCATTCCATAGAGAATCCGACGGTGAACAGGTTTCAAGCCATCTCGAACATCAGGAAGAGCCCGCGCTACGATAACACTCATGGCGTAATCGATAAAGCTCGTCTTCATCTCCTTTGTCAGATTGACATTCACTAAATTTCTATCCTGCATTAATAAATGCCTCATTTCACTATTAGTAATTAATAATATTATACCATAATGTCCGCCATATTTCAGGTATCCAAATTAGCTAAAACGTTTACATCAAGAACTCCAAGGCATATTCGTGACAAAGCTTTTTAAAAGTGATAGAATTAAAATAACTGGGGAAATCCCTGAATAAAATTAAGGAGATGTTTAGAACAATGACTTCAACTAAACAACACAAAAAAGTTATCCTTGTCGGAGATGGTGCTGTAGGTTCATCTTACGCTTTTGCACTTGTTAACCAAGGAATTGCACAAGAGCTTGGAATTATCGAAATTCCACAATTGCATGAAAAAGCTGTTGGTGACGCGCTTGACCTTAGTCACGCCCTTGCCTTCACTTCACCTAAAAAAATCTATGCAGCTCAATACTCTGACTGTGCAGACGCTGACCTTGTTGTGATCACTGCAGGTGCGCCTCAAAAACCAGGTGAAACTCGTCTTGACCTTGTAGGTAAAAACCTTGCTATCAACAAATCAATCGTAACTCAAGTTGTTGAATCCGGTTTCAAAGGTATCTTCCTTGTTGCTGCTAACCCAGTTGACGTTTTGACTTACTCAACTTGGAAATTCTCTGGTTTCCCTAAAGAACGCGTTATCGGTTCAGGTACTTCGCTTGACTCAGCTCGTTTCCGTCAAGCACTTGCTGAAAAATTGGATGTAGATGCTCGTTCAGTTCACGCTTACATCATGGGTGAACACGGTGATTCTGAATTCGCTGTTTGGTCACACGCAAACATCGCTGGTGTAAACCTTGAAGAATTCCTTAAAGACACTCAAAATGTTCAAGAAGCTGAATTGATTGAATTGTTCGAAGGTGTTCGTGATGCAGCCTACACAATCATCAACAAAAAAGGTGCAACATACTACGGTATCGCAGTAGCCCTTGCTCGTATCACTAAAGCAATCCTTGACGACGAAAATGCAGTACTTCCACTTTCAGTATTCCAAGAAGGTCAATACGGAGTTGAGAACGTCTTTATCGGTCAACCAGCTGTTGTTGGTGCACATGGTATCGTTCGTCCAGTAAATATCCCATTGAACGACGCAGAAACTCAAAAAATGCAAGCATCTGCTAAAGAATTGCAAGCTATCATTGACGAAGCATGGAAAAATCCAGAATTCCAAGAAGCTTCTAAAAACTAATTTAACTATAGACAACTCCTTGAATCATCAAGGAGTTGTTTTTTTCTGTATTATAGTAGATTGAAATAAGATATGAACAAATTAATTTCTAGAAATGTTTTAGTAGCCACGGCGTACTATTCTAGCTGCAATCCACTATAAGAACTAAACATTTTATGAAATTTTCGTTCAAAAAACAACATCCCTTTAAAAGTTATCATATCATGGCTTGGGCATGAAGATAAAAAGACTACCAATCGGATTTATACTCACATCACAAAAAGTATGGAACAAGCAACGATTTACTCTCTAGCTACAGTTACATTAAATCAAAAGTAGAAAACTTTTCCCATATACAAAAAAGCCCATCATACAGGCTAGACAGCTTGATACGATAGGCTATTTTTCTATTAATTAACGTACTGTACGGATACGCATTGTGTTTGTACGAACAGCTTCTCCAACTGGTACACCAGCAACAATAACGATATCGTCACCAGATTCTACTAGACCTGCTTCAACTGCTTTACGTTCAGCAATTTCGAACATATCGTCAGTTGAAGATGGAGCATCTGTCAACATTGGGATAACACCCCAGTTCAACATCAATCCACGTTCTGTCAATTCGTCGAATGTCAATGCCAAGATGTCAGCATTTGGACGGTATTTAGAGATCAAACGTGCAGTGTGACCTGTCTTAGTAAGAGTTACAACCAATTTAATGTCCATTGAGTTAGTAGCATCTTTAACAGCTGAAGCCATTACTTCTGTCTTAGAGTTACGTTCGAATGAATCTGAGTTCAAACGTCCGTATTCGTTAAGAAGAGTTTGAGCGTTCTTATCGATTGTAGCCATTGTAGTTACTGACTCAAGTGGGTATTTACCATTTGCAGACTCACCTGAAAGCATTGTTGCGTCAGTTCCGTCAATAACAGCGTTAAATACGTCTGATACTTCTGAACGAGTTGCACGTGGTTTTTCAGTCATTGTTTCAAGCATGTTTGTTGCAGTGATAACAACTTTACCTGCAGCATTGACTTTAGTGATGATCATTTTTTGGTAAACTGGAACCATTTCGAATGGTACTTCGATACCCATGTCACCACGAGCGATCATGATACCATCAGCAGCTTCGATGATTTCATCCAAGTTATCGATACCTTGTTGGTTTTCGATTTTAGCGAACAATTGAACATGTCCGTTTCCAGTTTCTTCACAGATTGCACGAACTTCGTTCACATCTTTTGCAGTACGTACGAATGAAATCGCGATGAAGTTGATACCTTGTTCAAGACCGAAACGGATATCGTCGTTATCGCGTTCAGCAAGAGCTGGGAAAGGAATTTTAGTGTTAGGAATGTTCACACCTTTTTGTTTAGCGATGATACCATCGTTTTCAACTTCAACTTCAAATTCACGAGTTGCATCATCTTTAGCAACCACACGAAGACCAAGTTTACCATCGTCAACCAAAACTTGACGACCAACTTCAACATCATCATAGATATCAAGAGCACCAGCAACGTTCAATGCAATCACTTCACGAGTTGATTTGATTCCTTGTTTAGTTGCAACACGGATTTTCTCACCAGTTTTATATGAATACTCTTTAGCTTCACCTTCGAACAATTCTGTACGGATTTCTGGTCCTTTTGTATCAAGAAGGAAACCAACTTTTTTACCTGCAAGTTTTTCAGCAAGTTTAACAGTTGCCATACGCTCACCTTGTTCTTGATGGTCACCGTGTGAGAAGTTGAAACGGAATGTGTTAGCACCAGCTTCAATCAATTTAGCAATGTTTTTAGCTGAAGCTTCAACATCAAGTTTTTCACCCCAGTATCCGTCCTCACCGAATTTTTTACCACCACGGATTTCTACCGCAGGACCCAAAGTTGCAACGATTTTTACACGTTTGTTCATGATTTTTGTGACTCCTTTATATATATGACCTTTTTGGTCTTATTAACTAAATTGTAAATTATGACAAGCTCTTATTCAAGCTAGATAGCTCAATGTCGGCTTTGTGTGGGTTGTTAACTACAATCTTACCTTCTGCAGTAAGGCTAAACAATGCTCCTTCTTCTGCAGTACCAAGAATTGGGTTTTCAACCATTTTTTCGTTACGGATACCAACCGCAACACCACCGATACCTTCTTTAAGAAGTTTAACAGCATGCGCACCCATACGTGACGCCAATACACGGTCACGCGCAGTTGGAGAACCACCACGTTGAATATGTCCAAGTTCTGTCACACGAAGGTCGCTTGTATCCCCAGCTTCTTTTAGTTTTTTACCAAATTCAGCTGCTGACATCACACCTTCTGCCAAGACGATGATATTGTGTTTTTTACCACACTCATAACCACATTTAATGCTTTCTACGATATCTTCAATCTTGAATCCTTCTTCAGGAATGATGATTTCATCAGCACCAGTTGCAATACCAGCCCAAAGAGCGATATCACCAGCGTTACGTCCCATAACTTCAATAACAAAAGTACGACGGTGACTTGATGATGTATCACGAATCTTATCGATAGCATCCATAGCAGTTGTAACCGCTGTGTCAAAACCGATTGTAAAGTCAGTACCAACGATATCGTTATCGATTGTACCTGGAAGACCGATAGCTGGGAAGCCATGTTCAGTCAAACGCATAGCGCCGTGGTAAGATCCGTCACCACCGATAACAACTACACCTTCAATTCCGTGTTTTTTCAATTGCTCAATCCCTTTAAGTTGCCCTTCAAGTTGAGCGAACTCTGGGTAACGAGCTGAGTGAAGGAAAGTACCACCACGAGAAATGATGTCTCCTACTGAAGCTGCATCTAGGGGATGAATTTCACCGGCAACCATACCAGCATATCCGTCATAGATACCAAACACTTCCATTCCTTCTGAAATTGCTTGACGAACAACTGCGCGGATAGCAGCGTTCATACCAGGGGCGTCTCCACCACTAGTCAAAACAGCAATACGTTTCATATTGGTTATGCTCCTTTTTCTTTTAACATTCTTATTGATTATACCACATTTGATTTTAAAATTCTTCTATTTTCCGTATTTTTAGCGATAAATCGTTTTCATAACGATTTCATTCAACTTCGCTTCTAATTCATTGGATTTAGCTACAAAATGATGAGGGGAAACGATTGTTTTCTGTTCCTCTTCATACCTGACGATGACTGGGATTGGACCTTTAAATTGTTCTAAAATACGTGAAATTTCTTGATCCGATTCATGATTTTTTACCTGTATCCAAAAGCGTTCAGCAACTGCTTCTCTTATTTCTTGTGCAATCATTTGCAGACGGCCATCACGTGACTGGATTTTTCCTTTTATATAGTAGAAGGCTCCCTCTTTTATTTCCTGCCCAACCTGACGATATAAGTCTGAAAAGAGAGTGACATCCAATTTTTTCTTACTATCATCCACCTGTAAGAAAGCCATATTTTCACCCTTTTTGGTACGAATTACTTTTATTTTCTGAACTTCAACCAAAATAATAGCGTAGCTATTTTCTGATAAATTTCCGATTGGTGTAATCGAATAAATAGCCTTACTCGCAATAGCTTGTAGGGGATGTTTGCTGACACCTATCCCTAAAAGCTCTTGTTCCATATAGAATTTTTCTTGTTCCGTCCAATCTTCCGATTCCTGCCAACTATAAATAGTATCTCCAAACAAACTTCCTAACTCTTTTACAAATTCAAATAGATTAACTAAATTATTGAATACTTTTTGACGATTTTTTTCAAATGAATCGAAAAGACCAACTTTTACCAAAGGTTCTAGCAGAGGAAGTTTCAGAAAATTCTCAGGTAATTTAGCTATAAAATCTTCAATGTTAGAATAGGGTCTATTTTCAATAATCCAGAGAGCTAAATCATTACTGACTCCCTTAATCGATTTCAATCCTAGATAGATGGACTTGTTGGCAATTTTATCGTGATAGGGAATGGTGTTGATGGACAGAGGCGCTACTTCAAAGCCTGCTTCTAAGGCATCTGTTAAGTAATCACTGTTGGCGGAATTCAACATGACCTGATAAAAAATGGCTGGATAATGCGTTTTGAAATAGGCCAACTGGAAGGCCAAGGCTGAGTAGGCATAGGCGTGTGACCTGTTAAAACCATAACCTGCAAACTTCTCCATGACATCAAAGACCTGCTCTGCTTTTTCCACAGTATGACCAGCTTCTAATGAACCTTGAATAAAGGAAGCCCTCATCTCATGCATAGCAGAGGCATCCTTTTTCCCCATAGCTCGGCGCAAAATATCGGCTTTCCCAAGACTAAATCCAGCAAATCGCTGGGCAACCTGCATAACCTGCTCCTGATAGAGCATAATGCCATAAGTTGGAGCCAAAATATCCTCCAGTACTGGATCCAGAACAGTCACTTCTTCCTGCCCATGTTTTCTTGCCACAAAATTATTGATGTAGTCACTAGCACCTGGCCTATTTAGGGAAGTAGTCGCTACGACATCTTCAAAACAGACTGGTTGAACACGTTTGAGCAAGCGAATGGCACCAGGTTGCTCAAATTGAAAGATACCTTTTGTATTACCAGAAGCAAATAAAGCCAACGTTTCTTTGTCTTCCAAATCTATTTCTTCGACTTTAAGGTGAATACCTTCTGTTTTAGCAAGCAATTCTTGCATCTTCTGGACAAAGGTCAAATTTCGCAGTCCCAGAAAGTCCATCTTCAAAAGTCCACTTGCTTCGACTCCATGAGCATCATACTGAGTCAGTGGAATTTCATCACCATGCTTCAGAGGGATGTAGTTGGTCAAATCTTGGTCACTGATTACAACACCAGCTGCATGGACAGAGGTTTGTCTTGGATAGCCCTCTATCTTGCAAGCAATCTCAAAGGCTTTTTGGTATTCTAACTTACTATTAATTTGCTGACGAAACTGGAGGTTACCCTCATAAGCCGACTTGAGATTGTCACGAAAACTGATTTTCTTGGTAATTGCAGATAATTCATACTCGGGCACCCCAAAGCGTTTCAATACATCTCGTAGAGCTTGCTTGGCTCCAAAGGTTGAAAAAGTAACAATTTGAGCAGCATGTTTACTGCCATATTTATTGCCAACATACCTGATAAAATCTGGACGATAAATATCAGGAATATCGATATCAATATCGGGCATGGTATAGCGTTCACGATTGAGGAAACGTTCAAAAATCAGATTTTTCTCTACTGGGTCAATCCCTGTGATGTCCAAGGCATAGGAAACCAAGCTACCAACTGCGGAACCTCGCCCCATTCCCATATAATAGCCATTCGAACGTCCAAAACGCAGCAAATCCCAGACAACCAAGAAATAATCATCAAAGCCCATATCATGAATAACAGCCAATTCTTGGTCTAGACGGTCTTGATATTCTTTACTAGTCAACCCCTTCTGAGCAAGCCCAAGCTCAGCGCGTTCTCTCAACTCTTCTACTGCTGGTCTAGCCGGATTAAAACGAGGCAGTTTCAGACTAGTGTCCAAATCATAAGAAATGCCTGAAATCAGCTTTTCTAAATTGTCCAAGGCTTGCGGAAAACGTTCTTGGAATAATTTCTCTAAAGAACTTGCTGATATAAAAACATCTTGTCTCGAACGCAAAGGAACTTCTCTGAGTGATAGATTTTCTTTAATCGCTGTTAATACTTGTAGAACTTCTCTATCCCTGCTTTCAAAAGCATTGACCCGATAAAGGGGCAAGATTGGATGATGAAATTCGCTGGCCAGTGTTTCTGGATAAACCCCTATATAGTAATCACAGCCTAGATTTAACAACTCCAGTCCATCAAAATAAGGCACAATTACCGCAATATCCTCCAGATACTGAGATAAAACTGACCAACTTTTCTCCCCCTGCATCTTGGCTGTTGAAAGCTTCATCAACTGCTGATAGCCCACACTAGATAGAGCTAAAAAGCGCAGATTCACTTCCTGAGCATCCACAAGCACATTCATTTCAAGCCCTAATAAAGGATGAATGCCATATTTTTTTGTAACCTCTAGAAAGTCAAAAGCACCATAAAGATTATCAATATCCATCATAGCCAGATGAGTGTAGCCGTATTCTTTAGCTACTCTCACATACTTTTCGATCGAAATGACGCTCTCCATAAAACTATAGACTGTTTTTGTATCTAGTTGTGCGATCAATTTACACTTCTCCTCTATCCTTCTCACTATATTATACCATTTTCAAAAAGAGAAATACAAAAGCAATGACTCCTATCTCTATTTTATCCTTAAAGTAAAATTTTTTGAATGAAAAAAGCAAAAATACATTTAAAGAATCAAATGATCCGGTAATTTTTTTACTTTTTTATCCCAAGAAGTGAATATATCTTTTAAAATAGAAAGACACATCAAGTTAATCTATTTATTATTATAACTTGTTTTAGACTATAGAGTTGTACCTGTTTTTCATATAAATAATATTCATTATTCTTTAATTAATTTCTTTCTCACTTAATAATTCCCTTTCTCCTATTTTTTTGATATAATAACCTTAATTATTATTTTACAAGGAGGTTTTATGCGCTTTAATCAATTCAGCTATTTATCACTTCCAAGAGATACTATTTTATATGAATTAAAAAAGTATGGATTTGATTTTCCATCTGATTCAACAAATAAAAAGATCTTGGAGTCTTTTCTAAGTCGTTTCTTTTTCACTTATCAAGACACCAACTATCCACTTTCCATCCTAGCAGCTGATAAAAAAACAGACCTGCTAACATTTTTTCAATCAGAAGATGAACTGACAGCAGATATTTTTTATACTGTTGCTTTTCAACTTTTAGGCTTTTCTTATTTGGTTGACTTCGAAGATAGTGAAGATTTTCGTAAAGAGACTGGATTTCCTATTGTATATGGTGACTTGATTGAAAATCTCTATCAGTTACTCAATACTCGCACCAAAAAGGGGAACACTCTTATCGACCAACTTGTCAGTGACGGTCTTATTCCTGAGGATAATGACTATCACTACTTTAACGGCAAGAGTTTGGCTACTTTTTCTAGCCATGATGTCATTCGAGAAGTCGTTTACGTTGAGTCTCGTGTCGATACTGACCAAAAAGGTCTACCAAACTTAGTCAAGGTCAGCATTATTCGTCCTCGTTATGACGGGCAAATCCCTGCTATCATGACAGCGAGTCCTTATCATCAGGGAACAAATGATAAAGCCAGCGACAAGGCTCTCTACAAGATGGAGGGCGAGCTTGAAGTGAAGCCTGCTCACAAGATTGAGCTAGAGGAACCTCAACTAAATCTCGTCCAAGCTCAAGGTCAAGCAGAGCTTGTGTCAGAAGCTGAGGAAAAGCTAACGCACATCAACGCAAGCTATAATCTCAACGACTACTTCCTTCCACGAGGATTTGCTAATCTCTATGTGTCAGGTGTTGGTACCAAAGACTCGACAGGTTTCATGACTAACGGGGACTACCAACAAATCGAGGCTTATAAAAATGTTATCGATTGGCTTAATGGTCATTGTCGTGCCTTTACTGACCACACGCGCCAGCGTCAAGTCAAGGCTGACTGGTCAAACGGAAAAGTAGCTACAACAGGACTTTCCTATCTAGGTACCATGTCAAACGGCCTTGCGACTACAGGAGTCGATGGTTTAGAGGTTATCATTGCTGAGGCTGGCATTTCTTCATGGTACAACTACTACCGTGAAAACGGTCTGGTAACTAGCCCAGGTGGCTATCCAGGTGAGGACTTTGACTCCCTTGCTGAGTTAACCTATTCTCGTAATCTCTTGGCTGGCGACTATATCCGTGGCAATGAAGCTCACCAAGCTGACTTAGAAAAGGTAAAAGAACAACTGGATCGCAAGACCGGCGACTACAATCAGTTTTGGCATGACCGCAATTATCTGCTCAATGCCCATAAAGTAAAGGCTGAGGTTGTTTTTACTCATGGTTCTCAGGATTGGAATGTCAAACCACTTCATGTTTACCAGATGTTCCATGCTCTACCTACTCATATAAATAAGCATCTCTTTTTCCATAATGGTGCCCATGTTTACATGAACAACTGGCAGTCCATTGACTTCCGTGAGTCCATGAATGCTTTGTTGACAAAGAAATTACTGGGACAAGATACAGATTTCAAACTTCCTACTGTTATCTGGCAGGACAATACAGCCCCTCAGACTTGGTTATCACTTAATAACTTCGGTGGGCAAGAAAACTTTGAAACCTTCTCACTTGGTCAAGAAGAGCAAGTTATTCAAAACCAGTACCCAGATAAGGATTTTGAGCGTTATGGTAAGACATACCAAACCTTCAATACAGAACTCTATCAAGGGAAAGTCAATCAGATTACTATTGACCTTCCTGTGACCAAAGACCTTCACTTGAACGGTCGCGCTCAGCTCAATCTTCGTATCAAATCCAGCACAAACAAGGGGCTCTTATCTGCTCAACTACTGGAACTTGGACAAAAGAAATACCTACAACCTTATCCAGCTGTTTTAAGTGCTAGAACCATTGATAATGGACGCTACCACATGTTGGAAAATCTCTGTGAATTACCATTTAGACCAGAGGCACAACGAGTCGTGACAAAAGGTTACCTCAATTTACAGAATAGAAATGATTTACTGTTAGTAGAGGATATTAAGGCAGATGAATGGATGGATGTACAATTTGAACTGCAACCAACTATTTACAAGTTAAAAGAAGGAGATACTCTTCGTTTAGTCCTCTATACGACTGACTTTGAAATCACCATACGTGACAATACCGCTTACCAGTTGACTGTTGATCTTGAACAGTCTACACTTATCCTACCTCACTAAAAAAGGAGTTAAATTATTATGAATAAATCTGAACACCGACACCAACTCATACGAGCTCTTGTAACGAAAAATAAGATTCACACACAAGCTGAGTTACAATCTCTTCTTGCCGATAATGATATTCAAGTTACACAAGCGACACTTTCGAGAGATATTAAAAGTATGAACCTCTCAAAAGTACGAGAAGAAGATAACTCTTACTATGTGCTAAATACAGGCTCTATCTCAAAATGGGAAAAACGCCTCGAACTCTACATGGAAGATGCCCTTGTCTTGATGCGCCCAGTTCAACACCAAGTCCTACTAAAAACCCTTCCTGGACTGGCTCAATCATTTGGTTCTATCATTGATGCTTTGAGTTTCCCTGATGCTATCGCTACCCTCTGTGGTGATGATGTCTGCCTTGTCATCTGTGAAGATGTAGAGGCAGCCCAACATTGCTTTGAAGATCTGAAACGGTTCGCCCCTCCATTTTTCTTTGGTGAATAAACAGAAACTGAACTCAACAACTGCAAAACTCTCAAAATTTTAAACAGTAGTGAATTGATGTCAGCTAACATCTAGCGAGTACAATAGCTGATTCCTGCTGAAAAGTAAGCTATGCAGTTTTATACTCTTCGAAAATCAAATTCAAACCACGTCAGCGTCACCTTACCGTACTCAAGTACAGCCTGCGGCTAGCTTCCTAGTTTGCTCTTTGATTTTCATTGAGTTTTAATAAAACAAAAAAGAGAAATCTATCTCATACATGAGTACAAAAGCTCCCCTTATAGTTTCTAGTGAAAAACAAATATTCACTAGAAACTATAAGGGGAGTCTTCATATACCTAAAAGAAATTCTAAACCTGTTTCAGCTTGATATAGTATTTGAATAAAATGTGAACAAATTTATTAGGGAATTCAAATCAATTTCATACTTTAAAAGTCGTTTCATACTATTTTAGATTCAATTAATTATACATCATAGATAATCCGCTTCAAAAATCTCTTCAAATCACGTCAGGTTCACATTTCCGTATAAGAGAGAAATTTATTGTTGTAAAACTTTTCTTGGTTTGGTACCTTCAGCTGGACCAATGACACCTGCCATCTCAAGCTCTTCCATGAGACGTGTCGCACGGTTAAATCCAACTGACAAACGACGCTGAATCATAGATGCGCTGGCTTTCTGAGTTTCGATTACCAAAGCCTTGGCTTCTTCAAAGAGCGGATCACCACCAGATTCACCATCTGAAAATTCTCCTTCATTTTCAGAAACCTCACCTGGATCAAAACTCTCATCGTAGTCCGCATCAGCCTGATCCTTGATGAAGTTTACGATGCGTTCAACATCATCATCCGAGATAAAGGAACCTTGGAGACGAACTGGATGATTTTCATCGATTGGTTTAAAGAGCATGTCGCCTCGACCAAGCAGTTTTTCAGCTCCATTTTCATCCAAGATGGTGCGCGAGTCTGTACCTGATGATACCGCAAAAGCCACTCGAGATGGGACATTGGCCTTGATCAGACCAGAAATGACATCAACGGATGGACGCTGAGTTGCAAGAATCATGTGGATACCTGCAGCACGCGCCTTCTGTCCAAGACGGATGATGGCATCTTCCACTTCCTTGCTGGCCACCATCATGAGATCAGCCAACTCATCCACAATCACGACAATGAGGGGGAGTGGAATCTGCTTGTACTCAGACTGAGCATTAAACTCTTCTACCTTGGCATTAAAGCCTGCAATATTACGAACTCCCACCTTGGCAAAGAGTTCATAACGATTTTCCATCTCATCCACAACCTTTTGCAGAGCCTTGCTGGCTTTGCGTGGATTGGTCACAACTGGAATCAAGAGATGAGGAATGTCATTGTAAACAGACAACTCAACCATCTTAGGGTCCACCATCATAAACTTGACCTGGTCTGGTCTCGCCTTCATGAGGATGCTAGCGATAATGCCGTTAACGGCTACTGACTTCCCTGAACCCGTTGAACCTGCGACGAGCAAGTGGGGCATTTTGGAAAGGTCAAAAGCTCTTGCAGTGCCATTAACCGCCTTTCCTAGAGGAATTTCCAAGAGATTTTCTGCTTTTGTTTGAGATTGTTCCCATAGTTCTCGGAAGGATACAGTCGCAATCTCAGAGTTGGGTACTTCGATTCCAACTAAGGATTTCCCAGGAATTGGTGCTTCAATTCGAACATCCTTGGCTGCCAAGGCTAGAGCGAGGTCATCTGCTAGATTGGAAATGCGGTTGACCCTTACACCTACTGCTGGCTTGACTTCATACTTGGTCACTGATGGCCCAATTTCGGCCCGTTCAACCGTTACCTTGGTACCAAAACTAGCAAAGGTTTCTTCAAGGATTTTGATATTTTCACGAACGATTTTCTTCTCTTTAGACTGGTCTTTGGGTTTATCAGGGGCAAAGAGTTGTAAGCTTGGAAGTTTGTATTCAAGAGCCTCCTTGGCTGAAAAATCGACCTGAACATCTTCATCATCAGAACCGTCTTCCTGTTCAGGGAATTCCAGTTCAGTTTGAGGTAGGATGATTTCTGGTTCCACACACTCTTCTTCTGGAATAGGTGGAACGTCAATCACAACATCATCAGTCAGAATTTCACCCGTTTCCATATCAACAGGAGGCAAATCGAGTAAGGCTTTTTCAGTCTTTTCTTGTTCTAATCTAGCCTCTTCCTCAGCCTTTTGGCGAGCTTTTTCTTCTTGTTTGACAAAGCGTTCCTCTTTTCGATGCTCATGCCCTTCTCTCCATTTGGCAAATCCTCTACTGAAGAATTCAGCAATATCATAAACAGACCAAGGACTGATTAGGAGAGCGCCTGCTAAAATCAAGATAGAACCAATAAAGTAAGTACCGATATTTGAAAAAAGAAAGGCGGTTGGCATATAAAGAGCGACCCCAATCAAGCCCCCTCCAGCAAAACTGGTCGTTCGAAAACCAGTCAAATCCGTCACAACCTGAGCCATGGTTCCCTTTAGAACAGACTTGTCCAAGCCATATTTCCAAACTAAGTAGGCCTCAAAAATCAAGAGCAAACCTGTAAATATGGTGAAAAATCCAGATAGGAGTCCTTCCTGTTTTCGTATCCACTTGAAAAAGAAGAGATAGAGCAGGATGCCAAATATTGCCAGATAGGCTAGGCTACCCACCAGCAAGCGAATTAAATTGTAAAGAGTGATACCTGCAGCCCCTAATTTAAAGGCTGCGAAAATCAATAAAAGCGCGATTCCCAAGGAAATCAACATTCGTTGAATCGCTTCTTTTCTTTCGAGTTCTGCTTTAGACGGTCTCCGTCTTGTTTTACTTGTATTCTTGTTTGCCATTCTTCTATTATACCATATTTCACAGGCATTTCGGAAAGAGAAAAAGACTGCACCAAACGGTCCAATCTTTTCATTTTCTATCTAAGTTTTATGCTTGTGGTTTGCGTAGGTAACCATAGACCACACCACTTACGATTGCTCCTACTAAGACAGAAACGAGGTAAAGGAGAGCATTTGAAGTAAGGGCAATTACGAAGATTCCTCCGTGTGGCGCCATGAGTTTGATACCAGTAAGACCAACGAGGCCACCTGCTACTGCTGAACCAAGGATGAAACTTGGGATCGCACGAGCTGGGTCAGCGGCACCAAATGGAATTGCTCCCTCAGTGATAAATGACAAGCCCATGATGATGTTTGTTAAACCAGAGTTGCGTTCTTCCTTAGTAAATTTATCTTTGAAAAGAAGAGTTGCGACAAAGATAGCAAGTGGTGGCACCATTCCTCCAGCCATAACTGCTGCCATGGCTACAGAACCACCTGAAGAAACAGTAGCTGCAAGCGTACCTGTACCAAAGACATAAGCCGCTTTGTTAACTGGTCCACCCATGTCAACAGCCATCATTCCACCAAGGACGATACCAAGAAGGACAGCTGAACCTCCTCCAAGACCGCCTAGGAAGTCATTCATAGCAGTGTTGATTGCTGCCATTGGGATGTTAACAGCTAGCATGACAAATCCAGTCAAGATTGTTCCAAGAAGTGGCAAGAGAAGGATTGATTTAGTACCTTCAAGTGAACGTGGAACTTTGACATATTTCTTGATAGCAAGAACTAAAGCACCTGCGATAAATCCACCCACAAGGGCACCTAGGAAACCAGATGAGACACCTGCAAGAGTTGAAGTTGCTTCACCACCTGCTGCATAAGGGATCTTACCAAAGGCAAACCCTTCTTTGGCAATAGCACCAGCCACGAAACCTGCTACCAAACCTGGTTTTTCAGCGATAGAGTAGGCAACATAACCTGCAAAAACTGGAAGCATCAAACCAAAGGCTGCACCACCAATTTTCATGAACATAGAGGCTAACTCATGGTAAGAACCAAGATTGCCAAGATTTTCATTTGGAACACCCAAAGCACCGTCAATCAAGAAGGCAAGGGCAATCATGATACCACCACCGATAACGAATGGCAACATTTGAGATACACCACTCATCAAGTGTTTGTAGAAGGCACCACCAAGGCTTTGTTTTTCGTTGCTTGCTGTTGCAGCTTTTGCACCATTAGCGGCACGGTAGACTTCCGCTTCTCCTGAAAGAGCCAAGTTAATCAACTCTTCTGTTTTACGGATCCCGTCAGCAACTGGACGATTGATCAATGGTTTGCCATCGAAACGATCCATTTCAACTGCCTTGTCTGCTGCGATGATAACAGCTTTAGCTTTACGGATATCTTCTGCTGTCAATTGGTTACCAACACCGCTAGCACCGTTGGTTTCGACCTTAATTCCAACACCCATTTCAGAAGCCACTTTTTGAAGAGCTTCTTGGGCCATGTAAGTGTGGGCAATACCTGTCGTACAAGCTGTAACAGCCACGATAAAGTCACCAGAGTCATTAGCAGGTGCTTGAACAGGCTCTTCAGTTTTTTCGGAAGCTTTGTCAAAAAGTTCAATGACTTGGTCAGCTGATGTTACTTGACGAAGTTTGTCAGCAAAACCGTCTTTCATCAAGTATTGAGACAATTCTGCCAAGGCTGCCAAGTGAGTGTCATTGGCACCTTCTGGAGCCGCAATCATGAAGAAGAGGTCAGTTGCTTGTCCATCCAAGCTCTCATAATCAACACCCTTATTTGACTTGGCAAAGAGAACTGTCGCTTCTTTTACAGCAGCGTTTTTGCTGTGAGGCATAGCGATTCCGTCACCCAAACCTGTAGAAGTCAGAGCTTCACGCGCCAAAATTCCTTCTTTAAAGGTTTCAAAATCTGTCACATAACCATGTTCTGTTAGGCTTTTAATCATTTCTTCAATGACAGCTGTTTTTTCAGTCGCCTGCAAATCCAGCAACATGACATCTTTTCTCAATAGGTCTTGAATTTTCATCTTTTTCTACCTCAACTTTTTCATATGTTTCTTTAATAAAGTCCGCTGTTGCCAAGTCATCTGAGAAGGTGGTTGCCGTTCCACAAGCCACTCCCCATTTGAAGGCTTCTACCGCGTCTTTGGATTTGACAAATTCACCTGTGAATCCAGCTACCATAGAATCACCAGCTCCAACTGAATTTTTCACAGTTCCCTTGATTGGTTTAGCAAAGTAAGCTCCCTCAGATGTGACAAGAAGGGCACCGTCGCCAGCCATAGAGATAATGACGTTTTGAGCGCCTTTAGCCAGTAACTCACGAGCGTATTTCTCAATTTCATCTAAACTTTCGAGTTTAACCCCAAAAATCGCTCCAAGTTCATGATTGTTTGGTTTGACCAAAAGTGGCTGATAGTCCAAACTATCAATCAAGGTCTGTCCTTCAAAGTCACAAACAACTTGCGCACCAGTCTTGCGTGTCAAGGCAATCAAATCCTTATAGATGACATTGCCTAGATTTTTAGCACTTGAACCCGCAAAGACAACTGTATCATCTGCAGTTAAACTAGACAAAATAGCTTTCAATTCTTCTAACTGAGCCGGTTCAACAGTTGGACCCGTTCCGTTGATTTCTGTTTCTTGGTCCGCTTTAATCTTAACATTGATACGAGTATCTTCTGCCACTTGGACAAAACGTGTCTCGATTTCTTCCTCTGCCAAAGTATCTGTAATAAATTTACCAGTAAAGCCACCGATAAATCCAGTCGCTGTATTTGGAATATCCAAGCGTTTCAAGACACGACTGACATTGATTCCTTTCCCACCAGCAAACTTATCATCACTGTCCATACGATTGACACTACCGACTTGAACTTGGTCCAAGCGCACGATATAGTCAATGGATGGATTGAGTGTGACTGTATAAATCATACTTCTATTACCTCCGTTTTCTCCTTAATAGCCTGCAAGAGCTCATGCCCTTGACTTGTAATAACAATAGCTCGTTTGAGTGGTGCTACCTTGGCAAAGCAAGTTTGTCCAATTTTAGACGAATCCACCAAAACATAGGTCTGTTTGGCATTCTCTAAAATAGCTCGCTTAACAGCTCCCTCCTCCATATCAGGAGTCGTATAATAGCCATCGTCCACACCATTCATCCCGATAAAGGCACGGTCAAAGTGCAATTGGTTAATCTGGTTAAGAGCAACGCCCCCGATGCTAGCATCTGTCGCCATCTTGACACTTCCTCCAACCATGACAGTTGGAATCTGCTTTTCAACCAACTGAGCGGCATGGTGAATCGAGTTGGTCACGACTGTAACATTCTTATTGACCAATTCATGAATCAAAAAAGCAGTTGTTGTTCCAGCATCGATAAAGATGACATCTTGTTCCTTGATGAGAGAGGCTGCCTTCTGAGCCAGCAACTTCTTTTCTTGAAGGTTTTTGACAGATTTTTCTTGAATGGTTTCTTCTTCCTGCAAGGAGTGAGGCAATTCTGCTCCACCATGCACGCGACGAAGCTTGTTTTCTGCTTCCAACTCATCCAAGTCTCTTCGAACCGTTGATTCTGATGTTTCTAGCAAACTAACTAATTTCTCTAGAGAAACTACATGATGTTGATTTAACTCCTCTAAAATCAGTTGTTTCCGCTCTGTTTTTAACACTGAATCACCTCCTGTTATCGTTTACACTATTCATTCTATCATACTTTATTTCAAAGTCAAGCATTTTTATCATTTTCTTCCAATTTCTATCATTTTTCTTATTTCCAGAATTTTTATTGCAAGATAAGAGCCTTTATGGTAAACTATTTGAGTAAGTATTGGAAGATTACTCAAGAGGCTTAAGAGGCCGTGTTGGAAACGCGGTAGGCGTGTAACAGCGTGCGTGGGTTCGAATCCCATGTCTTCCGTCGAGAATTACCAGAAGCTGAGCAAAAACTCAATCTCAGTAGAAAGTGAAGTAAATCTTCCCACAAAAAAATGCATAGTATCAAGTTTTTTCAACACCTGATATTATGCGTTTTTGATTTTAAAGACTTTTTGCTTGATCCTTTTCATCCTGTTTAACCGCCATTGATTTTAACTCATTACCCACATCTCAAAAAAGATTTAAAATTGTCTTAATCTCCTTTATTGTGTCGCTTTTGGAGTTTTTTTGGTATAAACTTCTACGCTCATCCTATGGAGCAAGACAGACTCATAGCTTCACACATAATAGAACGAGTATCTCCATCTGTAGAGATACTCGTTTTTTGCTATTTTCGAAGTAATTCTTTGTAAAAAGCGAATCAAAACTTGATTTATCACTTTTTATTCCACTATCTTTTCTTTACACATATTGAGAAAGTACTGGTGCAAGCGAACATCATCAGTCAATTCTGGATGAAAAGAAGTTACCAACATATTTTCTTCTTGGGCTGCAACGATTTGATTGTCAACTGTTGCTAGAATTTCTACATCTTCTCCAACACTACTGATAATAGGACCGCGAATAAAAGTCATTGGAATCTTACCAACTCCCTTACATTCTGCTTCCGTATAGAAACTCCCTAGTTGGCGCCCATAGGCATTGCGCTCAACTACCATATCCATAGTTCCTAAATGATTCTCATCCTGAGAAGTAATTTCCTTAGCCAGCAAAATCAAGCCTGCACAAGTTCCAAAGACTGGTAAACCAGAGAGAATGGCTCCTCTGATAGGAAGTAGCATGTCCTGGTCACGTAAGAGCTTGCCCATGGTGGTAGACTCACCTCCAGGTAAAATCAAACCCGACAAGTCACTCTGATATTGCTTAAAATCATCTAGATTTCTGATTTCAACACTCTCGACTCCTAATTGATCTAGTACTTTTGCATGTTCTGCAAAGGCACCTTGCAAGGCCAATATTCCGATTTTCATCTATTTTCCTCGCTCAGCCATGAGAATTTGGATTTCATTTTCATTAATACCAACCATGGCTTCTCCTAAATCTTCAGAGATTTGTGCTAGAATTTGAGGATTTCGGAAGTTAGTCACAGCCTTAACAATAGCACTCGCCCGTTTAACAGGATCTCCTGACTTGAAAATACCCGAACCGACAAAGACACCCTCTGCCCCTAATTGCATCATCAGCGCAGCATCTGCTGGCGTTGCAACACCTCCAGCCGCGAAGTTTACAACTGGCAATTTTCCATGTTCATGGACAAATTGAACCAATTCTACAGGGACTTGCAAGTCCTTGGCAGCAACATAAAGCTCGTCCTCACGTAGATTTTGAATGCGGCGAATTTCCTGATTCATCATACGCATATGACGAACGGCTTGGACAATATCCCCCGTACCCGGTTCTCCTTTTGTACGAATCATAGAAGCACCTTCAGCGATACGGCGCAAGGCTTCACCCAAGTCCTTAGCACCACAGACAAAAGGAACTTGGAATTCTTTCTTATCCACATGGAAACGATCATCAGCTGGAGATAGAACTTCACTCTCATCTATATAGTCAATTTCGATAGCCTCTAAAATCTGAGCTTCAACAAAATGCCCAATTCTGACCTTGGCCATTACTGGAATGCTAACTGCTTCTTGGATTTCCTTAATCATCTTTGGATCACTCATACGGGAAACGCCACCCGCAGCACGAATATCAGCTGGAATCCGCTCCAAGGCCATAACAGCAGCCGCACCAGCAGCCTCTGCAATACGAGCCTGTTCAGGATTTTGCACATCCATGATAACCCCGCCCTTTAGCATCTGTGCCAAGTTTTTATTTAATTCATAACGATTTTCAGTCATTTGTTTTATCCTCATCATTTGTATTGGTAGTTACCATTTCATTTTAAATTAGATTAGAATGAATCACAAGATAGAAAAACCATAATTGTATGGGTACAGATTAACTAAAAAACCATCTGACCTTCATTTAAGGCCAGATAGCTCATTTATTTTTATTTTTCAGCTGTAAGTGCAGCCATTGTGATGTAGTTGTATGGTTTGTTGAAGTGTGGCAAGAAGAAGAGGTCTGTCAAAGCCAACTTATCAATTGTTACATGCTCTTGAATAGCAAGTGAGAACATGTGAATTCCCATGCTAATTGCAGCATCACGAGATACCATTTGGGCACCAAGAATTTCACGGCTATCTTTGTCAAAGACAATCTTGATAGCTACTTCATGGTTATCATGTTTCATGAATTCTGGTTTTTGAAGATCGTTAAAGCCTGTTTCAGTCGCATTGTAACCTGCAGCTTTTGCTTTTTCAAGAGTCAAACCAGTTGAAACCATATGAAGACCATAGATTGAGATACCGTTTGAACCTTGAACACCGATTCCTTCCAATTCATGTCCACAAGCGTTGTAAGCACCCACAATACCAGTACGAACAGCGTTTGAAGCAAGAGCGATGTAGCTAGTTTCTTTACGAGCATTGTCATAGACAGTTGCACAGTCACCAACGGCAAATACACCTGGGATAGATGTTTCTTGTTTCTTGTCTACAAGGAAGGCACCGTTGCGGAAGAGTTCGATCTTACCATCAGCAAGGGCTGTGTTTGGACGGAAACCAACTGCAAGGATAACCATGTCTACATCGAAAGTCTCTTTATCAGTAATCAAGCGTTCAACTTTACCGTCACCTTCGATTGCTTTAACAGTTTGACCAAGAGCCAAACGGATGTTGTGGTCTTCCAAGTTCTTGGCCATCATTTTTGTGAAGTCTTTGTCATAGTAACCGTTCAAGACAGTATCTACAATATCAACAAGCACAACTTCTTTTCCAAGACGTTCAAAGGCTTCAGCAAGTTCAACACCGATATAACCACCACCAACAACGGCGATACGGTCAAGGTGTTTGCTCTTGTCAGCAAGCTTATTGATGACTTCTTCAGCGTTTTGGTACAATTTAACGAATTGTACGTTTTCAAGAGTTGCTTTAAATTCGCGGTTTCCTTTAACAATTTCAACACCTTCGATTGGTGGCAAGATTGGTGTAGAACCTGTAGCGAAAATCAATTTCTCGTATGATTCTTTGTGCTCTTTTCCTTCAACTTCTGCTGTAACTACTTTGTTATCATAGTCGATTGAAAGAACTGGTGAGTTCATGTAAACCTTAGCACCTTTAGCTTCCAATTTTTCTTTATCAGAATAGAACAAGCCTTCAGCACCGTCGATTTGTTCACCAATCCAAAGGGCCATTCCACATCCTAGGAAAGAGATGTTAGAGTTTTGGTCAAATACAACGATTTCGTTCTCATTCCCAAAATTATCCAACATAGTATTAATACATGCTGTACCAGCGTGGTTAGCACCAACTACAACGATTTTACTCATAGAAAAATTCCTACCTTCAATTTTAAATTTACTCTTCTAGTATAACATTTACTGTTAGCGTTTACAAGAGTTTTGCTAATTTTCCCGATTTTTTTGTAAAAAAATGTAAATAATTTGTATTTTATAATTCTTTCTTACAATTATTCTTTATTTTCTGAGCATATTTCTTGACAATTTTACAAATTTTATTTGTGAAAACGCTGACTTTATGGTATGCTAATATCATGGAAAGAAATTGTAAGGGGTTAAATTTAATATAAATTTACAATATTTCAACCTTCTTTTCACATAAGAGAAAGGAGTTGATAGATTGCCTCTTAGTTCACATTCCGAACGCCTAATGGGGACTACTATCACTATTTCATTAGTAGATGAGCGAGCCGATATCTTGCTTCAAAAATCCTTTAATTTACTCAAAGAGCTAGAATACCGCTTCAATGCCAATAGCCAAGAATCTGAGTTGATGGAGATCAATTATCAAGCTGGAATATCTCCAGTCAAAGTTCATCCAGACCTGTTTGAACTGATTTCACTTGGATTAGAGCATAGCCTAGCGCCCTCTAGTCATCTCAATATCAGCATTGGTCCCTTGATTCAAACCTGGCGTATCGGTTTTTCAGATGCCAAAGTTGCCCAGCCTCAAGAAATTGAATCAGTGCTCCCTTTAATCAATCCTCATTATATCGAGTTATATTCTTCCACTTCCACTGTGTTTTTAAAACAAAAAGGAATGAAGATCGATCTTGGTTGTTTAGCCAAGGGTTATAGTGCGGATAAAGTTGCCCAATTTCTTAGAGAAGAGGGAGTAACATCTGCCTTGATCAATCTGGGAGGGAATATCCTGACCATTGGAAAAAATCAGGCAAGAGGAAATCAGCCTTGGCAAATCGGGATTCAAGACCCAGCCAATCCGAGGGGAAATCACTTAATGACCATCCCTGCTGTCAATAAATCTGTCGTGACTTCAGGCATTTATGAACGTCACCTAACAATCGATGGAAAAGATTACCATCATATTTTTGATAGTCAAACAGGATATCCTGTTGAAACGGAACTAGCTAGTCTGACAATCATCTCTGATAAATCAGTCGATGGCGAAATCTGGACAACTCGTCTATTTGGAGAAAGACCTGCTTCTATCCTCTGGCAAGTCGAAAGTTTGGAGGGCATCGAAGCCATCCTAATCGATAAGGAAGGTCACCTAAGTTGTTCTTCAGGAATTCCTACTCTACAGAAATAGATGTTTCAATAGAGTTTTAAAATCGTATTATGTAAAAAGAGAAAGGAAATCTCATGTTAAAACTTATTGCTATTGTTGGAACAAATTCAAAACGTTCTACAAACCGTCAATTGCTTCAATACATGCAAAAACACTTTGCTGAAAAAGCTAAAATTGAACTTGTTGAAATTAAAGACATTCCTGTCTTCAATAAACCAGCCGACAAGCAAGTACCTGTTGAAATTTTAGAAATAGCTGCTAAAATTGAAGAGGCAGATGGTGTTATTATCGGTACTCCTGAGTATGACCACTCTATCCCAGCTGTTTTAATGAGCGCTCTTGCTTGGTTGTCTTATGGTATCTATCCACTTTTGAACAAACCAATCATGATTACAGGTGCTTCATATGGTACACTTGGTTCATCACGTGCCCAATTACAACTTCGCCAAATCTTGAATGCTCCAGAAATTAAAGCAAGTGTCCTTCCAGATGAATTCTTGCTTTCACATTCTCTTCAAGCCTTCAACCCAAGTGGAGACCTAGTGGATCTTGATGTTATCCAAAAACTGGATGCCACTTTTGACGACTTCCGTATCTTTGTAAAAATCACAGAAAAATTGCGTAATGCACAAGAATTACTTCGCAAAGATGCTGAGGACTTTGACTGGGAAAATTTGTAAGATAGGAGACCAAAAAGAATGAAATTTGTTGGACTTGTAGGATCAAACTACGATCAATCATATAACCGTAAACTCTTGGAATTCATCCGTCGTCACTTCAAACTCAAATTTGAATTAGAAGTTCTCGAAATTGACGAAGTTCCAATGTTCAACCAAGACGAAAAATGGGATGAAAGTTTCCAATTGCGTCTCTTGTATAACAGAATTACTCGTGCTGATGGTGTCATTATTGCTACTCCTGAGCACAACCACACAATCTCAGCTTCTCTAAAATCTGTTCTTGAATGGCTTTCATACGAAGTTCATCCATTTGAAAACAAGCCAGTCATGATTGTGGGAGCTTCTTACTACGACCAAGGTACTTCTCGTGCCCAAGTTCACCTTCGTAAAATTCTTGACGCTCCAGGTGTCAATGCCTACACACTTCCAGGAAATGAATTCCTTCTTGGTAAAGCTAAAGAAGCTTTTGATGTTAATGGAAATATCACGAATGAAGGAACTGTTAATTTCCTTGAAACATGCTTGGACAACTTTGTAAAATATGTGGGAGTCGTTTCAAAATTGAAAAAACCAAAACCAATTGCACCAGAAGATTTATATTGTACAAATTCAATTGCAACTACCATTCAAGGTGTTGATCCAGACGATCCTGAATGGGTAGAAAAAGCAGCTGAACTTGTTGGAGCTGTTTCTGGAGATACTTACGTTAAATTAGACCACGGTATCTTGACAGTTAACCAAATTGACATGTTCTTGAAAGCAATGCCATTTGAGTTGACATTTGCAGATGATAATAACCAATTCTTGTACTTTAATAACGCCCACCAAGACCCAGATACAATGTTTGGTAAACGTGTACGTGCTCAATCAGGAAATAGATTAGGAACAGTACACGGTACATTGCCAGATTCTAGAATGAAAAACGTTGAATGGGTTGTCGGCGTATTGCGTAACGGGGACCAAGAATATGTCCGTACAATTGTGCCAGGAACACCAGAAGGCGTTATTAATACCCATAATTACCAAGCAATGTACTATCCAGATGGTTCATATGCTGGAATCAATGAAATCATCTTTAATTTCCAACCATGGCTTGACTGGTACCTCAATACAACTGGTCAACGTCTAGTTGGTGGAAATGCTGCAGCTCCTGCTGGAGGACATGGTGGAGCAGATGCTACATCTGGAGCTTCAGATTCAGGTGATGCTGGAGGTCACGGTGGTGGCGCAGACGCTACATCTGGCGCAAGTAATTAATAATTTTAGGAACCGTTATGGTTCCTTTTTTAGTGACTCTTTATCAACTGTATTTGGTGGGATGCCAACCCTTCTCTATGGAGTTATCGCCAGCAACGGTTTGAAAGTCTTGATCAAAGAACGTGTTGATTTCGCTCAAATGCGTAACCTCATCATCGCAAGTGCTATGTTGGTACTTGGACTTGGAGGAGCTATCCTTAAACTTGGTCCAGTTACCCTTTCAGGTACTGCCCTATCAGCCATGACAGGAATCATCTTGAACTTGATCTTACCATACGAAAATAAAGACTAAAAGTCTAAATACATCAAAAAAACGAGCATTTCCAATTACGGAAGTGCTCATTTTTCTTCTTTCTAAAAAAGGAAAGCCCTGCGGCCTTCCTTTGTCTTACTTACGTTTCTTCTTCGCTTTTTTCATTTTATTCGCCATGCGTTTCATGGACTGTTTCATGGCAAATTCACCGATTTTACCTTTTAGTCCGCCACCAAACATCTGGCTCATATCTGGCATTCCTGCTCCTCCGAGAGCTGACAGGTCAGGCATGCCACCTTGTCCCATCATTCCTTCAAGGGCAGACATATCCATTCCTCCCATATTTGGCATATTTTTTGGAAGGTTGTTTGGATTGATTCCCATCTGCTTCATCATCTTGTTCATATCCCCAGACATGACACCCTGCATGAGCTGTTTAGCCTGGTTAAAGTCCTTGATGAATTTATTAACTTCGACAAAGGTATTTCCAGAACCAGCAGCGATACGACGGCGACGGCTTGGATTTAACAAATCTGGATTTTCACGTTCTTCAGGTGTCATTGAAGACACAATAGCACGTTTGCGCGCAATCTGACGCTCATCCACCTTCATGTTTTGAAGTGCTGGGTTGTTAGCCATACCTGGAATCATCTTGAGCAAGTCTTCCATCGGTCCCATGTTTTGCACCTGATCCAACTGATCAATGAAATCATTGAAATCAAAGGTGTTTTCACGCATCTTCTCAGCCATTTCAAGGGCTTTTTGCTCATCGTATTCCTGAGAAGCTTTCTCAATCAAAGTGAGCATATCCCCCATACCAAGGATACGGCTAGACATGCGATCTGGGTGGAAGGTTTCAATATCCGTAATCTTTTCACCTGTACCAGTGAACTTGATTGGTTTTCCAGTAATGTGACGAACAGATAGGGCCGCACCACCACGAGTATCCCCATCAATCTTAGTAAGGATAACCCCAGTCACTTCCAACTGAGCATTAAACTCACGCGCAACATTGGCCGCTTCTTGACCAATCATGGCATCAACCACTAGGAGAATTTCATTTGGTTGAGCGAGTGCTTTCACGTCACGAAGCTCATTCATCAAAAGCTCATCAATCTGCAAACGACCTGCCGTATCAATCAAGACATAGTCGTTATGATTGGCTTGGGCTTGTTCCAAACCTTGACGAACAATATCAACAGCTGGTACTTCTGTTCCAAGTGCAAAGACAGGCACATCAATTTGTTGTCCAAGAGTTTTGAGTTGGTCAATGGCTGCTGGACGATAGATATCCGCCGCAATCATCAAAGGACGAGCATTTTCTTCCTTCTTGAGTTTGTTGGCCAGTTTACCAGCAAAGGTTGTTTTACCAGCCCCCTGCAAACCAACCATCATGATGATGGTAGGAATCTTTGGTGACTTGATAATTTCTGCCGTATCAGAACCCAAAACAGCCGTCAGTTCCTCATCAACGATTTTAATAATTTGTTGCGCAGGATTAAGGGTATCAATGACCTCATGCCCGACTGCACGCTCACGAACTTTCTTGATAAAGTCCTTTACAACAGGCAAGGCAACGTCGGCCTCAAGCAAGGCCAAGCGAATTTCTTTGGTTGCCTCTTGGACATCAGATTCAGAGATTTTTCCTTTTTTACGTAGATTTTTAAAGACGTTCTGCAAACGTTCTGTTAAACTTTCAAATGCCATTTTTCTTCCTCTTATTCTCTATTATCAATGCTTGTTAAAATTTCTATCTGCTCCTGCAGAAAGTCATCCTTGGGATAGCGCTCCAAAATCTGGTCAAAAATTTGACTGCGTACAATGTAATCCGAGTACATGTGCAATTTCATCTCATAATCTTCCAGAATCTTTTCTGTCCGCTTGATGTTGTCATAGACAGCCTGACGACTGACACCAAATTCCTCGGCAATTTCAGCAAGACTGTAATCATCAGCGTAGTAGAGCTCTATGTAATTCATTTGCTTATCTGTCAAAAGCGCTGCATAAAATTCAAAGAGCGCATTCATACGATTGGTTTTTTCGATTTCCATAACTTTTATTATACCAAAAATTAGCCTAATCTACCACATTAGCAGGCTAATCCGAGAAGATAGCCAGGTAAATTTGAAAAAGACATGAGCCTAGCCCCAAGTAATTTCCAATTGATAGCTGGCAAAGGGATGTCCCTCTTGATTTTGTAGTTGATAATCTAGTTCAATCTTTTGCCTATCAACTTGATAGCGACTGGTTTGGATAACAAATTCCTGCATGCCCATAGGTGTAGGGATATAGGCTAAACTATCACTATCCTTTAAAAAGCGCATAGTGGTCTTGGGATTGGAAAAACGACTCATCACCAGTTCTTGATCATGAAATTTAATCACTACTTTTTCCTTTTCCTCATTGTAGAAAAGTAAATAGCTATAACCTCCCTTTTCATGCACTTCTACATCATAAAGCTGGTCAATCACTTCCAACTGCTCATCAAACTGAATCCTATTTCGCATCCGAATCTTCACATCAAGTCCTCTTTCTTGTCTCTTATCCTACTATTTTACCAAAAAGAGCAGGATTTTGCTATAATGGTCATATGAACGAAAAAGTATTCCGTGACCCAGTTCACAACTACATCCATGTCAATAATCAAATCATCTATGACTTGATTAATACAAAAGAATTTCAGCGTTTGCGTCGTATCAAACAACTGGGAACTTCCAGTTATACCTTCCACGGTGGAGAACACAGTCGTTTCTCCCATTGTCTTGGAGTCTATGAGATTGCTCGTCGCATCACAGAGATTTTTGAAGAAAAATATCCAGACGAATGGAATCCTTCTGAGTCTCTCTTAACCATGACAGCTGCTCTCCTCCATGATCTTGGGCATGGTGCCTACTCCCATACTTTTGAGCATCTCTTTGATACCGATCATGAGGCCATCACTCAGGAAATCATCCAAAGTCCTGAGACAGAGATTCACCAAGTCCTGCTACAAGTAGCGCCTGACTTTCCAAAAAAGGTTGCCAGTGTCATCGACCACACCTATCCTAATAAGCAGGTCGTACAACTCATTTCTAGTCAGATTGATGCAGACCGCATGGACTATCTCTTGCGCGACTCCTATTTTACAGGGGCATCTTATGGGGAATTTGGCCTGACTCGGATCCTACGTGTCATTCGTCCAATTGAAAACGGCATTGCTTTTCAGCAAAATGGCATGCACGCTATCGAGGACTATGTCCTCAGTCGTTACCAGATGTATATGCAGGTTTATTTCCACCCAGCAACGCGTGCCATGGAAGTTCTCCTACAGAATCTTCTCAAGCGCGCCAAAGAACTCTATCCTAAGGACAAAGACTTCTTTGCACGAACTTCTCCACACCTCCTACCTTTCTTCGAAAAAAATGTGACCTTGACTGACTATCTGGCTCTGGATGATGGTGTGATGAATACCTACTTCCAGCTCTGGATGACCAGTCCTGACAAGATTCTTGCAGACCTGTCGCAACGCTTTGTCAACCGCAAGGTCTTTAAATCCATTACCTTTTCACAAGAGGACCAAGACCAACTCGCTAGCATGAGAAAATTGGTTAAGGACATCGGCTTTGATCCCGACTACTATACTGCCATTCATAAAAACTTTGACCTTCCTTATGATATTTATCGTCCCGAATCTGAAAATCCAAGGACACAGATTGAGATTTTACAAAAAAATGGAGAACTGGCCGAACTCTCTAGCCTGTCTCCTATCGTCCAATCCCTTGCTGGCAGTCGCCACGGAGATAATCGTTTTTATTTCCCTAAAGAAATGTTAGACCAAAACAGCATCTTCGCAAGCATTACCCAGCAATTTTTACACTTGATTGAGAATGATCATTTTACCCCAAATAATAACTAGAAGAGGAAATGTATGAGTATTAAACTAATCGCCGTCGATATTGACGGAACCCTAGTCAACAGCCAAAAGGAAATCACTCCTGAAGTCTTTTCTGCCATCCAAGATGCAAAAGAAGCTGGTGTCAAAGTCGTGATTGCAACTGGCCGCCCCATCGCAGGTGTTGCTAAACTTCTGGACGACTTACAGTTGAGAGACGAGGGTGACTATGTCGTAACCTTCAACGGTGCCCTTGTCCAAGAAACTGCTACAGGTCATGAGATTATCAGTGAATCCTTGACTTATGAAGATTATCTAGATATGGAATTCCTCAGTCGCAAACTCGGTGTCCACATGCACGCCATTACCAAGGATGGAATCTACACGGCCAATCGCAATATCGGAAAATACACAGTGCACGAATCAACCCTCGTCAGCATGCCCATCTTCTACCGCACCCCTGAAGAAATGGCTAACAAGGAAATCGTCAAATGTATGTTCATCGATGAACCAGAAATTCTCGATGCTGCCATTGAAAAAATCCCAGCAGAATTTTACGAACGCTACTCTATTAACAAATCGGCTCCTTTCTACCTCGAACTCCTTAAAAAGAATGTAGATAAGGGTTCAGCTATTACTCACTTAGCTGAAAAACTAGGATTGACCAAAGATGAAACCATGGCGATTGGGGACGAAGAAAATGACCGCGCCATGCTGGAAGTCGTTGGTAACCCTGTTGTTATGGAAAATGGAAATCCAGCAATCAAAAAAATCGCCAAATACATCACTAAAACAAATGACGAATCTGGCGTAGCCCATGCCATCCGTACATGGGTGCTCTAAAAGGGAAGAATATACGAAAACCGCTCGGCTGAGCGGTTTTTGATATCTAATTACTGCCCCCTGCAGGAATCGAACCTGCAACTACTCCTTAGGAGGGAGTTGTTATATCCATTGAACTAAGGGAGCTAGATAAAAACTCTGCTGAAAAAGCAGAGTTTTTTAGTCGAATTAACGACGGATTTCTTTGATACGAGCTGCTTTACCTTGAAGAGCACGCAAGTAGTACAATTTCGCACGACGTACTTTACCGTAACGAACAACTTCGATTTTTTCAACACGTGGAGTGTGGATTGGGAAGATACGCTCAACACCTACACCGTTAGAGATTTTACGAACTGTGTAGTTTTCTGAGATGCCAGCACCTTTACGTGCGATAACAACACCTTCAAAAATCTGGATACGTTCACGGTTACCTTCGACAACTTTCGCGTGTACACGAACAGTGTCACCAGGACGGAATGATGGGATATCTGTACGAAGTTGACCTTCAGTCAAGCTTTGGATTAATGGATTCATTTTATTCTCCTATCTTTGTCAATCTTGAGGAATCTTCCTCAGCGGATAAACTGTATTTTTGTGCGTCCATTACACACAAGATACAGTTTACCAAATTTCCACAAAAAAGTAAAGAAATTTATAGCAGAATTCCTAAAAAAATCGCAATCAAACCACCTAGGTAGGTCAAAGTCAGGTAAACGTAAAAAACCTTCTTATCGCTTAACAGTCTTTGAAGTTCATCATTCAAGGTCGAAAAAGTCGTTAAACCGCCACAAAATCCTGTTGCTAGAATAGCATAGACTTCCTTAGACTCAATATGATTGTAGAGTAATCCAATCAAAAAACAACCCAAAAGATTGGCTATGAGCGTTCCGAGTGGTAATTTAGAAGCTTGATTATAGCGAGAAAATAAATAGCGCACTAAAGCTCCTAAGCCACAAGCAATTGCAAGATACATGATTACCATTTCTTCCTCCCCAAATAGTAAGCCAAGAGCAAACCTCCACCGATGCTCAAAAGTAAATACAGGACCAAACTAAGATAACGCCCTGTATCAAGCAGTTTTACAGCATCAAGCATGAGACTAGAAAAGGTTGTTAATCCACCGCAAAAACCCGTCCCCAGTGCTAAAACCAAGCCCTTACTAGTCCCCTTATAGACCAGGTAGCCTTTTACCAGATAAACCAAGCAGAAAATTCCCAGATAGTTGACAAAGAGAGTGCCCCAAGGAAAATCTGGACTGGCTGGTAACCAAGTAGAAACTAGATAGCGGACAAGTCCGCCCACCATAGCAGCTAGAAAAATTCCTAGCGGATAAAATTGTTCTTTTTTCATTTGATGTTTTGATCCTGATAATCACGCGAACGTTTGAGTATGTCAGCAAAAGTCGCGACAATAGTTTCTTGATAGCGCTTGTCCTCTACACGACTTCTAACCTTTTCAAAAATAACTTCTTCTCTCTTGGTATCTAAAATCGGTTTACCTGAAGCTTTCTTATAGGCAACTACCCCCTCAACCAAATGCATTCGTTCTTCTAAGAGCTTGACGATTTGGTCGTCGATTTGATCAATTTCTTGACGAATACTATCTAAATCCATACAGTCTCCTCCTTTATTTGAATTATTGTATCAAAAAGCCACCAAATAAGCTAGTAAAATCCCAACTCACGCTAAGAAAAATGCACTGATTAATTGCATCAGCGCACTTTTATACTTATCCTACTTTAGCAGCCAATTCTTCTGCAAATTGTTCCAAGCGTTCAATGTCTTCCTCCTCAGCAGAAAGATCAACTTTGACACACTCTGAACCTTTTTCTGCTCCTGTTGACACAAAGACACGGTCAAAGTCATCAACAGCTTTACAGAATTCATCGTAGAAAGTATCACCTGAGCCAACCACTCCGTAGATTTTGCCATTCAAGTTGAGGTCTGCTAAGTCTTCGTAGAAGTCCATCATCTCATCTGGCAATTCACCATCACCATAAGTATAGGTCGCAACGATAGCGATGTCTGCTTCCAAGAAGTCTGAAGCGTCAACAGTTGTACATTCATCAACATCGACATCCAAGCCCAAGTCACGTAATTTGTCTGCTACAATATCTGCAATTTCTTCGGTATTACCGGTCATACTGGCAAATACAATTTTTGCTAATGCCATATCGTCCTCCTCAATTTATCTTTCTCCATTATATCACATCTTTTTCATTTTAAAAATAAAAATTCTTGTGCTACAATGAAATGAGAAAGAATTGAGGTTATTTATGGACATTTACCATCAAATTTTAGAAAAAATTAAAGAATACGACACGATTATCATTCATCGTCATATGAAACCAGACCCTGATGCCTTGGGAAGTCAGGTGGGATTGAAAGCTCTTCTCAAACATCATTTCCCAGAAAAAAACATTAAAGCTGTTGGTTTTGATGAACCAACCCTTACTTGGATGGCTGAGATGGATCTTGTTGAAGATAGTGCCTACCAAGGCGCACTTATCATCGTCTGTGATACAGCTAATACTGCTCGTATCGATGATAAGCGCTATAGTCAAGGTGATTTTCTCATTAAGATTGACCACCATCCAAATGATGATGTATACGGTGACCTGTCTTGGGTCGATACTAGTTCAAGTAGCGCTAGTGAGATGATTACCCTATTTGCCCAAACAACCCAACTGGCCTTGTCAGATCGCGCTGCTGAGTTGCTCTTTGCAGGAATTGTTGGTGATACAGGTCGCTTCCTCTACCCTTCTACAACTGCACAGACTCTTCGCCTGGCCGCTTATTTAAGAGAACAGAACTTTGACTTTGCGGCTCTCACTCGAAAAATGGACACTATGAGCTACAAAATTGCTAAACTTCAAGGCTACATCTACGATCATCTGGAAGTGGATGAAAATGGTGCAGCGCGCGTTATCCTGAGTCAAGAAGTCTTGAAACAATTCAATGTTACCGATGCTGAAACTGCCGCTATTGTAGGAGCTCCTGGTCGGATTGACAGCGTCAGTCTCTGGGGAATTTTTGTAGAACAGGCTGATGGCCACTACCGTGTTCGCTTACGCAGTAAAATCCATCCTATCAATGAAATTGCCAAGGAACATGATGGTGGAGGCCACCCTCTAGCAAGTGGTGCTAATTCCTATAGCCTAGAAGAAAACGAAATCATCTACCAAAAGTTAAAAAACTTGCTTAAAAACTGATAAAATACTTGTCAAACTTTTCAGAATCTGATAGACTAGTATGGTAACAATCTATGGCTCGCAAAGAGACCATGGCAGAAAGGAAATATTGCAAAATGAAAAAAGATATCCATCCAGAATATCGCCCAGTTGTCTTCATGGACACAACTACTGGTTACCAATTCCTTAGCGGTTCAACAAAACGCTCTAACGAAACAGTTGAGTTCGAAGGCGAAACTTACCCATTGATCCGTGTGGAAATTTCATCAGACTCACACCCATTCTACACTGGACGTCAAAAGTTCACTCAAGCAGATGGACGCGTGGATCGTTTCAACAAAAAATACGGTCTCAAATAATGATAAAAAGACAGCTTCGGCTGTTCTTTTTTTGTTTCCTGAAATTAACTGCTGTTTTCACATTCCAGACTCAAAAAAACTTTGCACTCTCAATAACCAAACAATGGTTTCCAGAGTATAGAGTTTTTTCTTGCCTAAAAAATAGAAAAGATATATACTAGCTATATATCGTATAGATTGGAGGTATACCATGACGACATCACTTACTAAGCAATACAATTTTAAAATCAACGAGTCATCAATGGAACAAGCTAGAGCTATCATTAAGGAAAAAGGAATGACTATGACGGATGCTATTAGTCTTTTTATCGAGCAGATTGTTATCGAACAGGATTTGCCAATAAAAACTGCAGAAGATTTACACCGTGAACGATTGATTCAAGAACTACAAGCCCAATCTGAACGCGCCTTAAGAGAATATGAATCCGGACAAGGAACTTCCTTAGATGATATGAGGCTACGATATGGCTTATAAAGTAATTATTTCGACTGAAGTGAGTCAGGCAATTGATAGTATCCATAACTACATCAGCACTGTTCTTTTATCACCCCAGTCTGCTAAAAATACTGTGGCCAAAATTTTAGACGGCTTAAAAAGTTTAGAAACCTTTCCTGAAGCTGGCTTTGATGCAGATGAAAAAATCGGACTTAAAATCAATAGTAAGTACCCCACACGAGGAAAAATTATCGGTCAATATATCTTGCTTTACTTTATCGATCAAACTCAAAGAACTGTTTTTCTTTCCCACTTATTCCACACAAAAAGCGACTATGTTACCTTGCTACAAAGCCAAAATAACAAAAACTCAAAATCATCATTTTGATATCCACTGCTCTCTTAATAGCCTTGTGATTATAAAGAATACAGTCTGCATTTTAATTAGAAAATCAAAAAAACTTTGCACTCTAGCTAGCCACACGATGGTTTCTAGAGAACAAAGTTTTTTTATTAGAGCAGATTTATTCTTCCTTATCTTGACTTTCAGTTCCTTTAGTTGTATTGTCTTCCCAAAGGATACGTTCAATACGGTGGAAACCTGACCAACCTTCTTCTGTCTTGTTTTCGTCCATGTAGTCTGCCAAACGGAAGTCAATCTTGACATCTGATTCACCAAAACTTTCGGCAATTGGTTCTGAACGCTCATAGGACATACGAATCAGTGGATAAACCTTCTTAGCTTCTTCTAACTTACCTTCTTTCAACAGTTTGACAAAGCCTTCCGTATCTGTCAACAGATTATCGATTTGCTCTTGCACAAAAGTCTTATAGTCAGCTGTGGCCTTATCAAGCATTTTCTGCTTGTCTTCAGACAAAGCTGTCACCTTAGACGAATCGGTTGTATCTGCTGATTTTTCAAACCTAACAGCACAAGCTGTCAATAGCAAGGCTGAAGATAAAAGGACAAAACCTAGTTTTTTTCATTGTTTACTCCTATCGGTTCAGGAAACCTGAATTAATTTTACGTTTCATTATACCATGTTTTCACTCATCTTTCATTAAATTTTCAAAAAATTTAATGTTGAGGGATTTATACTAACAATAGACTTTTAACCTCAAAATTGATAAAATAAGAAAGAAAATAAGATAAAAGGAAACTATAAATCACCATGATGAACATGCAAAAATTGAACATACTGTTTTTAATTTTTGTAAACATCAAAAAGGTTGGTTTAAAAGGATTTTAAGTCCTTAAGATTTTTTATCCAACACTACTATTCACGCATCCAAGACAAAATCTTGGCAAAAAAATACAGTAGCAAAGAGTACACCAAACTACCACTCATTATGGGTGGTAGTTTTCTTTTCGTCTAAAATAGAGATAAAAAGATAGGTGGTAGCCTTATGCGTTACGGTTATGTTCGAGTATCTACAAGAGAACAAAATATTGATAGGCAATTTTCAGCCTTAGTAGAAAACAAATTATCAAAAGAAAATATTTTTATTGATTATGTTTCAGGAAAAGATTTTGACAGAATAGAATATCAAAAATTATTAACTACCTTGAAAGAGAATGATGAATTGGTTATAAAGTCAATTGATAGATTGGGAAGAAACTATGATGAAATTTTAGAACAATGGCAAGCAATTACTAAGAAAAAGAAAGTAAATATAACTGTTTTAGATTTCCCCTTATTAAATACAAAGAATAGCAATGATAATATCACAGGAAAACTAATCTCCGATATCGTTTTACAAGTCCTATCTTATGTGGCACAGTTTGAAAGAGAACAAATCAAACAAAGACAAATGGAAGGAATACGGGAAGCACAGAAAAAAGGGAAGAAATTCGGTAGACCAAAATTGATTGTCCCGAATAATCTCCCTGATGTGATAACTCAATATAAGAAAAAAGAAATAACCTTACGAGAAGGTGCAGACATCTTAGGAGTATCAAAAAGCACCTTTCACAATTGGATAAAAAATTCATAGTTCTTGTCAAAAAACCTAGGATTTTTTGGACAGAAAATACAGTCTATTTTAGAAGCGTTTTCGTTAGAAAAAAGGTTCTAAAATCCAGCATTTTGGCCAATTATTATTACACTTCCATTTTATCAAGTTTGTCCAAAAAAGTCTAGTTTTTAGGATAAACTGATTATTTTACAATAAATAAAAATAGGGGATATTACATGAATTCAAAATTCATCTAGCATTTCGAAATGATAACGAATTCGACAGAATTTATATTGTCAATGATTCAGGTCTCACGACTATTAGTCAAGCACAAGCTCAAGTCAAAGCAGCTAGTCTTGTGCAATCACATATCACAATGAATAAAGATTGGAGAACTTCAAATGGATAAAACTTAGTAGATCAAGCATACCAAATCATATCATAATTTCAAAAAACTAAACTATTTAAGAAAAGGAACTTTAAACTCATGAAAAAACTATTTTTATTGTCAACTACAATTTTAGCTTTCACTTCAGCATCTTCTTTGCCGGCTCATTCTGTCAAAGCAAACGACGACGTGCCTACTTACGAATATCTAGACCTTGCAACGGGTAAAAAGGTTTCAGCTCCAATAACCGGTTATGCTTCGAACGAGGTGCGCGCTTCAAAAGTTAGATTGCTCGAAACTCACTCTGACGCGCGTGAGCCCTTTGCTAAATTTCGCGGTAACACAAACACTAAGTATGAGATATTCGATCGAGTTGAGCATATCGATCAGTCATTTGAATCAGAGTTCGACTCTAAATATAGCAACATGTGGTCGGCGATGTCATTAGTCGTAAACGATAAACACGTCGTATTCAGTCCCAAGGAATTTGGTTTGTACGAGGTAGACGTCGATCGCGGTGATGGAACTGCATATCGATTTAAAGTCGATGTTCGATATAACTCAGGGGCTGGTTTTCCTATAGAGACTTATCTAATGGGCATTGAAATCGTGAACACTGACGAGTCTGACAACTCTTCGTCAGACGCAGCTTCAAATGCAAGCGATTCATCGTCTGCATCAAATTCAGATGCTACATCAAGTCTGACTAGCTCAACATCATCTAGTGCATCTGCTTCTAACTCAAGTGCTGATCTTGGCTTATCTAGCTCAACATCATCTAGCACGTCGACATCAGCCGAAACACCGGCTGCACCGACTTGGACGTACTCAAACGGTCGTTGGTGGTATAAGCATGCTAATGGCAGCTACACCATGAAAGATTGGGAGAAAATCGACGGGGTTTGGTATTATTTCGATGAAGACGGCTTTATGAAAACAGGCTGGGTGAAAGACGGAAAATGGTACTACCTAAGTGAGTCTGGAGCAATGTTAACTGGCTGGAAGAAAATCGATAATACTTGGTATCACTTAAATGATTCTGGGTCGATGGAAACAGGCTGGTCGCAAGTTAATGGTAGCTGGTACTACCTCAATAGCTCAGGAGCTATGCAAACGGGCTGGGTAAAAGATGGTAGCTGGTACTATTTGAACAACTCAGGTGCTATGAAGACTGGCTGGCTTAAAGATAAAGGCGTTTGGTATTATCTTCAAGAATCAGGAGCGATGAAGACTGGCTGGATGAAAGTATCTGACAAATGGTACTACGCCTATAGCTCTGGTGCATTAGCAATCAATACAACTACGCCTGACGGTTACCGCGTCAATTACAACGGCGAATGGGTATAAAATAAACGTCTAATTATATACCCAAAAAGAAATCTTAGGATGGGGAAGTTAGTATGGGGATAATTAAAAAATATAGTCCTGAAATTTCATTATTTTTATCATTTTTCATTGCATTATTCATACCTTTTATATCTTCTAAAACATCTTTGCCTCTTGGTATCAGTAATAATGATATTCATTCAAACATGGGGCAACAAATCATAGTTATGATTAAAGCAGAATACGTTTTTGCATATTTTGCATTTATCATTTCTATATTAGTTTTAAGATTCTTTCCACTAAAATTAGATATTAGACCATTTATTTTAGCCGGATTAATCTTTGTAGTAAGACAATTTTTGGCAGGAATGCAAAATGAAATGAGTATTGGATTACATATAGAAACCAAAGCTGGACCAGCTTACTATTTATTAGTTTTAGGAATTTTAAGCTATGTGATAACTAGCATAAAAAATTCCAAAAACAAACTCTTATATATATTACCCATTGTTTTACTCATTGAACCGACTTTTGATTTAATTACTTCATCAATTAGCCTAGGAATTTACTCATTAGTTGAATTATTAAAACCAATAATCCCCTTTTTTATTCTATTTCTTATTATCCTATTTGGAAGTTCAGGAGTTGAGGAAGTAGAGCCAGATTTAGTAACCCTAGAAGATGGAAAAGAGAAGCACTATAAAAGAATAAAATAAACATATGAAAAAATTATTTCTATTCAGTATTAGTATTTTAGCTATCTCTATTTTAACGGATTGCCAACCCCAGAGTGAAAACACTTCTTCAGCAAGTTCTGAAGCAATTGCTTCAAGTACTAGTTCAACTTCTTCTACATCGGAAGAAAATAAATCTGTCACAAGTCTAATAAATGAAGAATCTTCCCTTCCGTCAGAAAGGAAAGGAATGAATATTTCTGAAATCCAAAATGGAGATTTTTCTAGCGTCTCAGGAACTTGGAGGAATCGTACAGGTATTGAATTTACTTTCGATAAAAATGGTTTAGTAAGTGATTATTCACAGATTTCAGTTGAACATGCTAAAGAAATTGACCACTATCTCAAGGCAAGTTCTGTTTCTAAAGATGGAGGAGCTGGTGCAGCTATTGCCTTTTTACCAGCAGGAATCCCTATAACCATGTCTGCCACCTCTTCTTCAGATAATGGCTATACTGACTAGTCTGATATCACACAAGACCGCTTATGGTTTGGACACCAACTCATCAATGGCAGTACTGAGGAATTTTTCTATAAAGTAAAATAATTAAACTAACCACAGAATCGAATATTTTCGGTTCCCTTTGACAAGGAGAAAATCATGGATTTTACAGAATATTTGTATAAAAATATCGGAGAACGTGTTAGACTAGACAGACAAAGAAAAAATTTGAATTTGTCAAATTATTCTAGTCACATCTCTCGATGTGCTTTTGATAAAAATGTCAAAGAAACAGGAGATACACAAAATAATCCTATAACTGGCATCACACAAAAGAATATTAGCAAAATAGAAAAAGGAGAGCAGGAGAATTTTAGGAGTTTTTTATCGGATAATCAAATTAAAGCATTGACTGCTACTCTTGAATGTAGTCAAGATGAATTACTTTTAGGAAATAAAGAACAGAAACAAGAAATCGTAAAAATTTTACTATTAGGATGTCTGCTAAATAATATAGATGTTCAGATTAACTCCGTTTCATCTGAAAAATGGCGAGATTTATATCACAAATCTCAATCTCTCGATATCAAACCTAATAAAGAAACTGAACGCTTAGGGAATATAATATTAAAATTTCTACTAACCTATCCTGCTTTCCAAAAGCACTTCATAAATTCTGTCTTTTATTATTCTGATAACTATCCTGATAAGTATATTCCTTATAAATCAAAAGATGAACAATACAGTGATTCTTTTAACCATAAATTACAAACTAAATATGCTAATGACTTGGAAAAAGTCAGTTCCCAACTTCAAACGTGGTACACTACTGATTTAGGGAATATTACTTCTGTTCTACTTCGTAAACCTGAAAATATCATCTATATATTCGAAGCATTCGAACATACTATATATAAAATAATTGATTTAATTTTTGATAAATTTTTAGAAACATTTAGCAATAGCTTGAATACCAGAGGTAAAAATAATACTCCTAGCAAAATGATATACTATTTAGACTCTGATGTTCTTTTAAACATTTTATTGGGAGATGATATATACTATCTTTTAGTAAATGAGCTAAAAAAAGAACAAATCGATAAAACTAATAGTCTCTTTCATATTCAATTTTTACAGTTACTCCAGTATCAAAATTTATTCTTGGAAAAAATACATAATAAATATGAGGATACTAGTGAGAACTATGATGCATTTAAACTCTATTCTGACTTAACTAAAATTATCAAATTTTATGAAAAAACAAAAGATAAATATCTAACTCTCTACATAAATGATTTTATAGATAATCAAGACTATTAGTCAAAATTACAGGCCTTGCTACTAAAATAGTGAGGCTTTTTTTGTGTCGTACCATATATGATTTCTTCCAATGTATACAAATTTATCTCTAAATTTCATTCTAGTGTATACACAGTCGTTGGTAAATCAAAATATAATAGATAATGTAAAGAACAACAAAGGTGCCTAGTTCATTACATAAAAATTTTTTATTAGAAATCAGCAAAATCCTAGGTATGCTGATTATGGAGGAATAGCACATGAGTGCATTCAAATACAAGAATCCAGTTTATGGATATAACGTAGCCCTTTTCCATGAGATATTTGGAGAAAATCCTATCTTTAGTTCATTGTCCGCTGAAGAAGAAATTAAGTGGGTCTATAAGGACAATAAGAGGACTGACGAAGTAGATGGATTTAGCCGATATTTCATTATTCCTGGTCAGAATCCTTTTCTTGTCAAATTCCCAACTTCTCAAGAAATTGAACAATTCGCAGAAGTTGAGTTAGTCAATCCTGTTGCTTGCAAAGTGAAAAACAATGTTTATTTTAAAGCCGAATCGGTAAAAATTATTAAAGAAGGAGGTAAGTAATCAATGGTATTTCCGTTTATTCAACCAGAAAATAAACGGGAGTTTGTAGTGGATACTGAATATCTAGTCCAGTGTTTAGAAATAGGGTTGGGAAACAGCTCTATTTCTTCAACTACAAATTCATTCCAGTTTATCTATGGCGACAATTATTTAGACTTTGTCCCGCGCTATCCTTGTGCGTACATTTTGGATAACAATCTATACCAACAGATTTTTCAAATTTTGTCTACAAGTGCCTACCCTATGTTGACATTTCTTAAACAGCCATCGGCCTATATTGTCAAACGTGATGGTGATGGCGTAAGCATTAACACTAGTCGTGCTTTTCGGTTTCCATTCTTTAGGGGAATACCTGAAAGATTGACGTATCAAAAACTATCTGATGTCAGCGTTCAAAACGAAAGTTTTGAACTCATGAAAAACTATCGTATCGATTTCAATCGAATTGTTCATTGTTTGATTGCTGGTTCTTCTGGTTCTGGAAAGAGCTACGCTTTGACCTTTCTAATCTCTGTTATTAATCAATTTGCTCATGTAACAGTTGTGGACCCTAAATGTGATTCTATCTCTCGCTACTGCTTAAAACAGAACATACCTGTTCTTTACCAAGAGAAAGACTTCTCATCTGATGAATTTGTTTCCAAGGTAAACAGCTTGCTAAAAGTGAACCTAGATACTATCTACGAAAGACAAGCGGAGCTTCTTGAAAATCCTTCTAAAAAATTTCAACATCGTTGTCTGGTGATTGATGAATTGCTTGCTTTAACATCTTTGACTTCTAAAAATGTTAAAGATACCTTTTTTGCACTATTATCCAATATTGCACTACTTGGACGAGCAACATCTGTCCACCTAATCCTAGTGAGCCAGCGGATGGATACAAACGCTTTACCTATTGCCGTTAGAGAGCAGTGTAATTTCTTGATACAACTTGGTTTAATCAACAGAAAAACGACAACGTTTTTATTCCCAGACTTGGATTCAGAGACAGGAATTGTCATTCCTAACGGAAAAGGAACTGGTATTGTTCAAGTTATTGACGGTATAACAGCACCTAATGTTATGCCATTGCTAGTACCAACTATAAAAGGAGAAAACATATGAAAAACATAAACAATCTAATTATGAGAAATAGCACCGTCATTACCGATAAACTCTATTACTTACTGCCTTTGGAATTATTTTTAGGCCTTCTATGGGGGTTATTTCTAGCAGGTATATGGTTTATTAACCAAGTTAGCACTATTATCTCTTGGGACGCTTGGGGACAAATTCGGAATAATTTTCAAATAGGGCAATCTTTGCTATTGCAAACAATCACTATCGTCATGATTATCTATCTTTTAGCTCATACCATTCTTTGTATCGTATGGATAAAAGAAGATAAGTTTCTGAACTTTATCCGTACAATAAATCTATTAAGGATAATTCGAAAACAGATGAAAACGAAAGCCAGTGAAAGCGATAGTGAGGTTGTAAAAGAGTACAAATCTATTGTTAAATCTATCAGATGTATCATAACTAGTGACTATATCCTTGTTATAATACTACAGGCAAAAAATTCAGATGTTGATACAATTTTACAAAAAAAATTACCTTTTTTGTACGACTATCTGATAAGAGTCTATCGTAAAATATATATATTCTCTCCCACAGATAGTACTTCACTTAATCATATAATACAAGGGACGAGAAAGCATAATTGATTTATATACCAGCGGAGCTTGCCGTAAGGCAAGAGCTCCGAGCTGGTTTTATGTTCCAATTTAGTCAGGACATAACTATACTACTTCTGGGCTTGTTATTGAAGTAGTATAATGTTGTTCCATTGTTCCAAAAAAGAAAGGAGTTTTTAATGGTAAAAGCCAGAAATATTATGTTTGTTCAACAGATTGAGTATTTCCAATCTTCAAATTTACAGGATATCATCGAGTATATGACGAACATTCTAAAACCGCTTCGTTTTGCGGGAATATTGCATGATAAGGATATTAGGCAAGATGGAAACCTTGTCGCACCACATATACACCTTGTTTTACAATTTGAAAGTGCTAGAAGTTTAAACAATCTTGCTAAGTTGACTAAACAACCAATACAGTGTTTTGAGCAGTGGAGGGGTTCAGTTAACAATGCTTATTCATATCTCGTTCATCACACGGAGTCTAATCAAGATAAATACCAATATTCTCCCAAAGAAGTTATTGCGAATTTTGACTATTTACTCCTATTAGACACTATCGAAAGAAATGTAACCAAACGATATGAAATAAATGACACTATGATTATAGATAATCTACTGGATCTACTTTATACTGGTAATATTACAAAATCAGAAATTGAACAACGACTTACTGGTTCACAATATGCCAAAGCAAGGCAAAAAATAGAAACCGTCTATTTAAAACGACTAGAAACACAAGCCGAACTATGGCGACAAGAAATGATTGACAAGAATGAAATTGTTACGATTATTTGGCTTTTTGGAAAAGCGGGAACAGGGAAGACTCGTCTAGCACGTCAATACGCAGAACAGTATGACCTTAACTATTTTATTACGGGCTCAATCCGTGACCCTTTTCAACAATACAATTTAGAACACGTGATTATCTTAGACGAATTACGCCCCCATCAATTTGACTACTCAGACTTACTCAAAATGTTTGACCCTTACAATGTTAAAGCGATGGCAAGTAGTCGTTATTTTGACAAACCTCTTTTAGCTAACGTATACATCATTACAAGCCCATACTCCCCATATAATTTTTTCTTAGAATTAACAAAGAAGAAACAAACAAGCCACATTGATTCTTGGGGCCAACTAATGAGAAGATTATCCTTAGTAGTCGAAGTCAAAAAAGAGCATCTGCAATTTTACAAGTACGAACCAATGGACCAGATGTTTTATATAGACCATGGCAATAAATTACCAAACCCCTTTAAAAATCAGACTGATAGAGAAGAAACTATTCAAGACAAATCGTACCAGTTATTTTTAGAATTGAATAAGAAAAAGGAAAGGAATGAATAAATGCAAGAAATTCAAACAGTTACCTACATAGATATCGCAAATCAAGGATATCCAGAAGGCACAGCTAGACGTGTTATACGAGAGGGTAAAAAATTACTTGTCGAAAGAGGTTTTCAACTTTATAAAAACAAAAGGATTGGAAGAATACCAAAGACTATTGCCGAAGAAATTCTTGGATTCAAAATCATCTCAAAAAATGATATAATAGATACTGTACTCTTCGCTACTGACATAGAAAGAGGAAAATAATATGTCAGTTATCAAAGGATACAAGGGAAAATGGAAAGTAGATATTACCGATGGCATAGACCCATTGACTGGTGAAATCAAACGGCATAGAAAGTCAGGATTTACCACTCGTAAAGAAGCTGTTCAATATGAAGCAGATTATCGATTAAACAAACTTCACCAAGTTCATATTAAAGATAAAATATCTGTTTCTCACCTTTACTCTTTAGTTCAACAAGAAGATGAACTCCGTGGGAATAAACGTGGTACCATTGATACACAGATATCCTATTATAACCAATATGTCTCTAAGTTTTTTGAGCATGCAGATATGTCTGCCATTACTATCCATGAAGTAAAAAAATTTAGAGATTGGTTGGTCAAACAACCAAGTGTCAAAGGAGGAACACTATCAAGCACGACTGTTAATCAGCTAATGATTTTTCTACATAAAATGTTTGATGTTGCTGTCGCTAATCGTCTTAGACAAGATAATCCATGCAATGGACTAAGAAAACTGCCTGATAAACACAAGGAGATGTCTTATTTCACTCCTGAAGAATTCAAGCTATTTGATTCTCTGTTCACAGAAGATGAATATATGTTTCAGTTATTTTATCGAGTTCTGATGTTTACAGGCGTTCGTGTTGGCGAAGCATTGGCCTTAACTTGGAAACAGATTAATTTATCAGAGGGTTATATTGATATTAAGTATTCTGCTTACTTTCGTAATAACAAGGTCCATATCGGAACGGTAAAAACTACTCAATCCAATCGTCGAATTTATATTCATAAAGCATTCGTTCAAGAACTAACGGAATGGAAAGAAAAACAAGCTCACCTATTAGTAGAGTTTACGGACAATACAGAAGACTTACAAATCTTTCAAGACAGTCCTTTACAACTAACTGCTCCAATGGTTTCTAATCAAAAGATTAAATTGAAAAAAAGAATGCCTGCATCATTAAAAATGATTCGTAATCACGATTTCCGACACTCACATGCAGCGTTTCTAGTTTCAAAAGGACTCAGAAATGGTGAAGGAAAAGATTATATATTTTTTACACTTATGAAACGACTGGGACACAGTAGTATTAATACAACAATCAACATCTACTCTCACCTATTCCCAACTCAACAAAAAGAAGTCGCCAACGCTTTTGACAACTTTTAGGGCAAAAAAAGGCAAAAAATTTATTAAAAAAGGCTCAAAGCCTTGATACGAAAGGAATCTTAAAAATCTTATGATGAACATGCAAAACATGATGCGTCAAGCACAAAAACTTCAAAAACAAATGGAACAAAGCCAAGCTGAACTTGCAGCTATGCAATTTGTTGGCAAATCTGCTCAAGATCTTGTTCAAGCGACCTTAACTGGAGATAAGAAAGTTGTCAGCATTGGCTTCAATCCAGCTGTCGTTGACCCAGAAGACCTCGAAACCCTTTCTGATATGACCGTTCAAGCCATCAACTCTGCTCTTGAACAAATCGATGAAACGACTAAGAAAAAATTAGGTGCTTTCGCCGGTAAATTGCCATTCTAATAAAAATAACAAAAACGCATAATGTAAGGTGCCAGACCTTGATATTATGCGTTTTATTGTGTCAAGACTTACTTGATTTCTCCTCGAATCAAGTTTTGTCTCACTTTTATTATATTTTTTCAACTAAGTCTTTTATCATTCGATGTAGTTCTTCTATCTTTTCAGATTGTTTCTCTATTAATATTCTCTGACTAGATAATTCATCTTGGAGTTTATCAAATTGTATCTGTTCATCTGGATTCTCCTTTACAAAAAAGTTCGTTAAGGTACTTGTTGACATTCCTATTGTACTAATTCCTACCAACATTAATAAAATAGCTATCCATTTCCCAAAAAGGGAAACTGGAACAATATCACCATAACCAACAGTGGTTACTGTCACAAGAGCCCACCAAAGACTATCTGAGAATGATTTTTCTTCAACTACAGATAAAATTGAACTTCCTACTAGCACGATAAAGATATTAACATACAAGATATAAAGCAGGCCATTTGTCCGTAAGAATCTACTAATTTTTCTTTCTAATTTACCTGTAAGTCCAACTATTCTAAGTAAACGAGTCAGTTTCAGTAATTTTGTCAGTCTTGCTAGGCGAAAGATACGTCCTAATCGAAACACTGTAAAAATAGCATTTAAAGGCAGGATAGCTAGCAGATCAAAGATATTTTCAATTATGAATCGCCATTTCTCTTTACTTAAAAAGAACCGCCATCCATAATCTACCACAAAAACACCCCAAAGTAGTAAATCAATAATGTTGTACGGAGGATTGTCCAAATCGACCATCTCAGCAAATCCAAGCAATACCAGAATAACAGAGATTAACGCAAGTATGATAATCGTTGTATCATAGTAATCCTTAAATAACCATTTTCTTTTCACACTACTTCTCCTATATCATTTGTAAATATTATACCACACCAAATTTCTACTAGATATATAAAAAAGAAGGACCGGCCCCGTCCTTTT
>NZ_AEDU01000007.1 GCF_000148525.1 Streptococcus mitis SK564
CACCAACAGATACAAATCCAGTTGCGCCAGTGACACCTGATAATAATGGAGGTTCTGGTCAAGATGCACCAACACCAGCTACTCCAACTCCAAATGCAGATCAGGTAGATACTAAGACTACTATGGATAATGGAGCTAAATCAAATGATTCTCAAAATGTATTGCCAAATACAGGAACAGAATCAAATGCGACTCTTGCATCTCTAGGACTTCTTGGACTATTGAGTGGATTTGGACTTGTAGCTCGCAAGAAAAAAGAAGACTAAAAAATTAGTCAGATGAACATTCATTCTGTGGTATTTTATGACAAAGTAGATTGGTTCTGGGAATCGTGTTAGTCATAAAATAAAAAGAATGATTAGATAAAGAAAGCGAACAATGCTAGGATTTTGTTAAACGGAATTCTAAGTATTGTTCGCTTTTTATGGTATAATAATTACTATGCAGAAAAAACCAACGTCAGCCTATGTGCACATCCCATTTTGTACCCAGATTTGTTATTATTGTGACTTTTCAAAGGTCTTCATCAAGAATCAGCCGGTAGATATCTATTTGGAACATCTGTTAGAAGAGTTTCGTTCTTATGATATTCAAAAGTTGCGAACCCTCTACATCGGTGGTGGGACACCGACAGCCTTGTCAGCTTCACAACTAGAGGTGTTGTTGAAGGGCTTGACTAAAAACTTGGACTTGTCTGCCTTGGAGGAGTTGACCATTGAAGCCAATCCAGGTGACTTGGATGCGGATAAGATAGCTGTGTTGAAGAACTCAGCTGTCAATCGTGTTTCGCTAGGCGTGCAGACCTTTGATGACAAGATGCTGAAAAAGATTGGGCGCAGTCATTTGGTGAAGGATATTTATGAAAATATCGACCGTCTGAAACTGGCTGGTTTTGACAATATTTCTATTGATTTGATTTATGCACTGCCTGGTCAGACAATGGAGCAGGTCAAGGAAAATGTGGCTAAGGCCATTGGGCTGGATATTCCCCATATGAGTTTGTATAGCTTGATTTTAGAAAATCATACGGTCTTTATGAATCGTATGCGACGAGGGAAATTACCTCTGCCTAAGGAAGAACTGGAAGCTGAGATGTTTGAGTACATCATCGCAGCGCTGGAGCGAGCTGGTTTTGAACATTATGAGATTTCTAATTTCTCCAAACCTGGTTTTGAAAGTCGCCACAATCTCATGTACTGGGACAATGCTGAATACTATGGCATCGGTGCTGGGGCATCTGGTTATGTTAATGGAGTGCGCTATAAAAACCATGGTCCCATTCGTCATTATCTCAGTGCGGTTGAGGAAGGCAATGCTCGTATCACAGAGGAGCACTTGAGTCAAAAAGAGCAAATGGAAGAAGAAATGTTCTTGGGACTTCGCAAGAAATCAGGAGTCTCCATGGTGCGATTTGAGGAAAAATTTGGACGGTCTTTCGATGGACTTTATGGAGAAATTGTCAAGGACTTGGTTCAACAAGGTCTCATGCAAATAGAGGGTGACCGAGTTCGTATGACAAAGAGAGGTCTCTTTTTGGGAGACACCGTAGCAGAACGATTTATTTTGGAGTAGGATGATGGGCTTAACTTATCAAATGAAAATGAAAATTCCTTTTGATATGGCTGATATGAACGGTCATATCAAGCTTCCAGATGTGATTTTGCTATCCCTGCAAGTTTCAGGGATGCAGTCTATTGAACTGGGAGTTAGTGATAAGACTATTTTGGAAGAGCATAATCTGGTCTGGATTATCACAGATTATGATATTGAGGTGGTTCGTTTGCCTCATTTTGCGGAAGAAATCACCATCGAAACGGAAGCTTTGAGCTACAATCGACTCTTTTGCTATCGTCGCTTTACCATTTATGATGAATCAGGGCAGGAGCTTATCCATATGATGGCGACCTTTGTTCTCATGGACCGAGACAGTCGAAAAGTTCATGCTGTCGAACCTGAGATTGTGGCTCCTTACCAGTCTGAATTTAATAAAAAGCTCATCCGTGGACCAAAGTATGAGACTTTGGAAGAGCCAATCAGCAAGGATTACCATGTTCGTTTTTACGACTTGGATATGAATGGCCATGTCAATAACAGTAAATACTTGGACTGGATTTTTGAGGTCATGGGAGCGGACTTTTTGACCCAATATATTCCCAAGAAAATCAATCTCAAGTATGTCAAGGAAGTTCGACCAGGTGGGGTGATTACATCGTCTGTTGAACGGACTGGACTGGAAAGCAAGCATGAGATTACAAGCGACGGGGCTACCAATGCCCAAGCTATCATCACTTGGCAAGAAATAAAAAAGGATTAGGGAAAATAGATGAAATATAAAGGCTATTTAATTGATTTAGACGGAACTATTTATAAGGGGAAAGACAGAATCCCAGCTGGAGAGGCTTTTGTCCATGAATTGCAAAAGCGGGACATTCCCTATCTCTTTGTGACCAACAATACAACCCGCACTCCAGAGAGTGTTCAGGAGATGTTGGCTCAGAATTTTAATATCGATACGCCCCTATCGACTGTCTACACAGCGACTTTGGCGACTATCGACTATATGAACGACTTGGGGCTTGAAAAGACGGTCTATGTCATCGGAGAATCAGGCCTCAAGGAAGCCATCAAGGCGGCTGGTTATGTCGAAGACAAGGAAAATCCTGCCTATGTAGTAGTAGGATTGGACTGGCAAGTCGACTATGAAAAATTTGCGACAGCAACTCTGGCTATCCAAAAGGGTGCTCATTTTATCGGAACCAATCCTGACCTTAACATTCCAACAGAACGCGGTCTTTTGCCAGGTGCTGGTTCACTGATTACCCTTCTTGAAGTGGCAACACGAGTGAAGCCTGTTTATATAGGAAAACCAAATGCCATCATTATGGATAAGGCGGTTGGGCACTTAGGTTTGGAACGTGAAGAATTAATCATGGTTGGGGACAACTACCTGACTGATATCCGAGCAGGGATTGACAATGGCATTCCAACGCTCTTGGTGACGACAGGTTTTACCAAGGCAGAAGAAGTGGCAGACCTGCCAATCGCACCGACTCATGTGGTTTCTAGCCTTGCGGAGTGGAACTTTGATGAAAACTAAACTGACCTTTTGGAGCTCTATGCTCTTTCTCCTCTCTCTTTCTATCCTTCTGACCATTTATTTGGCTTGGATTTTTTATCCGCTGGAAATTCAGTGGTTAAGTTTAACGGATCGGGTCTATTTAAAATCAGAAACCATTCAATACAACTTTCATATCTTGATGAATTATCTGACCAATCCTTTTAGTCAGGTCCTAGAGATGCCAGATTTTCGTTCGTCAGCAGCTGGTCTGCACCATTTCGCAGTGGTCAAGAATCTCTTTCATTTGGTTCAGCTAGTTGCCCTAGTTACCCTGCCAAGCTTCTATTTCTTTGTCAAAGGGATTGTGAAAAAGGGCTTCTTGTCTCTATTTAGTAAAGGGCTTTTGGCTCTAGTGGTTTTGCCTTTACTGATTGGGCTTGGAGGAGTGTTGATTGGTTTTGACCAATTCTTTACTCTTTTCCATCAAATTCTCTTTGTGGGAGATGATACCTGGCTTTTTGACCCAGCCAAGGATCCTGTTATACTGATTTTGCCAGAGACCTTCTTCCTTCATGCCTTCCTCCTCTTTTTTGCCCTCTATGAAAGCTTCTTTGGCTATCTTTATCTAAAAAGTCGTAGGAAGTGAAACGAAAGATGTTCTTATTTCACATGTATAAATTAGGTGTGTGATTCGAAACTATCGTTAAGAGTGAATTAACTAATTCAGAAATGTATTAATCGTTCGCAAACAGTCTATTTTTCTGGAAAAATAGGCTTTTTTTCTAAAAATCTCTAGTCAAGCGCTTTATTTTTTTGTATAATAGAGGTAGCAAAGTATAGATAAGAAGAGAAAAGCATGATTACACTATTTCTATCACCGAGCTGTACTTCATGTCGTAAGGCAAAGGCCTGGCTAGAAAAACATAAGGTGCCCTTTGAGGAACACAATATTATGACCAGTCCCTTAACAAGAAAAGAATTGCAACACATCCTTTCCTTGACCGAAAATGGTACTGATGACATTATTTCAACTCGTTCAAAAATTTTTCAAAAATTAGATATTGATGTAGAAAGTATTTCGGTATCAGAATTGCTTCATTTGATTGAGCAGTATCCTAGTCTTTTGCGTCGTCCCATTATTATTGATGCCAAACGTATGCAAATCGGTTTTAATGAAGATGAGATTCGTGCTTTTCTCCCTCGTAGTTATCGTAAGCAAGAACTAAAAGAAGCAAGAATGAGAGCTGGTATTAGTTAATGAACAAACAGTATAGTTACCCACTAGATTTGTCGTGGAGCACTGAAGAACTTGCTTCAGTGCTTTCTTTTTTTAATGATGTTGAAGCTGCCTATGAGGGCAAGGTAGAGGCTAAAAAGTTACTGGACTCCTATAAAGGATTCAAGGCGGTCGTGCCAAGTAAGAGCGAAGAAAAACGTTTGGGACGAGAATTTGAAACAGTTAGTGGCTATTCGCTTTACCGAGCGGTTCAGGCTGCCAAGGAAAAAGGGGAAGGAAAGATTTCTCTTGGAAAGTAAATTTGAATTTGCCAAAGAGCTTATCAAGAAGGCGGGCCAGTACATCCTTGACCATATGCAGGAAGACTTGTGTGTTGAGACTAAGACCTCTCCAACAGATTTGGTGACCAGACTGGACAAGGAAGTTCAGGAACTCTTGGTTGGTGAAATTCTATCCCGTTATCCTGAGGATAAGATTTGTGCTGAAGAAGGTTGTCTGAGAGCTTCGATTCAAGAGGGCAAGGTTTGGGTCATTGATCCCATTGATGGTACCAATAACTTTGTCGCCCAGAAGGAAGATTTTGCTGTTATGATGGCTTATTTTGAAAATGGTCAAGGACAGTTTGGTCTGATTTATGATGTGGTCAAAGGGGATTGTTATCACGGTGGTGGGGAATTTCCAGTTTGTCTAAATGATAGGCCCCTAGCTCCTTTTAAAACTAAACAACTTGGAGATTTTCTCATTGCAGGGAATAGTGGGATGTTGGAAACCAATGAATGGGGCTTGGCTGATTTGAGTCGAGCTGTACTCGGTGTACGTGTCTATGGGAGTGCGGCCATTAGTTTTGCCAAGATTTTGTCAGGACATTTGTTGACCTATGTCACCTATCTGCAACCATGGGATTATGCTGCGGCTAGTATTTTAGGGGAAAGTCTGGGCTATCAGGTTGTGACCCTATCTGGTCAACCGCTTGATTTTCAAACCAGACAGCCGGTCATGATGCTACCTCTTGAGATGCAGGAGGAAATTCAGTCCTATATTTACGAAAGGAAAAGAACTTAAATGCAATTTCCAGAAGGATTTGTTGAAAAATATGAAGAGATACTAGGAGATGAGGCAAGAGATTTTCTTGCCTCTTTTGAGGAGGAAGCGGTTTCGGCCTTTCGGGTCAATCCTTTAAAAGAAGCGCCAGTTTCCTTTCCTGATGCTATTCCTCAAACCCCTTGGGGCCACTATGGTAAGGTTTCAGGGAAATCGCCTGAGCATGCTACAGGCTTGGTTTATTCGCAAGAACCTGCTGCTCAGATGGTTGCTCAGGTAGCCCAGCCCAGTCCTGGTATGAAGGTTTTGGACTTGGCAGCTGCACCGGGTGGTAAATCAACTCAATTAGCAGCCTATCTAGCAGGGGAGGGTCTTCTCGTTTCCAATGAAATTTCAAGCAAACGGGCTAAGATTTTAGTAGAAAACATGGAGCGCTTTGGAGCGACAAATGTTGTGGTGACCAATGAATCTGCTGACCGCTTGGCCAAGGTTTTTAAGGGCTATTTTGACCTCATTGTCCTTGATGCCCCTTGCTCAGGGGAAGGGATGTTCCGTAAGCAACCAGATGCTATGGACTATTGGAGCTTAGATTATCCGAGTCAATGTGCTAGCTTGCAAAGAGAAATTCTGGAAGATGCAGTAACCATGCTAGCTGAAGGTGGTCGCTTGGTTTATTCAACCTGTACCTGGGCACCTGAGGAAAACGAAGAGATTGTCAATTGGTTGCTGGAAGAGTATGATTTTGACTTGTTACCAGTAGAGCATATCAATGGAATGGTAGCTGGTATTGACCTCCCAGAAACGGCTCGGATGTATCCTCATCATTTTAAGGGAGAGGGGCAATTTGTAGCCCATTTACAATTTAAAGGTGACAATCCAGCTCCTAAATTTAAGGCAAGTAAGAGTAACCTCAGCCGTGAACAAGTTACCTTGTGGCAGGAATTTGCCCAAAAACATTTGCAGGTCAATCTAAGGGGTATCTTGCAGACTTTTGGTGACCAACTTTATCTCTTGCCAGAACTCTTGCCAGATCTAGGGAAGCTCAAGATTGCTCGCAATGGCCTGCATCTGGGTACTTTTAAGAAGAAACGTTTTGAACCTAGTTTTGCTCTTGGTCTAGCCTTGAAACCGAGTCAGGTCAAGCAGTCGGTTGAAATTGACCAAGAAGCGTTTGTAAAGTATGTGGCTGGAGAAACCGTTCAGCTGGCGGAAAGTCTGCCAAATGGTTGGTACCAAGTTTTGGTTCAGGGCAATGGTTTGGGCTTTGCAAAGGTGACTGGAAATGTTTTGAAAAATTATTTTCCAAAAGGCCTCAGATTCAAGTGAAAATGCTAGTCAAAGTAGCTTGTCTATGTTATAGTGGAAGTATGGATTTTTTTCAAATTGTCTTTCATTTTAAGTCAAAATTGGTGGAGATGATAACTGAGTAAATTTCAAGTAAAACCAAGCTCAGAACTTCAGTTGGTTCCCAATTTTCAAAAGAAAAACATAAATAAATAGTTGAAAAAATTCACAGCATTCACCATTATTTTCAAGGAGAAAAACAGTGAAAAAAAGGAAAAAACTCGCTCTATCCCTTGCGGCTCTTTTGCTGGCAGGTTCTTTGGCGGGATGTGCTAGCTGGATTGATCGTGGAGAATCCATGACAGCTGTTGGCTCAACGGCTCTTCAGCCCTTGGTCGAAGCAGCAGCAGATGAATTCGGCTCTCTGCACGTTGGAAAAACAGTCAACGTCCAAGGTGGAGGATCTGGTACAGGTTTGTCTCAGGTTCAGTCTGGAGCCGTTGATGTAGGAAATTCAGACGTATTTGCCGAGGAAAAAGACGGTATCAACGCTTCTGCTCTAGTGGACCACAAGGTTGCTGTTGCAGGCTTGGCGGTGATTGTGAACAAGGAAGTTGACGTTGAAAATCTGACAACTGAACAACTCCGTAGCATCTTCACAGGTCAAGTGACCAACTGGAAAGAGGTTGGGGGGAAAGACCTAGCCATTTCTATTATCAACCGTGCGGCAAGTTCTGGTTCGCGTGCAACCTTTGATAGTGTTGTCATGGATGGCCAATCTGCCGTGCAGAGTCAAGAACAGGATTCAAATGGGATGGTCAAAAACATTGTTTCTCAGACACCAGGAGCCATTTCTTACCTAGCCTTTGCCTATGTGGATGACTCAGTTAAACGCATGAAATTGAACGGCTATGAGCCGATTGCAGAAAATGTTACAACCAATAACTGGCCTCTGTGGTCTTATGAACACATGTATACCCTAGGTCAGCCCAATGAATTGGTGGCAGAATTTCTCAACTTTGTCCTCTCAGATGAAGCGCAAAGCGGAATCGTTAAGGGAATGGGCTATATTTCTGTCAAGGAAATGAAGGTTGAAAAAGATGCTGTAGGAACGGTAACAGCACTAGAAGGGAGTCAATAATGAATCAAGAAGAATTAGCTAAAAAATTACTTTCTCCCTCAAAGAACTCTCGTCTAGAGAAACTAGGAAAAGGCTTGACTTTTGCCTGTCTGTCTTTGATTGTCATCATTGTGGCTATGATTTTGATTTTCGTAGCTCAAAAAGGTTTGTCGACCTTCTTTGTCAATGGAGTCAATATCTTTGATTTCCTTTTTGGCCAAACTTGGAATCCTTCAGGGAAACAATTTGGTGCTCTTCCCATGATTTTGGGTTCCTTTATTGTCACAATCCTATCAGCCCTTATCGCAACTCCTTTTGCCATTGGGGCGGCAGTCTTTATGACGGAAGTCTCACCAAAAGGTGCTAGAATCTTGCAACCAGCCATTGAATTGCTGGTCGGGATTCCTTCAGTCGTGTATGGATTTATTGGTTTGCAGGTCGTAGTCCCCTTTGTACGTAGTGTCTTTGGTGGAACTGGTTTTGGAATTTTATCAGGGATTTTCGTTCTCTTTGTCATGATTTTACCGACGGTAACCTTTATGACAACCGATAGCTTGCGTGCGGTGCCTCGTCACTACCGCGAAGCTAGTTTGGCTATGGGGGCTACTCGTTGGCAAACCATCTGGCGCGTGACCTTAAAGGCAGCACGTTCAGGGATTTTTACAGCAGTAGTCTTTGGGATGGCGCGTGCCTTTGGCGAGGCCTTGGCCATTCAGATGGTAGTTGGAAACTCAGCCGTTGTCCCAACTTCATTGACAACACCTGCTGCGACCTTGACCTCTGTGTTGACCATGGGTATCGGAAATACCGTTATGGGTACAGTTGATAATAACGTACTTTGGTCACTGGCCTTAGTCTTGCTTTTAATGAGTTTGGCCTTCAACAGTGTGATTAAATTGATTACGAAAGAAAGAGGAAAGAAAAACTATGCACGCTAAGAAATTAGATAAAATTGCAACAGCTGTCCTCTACTCAATTGCAGGAATTATCGTTGCCATCTTGGCATCCTTGATTCTCTATATCTTGGTTCGTGGTTTGCCCCACATCTCTTGGTCTTTCTTGACTGGCAAATCATCTTCTTACCAAGCAGGCGGAGGGATTGGAATTCAGCTTTATAATTCCTTCTTCCTCTTGGTCATCACCTTGATTATCTCTGTTCCCTTGTCTATGGGAGCTGGGATTTTCCTAGCTGAATATGCTAAAAAAGGTCCTGTGACCAATTTTGTCAGAACCTGTATTGAAATCTTATCTTCACTGCCATCAGTGGTTGTGGGTCTCTTTGGTTACTTGATCTTTGTAGTTCAGTTTGAGTATGGATTTTCAATCATTTCAGGTGCCTTGGCCTTGACGGTCTTTAACCTGCCTCAGATGACGCGTAATGTTGAGGACAGCTTGAAACACGTTCACCATACGCAACGTGAGGCTGGTCTGGCCCTTGGAATTTCTCGTTGGGAGACAGTTGTCCATGTGGTTATTCCAGAAGCCCTTCCAGGTATTGTGACGGGAGTTGTCTTGGCTTCTGGTCGTATCTTTGGTGAGGCTGCGGCTCTTATCTATACAGCAGGACAATCCGCTCCAGCCCTTGACTGGTCTAACTGGAATATTCTCAGTGTGACCAGCCCAATCTCTATCTTCCGTCAAGCAGAAACCTTGGCTGTCCACATCTGGAAGGTCAATAGTGAAGGAACCATTCCAGATGGAACTATCGTATCAGCAGGTTCTGCAGCCGTGCTCCTTATCTTTATCCTCATCTTTAACTTTGGAGCCCGTAAACTCGGAAGCTATCTACATAAGAAATTAACCGCTGCCTAAAGGAGAAGCCATGTCAAAATATAATTGGGATGAAAAGCATATCATCACCTTTCCTGAAGAGAAAGTGGCCCTCTCTACTAAGGATTTACATGTTTACTACGGTAAAAATGAATCCATCAAGGGCATCGATATGCAATTTGAAAAAAATAAAATTACAGCCTTAATTGGCCCTTCTGGTTCAGGGAAATCAACCTACCTTCGCAGTCTCAACCGTATGAATGATACCATTGATATTGCCAAGGTAACAGGTCAAATCCTCTACCAAGGGATTGATGTCAACCGTCCAGAAATCAACGTTTATGAAATGCGTAAGCACATCGGAATGGTCTTCCAACGCCCAAATCCTTTTGCCAAGTCTATCTATCGCAATATCACTTTTGCCCATGAACGTGCAGGGGTTAAGGACAAGCAAGTCTTGGATGAAATTGTAGAAACCTCTCTTCGTCAAGCTGCCCTTTGGGACCAGGTCAAAGACGATTTGCACAAGTCAGCCTTGACTCTATCTGGTGGTCAGCAGCAACGTCTTTGTATCGCGCGTGCTATCTCTGTTAAACCAGATATTCTCTTGATGGATGAGCCGGCGTCAGCTTTGGATCCGATTGCGACAGCCCAGCTGGAAGAAACCATGTTGGAATTGAAGAAGGACTTTACTATCATCATCGTGACCCACAGTATGCAGCAGGCTGCGCGTGCTAGTGATTACACAGGATTTTTCTACTTGGGTGACTTGATCGAGTACGATAAGACCTCTAATATTTTCCAAAATGCCAAACTACAGTCAACCAATGACTACGTAACAGGACACTTTGGATAGAAAGGAAACAGTATGACAGAAGCGATTTTACAGGTATCAGACCTGTCCGTTTACTACAATCAAAAAAAGGCCTTGAATAGTGTTTCCCTATCTTTCCAACCTAAGGAAATTACAGCCTTGATTGGTCCATCTGGATCAGGGAAATCAACCCTCCTCAAGGCTATCAACCGCATGGGGGATCTCAATCCAGAAGTGACCACAACTGGTTCGGTGGTTTACAACGGCCACAACATCTACAGCCCACGTACAGATACAGTTGAATTGCGGAAGGAAATCGGTATGGTTTTCCAACAACCAAACCCTTTCCCTATGTCTATCTATGAAAATGTTGTTTACGGGCTTCGTATCAATGGAGTGAAGGACAAGCAAGTTCTGGATGAAGCGGTAGAAAAAGCCCTACAACGAGCTTCTATCTGGGATGAGGTTAAGGATCGCCTGCATGATTCAGCTATCGGGCTTTCAGGTGGACAACAACAACGTGTTTGTGTTGCCCGTGTCTTGGCAACCAGTCCTAAAATCATTCTCTTGGATGAACCGACTTCAGCCTTGGACCCTATCTCTGCTGGTAAGATTGAGGAAACCTTGTATGGTCTAAAAGATAAATACACCATGCTCTTGGTTACGCGTTCTATGCAACAAGCCTCTCGTATCTCTGATAAGACAGGATTTTTCCTAGATGGAGATTTGATTGAGTTTAACGATACCAAGAAGATGTTCCTCAACCCACAACACAAGGAAACAGAAGATTATATTTCAGGAAAATTTGGATAAGGAGATAAATGATGTTACGTTCTCAATTTGAAGAAGATTTAGAGAAATTGCACAACCAGTTCTACGCTATGGGACAAGAAGTGCTATCCCAAATCAATCGTACGGTGCGTGCCTTTGTTACGCATGACCGTGATTTGGCCAAGGAAGTCATCGAAGACGATGCAGAAGTAAACGAATACGAAGTGAAATTGGAGAAGAAATCATTTGAAATGATTGCCCTCCAACAACCGGTTTCTCAGGACTTGCGTACTGTTTTGACAGTATTGAAGGCTGTATCTGACTTGGAACGTATGGGTGACCATGCCGTTTCCATTGCCAAAGCGGCAATTCGTATGAAAGGGGAGCAACGCATCCCAGCTGTTGAAGAAGAAATCAAGAGAATGGGCCGCGATGTCAAGAACTTCGTTGAAGCAGCCCTTGAACTCTATCTCAATGGTTCAGTAGACCAGGCCTATGAAGTAGCAGCCATGGATGAAAAAATCAACCATTACTTTGATAGCATTCGTGATTTGGCTACAGAAGAAATCAAGAAAAATCCAGATGCCATCGTTACAGGCCGTGATTACTTCCAAGTGATTGCCTTTTTGGAACGTATTGGAGACTATGCAAAAAATATCTGTGAATGGGTTGTTTACTTTGAAACAGGTAAGATTGTCGAACTATAAAATAGGTTCATTCTGTATAAAAAGGAGCTTGTAATCAACTGGAAGCTCCTTTTCTTGAATGAAAAAAATATTTTTAAGATAAAAATTCAAAAAATACTTGACAAGCATCTTGAATAGCGTTATAATTATACAAAATTAACAGAGAGGTTGTTTATTTATGAAATCAAAAAAATGGATATTTGTTTTATGTAGTTTTCTTGCAAGTTTCTTCTTAGTAGCTTGCCAGTCGGGTTCTAATGGTTCTCAGTCAGCTGTTGAGGCCATTAAGCAAAAGGGGAAATTAGTTGTGGCGACTAGTCCTGACTATGCACCTTTTGAATTCCAATCCTTAGTTGACGGAAAAAACCAGGTAGTCGGTGCGGATATTGATATGGCCCAAGCTATCGCTGATGAACTTGGGGTGAAGTTGGAAATTTCAAGCATGAGTTTTGACAATGTCTTGACCAGTCTTCAAACTGGGAAGGCTGACCTAGCAGTTGCGGGAATTAGCGCTACTGACGAGAGAAAAGAAGTCTTTGATTTTTCAATCCCTTACTATGAAAACAAGATTAGTTTCTTGGTTCGTAAAGCTGATGTAGAAAAATACAAGGATTTAACTAGCCTTGAAAGTGCTAATATTGCGGCTCAAAAAGGGACTGTTCCAGAATCAATGGTCAAGGAACAATTGCCAAAAGCTCAGCTGACTTCCCTAACCAATATGGGTGAAGCTGTTAATGAATTACAGGCTGGAAAAGTAGATGCTGTTCACATGGATGAGCCTGTTGCCCTTAGCTATGCTGCTAAAAATGCTGACCTAGCTGTCGCAACTGTCAGCTTGAAGATGAAGGACGGCGAAGCCAATGCAGTTGCTCTTAGAAAAAATAGTGCTGATTTGAAAGAAGTGGTGGACAAAGTCATCCAAAAACTCAAGGATGACGGTACCTACCAAAGCTATCTTGAAAAGGCAGCAAGCCTAACAGAAGTTGAACAATAAGAAAAAAGCAGAGTTGGAAGTCAGTCCAATTCTGCTTTTAAATAGTTTAAAACCTTTTCCAGATTGTCTAAGGACACCTTGGCAAATTGATAAGGGCAGGTATCCAAGTAAGCCTCCTCAAAGAAGTCCAATTTCAGCTGACTGTGTTTGAGGCTGGCGATTTTAGGATACTGTCTCAGGTCTAGCAATAAACCATCATGAAGCGGAAAGTGAGGAAGGGGACAAGGTGTTTTAGTTAAGCTTTCCTCAAGTTGTTTTTGGTAGGTTTCCTGATTGGACAAGCGAGCCAGACGGTTTTTCTCAAACAGTTGACTGTCAATATAGAGTGACAGGGCCTTTTGCATGATGAGGTTGCTATCGTAGTCTAGGATATTTTTGTAGGCCACAAAGGCTTCTTTGATAGCATTTGGCAGGATGAGTGCTGTTATCCGCAGGGCTGGAAAGAGGCTGGTTGAGAAGGACTTGATATAAATGACGCGCTCCTCTGTATCTAGATAGTGGAAGGTCTGGCCCTTCTTGGAGTCCAAATCCCCCAGATAGTCGTCCTCTACAATATAAACACCATACTTAGCTGCTAAGTCAAGAATAGCCCGTTTGTCCTGCTCTGAATAGGAATGCCCCAGAGGATAGTGAAAACGAGGAATGGTATAGAAAAACTTAATTTTTCCTGTTTTGAAGTGTCGCTCCAGCTCCTTCAAGTCAATCCCATCAATGCCTCGTTCAATCGTTTGATAGTCCAAGCCCTGAGCAATCAAGAGGCGATTCATCCGATGGTAGGTCGGCTGTTCTACCAAGATTTCCTTGGCTTGGCTAGGAAAGGAAATTTGAGAGAGGATAAACAAGGCTTGTTGGGTTCCAGAAGTCAGTACAAGTTGATCAGCCTTGCAGTAGAGAGCTTGGTCAAAGAGGAGTTGGTGAATGGATTGTCTTAAGTCTTCTAATCCTTCTTGGTTGTCATAGTAGTTGAAGAGGTAGTTTTCCCGGCCAACCAAGGTTTCATTGATACAGAGTCGGAAATCGTCATAGGCACTGGCATGTTCGTCCGTAACCTCAATTTCTAGGTCCTGGTGTTGCCCTTGTTCTAGGACATAGTAGCCACTCTGGGGCTTGGCATAGAGGTATTGTTCGTGTCGTAATTCCAGCAGGGCGCGTTGAATAGTGTCCTTGCTACAGTGAAAGTCAAGGCTCAGTTGACGGATAGAAGGCAGGCGACTTCCCGTCGGAAAACGTCCAGACTCGATACCATTTTTCAGATAGGAAACGACCTCTTGGTACTTGCTTTGTTTCTTCATTCCAGACCTCCCTTGATTTTGTTACATTGTACCCTTTTTTTTCCTTCTTGGCAATGTCTAGAGTGTTTCTCTCGTTCACATCTAGTGGCAAATGTGGTATACTTAGGAGTGAGATTTACAGAATAACAGACAAGAAAGTGAATGGATAAGAACGTGCAGGAACCAGTGAAATTATTTCAATACAATACCCTTGGAGCCTTGATGGCCGGCCTTTATGGTGGTACCATGACAGTGGGAGAATTGCTAGAGCATGGTGACCTTGGTTTGGGGACCTTGGATTCCATTGATGGGGAATTGATTGTCTTGGATGGCAAGGCTTATCAGGCCAAAGGATCAGGAGAGCAACCGGAAATTGTAGAAGTGTCACCAGATGCCCTTATTCCTTACGCAGCAGTAGTACCGCATCAGGCAGAAGTTATTTTCCGCCAGCGCTTTGAGATGACGGACAAGGAATTGGAAGAGCGAATCGAGTCTTATTATGATGGGGAAAATCTTTTCCGCTCTATCAAGATTCGGGGGGAATTTTCGCATATGCATGTGCGCATGATTCCCAAGTCGACACCAGATACCAAGTTTGCTGATGTCGCAACCCATCAACCTGAATATAGTCGTGACAATGTGGCGGGAACCATCGTTGGTTTCTGGACGCCAGAGATTTTCCATGGGGTTAGTGTGGCAGGCTACCATCTGCACTTCATCTCAGATGATTTGACCTTCGGTGGGCATGTCATGGACTTTGTCATCAAGGAAGGGATTATCGAGGTGGGAGCTGTTGACCAATTGGATCAACGTTTCCCAGTCCAAGACCGTCAATACTTGTTTGCTAAGTTCAATGTTGACGAGATGAAAAAAGATATTGAAAAGGCAGAATAGGAGAAGAAAATGACCATTCATATTATCATTACCATGGTACTGTTGCTGGCTTTCTTGATAGGAAGCATTTGGTATGCCAAAAAGAAATACCAGATTAATCTAGCTGTCTTGGGCTTGGGGGCTGTAGCCTTCTTTGTTTCTTCGCAGATTTTGGAAAAATTGGTGCATATCTTGGTTTTGCATCCTCAAAAAGACGGCAGTACTGCCCTCTTGCAAGATCATCCGCTTGTCTATATCATCTATGGCCTAGTCATGGCAGCATTTTTTGAGGAAACAGCACGTCTTATTTTCTTCAAATGGTTGGAGAAAAAGAGAAGTTTGGAAAAGGCAGACGCCTTGGCCTATGGGTTAGGGCATGGTGGCTTGGAGTTGATTTTCCTAGGTCTTACTAGTTTGCTTAATCTCTACTTCGTTCTCTCAGCAGTTCAAACGCAGGATCCACAGGTCATGCAATTACTGTCTGAAAATATGTTGAAAACTATTCAGTCGCTATCAGTCTGGCAGATTTATTTGCTTGCTTTTGAGCGAATCTTGGCGCTAGGTTTCCAATTACTCTTGACTGTTTGGGTTTATCAAGCTGTTCGTCAGAAGAAATGGATTTATCTCCTAGCAGCTTATGGCCTACACGCCTTCTTTGACCTGGCACCATCTCTAGTCCAAGTTGGCTGGCTGACAAATCCAGCCTTGGTTGAAGTGGTCCTAGCACTGGAGCTCGTTCTGGTTGCCTATGGAACAAAGGCAATCTTTTGTAAAAAATCATAAAAAGAGGGGAAACCTCTTTTTTGTTTAAAATAAGCCCAAGATTTTTTTAGGGTCGTCAAATGGTCTTAAAAATGGTATAATGGAATGAATTTTGTAAAAGGAAGAGTGACATGTCTGTAAGAGAAAAAATGCTTGAAATCTTAGAAGGAATTGATATCCGTTTTAAGGAACCCTTGCATAGCTATAGTTATACAAAAGTAGGTGGAGAGGCCGATTATTTGGTCTTTCCACGAAATCGTTTTGAGTTGGCGCGCGTTGTTAAATTTGCCAATCAAGAAAATATTCCTTGGATGGTTCTTGGCAATGCCAGCAACATCATTGTTCGTGACGGTGGGATTCGTGGATTTGTCATCTTGTGTGACAAGCTCAATAACGTTTCCGTTGATGGCTATACCATTGAAGCAGAAGCAGGGGCTAACTTGATTGAAACAACTCGCATTGCCCTCCGTCATAGTTTGACCGGCTTTGAGTTTGCTTGTGGCATTCCTGGAAGTGTTGGTGGTGCTGTCTTTATGAATGCAGGTGCCTATGGTGGTGAGATTGCCCACATCTTGCAGTCTTGTAAGGTCTTGACCAAGGATGGAGAAATCGAAACCCTGTCTGCTAAAGACTTGGCTTTTGGTTACCGTCATTCAGCCATTCAGGAGTCTGGTGCAGTTGTCTTGTCAGCTAAATTTGCCCTAGCCCCAGGAACCCATCAGGTTATCAAGCAGGAAATGGACCGTTTGACGCACCTACGCGAACTCAAGCAACCTTTGGAATATCCATCTTGTGGTTCGGTCTTTAAGCGTCCAGTAGGGCATTTTGCAGGTCAATTAATTTCAGAAGCTGGCTTGAAAGGCTATCGTATCGGTGGCGTAGAAGTGTCAGAAAAGCACGCAGGATTTATGATCAATGTTGCAGATGGAACGGCTAAAGACTACGAAGACTTGATTGAGTCTGTTATCGAAAAAGTCAAGGAACACTCAGGTATCACGCTTGAAAGAGAAGTCCGTATCTTAGGTGAAAGCAAGTAGGAAGCTTTAGCTAAAAAGCTGCTGCTATGTCATGGAAAGGGGGTGAAAGCCTATCGTTAGTGCAGAAGAATGTAGGCAGTTCAATCTCCTACACGAGGTAGTGGCGGCCTGACAGAGCCCTGATCTGTTAATCTATGAAAAAGAAGGAATAAATGACAATTGAAAAAACCAATTATTGAATTCAAAAACGTCTCAAAAGTTTTTGAAGACAGCAACACCAAGGTTCTCAAAGATATCAACTTTGAGTTGGAAGAAGGGAAATTTTATACCCTTTTAGGCGCATCTGGTTCAGGGAAATCAACCATCCTAAACATCATTGCAGGTTTACTGGATGCGACGACAGGAGATATCATGCTAGACGGTGTCCGCATCAATGATATCCCAACCAACAAGCGAGACGTCCATACGGTCTTCCAATCCTATGCCTTGTTTCCACATATGAATGTGTTTGAAAATGTTGCCTTTCCGCTCCGCTTGCGCAAGATTGACAAGAAAGAAATCGAGAAACGCGTAGCGGAAGTTCTCAAGATGGTTCAGTTGGAAGGGTATGAAAAACGTTCCATCCGCAAACTTTCTGGAGGACAACGTCAGCGTGTGGCAATTGCCCGTGCCATCATCAATCAACCCCGTGTGGTTTTGTTGGACGAGCCTCTGTCAGCGCTGGACTTGAAATTAAGAACAGACATGCAGTACGAATTGCGGGAACTGCAACAACGATTGGGCATTACCTTTGTCTTTGTTACTCACGATCAGGAAGAAGCTCTTGCCATGAGTGACTGGATTTTCGTCATGAATGATGGCGAGATTGTCCAGTCTGGAACACCTGTGGACATCTACGATGAGCCGATTAACCATTTTGTTGCGACCTTTATCGGTGAGTCAAATATCTTGCCAGGAACCATGATTGAGGACTACTTGGTTGAGTTTAACGGCAAACGCTTTGAAGCGGTTGATGGGGGGATGAAGCCAAATGAACCTGTTGAGGTCGTGATTCGTCCAGAGGACTTGCGCATTACCCTTCCTGAAGAAGGCAAGCTCCAAGTTAAGGTCGATACCCAGCTCTTCCGTGGAGTTCACTATGAAATTATCGCCTATGACGAACTTGGGAATGAATGGATGATCCACTCAACCCGTAAGGCCATTGTTGGTGAGGAAATCGGTCTGGACTTTGAACCAGAAGACATCCATATCATGCGTCTCAACGAAACCGAAGAAGAGTTCGATGCTCGTATCGAAGAATACGTGGAAATTGAAGAGCAAGAAGCAGGTCTGATCAATGCAATCGAGGAGGAAAGAGATGAAGAAAACAAGATCTAAACTCTTTGTAGTGCCCTACATGCTCTGGATTGCCCTCTTTGTCCTGGCACCCTTGGTCTTGATTTTCGGTCAATCCTTTTTCAACATCGAAGGCCAGTTCAGTTTAGAAAATTATAAGTCCTACTTTGCGTCACAAAACTTGACCTACCTAAAAATGAGCTTTAACTCTGTGCTTTATGCAGGAATTGTGACCTTTGTGACCTTGCTTATCAGCTATCCAACAGCCCTCTTTTTGACCCGTCTCAAGCACCGTCAACTCTGGCTTATGCTGATTATCCTGCCTACTTGGATCAATTTGCTCCTTAAAGCCTATGCTTTTATCGGGATTTTTGGTCAGAATGGCTCTATTAACCAATTCTTGGAATTTATCGGAATCGGCTCACAACAGTTGCTCTTTACCGATTTCTCCTTTATCTTTGTTGCAAGTTACATCGAGCTTCCCTTTATGATTTTGCCCATTTTCAATGTCCTGGACGATATGGACAACAATCTCATCAATGCCAGCTATGACCTCGGTGCGACCAAGTGGGAGACTTTCCGTCATGTCATCTTCCCTCTGTCTATGAACGGAGTGAGAAGTGGAGTTCAGTCTGTCTTTATTCCTAGCTTGAGTCTCTTCATGCTGACCCGTTTGATTGGTGGGAATCGCGTTATTACGCTGGGAACGGCTATTGAACAGAACTTCCTGACAAATGACAACTACGGTATGGGTTCAACCATTGGTGTGATTCTCATCCTGACCATGTTCATCACCATGTGGGTGACCAAGGAAAGGAGAGAACGATGAAAAAATTTGCCAACCTTTATCTGGGACTGATCTTTCTTGTCCTCTACCTGCCTATCTTTTACCTGATTGGTTATGCCTTTAATGCAGGAAATGACATGAATAGCTTTACAGGCTTTAGCTTGAGTCATTTTAAAACCATGTTTGGCGATGGTCGCCTCATGTTGATTGTGACTCAGACCTTTTTCTTGGCCTTTTTATCAGCCTTGATTGCGACCATTATCGGGACTTTCGGTGCTATTTACATCTACCAGTCTCGTAAGAAATACCAAGAAGCCTTTCTTTCACTCAATAATATCCTCATGGTTGCGCCTGACGTTATGATTGGTGCTAGCTTCTTGATTCTCTTTACTCAACTCAAGTTTTCACTTGGCTTTTTGACTGTTCTATCTAGTCACGTGGCCTTCTCCATTCCTATTGTGGTCTTGATGGTCTTGCCTCGTCTCAAGGAAATGAACGGTGACATGATTCATGCGGCCTATGACTTGGGAGCCAGTCAATTTCAGATGTTCAAGGAAATCATGCTTCCTTACCTGACTCCGTCTATCATTGCAGGTTATTTCATGGCCTTCACCTATTCGCTAGACGACTTTGCTGTGACCTTCTTTGTAACGGGAAATGGCTTTTCAACCCTGTCAGTCGAGATTTACTCTCGTGCTCGCAAGGGGATTTCGCTAGAGATCAATGCCCTGTCTGCCCTCGTCTTTCTCTTTAGTATTATCCTAGTTGTTGGATATTACTTTATCTCACGTGAGAAGGAGGAGTAAACATGAAAAAACTCTATTCATTTTTAGCAGGAATTGTAGCCATTATCCTGGTCTTGTGGGGAATTGCGACGCATCTCGATAGCAAAATAAATAGCCGAGATAGTCAAAAACTGGTTATCTACAACTGGGGAGACTATATTGATCCAGAACTCTTGGAGCAATTCACAGAAGAAACAGGAATCCAAGTCCAGTATGAGACCTTTGACTCCAACGAAGCCATGTATACCAAGATCAAGCAGGGTGGAACGACCTACGATATTGCCATCCCTAGTGAATACATGATTAACAAGATGAAGGACGAAGACCTCTTGGTACCGCTTGACTATTCAAAACTTGAAGGTCTTGAAAATATCGGACCAGAGTTCCTCAACCAGTCCTTTGACCCAGGCAATAAATTCTCCATCCCTTACTTCTGGGGAACCTTGGGAATTGTCTACAATGAAACCATGGTAGATGAAGCGCCTGAGCATTGGGATGACCTCTGGAAGCCAGAGTATAAGAACTCTATCATGCTCTTTGATGGGGCGCGTGAGGTACTGGGACTAGGCCTCAATTCGCTAGGCTACAGCCTCAACTCCAAGGATACCCAGCAGTTGGAAGAGACAGTGGACAAGCTTTACAAGCTCACTCCAAATATCAAGGCTATCGTTGCCGACGAGATGAAGGGCTACATGATTCAGAACAACGCTGCAATCGGCGTGACCTTCTCTGGTGAAGCCAGCCAAATGCTAGAAAAAAATGAAAATCTACGCTATGTAGTACCGACTGAGGCCAGCAACCTTTGGTTTGACAATATGGTCATTCCCAAAACAGTCAAAAACCAAGATGCAGCCTATGCCTTTATCAACTTTATGTTGAAACCTGAAAATGCTCTCAAAAATGCGGAGTATGTTGGCTATTCAACACCAAACCTACCAGCTAAGGAATTGCTCCCAGAGGAGAAAAAAGAAGACAAGGCCTTTTATCCAGATGCTGAAACCATGAAACACCTAGAAGTTTATGAGAAATTTGACCATAAATGGACAGGAAAATATAGCGACCTCTTCCTACAGTTTAAAATGTATCGGAAGTAGGAGTTAGCAATCACGAAACGAATCAGTTAAGCTGGTTCGTTTTCTTAATAGAAGGCAATTTTTGTAACTGTATGTTTTTCTATGGTAGTTGCTTATTTGCTTGCCCAGTAGTATACTAAGTTTAACCTTACAGAGAGCGGTAACAAATAATGAAAGTGTCTACTTTTTTCAAAAAAAGTTTCTGGCCAACCTTTTTGACTGTTCAGCAAACATATATACTATTTTATCTAAAGGATGGTTTGGATTGACAATACCTAACAACTGAGTCTATATATTTGGTGATAGGAAACTTTATATTTGCAAATATTTGCGTAGCTATATTTAGCAATTCGAAACTTTGGGATAAAAGTTGGGATAAAAAGAAAAATGGCAGTAAGAAAAAATATATCCTGAAAAAGTAATCTGAGATGTAGGGAATGGGTCTGATTCAACGGAGACGATTCCCAGTTGACGCAAGCTTAAAAAAACGTTATAATAAGAAAGTTGAGAATTGATTTTCACTTGTCTTAGTCCAGAGAAATGGCGGTGCTGCGAGCCATCTAAGCTAGGAAGTCATGCTACTCAATTTAACAATTGCATAAGAACAAGAGAATGACAAGTTCATTGAATGAAGGTGGTACCGCGGTTTTTCGCCCTTCGTGATATGAACTTGTCTTTTGATTTTTGGAGGTGTTGATGAAAACATTTCTTGTCAAACAAAAGTTTCGTCTTGGAGGCGAACGCTTCGCTATCAAGGATGACAGGGGAGAAATCGCCTATCAGGTAGAGGGATCATTTTTTAAGATTCCCAAAACTTTTACTATCTATGATGCGGCTGGTGAACAAGTTAGTCAGATCAGTAAAGAAATCTTGACCTTGCTTCCTCGTTTTGAGATTCAGCTTCGGGATGGCTCGAGTTTTGTCATTCGCAAGAAGTTGACCTTCTGGCGAGATAAGTATGAGTTTGATAATCTAGGTCTTCGTATCGAGGGCAGTATCTGGGATTTGAATTTCAAATTGCTGGATGATCGCGATCAGTTGATTGCGGAAATTAAGAAGGAACTCTTCCATCTGACCTCTACCTATAGCGTAACGGTTCTTGAGGATGCTTATGCAGACCTAGTCATTTCTCTCTGTGTCGCGATTGACTATGTGGAAATGCTGGAAAGCCAATCACATTAAACAAGTAAATAAGGAGACAATATGAAACAACTATCTAGTGCACAAGTACGCCAAATGTGGCTTGATTTCTGGGCAACCAAAGGTCACTCAGTAGAACCATCAGTGAGCTTGGTTCCTGTAAATGACCCAACTCTTTTGTGGATCAACTCTGGGGTAGCAACCCTTAAGAAATACTTTGACGGAACCATTATCCCTGAAAATCCACGTATTACCAATGCTCAAAAGGCTATCCGTACCAACGACATCGAGAACGTAGGGAAGACTGCACGTCACCATACCATGTTTGAAATGTTGGGGAACTTCTCTATCGGAGATTACTTCCGTGACGAAGCGATCACTTGGGCTTATGAGCTTTTGACAAGCCCAGAATGGTTTGATTTCCCAGCTGAAAAACTTTACATGACCTACTATCCAGACGATAAAGATTCATACAACCGTTGGATTGAAGTGGGAGTGGACCCAAGTCACTTGATTCCAATCGAGGATAACTTCTGGGAAATCGGTGCTGGACCTTCTGGACCAGATACAGAAATCTTCTTTGACCGTGGTGAAGCCTTTGACCCGGAAAATATCGGTCTTCGCCTGCTTGCAGAAGATATCGAAAACGACCGTTATATCGAAATCTGGAACATCGTTTTGTCACAATTTAACGCAGATCCTGCTGTTCCTCGTAGCGAATACAAGGAATTGCCACACAAGAACATTGATACGGGCGCTGGTTTGGAGCGTTTGGTGGCGGTTATCCAAGGGGCTAAGACAAACTTTGAAACAGACCTATTCATGCCTATCATTCGTGAAGTGGAGAAATTGTCTGGTAAGGTTTATGACCAAGATGGCGATAACATGAGCTTTAAGGTTATCGCTGACCACATCCGTTCTCTTTCGTTTGCCATCGGTGATGGTGCCCTTCCAGGAAATGAAGGTCGTGGTTATGTCCTTCGTCGTCTCCTTCGTCGTGCGTCTATGCATGGTCAAAAATTGGGTATCAACGAGCCTTTCCTTTACAAACTCGTTCCAACTGTTGGAAAAATCATGGAAAGCTACTACCCAGAAGTGCTTGAAAAACGTGACTTTATTGAGAAAATCGTGAAGAGCGAGGAAGAATCATTTGCCCGTACCCTTCACTCAGGTCAACACTTTGCCCAAGGCATCGTAGCTGACTTGAAAGAAAAAGGTCAATCTGTCATTGCTGGTTCAGATGTCTTCAAGCTTTATGACACTTATGGATTCCCAGTTGAATTGACTGAAGAAATCGCTGAAGAAGCTGATATGACTGTGGACCGTGAAGGTTTTGAAGCAGCCATGAAAGAACAGCAAGAACGCGCGCGTGCATCAGCTGTTAAAGGTGGTTCAATGGGTATGCAAAATGAAACCCTTCAAAACATCACAGTAGAAAGTGTCTTCAACTACAATGCTAGCCAATTGTCTTCTAAATTGGTGGCTATCGTGGCTGACAATGCAGAAGTAGAAGCTGTGTCAGAAGGAATTGCCTCTCTTATCTTTGCGGAAACGCCATTCTACGCTGAAATGGGTGGACAGGTAGCTGACCACGGTCAAATCTTGGATGCTGCAGGAAACCTTGTGGCTACTGTGACCAATGTTCAAAAAGCACCAAACGGACAAGCCCTTCACACTGTTGAAGTCCATGCACCACTTGCTTTGAACCAAGAATATACCTTGGCAATTGATACAAATCGTCGTCACCGTGTCATGAAAAACCACACTGCGACTCACTTGCTTCACGCTGCTCTTCACAACATCCTTGGAAACCACGCAACACAAGCAGGATCTCTTAACGAAGTTGAATTCCTTAGATTTGACTTTACCCACTTCCAAGCTGTAACTGCTGAAGAATTGCGTGCCATTGAGCAGCAAGTCAACGAAAAAATCTGGGAAGCTCTTGAGGTTAAGACAGTTGAAACTGATATTGACACTGCCAAAGAAATGGGAGCTATGGCTCTCTTTGGTGAGAAATACGGCAAGGAAGTCCGTGTTGTTACTATCGGTGACTACTCTATCGAGCTTTGTGGTGGTACCCACGTTGGCAACACTTCTGAAATTGGTCTCTTCAAGATTGTCAAAGAAGAAGGGATCGGTTCAGGAACTCGCCGTATCTTGGCAGTGACTGGTAAGGAAGCCTTTGAAGCCTACCGTGAACAAGAAGATGCTCTTAAAGCAGTCGCAGCAACCTTGAAAGCACCTCAACTTAAAGAAGTACCTCACAAGGTAGAAGGACTTCAAGAACAACTTCGTCAATTGCAAAAAGAAAATGCTGAGTTGAAAGAAAAAGCCGCAGCTGCAGCTGCAGGCGACATCTTCAAGGATGTGAAGGAAGTCAACGGTCACCGTTACATTGCTAGTCAAGTGTCTGTATCAGATGCCGGTGCCCTTCGTACCTTTGCAGATAATTGGAAACAAAAAGACTACTCTGATCTTCTTGTTCTAGTTGCCGCTATCGGTGACAAAGTCAATGTCCTTGTAGCAAGCAAGACAAAAGACCTTCATGCAGGAAACCTTGTCAAAGAATTAGCACCAATCGTCGATGGACGTGGTGGTGGTAAACCAGACATGGCCATGGCAGGAGGAAGCAACCAAGCTAAAATCCAAGAATTGTTGGATGCAGTAGCAGGTAAATTGTAATCAAGTAATACTCTTCGAAAATCTCTTCAAACAACGTCAGCTTCGCCTTGGATTTTATATGAGACTGACTTCGTCAGTCTTATCTACAACCTCAAAGCAGTGCTTTGAGCAACCTGCGGCTAGCTTCCTAGTTTGCTCTTTGATTTTCATTGAGTATAAAGATCTATCCATTTGGGTAGGTCTTTTTTTGACTACAAAAAAGCCAAATCCGATTGGATCTGGCTTGAATATTATGAACTATTAAATAGTATTGGCTGCCCAGACACTTACCGAAGCAGCTGAGACTGGGAATTGTCCATAACCTTCCTCATCAATTATAACTTGACCTTGGTGGTTTTCAAGTAAATCTACAAAGGTTTGGTTAGCCCATTCTTGGCCGACAAACATTGACTTGCTGTTTTCTTGGTCATTTGAGATAAGGACTGCGATTGGGGATTGATTTTCAGCACCTGAACGTACCCAACCGATACAGTTAGGGTCATCAAAGTAGTCATTTTGTTCTCCATAGGCCAAATTTTTTCGGATGGCTAGGAGGCGGTCAAGGACTTCTTTGAAATCTTGTTGAGCATATTGCCCTGAAATTCCATAGTAGTCGCCGTAAAAGACACATGGAAGGCCATTTTGGCGTAACAGAATGAGGGCATAGGCTGCTGGTTTGAACCATTCTTCAACAGTAGACTCAAGAGCCTGACCACGTTGGGTATCGTGGTTGTCGACAAAGGTTACAGCCTTGTAAGGTTTGAGTTCAACCAAGCTATCTGTAAAAATACCACGAAGGTCATAGTTGGAACCTGCTCGGCTAGCATCAAAGAGATTCTGGTGGAGACGAACATCGACAAGGTCAAAGCGTTCTTCCGTTTTTTCAAGATAGTCCAGATTGGCTTCCTTGTCTGGATTCCAAAATTCACCAAAAACATAGAAATCCTCACCGTATTTTTCCTTCATATCGCGGATAAAATTGCTCATGAAGAAAGAGTCAATGTGCTTAACGGCATCCAAACGGAAACCAGCAATACTAGTCGTCTCCATGAACCAGTCAGCCCAGTCATAGATATTTTGGATGACTTCAGGATGCTTAAAGTCTAGGTCGGCATACATGAGGTAGTCGTAGTTACCGTTTTCGTTATCGACCAATTCCTCGTTGGCCCAGCCCTTATTGTCCCCTTGGATCAGATAAATCCCAGACTTACGGCGTTTGGCATCGTAGTCTGTACCGGTGAAGTGGTACCAGTGCCAGTGGAAGTCATTGTAGGTATCTTGGCGACCATCGAAGGTAAAGCTAGTCCAGCCATTGATGGTGAAGGGTTCTCCAAGTTCAACTGTACGGTCTACAGGATCCACTTCAATAACCTGAAAAGCTTCCATGTGATCGGCCGCAGCCTTGTGATTGAGTACCACATCGGCCATAGGCTGGATTCCCTGTGCTTTTAGGGTTTGAATAGCTTGAAGATAGTCTTCTTTAAAACCATACTTGGTGCGGACAGTACCTTTTTGGTTAAACTCACCAAGGTCAAATAGGTCATAGACCCCATAACCTACATCTTTTTCATTGGTAGCCTTGAAAGCTGGTGGCATCCAGACGTGGCTGATACCGAGATCAGCTAGGTGTGGAGCATCTTCAGCCAGACGCGTCCAGTGCTGACCATCGTGGGGCAGATACCATTCAAAGTATTGCATGAGTGTTTGATTTTGCATGATGTTTCCTCTTACTTGTCAATCTTGTTCTTTATTCTATCATAAAGTATTGGTTAGCGCCAACGTTTGCATAAAATAGAAGGAAACTATTTTAACTACTTAAAATAAAGTATTGATTTTTTTGTATCAAAGTGCTAGTATAATAGTATGTAATATAGATAAAGATAGGAGTCATCCCATGATTGAATTTCAAAATGTTAGTAAGTTGTATGGTGATAAAGAGGCTTTGAGCAATCTCAATCTGCAGATTGAAAATGGGGAGATTATGGGCTTGATTGGCCATAATGGGGCTGGAAAATCGACCACTATAAAATCCCTAGTCAGTATCATTTCACCCAGCAGTGGTCGTATTTTGGTAGACGGTCAGGAGTTATCGGAAAATCGCTTGGCTATTAAACGAAAGATTGGCTACGTAGCAGACTCGCCTGACTTATTTTTACGCTTAACAGCCAATGAATTCTGGGAATTGATTGCTTCATCCTATGATCTGACTAGCTCTGACTTGGAGACTAGTCTAGCTAGGCTATTGAACGTTTTTGATTTTGCTGAAAATCGTTATCAGGTTATTGAAACCCTTTCTCACGGAATGCGTCAGAAAGTCTTTGTCATCGGAGCACTCTTGTCTGATCCTGATATTTGGGTTTTGGACGAACCCTTGACTGGTTTGGATCCCCAGGCTGCCTTTGATTTGAAGCAAATGATGAAGGAACATGCACAAAAAGGCAAGACAGTTTTGTTTTCAACCCATGTCCTAGAGGTAGCTGAGCAAGTCTGTGATCGGATTGCTATTTTGAAAAAGGGGCATTTGATCTATTGTGGTAAGGTAGAGGACTTGAGAAAAGACCACCCAGACCAGTCTTTGGAAAGTATCTACCTTAGCCTTGCTGGTAGAAAAGAGGAGGTTTCAGATGCGTCTCAAGGTCATTAAAAAATTAGTTGATATCAATATCCTCTATTCATCTCAAGAAGCTAATCTGGCTAACCTACGAAAGAAGCAAGCTAAGAATCCTGGGAAAAAAGTAAATGTTTCCGCTAGAGTCCTAAGTTCTTACATTTTTTCTAGTCTCTTGATGCTTTTCATGTTTATAAATATAGCCTTTCGTTTTCCTTTTGATGAAATGCCAAGTTTTTTTAGTAGCATGGTTGCTATTTTACTGGTGCTTGCCTTTTCAACTTCTTTCACTGCATTTTACAATGTCTTTTATGAGAGTAAGGATTTGGTATCGTATAGGCCCTATGCCTTTAAAGAATCAGAGATTATAATTGCTAAAGGACTGTCTGTTCTCTTGCCAGCTCTAGCTGGAATTGTACCAATCCTAGCTTATTTTCTAGTCCTCTATATTAGGCTAGCTCCTTCTCTTTGGCTGGGCTTGCCTTTGATGCTGCTGTCCTTGGCCTTATTATTTGTCTCTGTTACTTTAGTGATGGTAGTGGCAGTACATTTCTTGGCTCAGACTACGGTCTTCAGAAAGTATCAGTCTATTTTTTCGAATGTGATGATTGGGATAGGGGTTCTCATACCTTTAATATTTGTCCTCTTTCTACAGTCGACTTTTGGAAGTATTGTTGACAAAGTTAGAGACATTCCATTTCTCCTTTATCCTCTTCATATCTTTTACAAAATAGCAGTGGCTCCTTTTTCGACAGAAGCCATCCTGGGTCTACTCGCTTGGATAGGACTAACTCTCTTCCTACTTTACCTGACCAAAAAGAAGGTTCTTCCTCATTTTTATGACGTGATTCTGCTTAACAGTGAGGAGAAGGTCAAGAAAGAACGTCGCAATAAGGAGAGAATTTCAACTACTAATAAAAAGGGCTTTTTCCGTATGGTTTTACGCTACCACCTCACCCTCTTGGGACAGGGAACTGGCGTGATTACAGTGCTTTTTACAAGTGCCTTTCTTCCTTATCTCATGATGATCGGTCTGATTTCCAAAATTCGAGATTCTCAGATAGTTCCAGACATTCATCCTCCATACTGGTTACCCTTGTTTTTTATAGCTCTCTTTATAGCAGTTGTCAATAACAATATCACCAGCCTGCATTCAATTGCCTTGTCCTTGGAGAGGGAAAATGTTGATTTTCTGAAGAGTTTACCCTTTGACTTTGCTCGTTATGTGAAAGTGAAATTTTGGATTATATTTGCTGTCCAGTCCTTTTTACCAGTTCTGACTTTACTTGGCCTTTCTCTATATCTAGGCTTGCCCATCCTTTCGATGATTTATCTTCTTGTAGTCTGGATCCTTGCCAGTGTCATCCTTTCTTGCCACCATTACCTTAAGGACGTGAAAAATTTGTCAACAAATTGGAGTAACATTACGGACTTGGTGAACCGTTCAAATCGTATAGTCGCAATTGTTTTGATTTTTATTTATAGTGCAATCTTAATGGCCCTTGTAATAGGGAGCTTATTCTTGGTTCGCTCTCTCGCCCCTGTCCTTGCCATCAGCTTGGGAGTAGGAGTTCTTATCCTCTTGCTTGCTCTTGCTATTTTTGGCTATCATTACTACCTGTCACGCATATTGACAGAAATAGAAAAAAGATGAGCTAGTTGGTCGCTTGCTTGATAAATTTTATAAAAAGAAATGAGGCTGAGCAAAAAATCACTTCTAACTAGCAAAAAAACGAGCATTTCCGTAGATGGAGATACTCGTTTTTCTATGCCATTTTTCTTATCATAAAAACAAAACGACTAGAAATTTATAACAATGTATAAATCCTACAGCATCAATTGCTTAAATTTAGGATTAGATCTTATCTATGATGTTTTGAAGATTAATGGAGCTTGAGATGTTTGCTATTTATGGATAGCATACAAAATCATTGTTACTGGCGAGCTCTCTCATACTTCGGGGTTTGCCTTTCATCTAGTTATTCTTATAAAAATCCGTTTTATACTCAATGAAAAACAAAAATCAAACTAGGAAGCTAGCCTCAGGTTGCTCAAAACATCGCTTTGGGGTTGCAGATAAAGCTGACGTGGTTTGAAGAGTATTAGACTAATTTCCACTTTGGTCAGGCAAATGGAAGTTACTTTGAGAAGTTACCCTGAAATAATTCCTATTTGTAAAACTCTGATAAGTCTTGGCTGATTTGATAGAAATGTGGTATAATTTTCCTTATGGAAAAGATTATCATTACAGCAACTGCTGAAAGTATTGAACAAGTTAAACAACTGCTCGAAGCTGGCGTAGACCGTATCTATGTCGGTGAGAAAGATTTTGGCCTTCGTCTGCCAACAACCTTTAGTTATGACCAATTGCGTGAAATCGCTAAGCTGGTTCATGATGCTGGTAAGGAATTGATCGTTGCAGTCAATGCCCTTATGCACCAAGATATGATGGACCGTATCAAGCCCTTCCTCGATTTCTTGGAAGAAATCAAGACAGATTACATTACGATTGGGGATGCAGGTGTCTTTTACGTAGTCAACCGCGATGGTTATTCCTTTAAGACCATCTACGATGCTTCAACCATGGTAACTAGCAGTCGCCAGATTAACTTCTGGGGACAAAAGGCTGGCGCATCTGAGGCTGTTTTGGCGCGTGAAATTCCATCAGCTGAACTTTTCAAAATGCCAGAGATTTTGGAAATTCCTGCTGAAGTGTTGGTTTACGGTGCTAGTGTTATTCACCATTCAAAGCGTCCGCTCTTACAAAATTACTATAACTTTACGCATATAGATGATGAAAAGACTCGCAAGCGTGACCTCTTCTTGGCAGAACCAAGTGACCCAGAGAGCCACTATTCCATTTTTGAAGACAATCATGGTACCCACATCTTTGCCAACAATGACCTTGATTTGATGACCAAATTGACAGAATTGGTGGAGCATGGTTTCACTCACTGGAAACTAGAAGGTCTCTACACTCCTGGTCAGAACTTTGTTGAGATTGCAAAACTCTTTATCCAAGCGCGTAGCTTGATTCAAGAGGGAAACTTTAGCCATGACCAAGCCTTCTTGCTGGATGAAGAAGTTCGTAAACTTCACCCTAAAAACCGATTCCTTGATACAGGATTCTATGACTACGATCCTGATATGGTTAAATAAAGTAAATGATTCATTGAGAGAAGGAAAATTTAAAATTTCTTCTCTCAATTTTTCTTGTTTCCTCACCATTTTCAAAAATCAGCAGGCTAGGATGCTCGACTTACTGAGATTTTTAAGAAAAGTAACCTTCTTGAGTTTGAAAATTATCCCATGTTTGCAGGTGCCAAATGACCCTTTTTTTGGTATAATTTTTTATAATGAAAACGATTGGTAATCGCTATGTTGTGGTTGATTTAGAGGCAACTAGCACAGGTAGTAAGGCTAAAATTATCCAAGTGGGAATTGTCGTGATTGAGGACGGAAAAATCGTCGATCACTATTCGACGGATGTCAATCCACACGAACCTCTGGATGCTCATATTAAAGAATTGACAGGGCTAACTGACCAACGTCTGGCGCAAGCACCTGATTTTTCGCAAGTTGCTAGAAAAATCTTTGACTTGGTGGAGGATGGGATTTTTGTAGCCCATAATGTTCAGTTTGATGCTAATCTCTTGGCGGAAAATTTATTTTTTGAAGGTTATGAGCTAAGAAATCCTCGTGTTGATACGGTGGAATTGGCCCAGGTTTTTTTCCCAGAAATGGAAAAATATAGTTTGCCGATATTGTGTCGAGAATTAGGAATTCCTCTAAAGCACGCCCACACAGCCCTTTCAGATGCCCAAGCTACAGCGGAATTACTCCTTTTTCTTCGAGAAAAGATAGCCCAGCTCCCTAAAGGTCTCTTGGAACGCTTGCTGGAAATGGCTGACGCTCTCTTATATGAGTCCTATCTGGTTATTGAAGAAATTTATCGAAACCAATCTATCCTGAGTTCTCCAGACTTGGTCGAAGTTCAAGGACTGTATTTCAAGAAACCTGCAGCTCCTCTGAAGTCACGAAAGCTATCTCAAGACTTTTCTAAAAATATTTCTCTGTTGAATCTTGAAGTGAGGGAGGAGCAAGAAAATTTTGCTAAAGAGGTTGGCTTGCTATTGAAAGATGAGCCTGTCTCATTAATTCAAGCGCCGACAGGGATTGGGAAAACCTATGGCTATCTCTTACCCGCTTTGTCCCAAGTGGAAAATCGTCAGATTGTCCTTAGCGTTCCGACAAAGATTCTTCAAAATCAAATCATGGAAGAAGAAGGTAAACGTCTTAAAGAGGTGTTCCATACAGATATTCATTCTTTAAAGGGACCACAAAATTACCTGAAGTTGGATGCTTTTTATCGTTCCTTGCAGGAAAATGATGAAAATCGCTTATTTAGACGTTTTAAAATGCAACTCTTGGTCTGGTTGACAGAGACAGAAACTGGGGATTTGGATGAAATCGGCCAACTCTACCGCTACCAACATTTTCTGACAGACCTTCGTCATGATGGGAATTTATCTTCTAAAAGCTTATTTGTGACGGAAGATTTCTGGAAACGTAGTCAAGAAAGGGCAAAGGTCTGTAAGCTTTTAGTGACCAATCATGCCTATCTAGTAACCAGACTTGAAGATAATCCTGAATTTGTCAGCGACCGTTTATTGATTATTGATGAAGTCCAAAAAGTTTTGTTAGCTCTAGAAAATCTGCTTCAACAGACCTACGATATCCAGTCTATTATTGCTTTAGTTGATAAGGCTTTAGTGGAAGAAGAAAACAGGGTCCAGCAACGAATACTAGAAAGTATTCGCTTTGAGTGTCTCTACTTGATAGAACAATTTCAGTCTGGAAAATCTAAGAAGAGTATCTTGGATTCTCTTGCCAATCTCCACCAGTATTTTTCAGAATTAGAGGTAGAAGGCTTTGAGGAATTGGTTCGCTATTTTACTGCTGAAGGTGATTACTGGCTTGAAGCAACTGAAACTAGTCAGAAGAAAATTCAGATTTCTTCTACAAAATCAGGTCGAATCCTTCTATCTTCCTTAGTGCCAAATTCATGTCAAGTCTTGGGAGTGTCGGCCACTCTTGAGATCAGTCAAAGAGTTTCTTTGGCAGACCTTTTAGGTTACCCTGAAGCCAAATTTGTCAAGATTGAAGCTGGTAAAAAACAGGATCAAGAAGTGGTCTTGGTCAAAGATTTCCCTCTAGTAACAGAAACTTCCTTAGAAGTCTATGCCAAAGAGGTAGCTGATTTGCTAATGAATGTTCAAGCTTTCCAGCAACCAATTTTGGTTCTCTTTACTGCCAAAGACATGCTTCTAGCAGTATCGGATTTACTTCCAGTTAGCCATCTGGCCCAGTATAAAAATGGCGATGTTCATCAACTGAAGAAACGCTTTGAAAAAGGAGAACAACAAATCTTGCTTGGTGCAGCAAGTTTCTGGGAGGGAGTTGATTTTTCAAGTCATCCTTTTGTGATTCAAGTTGTACCAAGACTTCCTTTCCAAAATCCTCAAGATCCCTTGACGAAAAAGATTAATCAGGAATTGAATCAAGAAGGGAAAAATGCCTTTTATGATTATCAATTGCCGATGGCTATTATTCGTTTAAAACAGGCTTTGGGAAGAAGTATGAGACGTGAACACCAACGTTCCTTAACCCTCATTCTGGATAGAAGAATCGTCGGAAAACGATATGGCAAGCAAATAGTGACTTCTCTAGCAAAAGAAGCGACTGTTAAAACCGTCTCTCGATCCGAAGTTGATGAGGCTGTTGATAAATTTTTAAATGAACTTTGATAAATAGTATTGTATGAAAGTATAAGGTTAGTATATATGAAACGTTCTCTCGACTCTAGAGTCGATTATAGTTTGCTATTGCCAGTATTTTTTTTACTGGTTATTGGCGTGGTGGCTATCTATATAGCTGTTAGTCATGATTATCCAAACAATATTCTGCCCATTCTAGGGCAGCAGGTCGCCTGGATCGCCTTGGGGCTTGTGATTGGTTTTGTGGTCATGCTTTTTAATACAGAATTTCTTTGGAAGGTGACCCCCTTTCTGTATATTTTAGGCTTGGGACTTATGGTCTTGCCGATTGTCTTTTATAATCCAAGCTTAGTTGCATCAACGGGTGCCAAAAACTGGGTATCAATAAATGGAATTACCCTATTCCAACCATCAGAATTTATGAAGATATCCTATATCCTCATGTTGGCTCGTGTGATTGTCCAATTTACAAAAAAACATAAGGAATGGAGACGCACAGTTCCACTGGACTTTTTGTTAATTTTTTGGATGATTCTCTTTACCATTCCAGTCTTAGTTCTTTTGGCACTTCAAAGTGACTTAGGAACTGCCTTGGTTTTTGTAGCTATTTTCTCAGGAATCGTTTTATTATCAGGGGTTTCTTGGAAAATTATTATCCCAGTATTTGTGACTGCTGTAACAGGTATTGTTGGTTTCTTAGCCATTTTTATCAGTAAGGACGGCCGGGCTTTTCTCCATCAACTGGGAATGCCGACCTACCAAATCAACCGTATTTTGGCTTGGCTTAATACATTTGATTTTGCCCAAACAACCACTTATCAGCAGGCTCAAGGACAGATTGCCATTGGGAGTGGTGGCTTATTTGGTCAAGGTTTTAATGCTTCTAATTTGCTTATTCCAGTTAGAGAGTCGGATATGATTTTCACGGTCATTGCAGAAGATTTTGGATTTATTGGCTCTGTTCTTGTTATTGCCCTTTATCTCATGCTGATTTACCGTATGTTAAAGATTACTCTTAAATCAAATAACCAGTTCTACACCTATATTTCCACAGGTTTGATTATGATGTTGCTCTTCCATATCTTTGAGAATATCGGTGCTGTTACTGGCTTGCTTCCTTTGACTGGGATTCCTCTGCCTTTTATTTCGCAAGGGGGATCGGCTATTATCAGTAACTTGATCGGTGTTGGCTTGCTTTTATCGATGAGTTATCAAACCAATCTAGCTGAAGAAAAGAGTGGAAAAGTCCCTTTCAAACGGAAAAAGGTTGTTTTAAAACGAATCAAATAAGGAGAAAATCATGGTTAAAGTAGCAGTTATGTTAGCTCAGGGCTTTGAAGAAATTGAAGCTTTGACAGTTGTGGATGTTTTGCGTCGGGCAAATATCACTTGTGATATGGTTGGTTTTGAAGAACAAGTGACGGGTTCACATGCAATCCAAGTAAGAGCAGATCGTGTCTTTGATGGTGATTTATCAGACTATGACATGATTGTCCTTCCTGGAGGGATGCCTGGTTCTGCACATTTGCGTGACAATCAGGCCTTGATTCAAGAGTTGCAACGCTTCGAACGGGAAGGGAAGAAACTAGCAGCCATTTGTGCGGCACCAATTGCCCTTAATCAAGCAGGGCTATTGAAAAACAAGGAATACACTTGTTATGACGGTGTTCAAGAGCAAATCCTTGATGGTCACTACGTCAAGGAAACAGTAGTGGTAGATGGTCACTTGACAACCAGTCGAGGTCCCTCTACAGCCCTTGCCTTTGCCTATGAGTTGGTGGAGCAATTAGGAGGAGACGCAGAGACTTTACGAACAGGAATGCTCTATCGAGATGTCTTTGGTAAAAATCAGTAAAACGGGAGTCAAACTCTCGTTTTTTTATGCTGAAAACTCAGAGAAATCATCGCTTTTTTAAGGAAAAAATGGTATAATGAAAGCTATGAAATATCACGATTATATCTGGGATTTAGGTGGCACTTTACTGGATAATTATGAAGCTTCAACAGCTGCATTTGTTGAAACTTTAGCGCTGTATGGTATCAGAAAAGACCATGACAGTGTCTATCAAGCTTTAAAGGTTTCTACTGATTTTGCGATTAAGACATTCGCTCCCGACTTAGAGCATTTTTTAGAAAAATACAAGGAAAATGAAGCCAGAGAGCTTGAACACCCGATTTTGTTTGATGGAGTTTCTGACTTATTAGCAGACATTTCAAATCAAGGTGGGCGTCATTTTTTGGTTTCTCATCGAAATGATCAGGTCTTGGAAATTTTAGAAAAAACCTCTATAGCAACCTATTTTACAGAAGTAGTCACTTCTAGCTCAGGTTTTAAGAGAAAGCCAAATCCTGAGTCCATGATTTATTTAAGAGAAAAGTATCAGATTAGCTCTGGTCTTGTTATTGGTGATCGGCCGATTGATATTAAAGCAGGGCAAGCCGCTGGACTGGATACCCACTTGTTTACCAGTATCGTGAATTTAAGACAAGTATTAGACATGTAAGAAAAAGGAATAAGATGACAGAAGAAATCAAAAATCTGCAGGCACAGAATTATGATGCCAGTCAAATTCAAGTTTTAGAGGGCTTAGAGGCTGTTCGTATGCGTCCAGGGATGTATATCGGGTCAACCTCAAAAGAAGGTCTTCATCATCTAGTCTGGGAAATCGTTGATAACTCAATTGACGAGGCCTTGGCAGGATTTGCCAGCCATATTCAAGTCTTTATTGAGCCAGATAATTCAATCACTGTTGTCGATGATGGGCGTGGTATCCCAGTCGATATTCAGGAAAAAACAGGCCGACCTGCCGTTGAGACAGTCTTTACGGTTCTTCATGCTGGAGGAAAATTTGGCGGTGGCGGCTACAAGGTCTCAGGTGGTCTTCACGGAGTGGGGTCTTCAGTAGTTAATGCTCTTTCCACTCAGTTAGATGTTCATGTCCACAAAAACGGTAAAATTCATTACCAAGAATACCGTCGTGGTCATGTTGTTGCAGACCTTGAGGTGGTTGGAGATACGGATAAAACGGGAACAACAGTTCACTTCACACCAGACCCAGAAATCTTCACTGAAACAACAACCTTTGATTTTGATAAATTAAATAAGCGTATTCAAGAATTGGCCTTTCTAAATCGTGGTCTTCAAATTTCAATCACAGATAAGCGTGAAGGTTTGGAACAAACCAAGCATTACCACTATGAAGGTGGGATTGCTAGTTATGTTGAATATATCAACGAGAACAAGGATGTAATCTTTGATACACCAATCTATACAGACGGTGAGATGGATGATATCACAGTTGAGGTAGCCATGCAGTACACAACTGGTTACCATGAAAATGTCATGAGTTTCGCCAATAATATTCATACACATGAAGGTGGAACGCATGAACAAGGTTTCCGTACAGCCTTGACACGTGTTATCAACGATTATGCTCGTAAAAATAAGTTACTGAAAGACAATGAGGACAACCTAACAGGGGAAGATGTTCGCGAAGGCTTAACTGCAGTTATCTCAGTTAAACACCCAAATCCACAGTTTGAAGGACAAACTAAGACCAAACTGGGGAATAGCGAAGTGGTCAAGATTACCAATCGCCTCTTCAGTGATGCCTTCTCTGATTTTCTTATGGAAAATCCACAGATTGCCAAACGTATCGTGGAAAAAGGAATTTTGGCTGCCAAGGCTCGTGTGGCTGCCAAGCGTGCGCGTGAAGTTACTCGTAAAAAATCTGGTTTGGAAATTTCCAACCTTCCAGGGAAACTAGCAGACTGTTCTTCTAACAATCCTGCTGAAACAGAACTCTTCATCGTCGAAGGAGACTCAGCTGGTGGATCAGCCAAATCTGGTCGTAACCGTGAATTTCAGGCAATTCTTCCAATCCGCGGTAAGATTTTGAACGTTGAAAAGGCAAGTATGGATAAGATTCTAGCTAACGAAGAAATTCGTAGTCTTTTTACAGCGATGGGAACAGGATTTGGGGCAGAATTTGATGTTTCGAAAGCCCGTTACCAAAAACTCGTTTTGATGACCGATGCCGATGTCGATGGAGCCCACATTCGTACCCTTCTTTTGACCTTGATTTATCGTTATATGAAACCAATCCTAGAAGCTGGTTATGTTTATATCGCCCAACCACCAATCTATGGTGTCAAGGTTGGAAGCGAGATTAAAGAATACATCCAGCCAGGTGCAGATCAAGAAATCAAACTCCAAGAGGCCTTGGCCCGCCACAGTGAAGGACGTGCCAAACCAACTATTCAGCGTTATAAAGGTCTGGGTGAAATGGATGACCACCAATTGTGGGAAACAACCATGGATCCGGAACATCGCTTGATGGCCAGAGTTTCTGTGGATGATGCGGCTGAAGCAGATAAAATCTTTGATATGTTGATGGGGGATAGAGTAGAACCTCGTCGTGAGTTTATCGAAGAAAATGCTGTCTATAGTACACTTGATGTCTAAAAAATCGGGAGAAGTAGTTCCCTTGGTCTAAAAAATATGATATAATCATTACGATTGTTTCAAGTACAAAAGGAGTTTAATATGTCTGTTAGACTAGTAATTTATTTGATAATTGCAGTTGCAGTTTTATTGGTCATTGCTTATGCTATCGCAATCTATGTAAGGAAACGCAATGAAAGTAAACTAGCAATTTTAGAAGAGAAAAAAGAAGAACTGTACAATCTTCCAGTTAATGATGAAGTTGAAGCTGTAAAAAATATGCACTTGATTGGACAAAGTCAGGTGACTTTCCGTGAATGGAATCAAAAATGGGTTGATTTATCTCTTAATTCTTTTGCCGATATCGAAAATAATCTTTTCGAGGCAGAAGGCTACAATAACTCATTCCGTTTTTTCAAAGCGAGTCATCAAATTGATCAAATCGAGAGTCAAATTACCTTGATTGAAGAAGATATTGCGGCAATTCGCAACGCCTTGGCAGATTTGGAGAAACAAGAGTCTAAAAATAGTGGACGTGTTCTTCATACCTTGGACTTGTTTGAAGAGTTGCAACACCGAGTTGCTGATAATTCTGAAGAATATGGCCAAGGTTTATCTGAAATTGAAAAACAATTGGAAAATATCCAATCGGAGTTTTCTCAGTTTGTAACTTTAAATTCGTCAGGTGACCCAGTAGAAGCTGCTGTGATTTTGGATAATGCTGAAAATCATATCTTGGCTTTAACGCATATTGTTGATCGTATACCAGCAATTGTAGCAACATTATCTAAAGACCTACCTGATCAACTGGAAGATTTAGAAGATGGTTACCGTAAGCTTTTAGATGCTAATTATCATTTTGCTGAAACGGATATTGAAGCGCGTTTCCAACTGCTTTATGAAGCTCTCAAGAAAAATCAAGAGAATATTGCGAAACTAGAATTGGATAATGCAGAGTACGAAAATACTCAAATCCAAGAAGAGATTAATGCACTTTATGATATCTTTACAAGAGAAATTGCGGCACAGAAAGTAGTAGAAGGTTTAGTAGCAACACTTCCTACTTATCTTCAACACATGAAGGAAAATAATGCTTTATTGATAGAAGATATTGAGCGTTTGAGTAAAAGTTATTTACTTTCTGAGTCAGATGCAAGTCATGTTCGTCGTTTACAGTCCGAATTAGAAAGCTTTGAGACTGCTATTATTGAGGCAACTTCAAATCAAGATGAACCAACTCAAGCATATTCAATTCTTGAAGAAAATCTTGAATCTTTACAGGAAAATCTTAAAGAGATTGAAGACGAACAGATTGCAGTTAGTGAGCGTCTTGCACGAATTGAAAAAGATGATATCAATGCACGTCAAAAGGCAAATGTATATGTTAATCGTCTCCATACCATCAAGAGATATATGGAAAAACGGAACCTACCTGGTATTCCACAAACTTTCTTGAAGTTATTCTTTACAGCAAGTAATAATACGGAAGATCTAATGGCTGAATTAGAGCAAAACTTAGTCAATATAGAATCAGTTAACCGTATTCTTGAAATTGCAACGAATGATATGGAAGCTTTAGAAACGGAAACTTATAATATTGTTCAGTATGCAACCTTGACAGAACAACTCTTACAATATTCTAACCGTTACCGCTCATTTGATGAGCGCATTCAAGAAGCCTTTAATGAAGCTTTGGACATTTTTGAGAAAGAATTTGATTACCACGCTTCATTTGACAAGATTTCTCAAGCATTGGAAGTGGCAGAGCCTGGTGTAACCAACCGCTTTGTTACCTCGTATGAGAAAACACGTGAAACGATTCGTTTTTAATAAAAGAAAAAGATTTGATTGTGTGAGAAGCAGAATCAAATCTTTTTTATTATTTGTCTATAAAATCTGGCTCTTTGTCAACTGTAGTGGGTTGAAGAAAAGTTAAGATCTAGAAAGGACGAAATTTGTCCTTTCTTTTTTGATATTGAGAGCGATAAAAATTCGTTTTTTGAAGTTTTCAAAGTTCCGAAATCCAAAGGCATTTCGTTTGATAAGTTTAACGAGATTATTGGTCGCTTCCAATTTGGCGTTGGAATAGGGTAGTTGAAGGGCGTTGACAATCTTCTCTTTATCCTTTAGAAAGGTTTTAAAGACAGTCTGAAAAAGAGGATGAACCTGCTTTATATTGTCCTCAATAAGTCCGAAGAATTTTTCAGGTTCCTTGTTCTGAAAGTGAAAAAGCAAGAGTTGATAGAGATGGTAGTGGTGTTTCAACTCATCTGAATAGCTCAAAAGCTTGTCTAGAATCTCTTTATTCGTTAAATGCATACGAAAAGTAGGGCGATAAAATCGTTTATCACTCAGTTTATGACTATCTTGTTGAATGAGTTTCCAGTAGCGTTTGATGGCCTTGTATTCATGGGATTTTCGCTCAAATTGATTCATGATTTGGACACGTACACGACTCATAGCACGGCTGAGATGTTGGACAATGTGAAAGCGGTCGAGAACGATTTTAGCGTTAGGAAAAAGTTTACTGGCAATATCGTAGTAAGGGCTAAACATATCCATCGTAATGATTTTCACCTGACAACGAACAGCTCGCTCGTAGCGCAGAAAGTGATTTCGGATGATAGCCTGTGTTCTGCCTTCAAGAACAGTGATGATGTTGAGATTATCAAAATCTTGTGCAATGAAACTCATCTTTCCCTTAGTAAAGGCATACTCGTCCCAGGACATAATCTCAGGAAGACGAGAAAAATCATGCTTAAAGTGGAAATCATTGAGCTTTCGAATGACAGTTGAAGTTGAAATGGAAAGCTGATGGGCAATATCGGTCATAGAAGTCTTTTCAATCAGCTTTTGCGCAATCTTTTGGTTGATAATACGAGGAATCTGATGATTCTTCTTGACGAGAGAGGTTTCGGCGACCATCATTTTCGAGCAATGATAGCACTTGAATCGACGCTTTTTCAGGAGGATTCTAGTAGGCATACCAGTCGTTTTGAGGTAAGGAATCTTAGACGGTTTTTGAAAGTCATATTTTTTCATTTGACTTCCACAATAAGGACAAGATGGAGCATCGTAGTCCAGTCTAGCGATGATTTCTTTGTGTGTATCCCTATTGATGATATCTATAAATTGGATATTAGGGTCTTTGATATCGAGTAGTTTTGTGATAAAATGTAATTGTTCCATATGATTCTTTCTAATGAGTTGTTTGATCGCTTTTCATTATAGGTCATATGGGACTTTTTTTCGACACAAAAAAGGCTCCATAATATCCATAGGGGGTTACCCACTACAAATATTATAGAGCCTAAAATCTTGTATGATAAGATCTCAAGATAAAAAATTGGAGACAATTTAAAAAGCAAGTCAGAACCTATGTTTGGTCTATAAGGTTCAATAGCTTTCTAATCTCTCCAAAATTTTATTTGATTGGAATCGAAATCCCAATTAATTTTTCTGAGTAGAGGGTTTTGATATTGGCCTCATCAATAGAGTCCTTATCAATTTTACGTTTCAAGAAAAATTCTTGGATGGCTTCGATTTCAGTTTCTCGAATAGCACGGTGTTTATTTGAGATGAGGATTTCATAGTGAAGCGGAGCTTGGGTAAAAATAACATCTGTATTTCCAGCAGAATAGACCTCAACAAGAGTTGCATCTGTACTCTCTAGCTGGCTTTTTACAAGTTGCGAGTGTGAGTTTGTCGTATTGATAAGCTTCATAACATTTCCTCCGATTTTCTAATACTATTATAGCACTTTTTGAATAAAGTCGCTTGATTTAGTCAATCTTATGCTGTTTTTTCCAAGATTGAATGGCCCATTTATGGCTACCACGTTTGAGGTTCTCAATAGCCTCGTCAATAGGGAACCAGGCAATATGATTAAAGTCTTCTAGTGGCTTTTGCACTTCTTTGAAAGAAGTCGCTTCATAGAGGTAAGCAGGATTGTAGTAGTAGGTGTCACGGTGACGAGAGTAGAAATATTCGTCAGCTTGTCCGTAATAGGTACCAATTTCAGCTGTGAAACCAAGCTCTTCAATCAATTCACGCTTTAAGGCTTCCTGATGATTTTCACCTGCTTCAATTTCGCCACCTGGTAAGAACCAAGCACCATTAGGAGCTTGAACTAAAACTATTTGTTTTTGTTCAGCGTCAGGGATAACTGCATACACTCCATAGCGTGCAACATAGTCTGTATTCGCTTTTTTTTCTCCGAAAGTTGGGTTTGCCATTGCATTTTCCTCATTATCTAGTATCGTTATTATTATCATAATGGACAAAGGGCAAGCTGTCAAGAAATTACAGTTATTTTAGTAAAAAAGAAGCAGAAAATTTTCATTTTCTACTTCTTTTCTATAGTATTTATTTTTCTGTCTCAGAAGTTTTAACTTCTGCTTTTTTGGCAGATTTGATTTGAATCTTGCCCTTGCTGGTCATAACTGCCTTTAGGTCTTTTTCACTTGGATTTTCAAGGTAGTAGTCAGTGATTGCGTCTTCAATATAGTCTTGAATAGTACGACGAAGTGGGCGTGCTCCCATTTTTGGATCATAACCGAGGTCAACTAATTTTTCCTTGACCTTGTCAGTTACATCTAAATGAATGTTGTTGCTAGAGAGGCGCTTGTTAACGTCTGCTAGCATAAGCTCGACAATCTGAAGGAGGTTATCCTTGCTGAGAGCCTTAAATTCGATAATACCATCAAAACGGTTCATAAACTCTGGGCTAAAGAAGTTACCGAGTTCACCGAGAACAGAATTGGTACGTCCTTCTCTAGCAGCACCAAAACCAACGCTGGCTTCAGCCTTACCTGTCCCTGCATTTGAGGTCATGATAATGATGGCATCCTTGAAGCTAACGGTACGTCCTTGCCCATCTGTCAAACGACCATCGTCCAAGACCTGGAGGAACATGTGCATAACATCTGGATGGGCTTTCTCTACTTCATCCAAGAGAATAAGAGAATATGGATTGCGGCGAACTTTTTCAGTTAATTGCCCAGCCTCATCGTAGCCAACATAACCTGGAGGGGCGCCGACCAACTTAGCCACGCTGTGTTTTTCCATGTATTCGCTCATGTCAAAGCGTATCATACTGTCAGCAGAACCAAAGAGTTCAATGGCTAGTTGTTTGGAAAGTTCTGTCTTACCGACGCCAGTTGGTCCGACGAAGAGGAAGCTTCCGATTGGGCGGTTAGGCGTACCGAGACCGACACGATTACGGCGAATAGCCTTAGCGATCTTATCGACAGCATCGTCTTGCCCAATAACATGAGACTTGAGGTCTTCAGCTAGATGGATAAGTTGAGATTGTTCTTTCTCTTTCAAATCGCCAACAGGAATATTGGTTTTCTGCTCGATAATGTGCTCAATGGTTTTCTCACTGATGATAGGAGTATCTTGGTCTGTGACCTTTTTCTTTTGCATTTCCTTATACTTGGCAATCTGGTCGCGGAAATAGGCGGCCTTCTCAAAATCTTCTTCTCGTGTAGCTTGAGATTTTAGATTTTCAGCCTCAATCAAGCGTTGATCAATGACTTTAGGATCCACAAAATTTAAGGTCAAGTTCATTTTAGAACCAGCTTCATCTAGGAGGTCAATGGCCTTGTCAGGCAAGAAGCGATCTTGGATGTAGCGATTGGAAAGAGTTGCAGCTGCTTCAATTGCAGCATCGGTATACTGAACGTGGTGGTAGTCTTCGTATTTCTTTTGAATTCCTTTGAGGATAGTGATTGTTTCTTCCACTGTTGGTTCATCGACTTTGACAGGCTGCATACGACGCTCTAGGGCTGCATCCTTTTCAATGATACGGTATTCATTGAGGGTAGTAGCGCCGACCAGTTGCAGTTCCCCACGAGCAAGGGCTGGCTTGAGGATATTTCCTGCATCCATATTGCCATCGCCTGCAGAACCAGCACCGACAATTTCATGGATTTCATCGATAAAGAGGATGATGTCCTCACGTTTGCGAATTTCTTCCATGAGTTTTTGCATGCGTTCTTCAAATTGTCCACGGATACCCGTTCCTTGAACCAAGCTAACCACATCCAGACGGATGACTTGTTTGCCTTGTAGTTTATGGGGAACGTCGCCATCAACGATTTTCTGAGCTAGACCTTCGACAACGGCTGTTTTTCCGACACCTGGTTCACCGATAAGAACAGGATTATTCTTAGTTCTGCGATTGAGAATTTCGATGACACGAATAATCTCATCATCGCGTCCAATAACGGGGTCGATATCACCACGACGAGCAATCTCAGTTACATTGATACCAAATTCTTCCAGCAGGCCTTTTTCTTGGCTTGGAGGCGGAGTTTGAGAAGATCCACGATTTTGGGAACCATAACCACCGTTTCCACCGTAACCTCCACCTGATTGGGTTGGGGGAGTAGGAGGAGTGTTGTTAGAAGGTCTGAAATTGTTTAGGTCGTTGAAGAAATCACCAAAAGGATCAAAGTCACGATTGTTCAAATCTGTCATGCCTTTAAAGAGACTATTGTTAGGATCTGTCTTGATAATCTTATAGCAGTTTTGACAGAGGTCAATTTGTTTTTGTTTTCCATTGAGATTGGTGTAAAGATGAATTGTTGAGTCGTTAATTTTACAGTTTTGACAAAGCATACATCTACCTCATTTCTTTCTTTAGCCTGACCTGTTCAAAGGTCAAAAATAGTCAAATTTCTATACTCTCATTATAACAGGATTGGGGTGTAAAGCAAGTAAAAAGATTGCAGCTTTGAGAAGTTGTTACAATAAAAATTTTTATGAATTTGGACTATAAAAAAAATCCTATTTGTGAGACAAAAAGGATTTTGGTTAGACATGCAGGGACAATCCCAGCTTGTTTTACATTAGTAGAGGAGTTCGTAAATCTCCATTGCAATCAAGTCAATGCTATCAAAAGTATAAGTTTCGCGAGCTTCTACATCACGAAGGGTAAAGATTGAGCCGTTTTCTTCATCATGGCTGTATGCAACTTCTGCAACAACAACTCCTTCGCGTTCAAAATTACGTTTTAAATTTCCGCCGTCTTTTGCCATTGCTTCAAGGCGGTTGATGATTCTAACCAAATGTGATTCCATTTTGATTCTCCTTCATTTCTTATCGTTACTATTTTACCATAAAGGAGGCCAACTTGACTAGAAAAAACTAAGATTTCTCGCTAATTCTGCTAGTTTAAAGATTTTTAAATAAATTGGATAAAAGATTTGAATTTTAATTCAATACATGTTATAATCATACAGTACTCTATTTTAGAAAGCAGTGTGACTATGAATTTTTCTTTTTTACCTAAGTATTTACCTTATTTTAACTATGGGGCTGTTGTGACGGTTCTCATTTCTATCTGTGTTGTCTTTTTGGGAACTATTTTGGGGGTTGTCTTGGCTTTTGGGCAACGATCAAAGTTTAAACCGCTTGTTTGGCTCGCCAACTTGTACGTTTGGATTTTCCGTGGGACGCCAATGATGGTTCAGATTATGATTGCCTTTGCCCTTATGCACATCAATGCTCCGACTATTCAGGTTGGAATTTTGGGTGTTGACCTTTCTCGTCTGATTCCAGGGATTTTGATTATCTCTATGAACAGTGGTGCTTATGTTTCTGAGACTGTTCGTGCTGGGATTAATGCAGTTCCTAAGGGTCAGTTAGAGGCGGCCTATTCTTTAGGGATTCGTCCTAAAAATGCGATGCGCTATGTGATTTTGCCACAAGCTATCAAAAATATTTTGCCAGCATTGGGAAACGAATTTATCACTATTATCAAGGATAGTTCCCTCTTATCAGCTATTGGTGTTATGGAGTTGTGGAATGGGGCTACAACAGTTTCTACAACAACCTATCTACCTCTGACTCCACTTTTATTTGCAGCCTTTTACTACTTGATTATGACTTCTATTTTGACCGTAGCCTTGAAAGCTTTTGAAAAACGTATGGGACAAGGAGATAAGAAATAATGACAGAAACCTTGATAAAAATTGAAAATTTACATAAATCATTTGGAAAGAATGAAGTATTGAAGGGCATCAACCTCGAGATTAAAAGAGGAGAAGTTGTCGTTATCATCGGTCCTTCGGGGAGCGGGAAATCTACCTTGCTTCGCTCTATGAATTTGTTGGAAGAAGCAACTAAAGGGAAGGTTATCTTTGAGGGAGTCGATATTACAGACAAGAAGAATGACCTCTTTGCCATGCGTGAGAAGATGGGCATGGTTTTTCAACAATTCAATCTCTTTCCTAATATGACTGTGATGGAAAATATCACCTTGTCACCTATCAAGACCAAAGGTGAGAGCAAGGCTGTTGCTGAGAAGAGAGCCCAAGAGCTTTTGGAAAAAGTTGGTTTGCCAGATAAGGCAGATGCTTATCCACAGAGTTTGTCAGGTGGGCAGCAGCAACGGATTGCCATCGCGCGTGGGTTGGCCATGGAACCTGATGTTTTGCTCTTTGACGAGCCGACTTCAGCTCTGGACCCTGAGATGGTTGGAGAAGTTCTAGCTGTTATGCAAGACCTTGCCAAGTCAGGAATGACTATGGTTATCGTAACACATGAAATGGGATTTGCGCGTGAGGTGGCAGATCGTGTCATCTTTATGGCAGACGGTGTGGTTGTTGAAGATGGGACACCTGAGCAGATTTTTGAACAAACCCAAGAACAACGGACTAAAGACTTCTTGAGTAAGGTTTTATAATCTATTTTAAAATTTCAAGACAAGATTAGTAAAAAGCTCGACCAGAGCTTTTTCTTATAGTTTGAAACTATAGGATTGCCTAGGAAAGAAGTGTTAGAGGGTGCTGGCAGTTTTTGGTATAATGGAAGATATTTGAAAGAAAAGAGAAGTGATATGACACAGATTATTGATGGGAAAGCTTTAGCGGCCAAATTGCAGGGGCAGTTGACTGAAAAGACTGCAAAATTAAAGGAAGAAACAGGTCTAGTGCCTGGTTTGGTAGTGATTTTGGTTGGGGACAACCCTGCCAGCCAAGTCTATGTTCGCAACAAGGAGAGGTCAGCTCTTGCGGCTGGTTTCCGTAGCGAAGTAGTGCGAGTTCCAGAAACCATTACTCAAGAGGAATTGTTAGACTTGATTGGTAAATATAATCAGGATCCAGCTTGGCATGGGATTTTGGTTCAGTTACCTTTACCCAAACATATCGATGAAGAAGCGGTTTTGTTGGCTATTGATCCTGAAAAGGACGTAGATGGTTTCCATCCGTTAAACATGGGGCGTCTTTGGTCTGGTCATCCAGTCATGATTCCTTCAACACCTGCAGGAATTATGGAAATGTTTCATGAATACGGGATTGACTTGGAAGGTAAAAATGCGGTCGTCATCGGTCGTTCCAATATCGTCGGAAAACCGATGGCTCAGCTTCTTTTGGCCAAAAATGCGACAGTAACCTTGACTCATTCACGGACTCATAATCTTGCCAAGGTGGCTGCTAAAGCAGATATTCTTGTAGTAGCAATCGGCCGTGCAAAATTTGTGACTGCTGACTTTGTCAAACCTGGAGCAGTTGTTATTGACGTTGGGATGAACCGAGATGAAAATGGTAAGCTTTGTGGGGATGTGGATTATGAGGCAGTTGCACCACTTGCTAGCCATATCACGCCAGTCCCTGGAGGTGTCGGTCCTATGACCATTACCATGCTGATGGAGCAAACCTATCAGGCAGCACTTCGGACATTGGATAGAAAATAATAGAAACATTCGCTGAAGAGAGTGTATTCTCTATAGCTATATCTAAAATGACAGAAATGAATATTCAATTTTAGATATAAGATTACAAAAGGAGGTCTGCGCCTCCTTTTTGTTGTATAATAAATGCGAGAGGAAAAAAGATGAGAGTGATTGAGCAAACCTTACTAGAAAAAGTCATTATTGAACGTTCTCGTACCAGTCATAAAGGAGACTATGGCCGTCTGCTGTTGCTTGGTGGGACGTATCCTTATGGTGGTGCTATCATCATGGCTGCTTTGGCGGCTGTTAAAAGCGGTGCAGGATTGGTGACTGTTGGAACAGATAGGGAAAATATCCCAGCTTTGCACAGTCATTTACCTGAGGCTATGGCCTTTTCTCTTCAAGACCAGCAACTGTTAAAAGAGCAGTTGGAGAAGGCAGAAGTGGTCTTAGTGGGGCCTGGTTTACGAGACGATGCTTTTGGAGAAGATCTAGTAAAACAAGTCTTTGTTAATTTAAGCAAAAATCAGATTTTGATTGTAGATGGTGGTGCCCTGACCATTCTTGCTAGAACAAGTCGGTCATTTCCGTTTAACCAGCTTATCCTAACTCCCCACCAAAAGGAGTGGGAAAAACTGTCTGGAATTACGATTGAAAAGCAAAACGAAGCTACAACAGCTAGTGCCCTGACTTCTTTCCCTCAAGGAACAATTTTGGTGGAGAAAGGTCCAGCTACTCGTATTTGGCAAGCTGGCCAATCTGATTATTACCAGTTACATGTTGGCGGTCCCTATCAGGCGACTGGGGGAATGGGAGATACTCTGGCTGGGATGATTGCAGGATTTGCAGGCCAATTCCGACAGGCCAGTCTCTACGAGCGTGTAACCGTAGCGACTCATCTTCATTCAGCCATAGCCCAAGAATTAGCTCAAGAACATTATATGGTCTTGCCAACGGAAATTAGTAATTGTCTTCCTAAAGTAATGAATAAAATATCTCAAAAAAGACTGGGATAAAATTCAATTTTAGGAGAAAACGAAGTAAATATTACCACAATAAAACGCATAATATCAAGTTTTTTAATACCTGATACTATGCGTTTTTGACTTTAAAGACTTTTTGGTCTGTTTCTATTTTGGAGCAATCTTTTGCTCAGTATGTTTTATAATTTCTCGTTGATAAATCGGATAAACTGATTCCACCAAACTTTTAAGAAGAAGGCTTTTTCAACTTTCTTTTCTGCTACCATTTCGAAACTAGGACGTTCTGTGGTAATGTAACCTTGACCAATCAAATCCTTGTCTTCGTAAGTCAAATGGCCAACCACTGTTCCCGCTTCAAGTGGTGCGGGGATTGCTTTAGAATCAGGTGTGAATTGAATAGATTGGGAAGATTGATTCCCACCACGTTCAATTAGATAGATATCCTCTGGGGCCACTGCAGTGACCGTATCTTCTTTTCCATCTTGTACAGGGACTTTGCTATCTTGATAGGCATCGCCTTGCTGAACGACTTTGCGAAGTGTAAATGTAGAAGAAATATAATCCATTAGGGAAGATGTAGCTGTAAAACGAGAGTAAGGATTATTATCTTGATGATCTGCATTCAAAACAACTGTGATAACCCTCATGCCTTTTTCGACAGTAGTACCAACAAAAGACTCTCCAGCCTTATCTGTTGTTCCTGTTTTCAGTCCATCAAAACCACCACGGTAAGCAGGCATACCTTCTAACATGTAGTTGGTTGAAGTGATTGTCATTCCAGCAAAAGTAGAAGAAGGTTTTTTGGTAATTTCTAAGACTTGTGGGTATTTTTTGATGAGGTTACGAGCAACGATAGCAACATCATAAGCACTGAGCTTATTTTCATCATCTTTATTAGACCCTGGGTAAATGTTATCTCCGAGAGTTTCGTTATTCAGACCAGTTGTATTGACAACAGTGGCATCTTTGATTCCCCATTCCAAGAGTTTTGCTCGCATCATATCAACGAAGTTTTTTTCTGAGCCAGCAATTTTCTCAGCTAGGGCAATAGCGGCGCTGTTGGCACTAGATACCAAAGTTGCTTCAAGCAACTCTTCGACAGTATAATTACGGGCCTCCATAGGAACATTACTGGCTTCAGAATTTGTCGTCAATTGATAAGGATAATCAGAAATATCTACTGGGGTGGATAGTGTGATACTTCCATTTTCGAGTGCTTCATAGACCAGGTAAACGGTAAGCAGTTTTGTTATAGAAGCAATTTCGACAGGTTGAGTTGCATCTTTCTCATAGAGAATTTTACCAGTATTGGCCTCAACAGCAATCGCATGTTTAGCAGCAATATTAAAATCTTGGGCAGCAACAGTAGATGCTGATCCAATAAGGGATAGACTTAAGAGAGTTAAAATGATTTTTTTCATAGTAAGTTTATTCTAACATAAAGAAAAAAATATTCCCAGTTTCATGATAGAAGAAAGAAGCTTTTTTGAAAGTGTGGTAAAATAGATGAATGGAGGTAGCTCATGTTTCGTAAGAATAAATTATTTTTTTGGACCAGTGAAATTTTATTATTAACAATCATTTTTTATTTATGGAGAGAGATGGGGGCGATTATCACGCCTTTTGTAAGCGTAGCAAACACCATCATGATTCCTTTTCTTCTAGGTGGTTTTTTATATTATTTGACCAATCCTATTGTAAATTTTTTACAAAAATATTTCAAAATTAATCGTATCATTGGTATTCTACTAACCTTGTGTGCCTTGGTGTGGGGCCTTGTCATTGGGGTAGTCTATCTCTTACCGATTTTGGTTAATCAGTTGACCAGCTTGATTGCGACTAGCCAGACTATCTACAGTCGTTTACAAGATTTGATTATGGATTTATCTACTTATCCAGCCTTTCAAAATTTGGATATTCAAGCGACTATTCAACAATTAAATCTATCCTATGTAGATATTTTACAAAATATCCTAAATAGCGTTACCAATAGTGTCGGAAGTGTTCTATCAGCTCTCTTTAGTACCGTTTTGATTATTATTATGACCCCTGTGTTTTTGGTTTATTTTTTGTTAGATGGTAACAAATTTTTGCCGATGCTTGAGCGCACTGTTTTAAAGAGAGATAAGTTGCATATTGCAGGTCTTTTAAAGAATTTGAATGCAACAATTGCTCGCTATATTAGCGGAGTCGCAATTGATGCCATTATTATCGGTTGTTTGGCCTTTATCGGATATAGCGTGATTGGTTTGAAATACGCTTTGGTTTTCGCCATCTTTTCAGGATTGGCCAATCTCATTCCTTATGTGGGACCAAGTATTGGCTTGATTCCGATGATTATTGCCAATGTCTTTACGGATCCTCATAGAATGCTAATTGCAGTTGTTTACATGCTAATCATTCAACAAGTGGATGGCAATATCCTCTACCCTCGAATCGTTGGTGGCGTGATGAAAGTCCATCCAATAACAATTTTAGTATTACTTTTGTTATCAAGCAATATCTATGGGGTCATTGGCATGATTGTCGCAGTACCAACCTATTCTATCTTAAAAGAAATTTCTAAGTTCTTATCACGTTTGTATGAAAACCATAAAACAATGAAAGAACGAGAAAGAGAATTAGCTAAGTAAAAGTCAGGAAATTCCTGATTTTTCTTTTTCTTTAGGTAAATTATAGAAGTAGAAGTGCCATTTAGATTGGCCTATTAAGAATAATTCACAAAAACTTTGTAAAACACTTGCAATTTAGCTGAAATTTGATAAAATAGTAAGGAAAGTTAGACTGTATTGCCTACTGTCTATCTATAAAATATATTTTATTGGAGGCTTTTACTCAAATGGCAAAAGAAAAATACGATCGTAGTAAACCACACGTTAACATTGGTACTATCGGACACGTTGACCACGGTAAAACTACCCTAACTGCAGCTATCACAACTGTTTTGGCACGTCGCTTGCCTTCATCAGTTAACCAACCTAAAGACTATGCGTCTATCGATGCTGCTCCAGAAGAACGCGAACGCGGTATCACTATCAACACTGCGCACGTTGAGTACGAAACTGAAAAACGTCACTACGCTCACATCGATGCTCCAGGACACGCGGACTACGTTAAAAACATGATCACTGGTGCCGCTCAAATGGACGGAGCTATCCTTGTAGTAGCTTCAACTGACGGACCAATGCCACAAACTCGTGAGCACATCCTTCTTTCACGTCAGGTTGGTGTTAAACACCTTATCGTCTTCATGAACAAAGTTGACTTGGTTGACGACGAAGAATTGCTTGAATTGGTTGAAATGGAAATCCGTGACCTATTGTCAGAATACGACTTCCCAGGTGACGATCTTCCAGTTATCCAAGGTTCAGCTCTTAAAGCCCTTGAAGGTGACACTAAATACGAAGACATCGTTATGGAATTGATGAACACAGTTGATGAGTACATCCCAGAACCAGAACGTGACACTGACAAACCATTGCTTCTTCCAGTCGAAGACGTATTCTCAATCACTGGACGTGGTACAGTTGCTTCAGGACGTATCGACCGTGGTATCGTTAAAGTCAACGACGAAATCGAAATCGTTGGTATCAAAGAAGAAACTCAAAAAGCAGTTGTTACTGGTGTTGAAATGTTCCGTAAACAACTTGACGAAGGTCTTGCCGGAGATAACGTAGGTGTCCTTCTTCGTGGTGTTCAACGTGATGAAATCGAACGTGGACAAGTTATTGCTAAACCAGGTTCAATCAACCCACACACTAAATTTAAAGGTGAAGTCTACATCCTTACTAAAGAAGAAGGTGGACGTCACACTCCATTCTTCAACAACTACCGTCCACAATTCTACTTCCGTACTACTGACGTTACAGGTTCAATCGAACTTCCAGCAGGTACTGAAATGGTAATGCCTGGTGATAACGTGACAATCGACGTTGAGTTGATCCACCCAATCGCCGTAGAACAAGGTACTACATTCTCTATCCGTGAGGGTGGACGTACTGTTGGTTCAGGTATGGTTACAGAAATCGAAGCTTAATTCGATTTAGTTCCCAGAAGAACAATTATTTAAGTCAGACACTAAAAGAATCTTGCTTTGCAAGGTTCTTTTTTATGTGACTATTAGTCCGTCTCGCTCGGTTAGGTGCGAGACAAAAAAACCACCCGCTATGCGTGTGTGCGTCGAAGGTTATACCAAAAAAACTCCGAACGCGATACAATAAAGGTGTTCAAGCCAATTGTAAAGCGAAAGGAGAAAAATATGGCACAAAAGGCTCATAGTTTATCGCACACAAAGTGGCACTGTAAGTATCACATTGTGTTCACCCCTAAGTATAGACGAAAAGTTATCTATAATCAATATCGAAGTAGTTTAGGAGAAATATTTCATCGTTTGTGTAGTTATAAAGGAGTTGAAATTATCGAGGGTCACTTAATGCCAGACCATGTACATATGTTAGTAAGTATTCCACCAAGGATAAGTATTTCGAGTTTCATGGGCTATTTAAAAGGAAGAAGTTCACTCATGATGTTTGATAAACACGCCAACCTCAAGTACAAGTTTGGGAATCGGCATTTCTGGGCGGAAGGTTATTATGTAAGTACGGTGGGACTCAATGAAGCCACAATTAAGAAATATATTCAAGAACAGGAAAAGCATGATATAGCACTAGATAAATTAAGTGTAAAAGAATATGAGAATCCCTTTAGAGATAGTGGTAAGTAATACTAAAGCCTCTTTGAGAGGCAAGTGACGAGTCAAGAGCAATAAGGCTTGAACAAAGTGAAAGCCAGCGTCTTTAGGCGCTGGCTGGTAATTTGGGCTTATAGCCCTGGGACAAACCACCCGTTTGACGGGTGGTCATGATTTTCTACAGGATAATGGTTGGTCCGTAGAGACTTATACTCTTCGAAAACCAAAGAGCAAACTAGGAAGCTAGCCGAAGGATGCTCAAAACACTGTTTTGAGGTTGCAGATAGAACTGACGAAGTCAGCTCAAAACATGTTTTTGAGGTTGTAGATAAGACTGACGAAGTCAGTAATCATATATACCGCAAGGCGAAGCTGACGCGGTTTGAAGAGATTTTCGAAGAGTATAAAATTGAATTGCTTATAAAAAAGCTCTATACATCTGATGTGCATAGAGCAATGGGGATTATTTGATATAGAGTTCTTGGTTTTTCAAGACAATTTCACGGACACTTGCAAACTTCTTAAGTTTTTTGAGTTCTTCAGGATGGGTTACGAGAGTGATAACATAACCTTCCTTGCCCATACGGCCAGTACGGCCAGCACGGTGAGTGTAGGTTTCAATATCTCTAGGAACATCAAAGTTTACGACGCATTCTAGGCTATCGATATCAATTCCACGAGCCAAAAGGTCAGTTGCAAGAAGCAGGGTTAGTTGCTTGTCTTTAAACTTTTCTAAGATGACTTTTCTAAATTTGACATTGACATCACTAGCAAGGGAAACAGCCAAGATATCCCGATACTGTAGTTTTTCTTCTGAACTTCCAAGGTCTGATAGGCTGTTAAAGAAGACCAGACCACGGAAATCCTCTACATGAGCCAGTTTTCGTAGTATATCCACTCGGTGACGTTGATCTACCTGCATGTAGAAGTGCTGGATGTTGTCCAATTTTTGGTCAGAAAGATCAATGGTACATGTGTTAGGCGCAATCTTCTTTTGGTCAAACTTGGTTGTCGCACTCATATAGACAAGTTGGTGGTCACGAGGTGCGTAGTGAGTAATTTTCTCGACAAAGTGTATCTGAGAATCATCTAGCAATTGGTCAAATTCATCTAGAATGATGGTTTCCACATTCATCATCTTGATTTTTTTCAATTTAATTAGTTCAAAGATACGGCCAGGGGTTCCAATCAGAATTTCTGGTCCTTTTTTTAGGCGTTCAATCTGGCGTTTCTGACTCGAACCTGATAAGAAGAGTTGGGCAGTTAAGCCGATAGCTTCAGCCCACGTTTTACATACATCAAAAATCTGTCCAGCAAGCTCTGTATTTGGTGCTAGAATCAAGAGTTGTTGGGCTTTTTTCTTTTGTAGTCTGAGAAGACTTGGTAGAAGGTAAGCTAGGGTCTTACCAGTTCCTGTTGAGCTCACTCCTAGGAGGTTTTCTCCAGCAAGAAGGGGCTCAAATAGTTGAGTTTGAATGGGGGTGAATTCTTGGAAACCGAGTTGGTCACTCAGTTCTTGCCATTCAGTCGGTAGTTTGTTTTTCATTTTTCTGCCTCAAATCTAATGCCAGCAGTCTGGCGCATGGTAAATAGTAGTTCATGAACAGAACTTGCATCTTCCAGCCAAGTTTGGTAGAGATTCAGATCTGGTTGCTGGATCATGTGTGCAAATGCATCGACTTCCTCAGTCATCGTATGGGGAGCTTGTTGGATAGGGAGCTGGATTTGATTTCCTTGGTGGTCGGTAAAAATAGCTGAGCGAACATGCTCAATTGTGTTGAGCGTCAGGGTTCCATCTGTCGTATAAATCTCGCAAGGAAGATTGGAAGTGATGTTTTTCCCAGCCTTGATATGAACTTGAAAGTCTGGGTAGAAGAGGATACCGTCTCCATTTAGGTCCATGCTATTGTCAAGCTGTTGTCCTTGATAGGTCGCGTCCTCAGCTTTCCCAAAAAGACGAACGGCAGCGTAGAGAGGATAAATCCCCAAATCCATGAGAGCACCGCCAGCAAAACGATCTGAGAAGACATTTGGTGTTTCCCCAGCCAATAAGTTAGGCATTTTGGAAGAATACTTGGCATAGTTGAAATCTGCTCCCAAAATTTGTTTGTCTGCTAAAAAGTTTTTGATGATAGTGAAAGCTTTTTCATGGTAGTTCCGTGCCGCTTCGAATATAAAACAGTGATTTTTCTCAGCTGTGTGAATCAAATCTAGCCATTCTTGTGGCTGAGTGACGGCTGGCTTTTCAAGAATGACATGTTTACTTGCAGACAATGCAGCTTTTGCCTGAGCAAAATGCAAGGAGTTTGGGCTAGCAATATAGACCACATCAAAGGAGCTCTTGAAGAAGTCCTCTACTTGATCAAAGAGTTGGATATTCTGGTAGCGAGAAGCAAAGGTTGCCGCAGTTTCTAGTTTTCTAGAATAGACTGCGACCAGCTGGTATTTTCCACTGGCATGGGCTGCCTCTATAAAGCGATGGCTGATAGCGCCAGTGCCGATGACACCTAATTTAAGCATAGATACTCCTTTTCCGATTTCAAATCCTTCTTTCATTATAACATAGATAGACGTGACTATCCAACAGAGGGTAAAAAATTTCAAATAAGCTACTAGGTCTTTTCCAAAGAAAGTGGTACAATAATAAGATGAGTAAATGAAATAGGAGGGAAAATGAGGTTATTGCCTATAAGAAAAATATCACGTCAGTCTAAGAGGCTAGCGCTTTTTTTGACTTTTTGTGCAGGATATGTAGACGCCTATACTTTTATTGTGCGAGGGAACACTCTTGTCGCTGGACAAACTGGGAATGTAGTCTTTCTTTCAGTAGGTCTGATTCAACACAATGTGTCAGATGCCAGTGCCAAAGTAATGACATTGCTAGCTTTTATGATGGGGGTCTTTTTATTAACTGTTTATAAGGAAAAATTGAGAATTGTGAAAAAGCCTATTCTGTCACTGATTCCTTTGGCAATCTTATCAATCATTATTGGTTCTGTGCCACAAACTGTAGATAATATCTATCTAGTACCGCCCTTGGCCTTCTGTATGGGATTGGTGACAACTGCTTTTGGAGAAGTGTCGGGTATTGCCTATAATAACGCTTTTATGACAGGGAATATCAAACGAACCATGCTGGCTTTTGGAGATTATTTCCGAACCAAGCACACACCATTTTTACGTGAAGGGATTATCTTTGTAAGCCTGCTTAGTAGTTTTGTACTTGGCGTTGTCTTTTCAGCCTATTTGACGATTTTCTATAATGAAAAGACTATTCTTGGTGTTCCTATTATGATGAGTATTTTTTACCTCAGCATGCTTTTTGCCTCGTGGCGGAAAAAAGTAAAAGAAAAAGCTTCATTTTAGGTGTTATTACTTGTAAGAAAATAGGAGATATGCTATACTTTAAGAGTTGACTATGCACGTTCCTGTGCAACCGCACGAACATCGTTGCTCTAAGAGGTTCGTCCCACGATGCTAGGCGAGTCTTCACAAAAAATTCGGGGAAACCCATAAAAATCATAGGAGGTGCATAATGAGCACATACGCAATTATCAAAACTGGCGGAAAACAAGTTAAAGTTGAAGTTGGTCAAGCAGTTTACGTTGAAAAATTGAACGTTGAAGCTGGTCAAGAAGTTACTTTTAACGAAGTTGTTCTTGTTGGTGGTGAAAACACTGTTGTCGGAACTCCACTTGTTGCTGGAGCTACTGTAGTTGGAACTGTTGAAAAACAAGGAAAACAAAAGAAAGTTGTTACTTACAAGTACAAACCTAAAAAAGGTAGCCACCGTAAACAAGGTCACCGTCAACCATATACAAAAGTTGTCATCAACGCAATTAACGCTTAATTTTAAGGAGAACACATGATACAAGCAGTCTTTGAGAGAGCCGAAGATGGCGAGCTGAGGAGTGCGGAAATTACTGGACACGCCGAGAGTGGCGAATACGGCTTTGATGTCGTGTGTGCATCGGTTTCTACGCTTGCCATTAACTTTATCAATTCTATTGAGAAATTTGCAGGCTATGAACCAATCCTAGAATTAAACGAAGATGAAGGTGGCTATCTGATGGTTGAAATTCCAAAAGATCTTCCTTCACACCAGAGAGAAATGACCCAGTTATTCTTTGAATCATTTTTCTTGGGTATGGCAAACTTATCGGAGAACTCTTCAGAGTTCGTCCAAACCAGAGTTATCACAGAAAACTAACACGGAGGAAAACATTATGTTAAAAATGACTCTTAACAACTTGCAACTTTTCGCCCACAAAAAAGGTGGAGGTTCTACATCAAACGGACGTGATTCACAAGCAAAACGTCTTGGAGCTAAAGCAGCTGACGGACAAACTGTAACAGGTGGATCAATCCTTTACCGTCAACGTGGTACACACATCTACCCAGGTGTAAACGTTGGACGTGGTGGAGATGATACTTTGTTCGCTAAAGTTGAAGGCGTAGTACGCTTTGAACGTAAAGGACGCGATAAAAAACAAGTTTCTGTTTACCCAATCGCTAAATAAAAAGGTCCAGTGAACCTTTTTATCCCGAGCCTTGAAATATAAAGGCGAGGAAGCTAGAAGTGGCATTAAATAAGGCTTTCCGAGTTTTCGGAGAGCCTATTTTTTATTTTGATACCCATGATTTTTTCGTTCTTAGTGTAGATGAATTTTATGAGTGACATTATTTTTCTTCGATGGAAAACTTCTAAAATATGGTATAATGAAAAGATAAAGAAGTTGGGGGTAGAAGATGAACATTCAACAATTACGCTATGTTGTGGCTATTGCCAATAGCGGTACTTTCCGTGAAGCTGCTGAAAAGATGTATGTTAGTCAGCCGAGTCTGTCTATTTCTGTTCGTGATTTGGAAAAAGAGTTGGGCTTTAAGATTTTCCGTCGGACCAGCTCAGGGACTTTCTTGACTCGTCGTGGTATGGAATTTTATGAAAAAGCGCAAGAATTGGTTAAAGGATTTGATATTTTTCAAAATCAGTATGCCAATCCTGAGGAAGAAAAGGATGAATTTTCCATTGCTAGTCAGCACTATGACTTCTTGCCACCAACCATTACGGCCTTTTCAGAGCGCTATCCTGATTATAAGAACTTTCGTATTTTTGAATCAACTACTGTTCAAATTTTAGATGAAGTAGCGCAAGGGCATAGTGAGATTGGGATTATCTACCTCAACAATCAAAATAAAAAAGGTATTATGCAACGGGTTGAAAAGCTAGGTCTGGAGGTCATTGAATTGATTTCCTTCCATACCCACATTTATCTCCGCGAGGGGCATCCTTTGGCTCAGAAAGAGGAATTGGTTATGGAGGATTTAGCTGATCTACCAACGGTTCGTTTCACTCAAGAGAAAGATGAGTACCTTTATTATTCAGAGAACTTTGTTGATACCAGTGCGAGCTCGCAGATGTTCAATGTGACAGACCGTGCTACTTTGAATGGTATTTTGGAGCGGACGGACGCTTATGCAACAGGTTCCGGATTTTTAGATAGTGACAGTGTCAATGGGATTACAGTCATTCGTCTCAAGGATAACCTAGATAATCGCATGGTCTATGTAAAACGTGAAGAAGTGGAGCTGAGTCAAGCTGGGACTCTCTTTGTAGAAGTCATGCAAGAATATTTTAATCAGAAGAGGAAATCATGAAAAAAAGAGGAATAGTGGCAGTCATTGTACTACTTTTGATTGGGCTTGATCAGTTGGTAAAATCCTATATCGTCCAGCAGATTCCACTGGGTGAAGTACGCTCTTGGATTCCCAATTTCGTTAGTTTGACCTACCTGCAAAATCGAGGTGCAGCCTTTTCTATCTTACAAGATCAGCAGTTGTTATTCGCTGTCATTACCCTGGTTGTCGTGGTAGGTGCCATTTGGTATCTACATAAACACATGGAGGACTCATTCTGGATGGTCTTGGGTTTGACCTTGATTATCGCAGGTGGTCTTGGAAACTTTATTGACAGGGTAAGTCAGGGCTTTGTTGTGGATATGTTTCACTTGGACTTTATCAATTTTGCAATTTTCAATGTGGCAGATAGCTATCTGACTGTTGGAGTGATTATTTTATTGATTGCAATGCTAAAAGAGGAAATAAATGGAAATTAAAATTGAAACTGGTGGCCTGCGTTTAGATAAGGCTTTGTCGGATTTGACTGAATTATCACGCAGTCTCGCGAATGAACAAATCAAATCAGGTCAGGTCTTGGTCAATGACCAAGTCAAGAAAGCTAAATACACTGTCCAAGAGGGTGATGTCGTCACTTACCATGTGCCAGAACCAGAGGTCTTAGAGTATGTGGCTGAGGATATTCCGCTAGAGATCATCTACCAAGATGAGGATGTGGCCGTCGTTAACAAACCTCAGGGGATGGTGGTGCATCCGAGTGCTGGTCATACCAGTGGAACCCTAGTAAATGCCCTCATGTATCATATTAAGGACTTGTCTGGTATCAACGGGGTTCTGCGTCCGGGAATTGTTCACCGTATTGACAAGGACACGTCAGGTCTTCTTATGATAGCTAAAAATGATGAGGCCCATCTAGCACTTGCCCAAGAACTCAAGGATAAAAAGTCTCTCCGAAAATATTGGGCGATTGTTCATGGAAATCTACCCAATGATCGTGGTGTGATTGAAGCGCCGATTGGCCGGAGTGAAAAAGACCGTAAGAAACAGGCTGTGACTGCTAAAGGAAAGCCTGCAGTGACCCGTTTCCACGTCTTGGAACGCTTTGGTGATTATAGCTTGGTAGAGTTGCAGCTGGAGACAGGGCGTACCCATCAAATCCGTGTCCACATGGCTTATATTGGCCATCCAGTTGCTGGTGATGAAGTCTATGGACCACGCAAGACTCTGAAAGGGCATGGGCAATTTCTTCATGCCAAGACTCTGGGTTTTACTCATCCGAGAACAGGTGAGACCTTGGAATTTACAGCAGATATCCCAGAGATATTTAAGGAAACATTAGAGAAATTGAGAAAGTAACAATGAAAAAGAAATTGATTAGTTTAGCACTTGCAGGCACTTTTTTAAGTTTATCATGGTATGGGAATGTTCAAGCTCAATAAAGTTCAGGAAATAAAATCCACTTTATAAATGTTCATGAAGGTGGAAGTGATGCGATTATTCTTGAAAGCAATGGACATTTTGCCATGGTGGATACAGGAGAAGATTATGATTTCCCAGATGGAAGTGATTCTCGTTATCCATGGAGACAGGGTATCAATACCACTTATAAGCATGTTCTGACAGACCGTGTTTTTCGTCATTTGAAGGAATTGGGTGTCCAAAAGCTTGATTTTATTTTGGTTACCCATACCCACAGCGATCATATTGGAAATGTTGATGAATTACTGTCTACCTATCCAGTTGACCGAGTCTATCTTAAGAAATATAGTGATAATCGTATTACTAAGCCTGAACGTCTTTGGGATAATCTGTATGGCTATGATAAGGTTTTACAGACTGCTGCTGAAAAAGGTGTTTCAGTTATTCAAAACATCACACAAGGAGATGCTCATTTTCAGTTTGGGGACATGGATATTCAGCTCTATAACTATGAAAATGAAACCGATTCATCAGGTGAATTAAAGAAAATTTGGGATGACAATTCCAATTCCTTGATTAGCGTGGTGAAAGTCAATGGCAAGAAAATTTACCTTGGAGGCGACTTAGATAATGTTCATGGAGCAGAAGACAAGTATGGTCCTCTTATTGGAAAAGTTGATTTGATGAAGTTTAATCATCATTTAGATACAAAGAATTCTAATACAAAAAGTTTTATAAGAAATTTGTCTCCTGAGATAATTGTTCAAACTTCTTCCTCACCAATTGGTTCGTATGATAGCGGTCAAGAAATAAATAGGGAATATATTAGCTGGCTTGAATCAATGGGAATTCAACATATAAACGCAGCCAGCAAAGACTATGATGCGACAGTTTTTGATATTCGACAAGACGGATTTGTCAATATTTCAACCTCCTACAAGCCGATTCCAAGTTTTCAAGCTGGCTGGCATAAGAGTGCTTATGGAAACTGGTGGTATCAAGCACCTGATTCTACAGGAGAGTATGCTGTCGGTTGGAATGAAATCGAAGGTGAATGGTATTATTTTAATCAGAGGGGAATCCTGTTATATAATCAATGGAAAAAATGGAACAATCGTTGGTTTTATTTGACAGACTCTGGTGCTGCTGCAAAAAATTGGAAGAAAATCGCTGGAATCTGGTATTATTTTAACAAAGAAAACCAGATGGAAACTGGTTGGATTCAAGATAAAGAACAGTGGTATTATTTGGATTTTGACGGCTCTATGAAGACAGGTTGGCTTCAATATAAGGGGCAATGGTATTACTTTGCTCAATCAGGGGAAATGAAAACGGGTTGGGTAAAAGATAAAGAAACCTGGTACTATATGGATTCTACTGGTATCATGAAGACAGGTGAGATAGAAGTTGCTGGTCATCATTACTATCTAGAAGATTCAGGAGCTATGAAGCAAGGTTGGCTTAAAAAGGCAAACGATTGGTATTTCTACAAGACAGACGGTTCACGAGCTGTGGGTTGGATCAAAGACAAGGATAAATGGTACTTCTTGAAAGAAAATGGTCAATTACTTGTGAATGGTAAGACACCAGAAGGCTATACTGTTGATTCAAATGGTGCCTGGTTAGTGGATGTTCCAGTAGAGAAAACTGCTACAACTAAAGTTACAAGTAATTTAGAAACAAAAGAATCCAGTGAAGTAGTGAAAAAAGATCTTGAAAATAAAGTAACGACTCAGAACGAAAGTGTTACAAGTTCTTCAACTAGTCAAGATTTGACTTCAGTAATTTCGCAAAGCTCTGAAACGAGTGCAAACAAATCGAAATCAGAACAGTAGTAAAAAAGAAGGTTTTAGAGCCTTCTTTTTCCTATCAACTCTTTTCTATTTCCTGTTATTCATGTTATAATGGATAAATATGAAGAATCGGAGTGAGACTATGAAATACAAACGGATTGTCTTTAAGGTGGGAACTTCTTCTCTGACAAATGAGGATGGAAGTTTATCACGTAGTAAGGTAAAGGGTATTACCCAGCAGTTGGCTATGCTGCACGAGGCTGGTCATGAATTGATTTTGGTGTCTTCAGGTGCCATTGCTGCAGGTTTTGGAGCCTTAGGATTTAAAAAGCGTCCGACTAAGATTGCTGATAAACAGGCTTCAGCAGCGGTAGGGCAAGGACTTTTGTTGGAAGAATACACGACCAATCTTCTCTTGCGCCAAATCGTTTCTGCACAAATCTTGCTGACCCAGGACGACTTTGTGGATAAGCGTCGTTATAAAAATGCCCATCAAGCTTTGTCAGTTCTACTTAGCCGTGGGGCGATTCCTATCATTAATGAGAATGATAGTGTTGTTATTGATGAGCTCAAGGTGGGTGACAATGACACTCTTAGTGCCCAGGTAGCGGCCATGGTCCAAGCAGACCTTTTGGTTCTCTTGACAGATGTGGACGGTCTCTATACTGGAAATCCTAATTCAGATCCAACAGCTAAGCGCTTGGAACGAATCGAGACCATTAATCGTGAGATTATTGATATGGCTGGTGGAGCTGGCTCGTCAAATGGAACTGGGGGCATGCTAACAAAAATCAAGGCTGCAACTATTGCGACAGAATCGGGTGTTCCTGTTTATATCTGCTCATCCTTGAAGGCAGATGCCATGATTGAGGCGGCTGAGGAGACCAAGGATGGTTCCTACTTTGTTGCGCAAGAGAAGGGACTTCGTACCCAAAAACAATGGCTGGCCTTTTATGCTCAGAGTCAAGGTTCTATTTGGGTTGATAAAGGGGCTGCAGAAGCTCTCTCTCAACATGGCAAGAGTCTCCTTTTATCTGGTGTTGTTGAAGCAGAAGGCGCCTTTTCTTACGGTGATATCGTGACAGTATTTGACAAGGAAAGTGGAAAATCACTTGGAAAAGGGCGCGTGCAATTTGGGGCATCTGCTTTGGAGGATATGTTGCGTTCTCAAAAAGCCAAGGGTGTCTTGATTCACCGTGATGACTGGATTTCCATTACGCCTGAAATCCAACTACTCTTTACAGAATTTTAGAGGTAAACTATGGTAAGTACACAAGAACAATTTGAACAGGTACAGGCTGTTAAAAAATCGATCAACACAGCTAGTGAAGAGGTGAAAAACCAAGCCTTGCTAGCCATGGCTGATCACTTAGTGGCTGCTACAGAGGAGATTTTAGCGGCTAATGCCCTCGATATGGAAGCGACCAAGGGTAAAATCTCAGATGTGATGCTGGATCGTCTTTATTTGGATGCAAGTCGTATAGAAGCGATGGCAACTGGGATTCGTGAAATGATTGCTTTACCAGATCCAATCGGTGAAGTTTTAGAAACCAATCAGCTTGAAAATGGTTTGTTTATCACAAAGAAACGTGTAGCTATGGGAGTTATTGGTATCATCTATGAAAGTCGTCCAAATGTGACGTCTGACGCGGCTGCTTTGGCTCTCAAGAGTGGGAATGCGGTTGTTCTTCGTAGTGGGAAGGATGCCTATCAAACAGCTCATGCTATTGTCACAGCCTTGAAAAAGGGCTTGGAGACGACTACCATTCATCCAGATGTGATTCAGCTGGTGGAAGATACCAGCCGAGAAAGCAGCTATGCTATGATGAAGGCAAAGGGCTATCTAGACCTTCTCATCCCTCGTGGAGGAGCTGGTTTGATCAATGCAGTGGTTGAGAATGCTATCGTACCTGTTATTGAGACGGGGACTGGGATTGTCCATGTCTATGTTGATAAGGATGCAGATGAAGACAAGGCTCTGTCTATCATCAACAATGCCAAAACCAGTCGTCCTTCTGTCTGCAATGCCATGGAGGTTCTACTTGTTCATGAAGACAAAGCAGCAAGCTTCCTTCCTCGCTTGGAGCAAGTTCTAGTTGCAGAGCGTAAAGAAGCTGGGTTGGAACCAATTCAATTCCGCTTGGATGAAAAAGCAAGTCAGTTTCTTTCAGGTCAAGCAGCTGAAACCCAAGACTTTGACACCGAGTTTTTAGACTATATCTTAGCAGTTAAGGTCGTGAGCAGTTTAGAAGAAGCGATTGCCCATATTGAAGCCCACAGTACCCATCATTCGGATGCTATTGTGACGGAAAATGCTGAAGCTGCAGCATACTTTACAGATCAGGTGGACTCTGCAGCGGTTTATGTCAATGCCTCAACTCGTTTCACCGATGGAGGTCAATTTGGTCTTGGTTGTGAAATGGGGATTTCTACTCAGAAATTGCACGCGCGTGGTCCAATGGGCTTGAAAGAGTTGACCAGCTACAAGTATGTGGTTGCTGGTGATGGGCAGATAAGGGAGTAAGAGATGAAGATTGGATTTATCGGTTTGGGGAATATGGGAGCTAGTTTGGCCAAGGCTGTTTTGCAGGCCAAGACGGGTGCTCAGATTCTCCTTGCCAATCGTAGTCAAGCTAAGGTAGATGCTTTCATTGCAGACTTTGGTGGTCAGGCTTCCACCAATGACGAAATCTTTGCAGAAGCAGATGTGATTTTTCTAGGTGTTAAACCAGCCCAGTTCTCAGACTTGCTTTCTCAATGTCAGACCATTCTTGAAAAACGAGAGAGTCTTCTTTTGATTTCCATGGCAGCTGGATTGACTTTAGAAAAACTAGCAAGTCTTATCCCAAATCAACACAGAATTATTCGTATGATGCCAAATACTCCTGCTTCTATCGGTCAAGGAGTGATTAGCTATGCCTTGTCTCCTAATTGCAGGGTTGAGGACAGTGAGCTCTTTTGTCAGCTTTTAACTAAGGCTGGTCTCTTGGTTGAACTAGGAGAAGGCTTAATCGACGCAGCGACAGGTCTTGCAGGCTGTGGACCGGCTTTTGTCTATCTCTTTATTGAGGCCTTGGCAGATGCAGGTGTTCAGACAGGATTGCCACGAGAAATAGCTTTAAAAATGGCAGCACAAACTGTGGTAGGAGCTGGGCAATTGGTCCTTGAAAGTCAGCAACATCCTGGGGTCTTAAAAGATCAAGTTTGTAGCCCAGGTGGTTCGACTATCGCTGGTGTAGCAAGCCTAGAAGCGCATGCTTTTCGAGGAACGGTCATGGATGCAGTTGGTCAAGCATATAGACGAACACAAGAATTAGGTAAATAAGAGGTGGATGTGTCTGCCTCTTTTATGGTGGTTGAAATGAGAAGACAAAAAGATTGTCACAAACCCCTATTTTTTTGATAGAATAGAAGTAGTAAAAAAGAAATGAGTTAGACATGTCAATAGGATTTTTAGTCTCTCTTGAGGGACCAGAGGGAGCAGGAAAGACCAGTGTTTTAGAGGCTCTGCTACCAATTTTAGAGGAAAAAGGAGTAGAGGTGCTGACGACCCGTGAACCTGGCGGAGTCTTGATTGGAGAGAAGATTCGGGAAGTAATTTTGGATCCAAGTCATACTCAGATGGATGCGAAGACAGAGTTGCTTCTTTATATTGCTAGTCGCAGACAGCACTTGGTGGAAAAAGTTCTTCCAGCACTTGAAGCTGGTAAGTTGGTCATTATGGATCGTTTCATTGATAGTTCCGTTGCCTATCAGGGATTTGGTCGTGGCTTGGATATTGACGCCATTGATTGGCTCAATCACTTTGCGACAGATGGCCTTAAACCCGATTTGACACTCTATTTTGACATCGAGGTGGAAGAAGGACTGGCTCGCATTGCTGCTAATAGTGACCGCGAGGTCAATCGTTTGGACTTGGAAGGGTTGGACTTGCATAAAAAAGTCCGTCAAGGTTACCTTTCTCTTCTGGACAAAGAAGGAAATCGCATTGTCAAGATTGATGCTAGTCTCCCTTTGGAGCAGGTTGTGGAAACTACCAAGGCTGTCTTGTTTGACAGAATGGGCTTGACAAGATGAAACAAGATCAACTAAAGGCTTGGCAGCCAGATCAGTTTGACCGCTTTGTCCGTATCCTAGAACAAGACCAGCTCAATCATGCCTACCTCTTTTCAGGTTTCTTTGGAAGCTTGGAAATGGCGCAATTTTTAGCTAAGAGCCTCTTTTGTACAGATAAAGTAGGTGTTTTACCATGTGAGAAATGCCGAAATTGTAAGCTGATTGAACAGGGAGAATTTCCCGATGTTACCTTGATTAAGCCAGTCAATCAGGTCATCAAGACAGAACGCATTCGAGAATTGGTGGGGCAGTTTTCCCAAGCAGGGATTGAAAGCCAACAACAGGTCTTTATTATCGAGCAAGCTGAGAAAATGCATCCTAACGCAGCCAATTCTCTGCTCAAGGTCATCGAAGAACCCCAGAGTGAGGTTTATATTTTCTTCTTGACTAGCGATGAGGAAAAGATGTTGCCGACCATCCGTAGTCGAACGCAAATTTTTCACTTTAAAAAGCAAGAAGAGAAGCTCATCTTGCTCTTAGAACAAATGGGGTTGGTTAAGAAAAAAGCGACTCTCCTAGCTCAGTTTAGTCAATCACGAGCTGAAGCAGAAAAGTTGGCCAATCAGGCAAGTTTTTGGACTCTGGTCGATGAAAGTGAACGCCTGCTGACTTGGTCAGTAGCTAAGAAAAAAGAAAGTTATCTTCAAGTTGCCAAATTAGCTAGTTTGGCAGATGACAAGGAAAAACAAGATCAGATTTTACGGATTCTTGAAGTCCTCTGTGGGCAAGATATCCTACAAGCAAGAGTAAGAGTGATTCTACAAGATTTGCTAGAAGCTAGAAAAATGTGGCAAGCTAATGTCAGCTTTCAAAATGCCATGGAATATCTGGTCTTGAAAGAAATATAAACTAAAAAATGAATGATAAAGAAAGGAAAGGGCTGTTTTATGGACAAAAAAGAATTATTTGACGCGCTGGATGATTTTTCTCAACAGTTATTGGTGACCTTGGCCGACGTGGAAGCCATCAAGAAAAATCTCAAGAGCCTGGTAGAGGAAAATACAGCTCTTCGCTTGGAAAATTCTAAGTTGCGCGAACGCTTGGGTGAGGTGGAAGCAGATGCTCCCGTCAAGGCTAAACATGTTCGCGAAAGTGTCCGTCGCATTTACCGTGATGGATTTCACGTTTGTAATGATTTTTATGGACAACGTCGGGAGCAGGACGAAGAATGTATGTTCTGTGATGAGTTGTTATACAGGGAGTAGGCATGCAGATTCAAAAAAGTTTTAAGGGGCAGTCTCCCTATGGTAAGCTGTATCTAGTGGCAACGCCGATTGGCAATCTAGATGATATGACCTTTCGAGCTATTCAGACCTTGAAAGAAGTGGACTGGATTGCTGCTGAGGACACGCGCAATACTGGTCTTTTGCTCAAGCATTTTGATATTTCCACCAAGCAGATTAGTTTTCATGAGCACAATGCCAAGGAAAAAATTCCTGATTTGATTGGTTTCCTGAAAGCAGGACAAAGTATTGCTCAGGTATCCGATGCAGGTCTACCTAGCATCTCGGACCCTGGACATGATTTGGTCAAAGTAGCGATTGAGGAAGAAATTGCAGTTGTCACTGTTCCAGGTGCCTCTGCAGGAATTTCTGCCTTGATTGCCAGTGGTTTAGCACCGCAGCCGCATATCTTTTACGGCTTTTTACCGAGAAAATCAGGCCAGCAAAAGCAATTTTTCGACTCAAAAAAAGATTATCCTGAAACTCAAATTTTCTATGAATCGCCTCATCGTGTGGCAGATACGTTGGAAAATATGCTAGAAGTCTACGGTGACCGCTCGGTGGTCTTGGTCAGGGAATTGACCAAAATCTATGAAGAATACCAAAGAGGTACCATTTCTGAGCTATTAGAAAGCATTGCTGAAACGCCACTCAAGGGCGAATGCCTTCTCATTGTTGAAGGTGCCAGCCAGGATGTGGAGGAAAAGGGCGAGGAGGACTTGTTCTTAGAAATCCAAGCCCGCATCCAGCAAGGTATGAAGAAAAATCAAGCTATCAAGGAAGTAGCTAAGATTTACCAGTGGAATAAAAGCCAACTCTACGCTGCCTACCACGATTGGGAAGAAAATCAAGAAAATGACTAAACAGGGAAGTTTGCCTTCTTCCCTTTTTTTGTTATACTAGTAGAAGAAAAAATTAGAAAGATTTGTGGGAGTGAAAAAGTCCGGGGTACTTTTTCAGCCTGAGCCAAGAAACTCGGAAGCGAGTAAGTTCGGTTGGCTTTTTCAGCCTGAGCCAAGAAATTCGAAAGCGAGGAAAGTCCTGTAGACTTTTTCAGTCTGAGCCAAGAAACTCGAAAGCGAGGAAAGTCCTGTGGACTTTTTCAGCCTGAGCCAGGAAATTCGAAAGCGAGGAAAGTTCGGTTGGCTTTTTCAATGTGAAGCTTGTCTTTACACTCCCAAAGAGGTATTAGTGTCGTGTCTCAATCTTATATCAATGTTATCGGTGCTGGTTTGGCAGGTTCTGAAGCAGCCTACCAAATTGCAGAACGTGGTATTCCAGTTAAACTTTATGAAATGCGTGGTGTCAAGTCAACACCTCAACACAAAACAGACAATTTTGCAGAGTTAGTTTGTTCTAATTCTCTTCGTGGAGATGCTCTGACAAATGCAGTTGGTCTTCTCAAGGAAGAAATGCGTCGCTTGGGTTCTGTTATTTTGGAATCTGCTGAGGCTACACGTGTTCCTGCAGGTGGTGCGCTTGCGGTGGACCGAGATGGTTTCTCTCAGATGGTAACTGAGAAAGTGGCCAACCACCCTTTGATTGAAGTGGTTCGTGATGAAATTACAGAATTGCCGACAGATGTTATTACGGTTGTCGCTACTGGTCCTTTGACTAGCGATGCCTTGGCTGAAAAGATTCATGCCCTTAATGACGGCGATGGCTTCTATTTCTACGATGCGGCAGCGCCTATTATCGATGTCAATACTATCGATATGAGCAAGGTTTATCTCAAATCTCGTTATGATAAGGGAGAAGCGGCCTATCTCAACGCTCCCATGACCAAGCAGGAGTTTATGGATTTCCATGAAGCCTTGGTCAATGCGGAAGAAGCTCCGCTTAATTCTTTCGAAAAAGAAAAGTATTTTGAAGGCTGTATGCCTATCGAAGTCATGGCCAAACGAGGTATTAAAACCATGCTTTATGGCCCTATGAAACCAGTGGGGCTTGAGTATCCGGACGACTACACAGGACCTCGTGATGGAGAATTCAAAACACCTTATGCGGTTGTGCAACTGCGTCAGGACAATGCAGCTGGTAGCCTCTACAATATCGTCGGTTTCCAGACCCACCTCAAATGGGGAGAACAAAAGCGTGTCTTCCAAATGATTCCAGGTCTTGAAAATGCTGAGTTTGTTCGTTATGGTGTTATGCACCGCAATTCTTATATGGATTCACCAAATCTTCTTGAACAGACTTACCGTTCTAAGAAACAACCAAATCTCTTCTTTGCTGGTCAGATGACGGGTGTGGAAGGCTATGTTGAGTCCGCAGCGTCAGGCTTAGTTGCGGGAATTAACGCGGCTCGTCTCTTCAAGGGAGAAAGCGAGGCTATTTTCCCAGAAACAACAGCGATTGGAAGCTTAGCTCATTACATCACCCATGCTGACAGCAAACATTTCCAACCAATGAATGTCAATTTTGGAATCATCAAGGAGTTGGAAGGCGAGCGTATTCGTGATAAGAAGGCTCGTTATGAAAAAATTGCAGAGCGTGCTCTTTCTGACTTAGAGGAATTTTTGACTGTCTAATTTTTTTGAAAGAATTGCTCATGATACTATAAAAATCTTAGAAATTGTGATAAAATAGGTAGGATAAAAGAAGGAGAGTGAAAATGGCGAATCCCAAGTATAAACGTATTTTAATCAAGTTATCAGGTGAAGCCCTTGCCGGAGAACGTGGCGTAGGGATTGATATCCAAACAGTTCAAACAATCGCAAAAGAGATTCAAGAAGTTCATAGCTTAGGTATCGAAATTGCCCTTGTTATTGGTGGAGGAAATCTCTGGCGTGGAGAACCTGCAGCAGAAGCAGGTATGGACCGCGTTCAGGCAGATTACACAGGAATGCTTGGGACTGTTATGAATGCTCTTGTGATGGCAGATTCATTGCAACAAGTTGGTGTCGATACGCGTGTACAAACAGCTATTGCCATGCAACAAGTGGCAGAGCCTTACGTACGTGGACGTGCCCTTCGTCATCTTGAAAAAGGCCGTATCGTTATCTTTGGTGCCGGAATTGGTTCACCTTACTTCTCAACAGATACAACAGCGGCCCTTCGTGCGGCTGAAATCGAAGCGGATGCCATCCTTATGGCTAAAAATGGCGTAGATGGTGTTTACAATGCCGATCCTAAGAAAGACAAGACAGCCGTTAAGTTTGAAGAATTGACCCACCGTGACGTTATCAATAAAGGTCTTCGTATCATGGACTCAACAGCTTCAACCCTCTCAATGGATAACGACATTGACTTGGTTGTCTTTAACATGAACCAACCAGGCAACATCAAACGTGTCGTATTTGGTGAAAATATCGGAACAACAGTTTCAAATAATATCGAAGAAAAGGAATAAGAAAGATTATGGCTAACGCAATTATTGAAAAAGCTAAAGAGAGAATGACCCAGTCTCACCAATCACTTGCTCGTGAATTTGGTGGTATCCGTGCAGGCCGTGCCAATGCAAGTTTGCTTGACCGTGTACATGTAGAATACTATGGAGTCGAAACTCCTCTTAACCAAATCGCTTCAATTACGATTCCAGAAGCGCGTGTTTTGTTGGTGACACCATTTGACAAGTCTTCATTGAAAGACATCGAACGTGCCTTGAATGCCTCTGATCTTGGTATCACACCAGCTAACGATGGTTCTGTTATTCGTTTGGTTATCCCTGCTCTCACAGAAGAAACCCGTCGTGACCTTGCTAAAGAAGTGAAGAAGGTCGGAGAAAATGCTAAAGTGGCTGTCCGCAATATCCGTCGTGATGCTATGGACGAAGCTAAGAAACAAGAAAAAGCAAAAGAAATCACTGAAGACGAACTGAAGACTCTTGAAAAAGACATTCAAAAAGTAACAGACGATGCTGTTAAACACATCGATGACATGACTGCCAACAAAGAAAAAGAACTTTTGGAAGTCTAAAAATAAACAGAAAAACTCAGTTGGCATTGCTGGCTGAGTTTTATTCGAAAGAAGGAAATATGAATACAAATCTTGCAAGTTTTATCGTTGGACTGATCATCGATGAAAACGACCGTTTTTACTTTGTGCAAAAGGATGGTCAAACCTATGCTCTTGCTAAGGAAGAAGGTCAACATACAGTAGGGGATACGGTCAAAGGTTTTGCCTACACGGATATGAAGCAAAAACTCCGCCTGACAACCATAGAAGTGACTGCCACTCAGGACCAATTTGGTTGGGGAACTGTAACGGAAGTTCGTAAAGACTTGGGTGTCTTTGTGGATACAGGACTTCCTGACAAGGAAATCGTTGTGTCACTCGATATTCTCCCTGAACTCAAGGAACTCTGGCCTAAGAAGGGCGACCAACTCTATATTCGCCTCGAAGTGGACAAGAAAGATCGTATCTGGGGCCTCTTGGCTTATCAAGAAGACTTTCAACGTCTAGCTCGTCCTGCCTACAACAACATGCAGAACCAAAACTGGCCAGCCATTGTTTACCGTCTCAAGTTGTCAGGAACTTTTGTCTACCTACCAGAAAATAACATGCTTGGCTTTATCCATCCTAGCGAGCGCTATGCAGAGCCACGTTTGGGGCAAGTCTTAGATGCGCGTGTTATTGGGTTCCGTGAAGTGGACCGTACCTTGAACCTTTCCCTTAAACCACGTTCTTTTGAGATGTTGGAAAATGATGCTCAGATGATTTTAACCTACTTGGAAAGCAATGGCGGTTTCATGACCTTAAATGATAAGTCATCTCCAGACGACATCAAGGCTACCTTTGGTATTTCTAAAGGTCAGTTTAAAAAGGCACTTGGTGGCTTGATGAAGGCTGGCAAAATCAAGCAAGACCAGTTTGGGACAGAGTTGATTTAGGGTGGCATATGAGAAAATCATTTTACACTTGGCTCATGACTGAGCGCAATCCTAAAAGTAATAGTCCTAAAGCTATCTTGGCAGACCTCGCTTTTGAGGAGTCAGCCTTCCCAAAACACACAGATGATTTTGATGAGGTGAGTCGCTTTTTAGAGGAGCATGCCAGTTTCTCTTTTAACCTAGGAGACTTTGACGCCATCTGGCAAGAATACTTAGAACACTAGTATGATTCACTGGGTTTGGGCTAGTAATTTCTCCGCCCCTTTGCTATAATAAAAAGAAATAAAAGGATTAGAGAGGTTCTTTATTTGAAGGAACATTCAATTGACATTCAACTGAGTCATCCAGATGACCTGTTTCATCTTTTTGGTTCCAATGAGCGCCATCTTCGTTTGATGGAAGAAGAGCTCGATGTGGTGATTCATGCTCGTACGGAGATTGTCCAGGTTTTGGGAGAAGGGACTGCCTGTGAGGAAGCCCGTCAGGTTATCCAAGCTCTCATGGTCTTGGTAAATCGTGGGATGACTGTCGGTACACCAGATGTGGTGACTGCGATTAGCATGGTCAAAAACGATGAAATCGACAAGTTTGTCGCCCTTTACGAAGAAGAAATTATCAAGGACAATACAGGGAAGCCTATCCGTGTCAAAACACTGGGTCAAAAACTTTATGTGGACAGTGTCAAACAGCATGATGTGACCTTTGGAATCGGACCTGCAGGAACAGGGAAGACCTTCCTTGCAGTGACCTTGGCAGTGACTGCACTTAAACGTGGGCAAGTCAAACGAATTATCTTGACACGTCCAGCGGTGGAAGCAGGAGAGAGTCTAGGTTTTCTTCCGGGTGATCTTAAGGAGAAAGTGGATCCTTACCTTCGACCTGTTTATGATGCCTTGTATCAGATTCTGGGAAAAGACCAGACGACTCGTCTCATGGAGCGTGAAATTATCGAGATTGCGCCCCTTGCCTATATGCGTGGACGAACCTTGGATGATGCCTTTGTCATTCTCGATGAGGCCCAAAATACGACCATCATGCAGATGAAGATGTTTTTGACGCGTTTAGGCTTTAATTCTAAGATGATTGTCAATGGAGATATTAGTCAGATTGACCTGCCACGCAATGTCAAGTCCGGTTTGATTGATGCTCAAGAAAAACTCAAGAACATCCATCAGATTGACTTTGTTCATTTTTCAGCCAAGGATGTGGTTCGCCATCCTGTTGTCGCTCAGATTATCCGAGCTTATGAACCAGCTCCAGTTAAAAAAGAAGAGAGTGAAGAATTAGAGTCTCAACCTCTATCTGAAGAATAGTTATTTTGTACTTAAAATTATCTCAATACTAAGTATAAATTTGCTTTTTAAATATTTCATTCAATATCCTTATCTTAATTAGAAACTTTTCAAGTGGTGGAATCCTATGGAATCAATTTTTGTAAAATTTGCCCAGTATCCGTATATAGAAACCGAGCATTTATTGCTTAGACCTGTAACCTTGGATGATGCGGAAGCTATGTTTGAGTATGCCTCAGACAGAGAAAATACGCGCTACACTTTTCCAACAAATCAAAGTTTGGAAGAAACCAAGAATAACATTGCTCAGTTCTACTTGGCCAATCCCTTGGGACGCTGGGGAATCGAACTAAAAAGTAATGGTGAATTTATCGGAACTATTGATTTGCACAAGATTGATCCTGCTCTTAAGAAGGCGGCTATTGGCTACATTATTAATAAAAAGTATTGGAATCAAGGATTAACGACAGAAGCCAATCGTGCCGTGATTGAGCTGGCTTTTGAGAAGATTGGAATGAACAAGTTGACCGCCCTTCACGATAAGGATAATCCCGCATCTGGCAAGGTCATGGAGAAATCAGGCATGCGCTTTTCCCATGAAGAACCATATGCTTGTATGGACCAGCATGAAGAAGACCGAATCGTTACAAGAGTTCATTATGTCTTGACCAAGGAAGACTATTTTGCAAATAAATAAGCAGTTGAAAAGAAATTTTCGACTGTTTTTTCTTCCTCTTACGAATAATCTAAGAGAGGAGAAAATATGGAAGCAATTATCGAAAAAATCAAAGAGTATAAAATCATTGTCATCTGTACTGGTCTGGGCTTGCTTGTAGGAGGATTTTTCCTGCTAAAGCCAGCTCCACACACACCTGTCAAAGAAACGAATTTGCAGGTAGAAGTTGCAGCTGTTTCCAAGGATTCATTAACCGAAAAGGAAGTGAAGAAGGAAGAAAAGGAAGAACCCCTTGAACAAGATCTAATCACAGTAGATGTGAAAGGTGCTGTCAAATCACCAGGGATTTATGATTTACCAGTTGGAAGTCGGGTCAATGATGCTGTGCAGAAAGCTGGTGGCTTGACAGAGCAAGCAGACAGCAAGTCGCTCAATCTAGCTCAGAAAGTCAGTGATGAGGCTCTGGTTTACGTTCCCACTAAGGGAGAAGAAGCAACTAGTCAACAGTTTGGTTCGGGGACGGATTCTTCGACAAGCAAGGAAAAGAAGGTCAATCTCAACAAGGCCAGTCTGGAAGAACTCAAGCAGGTCAAAGGCTTGGGAGGAAAACGAGCCCAGGATATTATCGATCATCGTGAGACGAATGGCAAATTTAAGTCGGTTGATGAACTCAAGAAAGTCTCTGGTATTGGAGCCAAGACCATAGAAAAGTTAAAAGACTATGTTACAGTGGATTAAGAAGTTCCCCATTCCTCTAATTTACCTGAGTTTCCTGTTACTTTGGCTTTACTACGCTATTTTCTCAGCATCCTATCTTGCTTTGTTGGGCTTTGTTTTTCTGCTAGTCTGTCTTTTTATCCAATTTCCTTGGAAATCTGCTGGAAAAGTTCTAGTAATTTGTGGAGTCTTTGGATTTTGGTTTGTTTTTCAAAATTGGCAACAGAGTCAAGCGAGTCAAAATCTGTCGGATTCTGTTGAAATTGTACGGATTTTGCCTGACACTATTAAGGTTAATGGTGATAGTTTGTCCTTTCGTGGCAAGTCTGATGGACGCATTTTTCAAGTCTATTATAAACTCCAGTCCGAGGAGGAGAAAGAACAATTTCAAGCTTTAACAGATCTTCATGACTTGGAACTAGAAGGAAAACTTTCGGAGCCAGAAGGGCAGAGAAATTTTGGTGGCTTTGACTATCAAACCTATCTGAAGACTCAAGGAATTTACCAGATTCTCAATATCAAAAAAATCCAGTCACTTCAAAAGGTTGGCAGTTTGGATATAGGTGAAAATCTGTCCAGTGTACGCCGAAAGGCTGTAGTTTGGATTAAGATGCACTTTCCAGACCCTATGCGCAATTACATGACAGGACTCTTGCTAGGACATCTGGATACAGACTTTGAGGAGATGAATGAGCTTTATTCCAGTTTAGGAATTATCCACCTTTTTGCTTTGTCTGGTATGCAGGTAGGATTTTTCATGGATGGCTTTAAGAAACTTCTCTTGCGATTGGGCTTGACCCAAGAAAGGTTGAAATGGCTGACTTATCCCTTTTCCCTTATCTATGCAGGGCTGACAGGATTTTCAGCATCAGTCATTCGCAGTCTCTTGCAGAAGCTACTAGCTCAACATGGGGTTAAGGGCTTGGATAATTTTGCCTTGACGGTGTTTGTACTCTTTATTATCATGCCCAACTTTTTCCTGACTGCAGGAGGAGTTTTGTCCTGCGCTTATGCTTTTATCCTGACCATGACCAGCAAAGAAGAGGAGGGGCTTAAGGCTATTGTCAGAGAAAGTCTGGTTATTTCTTTGGGAATATTACCCATTCTATCCTTTTATTTTGCGGAATTTCAGCCTTGGTCCATCCTTTTGACCTTTGTCTTTTCCTTTCTATTTGATTTTGTCTTCTTACCGCTCTTGTCTATCTTATTTGCCCTTTCCTTTCTCTATCCAGTCATTCAGCTTAATTTTATTTTTGAATGGTTGGAGGGGATGATTCGCTTGGTATCACAGGTGGCAAGTAGGCCTCTAGTCTTTGGACAACCCAATGCATGGCTTTTAATTTTATTGTTAATTTCCTTGGCTTTGGTCTATGATTTGAGGAAAAACATTAAAAGGTTAACGGTATTGAGCTTATTGATTACCGGTCTCTTTTTCCTGACCAAGCATCCACTGGAAAATGAAATTACCATGCTGGATGTGGGGCAAGGCGAAAGTATTTTCCTACGTGATGTAACTGGGAAAACCATTCTCATAGATGTAGGTGGTAAGGCAGAATCTGATAAGAAAATCGAAAAATGGCAAGAAAAGGCGACGACCAGCAATGCTCAGCGAAGCTTGATACCCTATCTTAAAAGTCGCGGAGTAGCCAAGATTGACCAGCTGATTTTGACAAATATGGACAAGGAACATGTTGGAGATTTGTTGGAGGTGACCAAGGCTTTCCATGTAGGAGAAATTTTAGTGTCCAAAGGCAGTTTGAAACAGAAGGAATTTGTGGCAGAACTACAAGCGACCCAAACTAAGGTGCGCAGTGTGACAATGGGAGAGAACTTGCCAATTTTTGGAAGTCAGTTAGAAGTCCTATCTCCAAGGAAAATAGGAAATGGAGGTTATGAAGATTCCCTGGTTCTGTATGGAAAACTTTTGGATAAGCACTTTCTCTTCACAGGAAATTTGGAGGAGAAAGGAGAGAAGGAATTGCTGAAGCACTATCCAGACTTGGAAGTGGATGTTTTGAAAGCTGGTCAACATGGCAATAAAAAATCATCAAGTTCAGCCTTGCTAGAAAAACTCACACCAGAGTTTACTCTCATTTCAGTTGGAAAGAACAATCGAACGAAACTCCCCCATCAAGAAACCTTGACTCGACTGGAAGGTATCAATAGTAAAGTTTACCGAACTGACCAGCAGGGAGCTATACGCTTTAAAGGGTGGAATAGTTGGAAAATCGAAAGCGTTCGATAGGAAGGATAAATACTATATATTAGTAAAATAAACTAAAAATCTGTTGCATAATAATAATAAAAGCGATATAATGAAAGCGTCTTCAATATTAATGATATAAAACCATTAAAAATTAGTAAAAACCATTTAATTAGTTAGTTTATGATCTATTGGTCTTTTTTAGTCCAGTGTATCTGCTTTGACAGTCACTAAAAGTTATAGGTATTATTGGAATACCTACAATAAGTCTAGTATGAATTGCCAGAGATATAACTATATTAATCCCCTGTTATGGTATCGTTATGACAGCTATTTTGAGTATAAAGTTGGCGGAGGCTGGAAGTACAATCGTTATGAGGTACTAAACTACTTCAGTGGAGGCTATTAATCCCTAAAGAGTGATAAAAAGGAGGGCTAGGTATGTTGCAACTTACTCATGTGACCTTAAAAACGCGACAAGTCATCTTACAAGATGTTGATTTTACATTTGAAAAGGGTAGGATTTATGGTATTCTTGCTATCAATGGCTCTGGAAAGACGACACTGTTCCGCGCCATTAGCAATTTAATTCCTATAACTAGTGGAAATATTGTAGCCCCTCCTTCTTTGTTTTATTATGAGAGTATTGAATGGCTGGATGAAAATTTAAGTGGGATGGACTATCTTCGCCTCATAAAAAACATCTGGAAGTCAGACCTAAACTTGAGGGATGAAATTGATTACTGGGAAATGTCTGACTATATCAGTCTTCCCATTCGCAAGTATTCCTTAGGCATGAAGCAACGCTTGGTGATTGCCATGTATTTCCTCAGTCAGGCGAAATGCTGGCTTATGGATGAGATTACAAATGGCTTAGATGAGTATTATCGACAGAAGTTTTTTGATAGGCTGGCACAAATCGATAGACAAGAACAGCTGGTTCTTTTAAGTTCCCACTATAAGGAAGAGTTGCTTGATGTCTGCGATAGAGTAGTAACCATTCATCAGGGGCAAATAGAAGAGGTTTAGTTTATGAAAGATGTTAGTCTATTTTTATTGAAAAAAGTTTTCAAAAGTCGCTTAAACTGGATTATCTTAGCTTTATTTGTATCTGGACTCGGTGTTACCTTTTATTTAAATAGTCGGACTGCAAACTCACACAGCTTGGAGAGCGAGTTGGAAACCAGTCTTGTAAAAGATGAGAGAATCATCAATGAATATGAAGAGAAACTCTCCCAAATATCTGATACCAGCTCGGAGGAATATCAGATTGCTAAAAATAATTTAGACGGGCAAAAAAATCTTTCGACTCAAAAGACAGAAATTCTGACTTTATTAAAAGAAGGGCGATGGAAAGAAGCCTACTATTTGCAGTGGCAAGATGAAGAGAAGAATTATGAAATGATATCAAATAACCCGACTATTAGCTCTGACTTTAAAATGGCGGTTGACCGCCAACGAAAGATTTACCAAGCCCTGTATCCCTTGAACATAAAAGCACATACTTTGGAGTTTCCGACCCACGGGATTGATCAGATTATCTGGATTTTAGAGGCTATCATCCCAACCTTGTTTGTGATTGCTATTATTTTTATGCTAACGCAACTATTTGCAGAAAGATATCAAAATCATCTGGACACAGCTCAGTTATATCCTTTTTCAAAAGTGGCATTTGCCATGTCCTCCCTTGGAGTTGGAGTGGGCTATGTAACTGTGCTGTTTATCGGAATCAGCGGATTTTCTTTTCTAGTGGGAAGTCTGATAAGTGGTTTTGGACAGTTAGATTATCCCTACCCGATTTATAGCTTAGTGAATCAAGAGGTAACTATTGGAAAGATACAAGATATGTTATTTCCTGGCTTGTTATTAGCTTTCTTAGCCTTTATCGTCATTGTGGAAGTAGTGTACTTGATTGCTTACTTTTTCAAGCAAAAAATGCCTGTCCTCTTTCTTTCACTCATTGGAATTGTTGGCTTATTGTTTAGCATCCAAACAATTCAGCCTCTTCAAAGGATTGCACATCTGATTCCCTTTACTTACTTGCGTTCAGTAGATATTTTGTCTGGAAGATTACCTAAGCAGATTGATAATGTCAATCTGAATTGGGGTATGGGGCTAGTCTTACTTCCTTGCCTGATTATCCTTTTGTTAGTGGGGATTCTATTTATCGAAAGATGGGGAAGTTCACGTAAAAAGGAAGTTTTTAATAGATTCTAGCTTTCCTATACAGAAAATGAGAAAAAACTAACATAGAGAGGGAATCACCTTGGTTCTCTCTTTTTGATGCGGAAACCAAGACAAAATACAAACACAAACTTTTCAAAAAAATAACTTTTTATCTTGACAAGGGCTAGAAAACTTGGTATCATATAAAAGTTGAGAAAAGCAGAAGTGAGAGCTTCTCGCCTTGTGACATTAAGTTGCCTGGCCCTACGGATGAAAAGTTTCTAAGAAACGCTATCATAACGTGCGGGCTTGTATTATTACAAGTCCGCTATTGTTTTTCTCTAATAAAACAAAAGAGGTGAAAACCATAGCAAAGCAAGACTTATTCATCAATGATGAGATTCGTGTACGTGAAGTTCGCTTGATTGGTCTTGAAGGAGAACAGCTAGGCATCAAGCCACTCAGTGAAGCGCAAGCTTTGGCTGATAACGCTAATGTTGACCTAGTATTGATTCAACCCCAAGCCAAACCGCCTGTTGCAAAAATTATGGACTACGGTAAGTTCAAATTTGAGTACCAGAAGAAGCAAAAAGAACAACGTAAAAAACAAAGTGTTGTTACTGTGAAAGAAGTTCGTCTAAGTCCAACGATTGACAAGGGTGACTTTGATACAAAACTTCGCAATGCACGCAAATTCCTTGAAAAAGGAAATAAAGTTAAGGTATCTATTCGCTTTAAGGGTCGTATGATTACCCATAAAGAGATTGGTGCAAAAGTTTTAGCCGAGTTTGCTGAAGCAACTCAAGATATTGCCATCATCGAACAACGTGCTAAAATGGATGGACGTCAAATGTTCATGCAATTGGCGCCAGCGACTGACAAAAAATAATTGTCAGAAAGTTAAATAAAGGAGAAAAAATCATGCCAAAACAAAAAACACACCGCGCATCAGCTAAACGTTTCAAACGTACAGGTTCTGGTGGACTTAAACGTTTCCGTGCTTACACTTCTCACCGTTTCCACGGAAAAACTAAGAAACAACGTCGTCATCTTCGTAAAGCATCTATGGTGCATTCAGGAGATTACAAACGTATCAAAGCAATGCTTACTCGCTTGAAATAATAGCTTGACTGTAAGTAAACAATTCTAGGAAATATTTGGAGGAAATAAAACATGGCACGTGTTAAAGGTGGCGTTGTATCACGCAAACGTCGTAAACGTATTCTTAAATTAGCAAAAGGTTACTATGGAGCTAAACACATCTTGTTCCGTACTGCAAAAGAACAAGTAATGAACTCTTACTACTATGCATACCGTGACCGTCGTCAGAAAAAACGTGACTTCCGCAAATTGTGGATCACTCGTATCAATGCGGCAGCTCGTATGAACGGACTTTCATACTCACAATTGATGCATGGTTTGAAATTGGCTGAGATCGAAGTTAACCGTAAAATGCTTGCTGACTTGGCTGTTAACGATGCAGCAGCTTTCACAGCTCTTGCAGATGCAGCTAAAGCAAAGCTTGGTAAATAATAACAGATAAGACTGGAACAGGATTGTCCCAGTCTTTTTAAAAATAAAGGAGAAAATATGGCTTCAAAAATGCTACACACTTGCTTACGCGTAGAAAATCTTGAAAAATCAATTGCATTTTATCAAGATGCTTTTGGTTTTAAAGAATTGCGTCGCAGAGATTTTCCAGATCATGCCTTCACGATTGTCTATCTAGGACTTGAAGGTGACGACTATGAGTTGGAATTGACTTATAACTACGATCACGGTCCTTATGTGGTAGGAGATGGGTTTGCCCATATCGCCCTCAGTACACCTGATCTTGAAGCGCTTCATCAAGAGCACAGTGCAAAAGGATATGAAGTGACTGAGCCAAATGGTCTACCAGGAACTGCACCAAACTATTACTTTGTCAAAGACCCTGATGGCTACAAGGTAGAAATCATTCGTGAAAAATAATCTTGTGAAGTCAAGTAGAATCTTCGTTTTCTACTTGACTTTTTTTAGCTGAAAGAGTATACTAGTAAAAATTTAACCTTTAAGGGGAGTCCAGAGAGACTCACAAGGTGTCAGATAAAAGAATAGTACAATTTTCTAGAGGAGACTTTTTGAGTGTGCTCTCTTGTCTTGTACGATTTTAACTGAGGCCTTGCACTAGCAAGGTCTTTTCTTTGTCTGGACCCCTTAAAATTTAAGGAGGAAAAGTCATGAATCCCACATGTAAGAAACGTTTGGGTGCAATTCGTTTGGAAACCATGAAGGTGGTCGCACAAGAGGAAATCGCGCCAGCAATCTTTGAATTAGTCCTAGAAGGAGAAATGGTTGAAGCCATGCGAGCAGGCCAATTTCTTCATCTGCGTGTGCCTGATGACGCCCATCTTTTGCGTCGTCCTATTTCAATTTCGTCTATTGATAAGGTTAAGAAGCAGTGTCATCTCATTTACCGGATTGAGGGAGCTGGGACAGCTATTTTTTCAACCTTAACTCAGGGAGATACTCTTGATGTGATGGGGCCTCAGGGGAATGGTTTTGACTTGTCTGACCTAGATGAGCAGAGCCAGGTTCTCCTTGTTGGTGGGGGGATTGGTGTTCCGCCCTTGCTTGAAGTGGCCAAGGAATTGCATGCGCGTGGTGTGAAAGTAGTGACAGTCCTCGGTTTTGCTAATAAGGATGCTGTTATTTTAGAGGCGGAATTGGCCCAATATGGGCAGGTCTTTGTAACGACAGATGATGGTTCTTATGGTATCAAGGGAAATGTTTCCGTTGTTATCAAGGATTTAGACAATCAATTTGATGCTGTTTACTCATGTGGGGCTCCTGGAATGATGAAGTATATCAATCAAACCTTTTATGACCACCCAAGAGCCTATCTATCTCTGGAATCTCGTATGGCTTGTGGGATGGGGGCCTGCTATGCCTGTGTCCTAAAAGTGCCAGAAAGCGAGACGGTCAGCCAACGCGTCTGTGAAGATGGCCCTGTTTTCCGCACAGGAACAGTTGTATTATAAGGAGAAAATTATGACTAGAAATCGTTTACAAGTTTCTCTACCTGGTTTGGATTTGAAAAATCCCATTATTCCAGCATCAGGCTGTTTTGGTTTTGGCCAAGAGTATGCCAAGTACTATGATTTAGACCTTTTAGGTTCTATTATGATCAAGGCGACAACCCTTGAACCACGCTTTGGCAATCCAACTCCAAGGGTAGCAGAGACACCTGCTGGTATGCTCAATGCAATCGGTTTGCAAAATCCTGGTTTGGAAGTTGTTTTGGCTGAAAAGTTACCTTGGCTAGAAAGAGAGTATCCAAACCTTCCCATTATCGCCAATGTAGCTGGTTTTTCAAAACAAGAGTATGCAGCTGTTTCTCATGGGATTTCCAAGGCAGCTAATGTAAAGGCTATCGAGCTCAATATTTCTTGTCCCAATGTTGACCACTGTAATCACGGACTTTTGATTGGTCAAGGCCCAGATTTGGCTTATGATGTGGTGAAAGCAGCTGTGGAAGCCTCTGATGTGCCAGTTTATGTCAAACTAACCCCTAGTGTGACCGATATTGTCACTGTTGCAAAAGCTGCAGAAGATGCAGGGGCAAGTGGTTTAACCATGATCAATACTCTAGTTGGAATGCGCTTTGACCTCAAAACTAGAAAACCAATCTTGGCCAATGGAACAGGTGGAATGTCTGGTCCAGCAGTATTTCCAGTAGCCCTCAAACTCATCCGCCAAGTCGCCCAAACCACAGACCTGCCAATCATTGGAATGGGGGGAGTGGATTCAGCTGAAGCTGCCCTAGAAATGTATCTGTCTGGAGCATCTGCAATCGGAGTTGGAACAGCCAACTTTACCAATCCTTATGCCTGTCCTGATATCATCGAAAATTTACCAAAAGTCATGGACAAATACGGCATTAGCAGTCTAGAAAATCTACGCAAGGAAGTAAAAGAGTCTTTGAGGTAAACTGCAATCAATCTGTTATAAATTTTTTAATGATTAGTAAGTAAACAAGCTAAAAATCCTGATTTCAAGTCGAATCAGGATTTTTTCATGGATACAATTTTTTCGGGGTCTGGTGTGACACGGAGGGTCTTTTGTCCTGTGTAAGTGACAAAACCAGGTTTGCCACCAGTTGGTTTGTTGAGTTTCTTGACTTCAATCATATCTACCTGAACCAGATTTGACAGGCGACCTTGAGAGAAGTAGGCGGCTAGCTCTGCCGCGTCTGTTTTGACTTCATCAGATGGGTCAAGATTGCCTGAGATGACAACGTGGCTTCCAGGAATGTCCTTGGCATGGAACCAAAGTTCTTCCTTGCGGGCCATTTTAAAGGTTAGCTCCTCATTTTGCAGGTTATTGCGTCCGACATAGATGATGGTTTTGCCATCGCTGGCCAGATATTGTTCTGGTTTTTTGCGTTTCTGGATTTTTTCTCGCTGTCTTCTGCGGATAAAGCCGGTTTGGATCAATTCTTCACGGATTTCAGCGATTTCTTCTAGTCCAGCTTGGTTGAGGACGGTCTCGACACTTTCCAGATAGAGAATGGTTGCCTTGGTTTCTTCAATCAGATCAGTCAAGTATTTGACAGCTTCTTTGAGTTTCTGATAACGTTTGAAATAGCGTTGGGCATTCTGGTTGGGAGTCAAGGCCTTATCAAGCGCAATGGTGATAGGTTGGTTAGTATAGTAGTTGTCTAGGATAACCTGGTCTTGGTCGTTAGGCACTTGATGGAGGAAGGTTGTTAGCAATTCCCCTTTTTGGCGAAATTCCTCCGCATTGTCTGTTGCCAGCAACTCTTTTTCTTGTTTTTTCAGCTTATGACGATTTTTTTGAAGTTCATTTTCAACACGACGAATCAGTTCACTGGCTTGCTGTTTGACGCGGTCCCGTTCAGCCTTGTCCTTATAGTAGGTATCCAATAAATCAGAAAGATTAGTAAAAGGCTCTCCCACCTGATTAGTAAAAGGAACTGGACTGAAGGAAGTCTCTGTCAAGCAAGGCTTGGTTTCTTGATTGAAAAAGTTTCGGAAAGTGGACAGTTTATCACTAACTAGAATGTTTTCCAATTCATTTGCCGTGTCGCGTCCTAAACCTTGAAAGAGGTTTTGAAGATTTTTAGCTGTCGTTTCCTGTGTTTGCAGGATTTCAAAGAGTTTCTCGTCCTTGACCGTGAAAGGATTGAGCGAGTCCGTGCTTGGCGGAGCGATATAGGTCGATCCAGGCAACAAGGTGCGGTAGCTATTTTGTGAAAAGCCGACGTGTTTAATAACTTCGAGGATTTTATGACTGCTTTTATCAACCAGTAGAATGTTACTGTGTTTACCCATGATTTCGATAATCAAGGTAGCCTGAATATGGTCTCCAATCTCGTTTTTATTGGAAACTGTAATTTCCACAATACGATCATTTTCCACTTGCTCAATAGACTCAATCAGGGCCCCCTGCAAATACTTTCTCAAAACCATGATAAAGGTAGAAGGTTGGGCTGGATTTTCAAAAGTCGTTTGGGTCAGCTGAATGCGTCCAAAAACTGGATGGGCAGAAAGGAGCAGGCGATGACTTTGGCGATTGCTACGGATTTGCAAGACCAACTCTTGTTCAAAAGGCTGATTGATTTTCTGAATGCGACCATTCACTAACTCTCTTCGCAATTCCTCAACCATGTGGTGTAAAAAAAATCCGTCAAATGACATCGTTCTCTCCTTGTGATTGTATTCCATAGTATTATATCAAAAAGGTAGAATAAAATCATGGAAATGTGGTATAATAAAGCCAAGTAAAGAGAAACGAGAAGCACATGTATATTGAAATGGTAGATGAAACTGGTCAAGTTTCAAAAGAAATGTTGCAACAAACCCAAGAAATTTTGGAATTTGCAGCCCAAAAATTAGGAAAAGAAGACAAGGAGATGGCAGTTACCTTTGTTACTAATGAACGTAGTCATGAACTTAATCTTGAGTACCGTGACACAGATCGTCCGACAGATGTTATCAGCCTTGAGTATAAACCAGAATTGGAAATTGCCTTTGACGAAGAGGATTTACTTGAAAATCCAGAATTGGCAGAGATGATGTCTGAGTTTGATGCCTATATTGGGGAACTTTTCATCTCTATCGATAAGGCACATGAGCAGGCCGAGGAATATGGCCATAGCTTTGAGCGTGAGATGGGCTTCTTGGCAGTACACGGCTTTTTACATATCAACGGCTATGATCACTACACTCCGGAAGAAGAAGCGGAGATGTTCGGTTTACAAGAAGAAATTTTGACAGCCTATGGACTCACAAGACAATAAACGAAAATGGAAAAATCGTGACCTGATATCCAGTTTAGAATTTGCCCTCACAGGGATTTTTACTGCCATCAAGGAAGAACGCAATATGCGAAAACATGCAGTGACGGCTCTTGTAGTCATTCTTGCAGGTTTTGTTTTTCAGGTGTCACGAATCGAATGGCTCTTTCTCCTATTGAGCATTTTCTTGGTAGTAGCCTTTGAAATTATCAACTCTGCTATTGAAAATGTGGTGGATTTGGCCAGTCACTATCACTTTTCCATGCTGGCTAAAAATGCCAAGGATATGGCGGCTGGCGCGGTATTAGTGGTCTCTCTTTTCGCAGCCTTAACAGGCGCATTGATTTTTCTCCCACGAATCTGGGATTTATTATTTTAAACAGTAAGAGGAAATTATGACTTTTAAATCAGGCTTTGTAGCCATTTTAGGACGTCCCAACGTTGGGAAGTCAACCTTTTTAAACCACGTCATGGGGCAAAAGATTGCCATCATGAGTGACAAGGCGCAGACAACGCGCAACAAAATCATGGGAATTTACACGACTGATAAGGAGCAAATTGTCTTTATCGACACACCAGGGATTCACAAACCTAAAACTGCCCTTGGAGATTTCATGGTCGAATCCGCCTACAGCACCCTTCGTGAAGTGGATACTGTTCTTTTTATGGTGCCTGCTGATGAAGCGCGTGGTAAGGGAGATGATATGATTATCGAGCGCCTTAAGGCTGCCAAGGTTCCTGTGATTTTGGTGGTGAACAAGATTGATAAGGTTCATCCAGACCAGCTTTTGTCTCAGATTGATGATTTTCGTAATCAGATGGACTTTAAGGAAATCGTTCCAATCTCAGCTCTTCAAGGGAATAACGTCTCTCGTCTAGTGGATATTTTGAGTGAAAATCTGGACGAAGGTTTCCAATATTTCCCGTCTGATCAAATCACAGACCATCCAGAACGATTCTTGGTTTCGGAAATGGTTCGCGAGAAAGTCTTGCACCTAACTCGTGAAGAGATTCCGCATTCTGTTGCAGTTGTTGTGGATTCTATGAAACGAGATAAAGAGACAGACAAGGTTCACATTCGTGCAACTATCATGGTTGAGCGCGATAGTCAGAAAGGAATTATCATCGGTAAAGGTGGCGCTATGCTTAAGAAAATTGGTAGCATGGCCCGTCGTGATATTGAACTCATGCTAGGAGACAAGGTCTTTTTAGAAACCTGGGTCAAGGTCAAGAAAAACTGGCGCGATAAAAAGCTAGATTTGGCTGACTTTGGCTATAATGAAAAAGAATACTAAGTAGAGGTGGGCTCATGCCTGCTTCTTGTTTTTACAGAAGGAGGACTTATGCCTGAATTACCTGAGGTTGAAACCATTCGACGTGGCTTGGAAAAATTGATTTTGGGAAAGAAGATTTCGAGTATAGAAATTCGCTATCCCAAGATGATTAAGACGGATTTGGACGAATTTCAAAAGGAAGTGCCTGGTCAGATTATTGAGTCAATGGAACGTCGGGGCAAGTATTTGCTTTTTTACCTGACAGACAAGGTCTTGATTTCCCATTTGCGGATGGAGGGCAAGTATTTTTACTATCCGGACCAGGTTCCTGAACGCAAGCATGCCCATGTTTTCTTCCAATTTGAGGATGGTGGCACGCTTGTTTATGAGGATGTTCGCAAGTTTGGTACTATGGAACTCTTGGCTCCTGACCTTTTAGATGCCTACTTTATTTCTAAAAAATTAGGTCCTGAACCAAGCAAACAAGACTTTGATTTACAGGTCTTTCAAGCTGCCCTTGCCAAGTCCAAAAAGCCTATCAAATCCCATCTCCTAGACCAGACCTTGGTAGCTGGACTTGGCAATATCTATGTGGATGAGGTTCTCTGGCGAGCTCAGGTTCATCCAGCTAGACCTTCCCAGACCTTGACAGCAGAAGAAGCGACTGCCATTCATGACCAGACCATTGCTGTTTTGAGTCAGGCTGTTGAAAAAGGCGGCTCCACCATTCGGACCTATACCAATGCCTTTGGGGAAGATGGAACTATGCAAGATTTTCATCAGGTCTATGACAAGGCTGGTCAAGAATGTTCGCGTTGCGGCACCATCATTGAGAAAATCCAACTAGGCGGACGAGGCACCCACTTTTGTCCAAACTGTCAAAGGAGGGACTGATGGGAAAAATCATTGGAATCACAGGAGGAATTGCCTCTGGTAAGTCAACCGTGACAAATTTTCTAAGAAAGCAAGGCTTTCAAGTGGTGGATGCCGACGCGGTTGTCCACCAACTACAGAGACCTGGTGGTCGTCTGTTTGAGGCTCTAGTACAGCATTTTGGGCAAGAAATCATCCTTGAAAACGGAGAACTTAATCGCCCTCTCCTTGCTAGTCTTATCTTTTCAAATACTGAAGAACAGGAATGGTCTAAGCAAATCCAAGGAGAGATTATTCGTGAAGAGTTGGCTACTTTGAGAGACCAGTTGGCTCAGACAGGAGAGATTTTTTTCATGGATATTCCCCTGCTTTTTGAGCAGGACTACAGCGCTTGGTTTGATGAGACTTGGTTGGTCTATGTGGACCGAGATGTCCAAGTAGAACGCTTAATGAAAAGGGACCACTTGTCCAAAGATGAAGCTGAATCTCGTCTGGCAGCCCAGTGGCCTTTAGAAAAAAAGAAAGATTTAGCCAGCCATATTCTTGACAACAATGGCAATCAGGACCAGCTTCTCACTCAGGTGCGTATCCTCCTCGAGGGAGGTAAGCAAGATGACAGAAATTAACTGGAAAGATAATCTGCGCATTGCCTGGTTTGGTAATTTTCTGACAGGAGCCAGTATTTCTTTGGTTGTGCCTTTTATGCCCATCTTTGTGGAAAATCTGGGTGTAAGAAGTAATCAAGCTGCTTTTTATGCAGGTGTAGCTATTTCTGTCTCTGCCATTTCTGCGGCACTTTTCTCTCCTATCTGGGGCATCCTTGCTGATAAATACGGTCGAAAACCCATGATGATTCGTGCTGGTCTGGCCATGACTATCACTATGGGAGGCTTGGCCTTTGTGCCAAATATTTATTGGCTAATCTTTCTTCGTTTATTAAACGGTGTATTTGCAGGATTTGTTCCTAATGCAACTGCTTTGATAGCTAGTCAGGTTCCCAAGGAAAAATCAGGCTCTGCCTTAGGTACTTTGTCTACAGGCGTAGTTGCAGGTACTCTAACTGGTCCCTTTATTGGTGGCTTTATCGCAGAATTATTTGGCATTCGTACTGTCTTTTTACTGGTTGGTAGTTTTCTATTTTTAGCTGCTATTTTGACTATTTGCTTTATCAAGGAAGATTTTCAACCAGTAGCCAAGGAAAAGGTCATTCCAACAAAGGAATTGTTTACATCAGTTAAATATCCCTATCTCTTGGTTAACCTCTTTTTGACCAGTTTTGTCATCCAATTTTCAGCCCAATCAATCGGTCCTATCTTAGCTCTGTATGTGCGCGACTTAGGCCAGACAGAGAATCTTCTTTTTGTCTCTGGTTTGATTGTATCCAGTATGGGCTTTTCCAGCATGATGAGTGCAGGTATTATGGGCAAGCTAGGTGACAAAGTGGGCAATCATCGTCTCTTGGTTGTCGCTCAGTTTTATTCAGTCATCATCTATCTCCTCTGTGCTAATGCCTCTAGCCCCCTTCAACTAGGACTCTATCGTTTCCTCTTTGGATTGGGAACCGGTGCCCTGATTCCCGGAGTTAATGCCCTTCTCAGCAAGATGACGCCCAAAGCTGGTATTTCGAGGGTCTTTGCCTTTAATCAGGTATTCTTTTATCTGGGCGGTGTCGTTGGTCCCATGGCAGGTTCTGCAGTAGCAGGTCAATTTGGCTACCATGCAGTCTTTTATGCGACAAGCCTTTGTGTTGCCTTTAGTTGTCTCTTTAACCTGCTTCAATTTCGAACATTATTAAAAGTAAAGGAAATCTAGTGCGAGTAAAAATTAATCTCAAATGCTCCTCTTGTGGCAGTATCAATTACCTAACTAGTAAAAATTCAAAAACCCATCCAGACAAGATCGAGGTTTTAAAGTATTGTCCCAAGGAAAGAAAAGTAACCCTACATCTTGAATCTAAGTAGATTTTATGGTAAAATAATAGGGATTTTAAGGAGTTTGATATGTATAACCTATTATTAACCATTTTATTAGTATTATCTGTTGTGATTGTGATTGCGATTTTCATGCAACCAACCAAAAACCAATCCAGCAATGTATTTGATGCCAGCTCAGGTGATTTGTTTGAACGCAGTAAAGCACGCGGTTTTGAAGCTGTAATGCAGCGTTTGACAGGGATTTTAGTCTTTTTCTGGCTAGCCATTGCCTTAGCATTGACGGTATTATCAAGTAGATAAGAAAATAATGGGCAGGACTAGGTCTTTGCCTCTTTTTATTTTTAAAGGATGTTTGAGAAGGTTTTACAGTAAAAGAAAATTAAAAAATCTAGAAAGAAAATATGAAAGATAGAATAAAAGAATATTTGAAAGATAAGGGAAAGGTAACGGTCAATGACTTGGCTCAGGCTTTGGGAAAAGACGGTTCCAAGGATTTTCGTGAGTTGATTAAAACCTTGTCCCTAATGGAAAGAAAGCACCAGATACGCTTTGAGGAAGATGGCAGTCTGACCTTGGAAGTCAAGAAAAAACACGAGATTACTCTCAAGGGGATTTTTCATGCTCATAAAAATGGCTTTGGCTTTGTTAGTCTGGAAGACGAGGAGGACGACCTTTTTGTAGGAAAAAACGATGTCAACTATGCTATTGATGGTGATACCGTTGAGGTCGTCATCAAGAAAGTCGCTGACCGCAATAAGGGAACAGCAGCCGAAGCCAAAATTATTGATATCTTAGAACACAGTTTGACAACTGTTGTTGGCCAAATCGTTTTAGATCAGGAAAAGCCTAAGTATGCTGGCTACATTCGTTCAAAAAATCAGAAAATCAGTCAACCAATCTATGTTAAGAAACCAGCCCTAAAACTAGAGGGAACAGAAGTTCTTAAGGTCTTTATCGACAAATACCCAAGCAAGAAACATGATTTCTTTGTCGCTAGTGTCCTCGATGTGGTAGGGCATTCAACGGATGTCGGAATCGATGTTCTTGAGGTTTTGGAGTCTATGGACATTGTCTCAGAATTTCCAGAGGCTGTTGTCAAGGAGGCAGAAAGTGTGCCTGATGCTCCATCACAAAAGGATATGGAAGGTCGTCTGGACTTGAGAGATGAGATTACCTTCACCATTGATGGCGCGGATGCCAAGGACTTGGACGATGCGGTGCATATTAAGGCCTTGAAAAATGGAAATCTGGAGCTTGGTGTTCACATCGCAGATGTTTCCTACTATGTGACCGAGGGTTCTGCCCTGGACAAGGAAGCCCTTAACCGCGCGACTTCAGTCTATGTAACAGACCGAGTGGTTCCAATGCTTCCAGAACGACTGTCAAATGGTATCTGCTCCCTCAATCCCCAAGTTGACCGCCTGACCCAGTCTGCCATTATGGAGATTGATAAACATGGTCGTGTGATCAATTACACCATTACACAAACGGTTATCAAGACAAGCTTCAGGATGACCTACAGTGATGTCAATGATATCCTAGCTGGTGACGAGGAAAAGAGACAAGAATATCAGAAAATTGTTCCAAGTATCGAACTCATGGCCAAGCTTCATGACACTTTAGAAAACATGCGAGTGAAACGCGGAGCCCTCAATTTTGATACCAATGAAGCCAAGATTTTAGTGGATAAACAAGGTAAGCCTGTTGATATCGTTCTTCGTCAGCGTGGTGTTGCCGAGCGCATGATTGAGTCCTTCATGTTGATGGCCAACGAAACAGTGGCTGAGCATTTTAGCAAGCTGGATTTGCCTTTTATCTATCGAATTCACGAGGAGCCTAAGGCTGAAAAGATTCAGAAGTTTATTGATTATGCTTCGAGTTTTGGCTTGCGCATTTATGGGACTGCCAGTGAGATTAGCCAGGATGCCCTCCAAGACATCATGCGTACTGTTGAGGGAGAACCTTATGCAGATGTATTGTCCATGATGCTTCTGCGCTCCATGCAGCAGGCTCGCTATTCGGAGCACAATCACGGCCACTATGGACTAGCTGCTGACTATTATACTCACTTTACCAGTCCGATTCGTCGTTATCCAGACCTTCTTGTTCACCGTATGATTCGTGATTACGGCCGTTCTAAGGAAATAGCAGAGCATTTTGAGCAAGTGATTCCAGAGATTGCGACCCAGTCTTCCAACCGTGAACGTCGTGCCATTGAGGCTGAGCGTGAAGTCGAAGCCATGAAAAAGGCTGAGTTCATGGAAGAATACGTGGGTGAAGAGTACGATGCGGTTGTGTCAAGTATTGTCAAGTTTGGTCTCTTTGTCGAATTGCCAAACACAGTTGAAGGCTTGATTCACATCACTAATCTACCTGAATTTTATCATTTCAATGAGCGTGATTTGACCCTGCGTGGGGAGAAATCAGGTATAACATTCCGTGTAGGACAACAGATTCGCATTCGAGTTGAAAGAGCGGATAAGATGACTGGTGAAATCGACTTCTCTTATATTCCAAGTGAGTTTGATGTGATTGAAAAAGGCTTGAAACAGTCTAATCGTAGTGACAGAGGGCGTGGTTCCAGTCGTCGTTCAGATAAGAAGGAAGACAAGAGAAAATCAGGACGCTCAAATGATAAGCGCAAGCATTTACAAAAAGACAAGAAGAAAAAAGGAAAGAAACCTTTTTACAAGGAAGTAGCTAAGAAAGGAGCCAAGCATGGCAAAGGGCGAGGGAAAGGTCGTCGCACAAAATAAAAAGGCGCGCCACGACTATACAATCGTAGATACGCTAGAGGCAGGAATGATCCTGACTGGAACTGAAATCAAGAGTGTGCGAGCTGCTCGAATCAATCTCAAGGACGGCTTTGCCCAAGTAAAAAATGGGGAAGTCTGGCTGAGCAATGTTCATATCGCGCCATACGAAGAGGGCAATATCTGGAACCAGGAACCAGAACGTCGTCGAAAACTCCTGCTCCATAAGAAGCAAATACAAAAGTTGGAACAAGAGACCAAAGGGACAGGAATGACGCTGGTTCCCCTTAAGGTCTATATTAAAGATGGTTATGCCAAGCTCCTTTTAGGCCTAGCTAAAGGGAAGCATGACTACGACAAACGAGAGTCAATCAAGCAACGTGAACAAAACCGTGACATCGCGCGTGTTATGAAAGCTGTTAATCAGCGATAAAAAGAGGAATTGGAAATGGAAAAATTAGTTGCCTATAAACGTATGCCCTTGTGGAATAAAGAAACCATGCCAGAGGCGGTTCAGCAAAAGCACAATACCAAGATTGGGACTTGGGGCAAGATTACTGTTGTAAAAGGAGCCCTCAAGTTTATTGAATTGACCGAAGAAGGAGAAGTTCTAGCTGAACACCTCTTTGAAGCAGGAGCAGACAATCCAATGGCGCAACCTCAAGCATGGCACCGAGTGGAGGCTGTAACAGACGATGTAGAATGGTATTTGGAATTTTATTGTAAACCTGTGGATTATTTCCTTAAGAAATACAATACTAATCCTGTTCATTCAGAGGTCCTAGAGGCTATGCAGACAGTAAAACCAGGGAAAGCCTTGGATTTGGGCTGTGGTCAGGGGCGTAATTCCCTCTTTCTAGCCCAGCAAGGTTTTGATGTGACAGCTGTGGATCAAAATGAACTGGCCCTTGAAATCTTGCAAAGCATTGTGGAGCAGGAAGATTTGGATATGCCTGTTGGTCTTTATGATATCAATTCAGCCAGCATTGGGCAAGCTTATGATTTCATCGTATCGACAGTTGTTTTGATGTTTTTGCAAGCAGACCGCATTCCTGAAATTATCAAAAATATGCAGGAGAAAACCACTGTTGGTGGCTATAATCTTATTGTCTGTGCCATGGACACGGAGGATTATCCTTGCTCAGTGAACTTCCCATTCACATTTAAAGAGGGAGAATTGGCTGAATACTACAAGGATTGGGAGTTGGTCAAGTACAATGAAAATCCTGGTCATCTTCACCGTCGCGATAAGAATGGCAATCGCATTCAACTACGCTTTGCGACCATGCTAGCTAAGAAAATCAAGTAAACACACATGAAGATTAGGAAATTTCCTGATCTTTTTTCTTTTTTACGAATAATATAGAAAAGGAGGGAAATCATGTTTGTTGCGAGAAATGCTAGGGGACAATTGGTAAATGTGCTAGAGGATAAGCTCGAGAAGCAAGCATACACCTGCCCAGCTTGTGGAGGTCAGCTCCGTTTGCGGCAAGGACCAAGTGTCCGAACCCATTTTGCCCATAAATCTTTAAAAGACTGTGATTTTTCATTTGAAAATGAAAGCCCAGAACACTTGGCAAATAAGGAAGTCCTCTATAACTGGTTGAAAACAGAGGCTGAGGTGCAATTAGAATACCCGTTTCCAGAACTTAAACAGATTGCGGATGTATTTGTAAATGGCAATCTAGTTCTAGAAGTTCAGTGTAGTCCCTTGCCTCAAAAAATTCTTAAGGAGCGTAGTGAGGGTTATCGTAGTCAGGGTTACCAAGTACTGTGGTTGCTGGGAGAAAAACTTTGGCTCAAGGAGCGGTTGACTCGTCTACAAGAAGGTTTTCTCTATTTCAGTCAAAACATGGGATTTTATGTTTGGGAAGTAGACAAGGGAAAACAGGTTTTAAGGCTTAAATATCTCATCCACCAAGATCTCCGTGGCAAACTCCATTATCAGATTAAGGAATTTCCCTATGGTCACGGTAGTCTACTGGAGATATTACGTTTTCCCTATAAGAAACAAAAAATATCTCATTTTACAGTTTTTCAAGATAAGGACATCTGTCGCTATATCTGGCAACAACTGTATTATCAAAATCCCATTTGGATGAAAGAACAAGCAGAAGCCTATCAAAAGGGAGAGAATATCCTGACTTATGAGCTAAAAGCATGGTATCCCCAAATTAGACCACTAGTGGGCAAATTTTTCCAGATTGAACAAGACTTGAATAGCTATTATCAGCATTTTTACACCTATTATCAAGAAAATCCTCAAAATGATTGGCAAAAGCTTTATCCACCAGCCTTTTATCAGCAATATTTCTTGAAAAATATGGTAGAATAGAAAGGATGGAGGAATCTAATGGTATTACAAAGAAATGAAATAAATGAAAAAGATACATGGGATCTATCAACGATCTATCCAACTGATCAGGCTTGGGAAGAAGCCTTAAAAGATTTAACAGAACAATTGGAGACAGTAGCCCAGTATGAAGGCCATCTCCTAGATAGTGCGGATAGCCTACTCGAAATCACTGAATTTTCTCTTGAGATGGAACGCCAGATGGAGAAGCTTTACGTTTATGCTCATATGAAGAACGATCAGGACACGCGTGAAGCCAAGTACCAAGAGTACTATGCCAAGGCCATGACTCTCTATAGCCAGCTAGACCAAGCCTTTTCATTCTATGAGCCTGAATTTATGGAAATTAGCGAAAAGCAGTATGCTGACTTTTTAGAAGCTCAACCAAAATTGCAGGTTTATCAACACTATTTTGACAAGCTTTTACAAGGCAAGGATCACGTTCTTTCACAACGCGAAGAAGAATTATTGGCTGGCGCTGGAGAAATCTTTGGTTCGGCAAGTGAAACCTTCGCTATCTTGGACAATGCGGATATTGTTTTCCCTTATGTTCTTGACGATGATGGTAAGGAAGTGCAGCTCTCTCATGGAACTTACACACGTTTGATGGAGTCTAAAAATCGTGAGGTGCGCCGTGGTGCCTATCAAGCCCTTTATGCGACTTACGAACAATTCCAACATACTTATGCCAAAACCTTGCAAACCAATGTTAAGGTGCAAAACTACCGAGCAAAAGTTCGCAACTATAAGAGTGCTCGTCATGCAGCCCTAGCGGCGAATTTTGTTCCAGAGAGTGTTTATGACAATTTGGTAGCAGCAGTTCGCAAGCATTTGCCCCTCTTGCATCGTTACCTTGAGCTTCGTTCAAAGATTTTGGGGATTTCAGACCTCAAGATGTACGATGTCTACACACCGCTTTCATCTGTTGAATACAGTTTTACCTACCAAGAAGCCTTGAAAAAGGCAGAAGATGCCTTGGCAGTCTTGGGTGAGGATTACTTGAGCCGTGTTAAACGTGCCTTCAGTGAGCGTTGGATTGATGTTTACGAAAATCAAGGCAAGCGTTCAGGTGCCTATTCTGGTGGTTCTTACGATACCAATGCCTTTATGCTCCTCAACTGGCAGGACAATCTAGACAATCTTTTTACACTTGTTCATGAAACAGGACACAGTATGCATTCAAGCTATACGCGTGAAACTCAGCCTTATGTTTACGGAGATTATTCTATCTTCTTGGCTGAAATTGCCTCAACTACCAATGAAAATATCTTGACGGAGAAATTATTGGAAGAAGTGGAAGACGACGCAACGCGCTTTGCTATTCTCAATAACTTCCTAGATGGTTTCCGTGGAACAGTTTTCCGCCAAACTCAATTTGCCGAGTTTGAACACGCTATTCACCAAGCGGATCAAAATGGGGAAGTCTTGACAAGCGATTTCCTAAATAAACTCTACGCAAACTTGAACCAAGAGTATTATGGTTTGAGTAAGGAAGACAATCCTGAAATCCAATACGAGTGGGCCCGCATCCCACACTTCTACTATAACTATTATGTATATCAATATTCAACAGGCTTTGCGGCCGCCTCAGCCCTGGCTGAAAAAATTGTCCATGGTAGTCAAGAAGACCGTGAGCGCTATATCGACTACCTCAAGGCAGGTAAATCTGACTATCCACTTAATGTCATGAGAAAAGCTGGTGTTGATATGGAGAAGGAAGACTATCTCAACGATGCCTTTGCAGTCTTTGAACGTCGTTTGAATGAGTTTGAAGCCCTTGTTGAAAAATTGGGATTGGCATAAGATGGTTGAATCGTATAGTAAAAATGCTAACCATAACATGCGTCGTCCTGTTGTCAAAGAAGAAATTGTTGACTTGATGCGCCAGCGTCAAAAGCAAATCACAGGATCCCTGAAAGAATTGGAAGACTTTGCTCGTAAGGAAAATATTCCCATCATCCCCCATGAAACGGTAGCTTATTTCCGTTTTCTCATGGAAACTATGCAACCTAAAAATATTCTGGAAATTGGGACGGCTATCGGTTTTTCAGCCCTCTTGATGGCGGAACATGCTCCAAAGTCCAAAATTACAACCATTGACCGCAATCCAGAAATGATTGGTTTTGCCAAGGAAAATTTTGCCCAGTTTGACAGTCGTAAGCAAATCACGCTTTTAGAAGGAGATGCGGTAGATGTCTTATCTACCTTGACAGAGTCTTATGATTTTGTCTTTATGGATTCTGCTAAGTCTAAATACATCGTCTTTCTGCCAGAGATCCTCAAACACTTGGAAGTTGGTGGAGTGGTTGTCTTGGATGATATTTTCCAAGGTGGTGATGTTGCCAAGGATATCATGGAAGTTCGTCGAGGTCAGCGAACCATTTACAGAGGACTTCAAAGACTGTTTGATGCAACCTTAGACAATCCAGGACTCACAGCAACATTAGTACCTCTGGGGGACGGAATTCTCATGCTTCGTAAAAATGTAGCAGATGTTCAACTGCCTGAAAGCGAATGATTTTCAGAAAAATTTAAGAAAATATAGTAAAATAGATAGGGTAACACTTATCTCAAAGGAGTAGACATGAAGAAAAAACTATTGGCAGGTGCCATTACACTATTATCAGTAGCAACTTTAGCAGCTTGTTCGAAAGGTTCAGAAGGAGCAGACCTTATCAGCATGAAAGGAGATGTTATCACTGAACATCAGTTTTATGAGCAAGTGAAAAGTAATCCTTCAGCCCAACAAGTCTTGTTGAACTTGACCATCCAAAAAGTATTTGAGAAACAATACGGTTCAGAAGTAGATGAAAAAGAAGTCAACGACACTATTGCAGAAGAAGAAAAACAATATGGTGAGAACTACCAACGTGTCTTGTCACAAGCAGGAATGACCCTTGAAACACGTAAAGCTCAAATTCGTACAAGTAAATTAGTTGAGTTGGCAGTTAAAAAAGCAGCAGAAGCTGAATTGACAGATGATGCTTATAAGAAGGCCTTTGACGAGTACACTCCAGATGTAACGGCTCAAATCATCCGTTTGGACAATGAAGACAAGGCCAAAGAAATTCTTGAAAAAGCCAAAGCTAGTGATGCAGACTTTGCTCAATTAGCCAAAGATAATTCAACAGATGAGAAAACGAAAGCGAATGGTGGAGAAATCACCTTTGATTCTGCTTCAACAGAAGTACCAGAACAAGTTAAAAAAGCTGCTTTTGCTTTAGATGTAAATGGTGTTTCTGATGTCATCACAGCCACTGGCACACAAGCCTACAGCAGCCAATATTACATTGTAAAAGTCACTAAGAAAACAGAAAAATCATCTAATATCGATAACTACAAAGAAAAATTAAAAACTGTTATCTTGACTCAAAAACAAAATGATTCAACATTTGTTCAAAGTATTATCGGAAAAGAATTGCAAGCAGCCAATATCAAGGTTAAAGACCAAGCCTTCCAAAATATCTTTACCCAATATATCGGTGGTGGAGATTCAAGCTCAAGCAGTTCATCAAAAGAATAAAACAGAAAAGGGCCAAGTGCTCTTTTTCTTATGACAAAAATGGTCTATCTGATGGATAAGAGTTTTTTTCTTTCGGAAAAAATGGTATAATAGCAATCAAAACTAGAAAACAAACGGAATTTGGGAAGCAATTGTGTTGTTCTCATTAGATTGGTGATACTATGAAGATTAGTAAGAGGCACCTATTAAACTATTCTATTCTAGTTCCTTACTTACTGTTATCTATTTTGGGCTTGATTGTGGTTTATTCGACAACCAGTGCTATTTTAATTCAAGAAGGCCAAAGTGCACTGCAATTGGTCCGAAGTCAGGGACTATTTTGGATATTTAGTTTGATACTGATTGCCTTGATATATAAGTTGAAACTGAATTTTTTAAGAAACGAACGTCTTTTATTTATCGTTATGTTCGTTGAGCTGATTCTATTAGCTTTGGCTCGTTTGATTGGTATTCCGGTCAATGGAGCCTATGGCTGGATTTCAGTAGGACCTTTGACTATTCAGCCAGCCGAATATTTGAAAATTATTATTATTTGGTATTTAGCAAACAGATTTTCCAAACAACAAGAGGATATCGCTATTTATGACTTCCAAGTTTTGACACAAAATCAGTGGCTTCCTCGTGCTTTTAATGATTGGCGTTTTGTCCTCTTTGTACTGATTGGCAGCCTTGCTATTTTCCCAGATTTGGGGAATGCTACTATTCTAGCATTGGTAGCTTTGATTATGTATACAGTTAGTGGAATCGCTTATAGATGGTTTCTTGCTTTTTTTGGAATTTTAGTTGGAATTTCTGCCTTATCCTTATCACTTATTTCTTTTATAGGAGTTGATAAGTTTTCAAAAGTTCCAGTATTTGGATATGTAGCCAAGCGTTTCAGTGCTTATTTTAATCCCTTTGCTGATTTGGCAGGAGCAGGCCACCAACTTGCAAATTCCTACTTTGCCATGGTCAATGGTGGTTGGTTTGGTCTAGGTTTAGGAAATTCAATCGAAAAACGTGGCTATCTACCAGAAGCCCATACAGACTTTGTATTTTCAATTGTCATTGAAGAGTTTGGATTTGTGGGTGCCAGCTTGATTTTAGCACTTGTCTTTTTCCTCATTTTGCGAATTATCCTAGTAGGAATTCGTGCTAAGAATCCCTTTAATTCCATGATGGCGATTGGAGTTGGGGGGATGATGTTGGTACAGGTCTTTGTTAATATCGGTGGAATTTCTGGTATTATTCCTTCAACAGGGGTTACCTTCCCCTTCTTATCGCAAGGAGGGAACAGTCTCCTAGTCTTATCTGTAGCCATCGCCTTTGTCTTAAATATTGATGCAAGTGAAAAACGTGCCCAATTGTATGAGGAGTTAGAAGCTCACTCATCAAACTATATGTAGAGCTGATAGTGGAAAGGATTGCCTATGTCTCTTCAAAAATTAGAAAACTATAGTAATAAAGCTGTCGTGCAAGAAGAAGTATTGATTTTAACAGAATTGTTAGAAGATATTACTAAAAATATGCTTGCTCCAGAAACTTTTGAAAAAATCATGCAGTTGAAGGAATTATCAACTCAAGAAGATTATCAAGGCTTGAACCAATTGGTTACTAGCCTTACAAATGATGAAATGGCTTATATTTCACGCTATTTCTCTATCTTGCCTCTCTTGATTAATATTTCAGAAGACGTGGATTTGGCCTATGAAATCAACCATCAAAATAATATAGATCAAGATTATCTTGGTAAATTATCAGCAACGATTAAAATGGTTGCAGAAAAAGAAAATGCGGTTGAAATTTTAGAACATTTGAATGTTGTCCCTGTTTTGACAGCCCATCCAACACAAGTGCAACGTAAGAGTATGCTGGATTTGACTAACCATATCCACACCCTCTTGCGTAAGTACCGTGATGTGAAATTAGGCTTGATTAATAAGGAAAAATGGCATAATGATCTCCGTCGTTACATTGAGATTATCATGCAGACAGACATGATTCGTGAAAAGAAATTGAAAGTTACCAATGAAATCACGAATGTTATGGAATACTACAATAGTTCATTCCTGAAAGCTGTTCCTCATTTGACTGCTGAGTACAAGCGCCTGGCTAAAAAACATGGCTTGGAGTTGAAACATCCTAAACCAATTACCATGGGAATGTGGATTGGTGGAGACCGTGATGGGAATCCCTTTGTTACAGCAGATACCTTGAAACAATCTGCCATGACTCAGTGTGAAGTCATCATGAACTACTATGATGAAAAGATTTACCAACTTTATCGTGAATTCTCTCTCTCAACAAGTATTGTCAATGTCAGCAAGCAAGTCAGAGAAATGGCTCGCCAATCCAAGGATAACTCAATCTACCGTGAAAAAGAGCTTTACCGCCGTGCCTTGTTTGATATTCAATCAAAAATCCAAGCGACAAAAGCTTATCTGATTGAAGATAAGGAAGTTGGGGCTCGCTATGAAACGGCCAATGATTTTTATAAGGACTTAATTACCATTCGTGATTCCCTCTTGGAAAATAAGGGTGAAGCACTGATTTCTGGTGATTTTGTTGAGTTGATCCAGGCAGTTGAAATTTTTGGTTTCTATTTGGCATCTATTGACATGCGCCAAGATTCTAGTGTTCATGAGGCCTGCGTAGCTGAACTTTTGAAATCAGCAGGAATTCATTCGCGTTATAGCGAACTAAGTGAAGAAGAAAAATGCCAGCTTCTCTTGAAAGAATTAGAAGAAGATCCACGTATTCTTTCTGCCACTCACGTTGAAAAATCAGAGTTACTTGAAAAAGAATTGGCCATCTTTAAAGCTGCTCGTAAGTTGAAAGATAAGTTGGGTGATGATGTTATTCGTCAAACCATTATTTCACATGCAACCAGCGTATCAGATATGTTGGAATTGGCTATCTTGCTAAAAGAAGTAGGGTTAGTTGATAAAGAAAGAGCCCGTGTCCAAATCGTTCCTCTCTTTGAAACAATTGAGGACTTGGACCACTCAGAAGAAACTATGAGAGAATACCTTTCTCTTCCTCTTGCTAAGAAATGGATTGCTTCACGTAATAACTACCAAGAAATCATGCTTGGTTACTCTGATAGTAATAAAGATGGTGGCTACCTATCATCATGTTGGACCCTCTACAAGGCTCAACAACAATTGACTGCTATTGGAGATGAATTTGGCGTTAAGGTTACCTTCTTCCATGGCCGTGGTGGGACTGTCGGTCGTGGTGGTGGACCAACCTATGAAGCCATCACCTCCCAACCGCTCAAGTCAATCAAGGATCGTATCCGTTTGACGGAGCAGGGTGAAGTAATTGGCAATAAATACGGTAATAAAGATGCGGCCTACTATAATCTTGAAATGCTAGTATCTGCAGCCATTAACCGTATGATTACGCAGAAGAAGAGCGATACCAATACATCAAATCGTTATGAAGCCATTATGGACCAAGTAGTGGACCGTAGTTATGATATCTACCGTGATTTAGTCTTTGGTAATGACCATTTCTATGATTATTTCTTCGAGTCAAGTCCAATCAAGGCTATTTCAAGCTTTAATATTGGTTCTCGTCCAGCAGCTCGTAAGACGATTACTGAAATCGGTGGTTTGCGTGCCATCCCTTGGGTATTCTCATGGTCACAGAGTCGTGTTATGTTCCCTGGATGGTACGGGGTTGGTTCAAGCTTCAAGGAATTTATTGATAAAAATCCAGAGAATATTGCTATTTTACGAGATATGTACCAAAATTGGCCTTTCTTCCAATCGCTTCTTTCAAATGTTGATATGGTTTTGTCAAAATCAAATATGAATATTGCTTTTGAATATGCTAAACTTTGTGAAGACGAGCAAGTTAAGGCCATCTATGAGACTATTTTAAATGAATGGCAAGTTACTAAGAACGTTATCTTGGCTATTGAAGGACATGACGAACTCTTAGCTGACAATCCATATCTAAAAGCTAGTCTGGATTACCGTATGCCTTACTTTAATATTCTCAACTATATTCAGTTAGAGTTGATTAAACGCCAACGTCGTGGAGAATTGTCCAGTGATCAAGAACGATTGATTCATATCACCATCAACGGAATTGCGACAGGCTTGCGTAATTCAGGCTAATCATTTTCAAAAGTGAAGATCAAAAAAATTCTCAAAGAGTCTTGACAAGTAGTTTAAAAATGATATAATTTAACCATTCAGAAAAGTAATCATACAAACTTTTTAGAGAGTCTGTGGTAGCTGAAAACAGATAAGTGGTGATGATGAAAATTGGGCTGAATGTTATTTAGAATTTGAAATCATAAAAATTCGGTGAGCACACCTTACAGTGCATCTCGTTATTGCGAGACAGAGCGATAGGGAAATTCCCTATAATTGAGGTGGTACCGCGCATCGACGTCCTCACACAAGTTTTTTGTGTGAGGACTTTTTTGATGGAGGTTAGTATGGAAAGAAAACGATGGCGTCGCTTGTTTATACTCAATGAAAATCAAAAAGCAAACTAGGAAGCTAGCCGCAGGTTGCTCAAAGCACTGCTTTGAGGTTGTGGATAGAACTGACGAAGTCAGTAACCATAGCTACGGTAAGGTGAAGCTGACGTGGTTTGAAGAGATTTTCGAAGAGTATTAGATAAGTGAAGTATTTTAAAGGAATTAAAAAGGAGAAATAAAATGAAAAATAAACGTTTAATTGGAATTATTGCTGCATTAGCAGTCTTAGTAACAGGAAGCTTGATTTATTCTTCAATGAATAAATCAGAAGCTCAGAATAATAAGAATGAAAAGAAAGTTGCCAAAGTTGGTGTTCTTCAGTTTGTGAGCCATCCATCTCTTGATTTGATTTATAAAGGGATCCAAGATGGGCTTGCAGAAGAAGGTTATAAAGATGACCAGTTGAAGATCGACTTTATGAACTCAGAAGGTGACCAAAGTAAGGTTGCGACAATGAGTAAACAATTGGTTGCAAATGGAAATGACCTTGTGGTTGGTATTGCGACACCAGCTGCTCAAGGTTTGGCTAGTGCCACAAAAGACCTACCGGTTATCATGGCTGCTATTACAGACCCAATTGGTGCTAACTTGGTCAAAGATTTGAAAAAACCAGGTGGCAACATTACAGGGGTATCTGACCACAATCCAGCTCAACAACAAGTTGAACTCATCAAAGCTTTGACACCGAATGTGAAAACAATCGGAGCTCTTTACTCAAGTAGCGAAGACAATTCAAAAACACAGGTCGAAGAATTTAAGGCTTATGCTGAAAAAGCAGGTCTGACAGTGGAAACATTTGCAGTTCCTTCAACAAATGAAATTGCCTCAACTGTCACTGTTATGACTAGCAAGGTAGATGCTATTTGGGTTCCAATTGATAACACCATTGCATCAGGATTTCCAACGGTTGTCTCTAGCAATCAAAGTTCTAAGAAACCAATTTATCCAAGTGCGACAGCTATGGTAGAAGTAGGTGGTTTGGCATCCGTTGTAGTTGACCAACATGACCTTGGTGTGGCAACTGGAAAAATGATTGCGCAAGTCTTGAAAGGTGCGAAACCAGCTGATACTCCAGTCAATGTCTTTTCAACTGGTAAGTCAGTCATCAATAAAAAAATAGCACAAGAACTAGGTATTACGATTCCTGAGTCTGTTCTCAAAGAAGCAGGACAAGTCATCGAATAAATAAGGAAGGGAGGAGGAGACTCTTCCCATTTTTTAAAAAGATGAATATAGAAAGGATTAAATAAAATATGATTGTTTCCATTATTTCTCAAGGATTTGTCTGGGCTATTTTAGGTCTGGGAATCTTTATGACATTTAGGATTTTAAACTTTCCAGATATGACGACAGAAGGTTCCTTCCCTCTTGGGGGAGCTGTTGCTGTCACTTTGATAACCAAAGGTGTGAACCCCTTTTTAGCGACACTTGTTGCTATTGGAGCCGGTTGTTTGGCTGGAATGGCAGCAGGCCTTCTTTATACAAAAGGGAAGATCCCCACTTTGCTCTCAGGGATTTTGGTGATGACTTCTTGTCACTCAATCATGCTCTTGATTATGGGACGTGCGAATTTAGGCCTGCTTGGAACCAAGCAAATTCAGGATGTTTTGCCTTTTGATTCAGACTTGAACCAACTCTTGACAGGTCTTATCTTTGTCAGTCTTGTCATTGCTCTCATGCTCTTTTTCTTGGACACCAAACTCGGACAAGCCTATATTGCTACAGGTGACAATCCTGATATGGCTAGAAGTTTCGGGATTCATACTGGACGCATGGAGCTTATGGGCTTGGTCTTATCAAATGGTGTGATTGCCCTTGCAGGAGCTCTCATTGCCCAGCAAGAAGGCTATGCCGATGTATCTAGAGGAATCGGGGTTATCGTTGTGGGGCTTGCAAGTTTGATTATTGGAGAAGTTATCTTCAAGAGTTTGAGCTTGGCAGAACGTCTAGTTACCATCGTTGTAGGTTCTATCGCTTATCAATTCTTAGTGTGGGCAGTTATTGCGCTTGGCTTTAATACAAGTTACCTTCGTTTATACAGTGCCTTGATTTTAGCAGTCTGTCTCATGATTCCAACATTTAAGCAAACAATCTTGAAAGGAGCCAAATTAAGCAAATGACAGCAATTGTAGAATTAAAAAATGCAACCAAAGTCGTTAAAAATGGCTTTGATGAAGAAAAGATTATTTTAAATGATGTTTCCTTAGAAATTTTTGAACAGGATTTCATCACGATTTTAGGTGGAAATGGTGCTGGGAAATCAACTCTCTTTAACACTATTGCAGGAACCTTGTCATTAACCAGTGGAACCATCCGTATTTTGGGTGAAGATGTTACTAAGTTTTCACCAGAGAAGCGGGCTAAGTATCTGTCTCGAGTCTTCCAAGATCCAAAGATGGGGACAGCTCCTCGTATGACAGTGGCAGAGAATCTCTTGATTGCCAAGTTTCGTGGTGAAAAGCGTGAACTATTTCCACGACGCTTGACTAGTTATAAGGATGAGTTTCAGACAACAATTGAAAAAGTAGGAAATGGTCTTGAGAAACACTTGAATACACCGATTGAGTTTTTATCAGGTGGTCAAAGACAAGCCTTGAGTCTCTTGATGGCAACCTTGAAGCGACCTGAATTACTCTTGCTAGACGAGCATACTGCAGCTCTTGATCCAAAGACCAGTGTTTCCCTCATGGAATTGACAGATGAATTTGTCAAGAAAGATCAGTTGACAACTCTTATGATTACTCATCACATGGAAGATGCTCTCAAATATGGCAATCGTTTAATTGTCATGAAAGAAGGACGAATTATTCAAGATTTGAACCAAGAAGAAAAAGCAAAAATGAAAATCTCTGATTATTATCAACTCTTTGAATAAAGTAGGGAAAATGCGTGAAATGGTTTACTTTTTTTCTGAAATAAAGTATACTATATAAAGTAAACTATGATAACATGGAGGTATTGTGTATGGTTGACAAACAAGTCATTGAAGAAATCAAAAACAATGCCAACATTGTGGAAGTCATAGGAGATGTGATTTCTTTACAAAAGGCAGGACGGAACTATCTAGGGCTCTGTCCTTTTCATGGTGAAAAAACACCTTCTTTCAACGTTGTAGAGGACAAGCAGTTTTACCACTGTTTTGGTTGTGGTCGCTCAGGTGACGTCTTTAAGTTCATCGAGGAGTACCAAGGGGTTCCCTTTATGGAGGCTGTCCAAATCTTAGGTCAGCGTGTCGGGATAGAGATGGAAAAACCGCTTTATAGTGAACAGAAGCCAGCTTCACCCCACCAAGCTCTTTATGATATGCACGAAGATGCTGCCAAATTTTATCATGCTATTCTCATGACAACGACCATGGGGGAAGAGGCCAGAAACTACCTTTATCAGCGTGGTTTGACAGATGAAGTGCTAAAGCATTTTCGGATTGGTTTAGCACCTCCAGAACGAAACTATCTCTATCAACGTTTGTCTGGTCAGTATCGTGATGAGGATTTTCTAGATTCAGGGCTATTTTACCTATCAGATGCCAATCAATTTGTAGACACTTTTCACAATCGGATTATGTTTCCCCTGACAAATGATCAGGGAAAGGTCATTGCCTTCTCAGGTCGTATCTGGCAGAAAACGGATTCACAAACTTCTAAGTATAAAAATAGCCGATCGACTGCAATTTTTAACAAAAGTTACGAATTATATCATATGGATAGGGCAAAAAAATCTTCTGGAAAAGCCAGTGAGATTTATCTGATGGAAGGATTCATGGATGTTATCGCAGCCTATCGGGCTGGAATCGAAAATGCTGTGGCGTCCATGGGAACAGCCTTGAGTCGCGAGCATGTTGAGCATCTAAAAAGGTTAACCAAGAAGTTGGTTCTTGTTTACGATGGCGATAAGGCTGGGCAAGCTGCGACATTGAAAGCGCTGGACGAAATTGGTGAGATGCCTGTGCAGATCATCAGCATGCCTGATAACTTGGATCCAGATGAGTATCTACAAAAAAATGGTCCAGAAGACTTGGCCTATCTATTAACGAAAACTCGTATTAGTCCGATTGAGTTTTACATTCACCAGTACAAGCCTGAAAATAGTGAAAATCTACAGGCTCAGATTGAGTTTATTGAAAAAATAGCTCCCTTGATTGTTCAAGAAAAGTCCATCACTGCTCAAAACAGCTATATTCATATTTTAGCTGACAGTCTGGTGTCCTTTGATTATGCCCAGATTGAGCAGATTATTAATGAGAGTCGTCAGGCGCAAAGGCAGAATCGCATGGAAGGAATTTCCAGACCGACGCCAATCACCATGCCTGTCACCAAGCAGTTATCGGCTATTATGAGGGCAGAAGCCCATCTACTTTATAGAATGATGGAATCCCCTCTTGTTTTGAATGATTACCGATTGCGGGAAGACTTTTCATTTGATACACCTGAATTTCAGGTCTTATATGACTTGCTTGGTCAGTATGGCAATCTTCCTCCAGAAGTTCTAGCAGAACAGACAGAGGAAGTTGAAAGAGCTTGGTACCAAGTTTTAGCTCAGGATTTACCTGCTGAGATGTCACCGCAGGAACTTAGTGAAGTAGAGATGACTCGAAACAAGGCTCTCTTGAATCAGGACAATATGAGAATCAAAAAGAAGGTGCAGGAAGCTAGCCATGTAGGAGATACAGACACAGCCTTAGAAGAATTGGAACGTTTAATTTCCCAAAAGAGAAGAATGGAGTAATAATGGCAACAAAACAAAAAGAAGTAACAACATTTGACGTACAAGTAGCAGAATTTATCCGTAATCATAAGCAAAAAGGGACAGCAACAGACGATGAAATCAATGCTAGTCTTGTCGTTCCTTTTACCTTGGACGCTGATGGAATTGAAGATCTCTTGCAACGGATTCAGGATGCAGGAATTTCTATCACAGATAACGAAGGAAATCCAAGTGCGCGTGTTCTTAGCACTGAAGAAGAACCAGAACTCAGCGATGAGGACTTGATTGGTTCAACTTCTGCTAAGGTTAATGACCCTGTCCGTATGTACTTGAAAGAAATCGGGGTCGTTCCTCTCTTGACCAATGAAGAGGAAAAAGAATTGGCACTAGCAGTTGAAGCTGGTGATATCGAAGCCAAACAACGTCTTGCGGAAGCCAACCTTCGTTTGGTTGTTTCTATTGCCAAACGCTATGTTGGCCGTGGTATGCAGTTCCTTGACTTGATTCAAGAAGGGAATATGGGCTTGATGAAGGCGGTTGACAAGTTTGACTATTCTAAAGGGTTCAAGTTCTCAACTTATGCAACTTGGTGGATTCGTCAGGCTATCACTCGTGCTATTGCGGACCAAGCTCGTACCATCCGTATCCCAGTTCACATGGTTGAAACCATCAATAAATTGGTTCGTGAACAGCGTAACCTCCTTCAAGAATTGGGTCAAGACCCAACACCAGAACAAATCGCTGAACGTATGGATATGACACCTGATAAGGTTCGTGAAATCTTGAAGATTGCCCAAGAACCAGTATCTCTTGAAACTCCTATTGGTGAAGAGGATGATAGCCACCTTGGGGACTTTATCGAAGATGAAGTGATTGAAAATCCAGTGGACTATACAACTCGTATCGTCTTGCGTGAGCAGTTGGATGAGGTCTTGGATACTCTTACAGACCGTGAAGAAAATGTTTTGCGTCTGCGTTTTGGGCTTGATGATGGTAAAATGCGTACCCTTGAAGATGTGGGTAAAGTATTTAACGTAACCCGTGAGCGTATCCGTCAGATTGAAGCAAAGGCTTTGAGAAAACTACGCCAACCAAGTCGTAGTAAACCGCTTCGTGATTTTATTGAAGACTAAGAGTGAGGATGAATATGGCTTATACAGAAGAGCAAATTGAAAATATCAAAACACGAATTTTATCAGCCTTGGAAGAAGTTATTGACCCTGAGTTGGGAATCGATATTGTCAATCTTGGTTTGATCTATGAGATTCGTTTTGACGGCGACACAGGACAAACAGAGATTGATATGACGTTGACAACCATGGGTTGTCCCTTGGCAGATCTTTTGACGGATCAGATTTATGATGCTATGACAGAGGTTCCAGAAGTAACGGATACTGAGGTTAAATTAGTCTGGTATCCAGCCTGGACTGTTGAAAAAATGAGTCGCTATGCACGCATTGCCCTAGGCATTAAGTAAACATATAAAAGCATGTGAGAGATTATTGGAAGAGCGAGGAAATTTCCCCCTCTTTTCCTCTAGTCTCTCCTTTCTTTTGCTGATTTTATTCAAAGAAAATGATATAATAGTAGTTATGGAAAAAAAGAAATTACGCATCAATATGTTGAGTTCAAGTGAGAAAGTAGCAGGACAAGGAGTTTCAGGTGCCTACCGTGAATTAGTTCGTCTTCTTCACCGAGATGCAAAGGACCAATTGATTGTTACAGAAAATCTTCCAATCGAGGCAGATGTGACTCACTTTCATACCATTGATTTCCCCTATTATTTATCAACATTCCAAAAGAAACGCTCAGGAAGGAAAATTGGCTATGTGCATTTCTTACCTGATACACTTGAGGGAAGTTTGAAAATTCCATTTTTCTTAAAGGGAATTGTGAAACGCTATGTATTTTCTTTTTACAACCGGATGGAGCACTTGGTTGTGGTAAACCCGATGTTTATTGAGGATTTGGTGGCAGCTGGTATTCCACGTGAAAAAGTGACCTATATTCCTAACTTTGTCAACAAGGAAAAATGGCATCCTCTTCCGCAAGAAGAGATAGTCAGACTGCGAACAGAGCTAGGTCTTAGTGATAATCAGTTTATCGTAGTAGGTGCTGGTCAAGTTCAGAAACGTAAAGGGATTGATGACTTTATCCGTCTGGCTGAGGAATTGCCGCAGATTACCTTTATCTGGGCTGGTGGTTTCTCTTTTGGTGGTATGACAGATGGTTATGAACGCTACAAGAAAATGATGGAAAATCCCCCTAAAAATTTGATTTTTCCAGGTATTGTATCGCCAGAGCGGATGCGCGAATTGTATGCCCTAGCGGACCTTTTCTTATTGCCTAGTTATAATGAGCTCTTCCCTATGACGATTTTAGAGGCTGCTAGTTGTGAGGCTCCTATTATGCTACGTGATTTGGATCTTTATAAGGTGATTTTAGAGGGAAATTATCGGGCGACAGCAGATAGAGAAGAGATGAAAGAGGCTATTTTAGAATATCAAGCAAATCCTGCTGCCTTGAAAGACCTCAAAGAAAAAGCTAAGAATATTTCCAGAGAGTATTCAGAAGAGCATCTGTTACAAATCTGGTTGGACTTTTATGAGAAACAAGCTGCTTTAGGGAGAAAGTAAAAAGTGAGGTAATCTATGCGAATTGGTTTATTTACAGATACCTATTTTCCTCAGGTTTCTGGTGTTGCGACCAGTATTCGAACCTTGAAAACAGAACTTGAAAAGCAGGGACATGCTGTTTTTATCTTTACGACGACAGATAAGGATGTCAATCGTTACGAAGATTGGCAAATCATCCGCATTCCAAGTGTTCCCTTTTTTGCTTTTAAGGATCGCCGCTTTGCCTATCGAGGATTCAGCAAGGCGCTTGAAATTGCCAAACAATATCAGCTAGATATTATCCACACTCAGACAGAATTTTCTCTTGGCCTGTTGGGGATTTGGATTGCGCGTGAATTGAAGATTCCAGTCATCCATACCTATCACACTCAATACGAAGACTATGTCCACTATATTGCTAAGGGGATGTTGATTCGTCCGAGTATGGTCAAGTACTTGGTTAGAGGTTTCTTGCATGATGTAGATGGGGTTATTTGCCCGAGTGAGATTGTCCGTGACTTGTTATCTGACTATAAGGTCAAGGTGGAAAAGAGAGTTATTCCAACTGGTATTGAATTAGCCAAGTTTGAACGTCCAGAAATCAAGCAAGAAAATCTGAAAGAACTGCGTACTAAACTAGGGATTCAAGATGATGAAAAGATGTTGCTTAGCCTTTCCAGAATTTCCTATGAAAAAAATATTCAAGCAGTACTAGCAGCCTTTGCAGAAGTTCTGAAAGAAGAAGACAAGGTTAAACTGGTGGTATCTGGGGATGGTCCTTATCTGGATGACCTCAAAGAGCAAGCCCAGAAACTAGAGATTCAAGACTCTGTTGTCTTTACAGGGATGATTGCTCCTAGTGAGACAGCTCTTTACTATAAGGCGGCGGATTTCTTCATCTCGGCATCGACAAGTGAAACCCAAGGCTTGACCTACTTGGAAAGCTTAGCTAGTGGGACTCCTGTAATTGCACATGGAAATCCTTATCTGGACAATCTGATCAATGGCAAGATGTTTGGAACCTTGTATTACGGTGAACATGATTTGGCTGGTGCTATTTTGGAAGCCCTGATTGCAACACCAGACATGAATGAGCATACTTTATCAGAGAAGTTGTACGAGATTTCAGCTGAGAACTTTGGAAAACGGGTGCATGAGTTTTATCTTGACGCTATTATTTCAAATAATTTCCAGAAAGATTTAGCCAAAGATGATACGGTCAGCCAGCGTATCTTTAAGACAGTTTTGTATCTACCGCAAAAGGTGGTCGCTGTGCCTGTAAAAGGCTCTAGACGCATGCTGAGGGCTTCAAAAACACAGTTAATCAGCATCAGAGATTATTGGAAAGACCATGAAGAATAGAAAGAGGAATAGCTATGAAAAAACAATTAATGAGAAGCAGTCGTGATAAAAAGATTGCTGGTGTTTGTGCTGGAGTGGCCCATTATCTAGATATGGATCCAACTATCGTTCGAGTCATTTGGGGTGTCCTTGCTTGCTGTTACGGAGCGGGAGTTCTAGCTTATATCATTTTATGGATTATCGCACCTGTAGCAAGTGACTATTGAAAACTAGCTCAATTCATGCTAAGATAATAGAAAATAGAATGCAACGAAGGAGAGAAAAATGGCATTTGGAGATAATGGAAATCGTAAAAAAACTATGTTTGAGAAAATAACCTTGTTTATCGTGATTATCATGCTAGTAGCAAGTTTATTGGGAATTTTTGCAACTGCAATTGGTGCCCTTAGTAATCTATAGAATAGATTCAAGAAAATTTAGTGACTGGGATTTCCCAGCCCTTTTTTAAAGTGAGAAGAAAAAATGAGTATGTTTTTAGATACAGCCAAGATTAAGGTCAAGGCTGGTAATGGTGGTGATGGCATGGTTGCCTTTCGCCGTGAAAAATATGTCCCTAATGGCGGTCCTTGGGGCGGTGATGGTGGTCGTGGAGGCAATGTCGTCTTCGTTGTAGACGAAGGACTACGTACTCTCATGGATTTCCGCTATAACCGTCATTTCAAGGCTGATTCTGGTGAAAAAGGAATGACCAAAGGGATGCATGGTCGTGGTGCAGAGGATCTCAGAGTTCGTGTTCCACAAGGTACGACTGTGCGTGATGCGGAAACTGGCAAGGTCTTGACAGATTTGATTGAACATGGTCAAGAATTTATCGTTGCCCACGGTGGTCGTGGTGGACGTGGAAACATCCGATTTGCGACACCAAAAAATCCTGCACCTGAAATCTCTGAAAATGGAGAACCAGGTCAGGAACGTGAGTTACAATTGGAACTAAAAATCCTTGCAGATGTTGGTTTAGTGGGCTTCCCATCTGTTGGGAAATCAACCCTTTTAAGTGTTATCACATCTGCTAAACCTAAAATTGGTGCCTACCACTTTACGACCATTGTGCCAAATTTAGGTATGGTTCGTACTCAATCAGGTGACTCCTTTGCAGTAGCTGATTTACCAGGTTTGATTGAAGGTGCTAGTCAAGGTGTTGGTTTGGGAACCCAGTTCCTCCGCCATATCGAGCGTACACGTGTCATCCTTCACATCGTTGATATGTCAGCTAGCGAAGGACGTGATCCATATGAGGACTACCTAGCGATCAATAAAGAGCTGGAGTCATACAATCTTCGCCTCATGGAGCGTCCACAGATTATTGTAGCCAATAAGATGGATATGCCTGAAAGTCAGGAAAATCTTGAAGAATTCAAGAAGAAATTAGCTGAAAATTACGATGAATTTGAAGAGCTACCAGCTATTTTCCCAATATCTGGTTTGACCAAGCAAGGTCTGGCTACACTTTTGGATGCTACAGCTGAATTGTTAGATAAGACACCAGAATTCTTACTATACGACGAGTCAGATATGGAAGAAGAAGCTTACTATGGCTTTGACGAGGAAGAGAAAGCATTTGAAATTAGTCGTGATGATGATGCAACATGGGTGCTTTCTGGTGAAAAACTCATGAAACTCTTCAATATGACCAACTTTGATCGTGACGAATCAGTCATGAAATTTGCCCGTCAATTACGTGGTATGGGTGTTGATGAAGCCCTTCGTGCGCGTGGTGCTAAAGATGGTGACTTGGTCCGCATTGGTAAATTTGAGTTTGAATTTGTAGACTAGGAGATTGGTATGGGAGATAAACCGATATCTTTCCGAGATGCGGATGGCAATTTTGTTTCCGCCGCAGACGTTTGGAATGAAAAGAAATTGGAAGAACTATTTAATCGTCTCAATCCAAATCGTGCCTTGAGATTGGCACGAACTAAAAAAGACAATCCATCTTAAATACGTAAGATAAAACTCCAATTATCAGTCAAGTTAACTGTAACAAATAGAAGCTAAGATCGAGAAAGGGCAAAATTTGTCCTTTCTTTTCACTTATAAATTATAATATATTGAAATGGAATATAAACAAATAGACTAGGAAATTCAAATTAAATGACTAACAAGGCTTTATAAGTCGTGTTGTCCTATTCTAGCTTCAAGACATTGTATTTTTTCTATTGAAAAAGAATTTTTTTACAAAAATAGTTGGTTATTTAGTTTATTTATGCTATAATAGGAGCAATTATTTTTAGGAGGTGTCAGCATGTCTTATTTGTTTGAGATATTACCGAGTTTATTGAGCGGTGCAAGCATGACTTTACAGGTTTTTGTGCTGGTCTTGATTTTTTCTATTCCCTTGGGCGTTTTGATTGCCTTTGCCTTGCAAGTCCATTGGAAGCTCCTCCATCATCTGATTAACATTTATATCTGGATCATGCGAGGCACACCCTTGCTCTTGCAGTTGATCTTTATCTATTATGTGCTCCCAAGTATTGGGATCCGTTTGGACCGTCTTCCTGCGGCTATCATTGCCTTTGTTCTCAATTATGCGGCTTACTTTGCTGAAATCTTCCGTGGTGGGATTGATACTATCCCTAAAGGTCAATATGAGGCTGCTAAGGTCTTGAAGTTTACTCCCTTTGCCACAGTTCGCTACATTATTTTGCCTCAGGTAACCAAGATTGTTCTTCCTAGTGTCTTTAATGAAGTCATGAGTTTGGTCAAGGATACTTCTCTGGTCTATGCTCTAGGAATTTCAGATCTTATCTTGGCTAGTCGAACAGCTGCCAACCGTGACGCTAGCCTGGTTCCCATGTTCTTGGCAGGAGCCATTTACTTGATTTTGATTGGGATTGTGACCATTCTTGCCAAAAAAGTTGAGAAGAAGTACAGTTACTATAGATAGGAGGCTGCAATGTTAGAATTACGAAATATCAATAAGGGATTTGGTGAAAAGCAAATTTTATCTAATTTCAGTCTAAACATTCCTGAAAAGCAAATCCTAGCTATCGTTGGACCTTCTGGTGGAGGTAAAACAACTCTCTTACGTATGCTTGCGGGTCTTGAAACCATTGATTCAGGGCAAATCTTTTATAATGGAGAACCTTTAGAACTGGATGAATTGGAGAAGCGGAATTTATTGGGATTTGTATTCCAAGATTTTCAACTTTTCCCTCATTTATCAGTTCTAGATAATTTGACTTTATCACCTGTGAAAACTATGGGAATGAAGCAGGAAGAGGCTGAGAAGAAGGCGCGTGGACTCTTGGAACAGTTAGGACTAGCAGGGCACGCAGATGCCTATCCTTTCTCATTATCTGGTGGGCAAAAGCAGCGGGTGGCCTTGGCGCGTGCTATGATGATTGACCCAGAAATCATTGGCTACGATGAACCGACTTCGGCCCTAGATCCAGAATTACGCTTGGAAGTGGAAAAACTGATCTTGCAAAATAGGGAACTTGGGATGACGCAGATTGTGGTTACCCACGATTTACAATTCGCTGAAAATATCGCGGATCAGATTCTCAAGGTTGAGCCCAAGTAGGAGGTGCCAATGACTAATAAGAAAATTACTTTAGTATTGGTTTCACTCCTGACTCTCTTTTTAACAGCTTGTACTCAGAAGGCTAGTGATCCAAAGCAAGATAACTGGAATAAGTATCAAGAGCAAGGTAGTATAACCATTGGTTTTGACAATACCTTTGTACCCATGGGATTTGAAGAAAAGAATGGCCAATATACAGGATTTGATATTGACTTAGCACAAGCAGTTTCTGAAAAATTAGGTTTTAAGGTTCAATTTCAACCAATCGACTGGGATATGAAGGAGACGGAACTGCAAAATGGGACTATTGATGCCATCTGGAATGGTTATTCTGCCACTAATGAACGCCGAGAGAAAGTTGCCTTTAGCATTCCATATATGGAAAATCAGCAAGTTCTGGTTGCGAAGAAAAGCCAGCAAATTCATTCAGTAGAGGAGATGAAGGATAAGGCCTTGGGTGCCCAAGCTGGGTCCTCTGGTTATCTTGACTTTGAGGCCCAGCCAGATTTATTGAAAAATCGTGTCAAAGACCAGAAGGCCAATCAGTACCAGAGTTTTAATGAGGCCTTGATTGACTTAAAGAATGATCGGATTGATGCCTTGTTGATTGACCGAGTGTATGCTAATTACTATCTTCAGTCTGAGGGGATATTAAATGACTATAATGTCTTTTCGGCTGGATTTGAAAGTGAATCCTTTGCAGTCGGAGTTAGACCAGCTGACAAAAGATTACTACAAGCTTTAAACCAAGCCTTTATTGAACTATACCAAGAAGGAAAGTTCCAGGAAATCAGCCAAAAATGGTTTGGAGAAGATGTAGCAACCAAAGAAGTGAAAAGTAGAGATTGAGTTTTTACTCAGTCTTTTTTTTTGCATCAAAAAATCCTCTGGCAAGAACCAGAGGATAAGAATTTATTTCATTGTTGGGAAGAGCAATACGTCACGGATAGTAGTTGTATCAGTGAGAAGCATGCAGAGACGGTCGATACCGATTCCCAAACCACCTGTTGGAGGCATACCGTATTCAAGAGCCTCAATGTAGTCGTAGTCGATACCTGTCGCTTCATCGTCACCAAGTTCTTTAGCTTTAGCTTGGGCTTCAAAACGGCTAAGTTGATCGATTGGATCGTTGAGCTCAGTAAAGGCATTACCGTACTCCTTAGTCATGATGAAGAGCTCGAAACGGTCAGTAAAGCGTTGGTCTTCAGGATTTTTCTTAGCTAGTGGAGATACAGCTACTGGATGTCCATAGACAAAGGTTGGTTGGATTAAGGTTTCTTCAACAAACTCTTCAAAGAAGGCATTGATGATGTGGCCAACTTCAGTGTAGTGTTTCTCAACTGGAACTTTCTTCTCAGCAGCGATAGCTTTAGCTTCTTCCAAAGTCATGTCTTGCCAGAAATCTACACCAGTAATTTCTTTGATAGCATCCACCATGTGAACACGTTTAAATGGTTCATTGATTTTGATTTCAGTACCTTGGTAGTTGACTGGACCATCGCCTTTAACTGATTTAGCAGCATGTTGGATAATGCCTTCCGTCAAGTCCATGATATCTTGGAAGTCTGCATAAGCTTGGTAAACTTCGATAGAAGTAAACTCAGGGTTATGAGTAGCGTCCATTCCTTCGTTACGGAAGATACGGCCAATTTCATAGACGCGTTCCATACCACCGACGATAAGGCGTTTCAAGTGAAGCTCAGTCGCGATACGAAGCACCATGTCAATGTTTTGGGCATTGTGGTGGGTGATAAATGGACGGGCAGCCGCACCACCAGCTTCGTTGTGAAGAACAGGTGTTTCCACTTCAAGGAAACCTTTTTGGTCAAGGTAACGACGGATTTCAGAAATGATTTTTGAACGAGTGACAAAACGCTCGAAGCTTTCACGGTTCGAAATCAAGTCAAGGTAACGTTTACGGTAAATTGTTTCAACGTCTGTCAAACCATGGAATTTCTCTGGAAGTGGACGAAGTGCTTTAGACAAGTGAGTGATGTGAGTCGCCTTGATAGAGAGTTCTCCCATATCAGTACGCATTACTTCACCTTCGACACCAAGGAAGTCACCAAGGTCTGCTTTTTTGAAGATTTCATAGTTTTCTTCACCGACAGCATCCTTACGAACGTAAATCTGGATTTGACCTTCGCGGTCTTGAAGGTGGGCAAAACCTACTTTACCTTTACCACGTTTGGTTACCAAGCGTCCTGCGATAGTAGCTGTTTCGTTTTTATCGTGTAATTGTTCTTTATCGAGGTCAGCATATTTATCTTTTAATTCTTGTGAATTTGCAGTGCGTTCAAAGCGTTTTCCGAAAGGATCAATTCCTTGTTCACGGAGTGCAGCCATTTTTTCACGGCGAACGATCTGCTGGTCATTTAGTTCTTCCATATGTTCTGTTGACATGGGATCCTCCTAGTTTTACTCAAAATTGAATACGATGAGTCATTTTTGCGATACTCCCATTTTATCATAAATAAGCAAGAAATTCACGGATAATCTTTCAAAACTAAAAAGAACTTGACGCTAAAATCAAGTTCTGTTATTGATAGGAAGTATCATTCCAAGTATCGAGAGTGAATGTTTCAAAATCATGGGTTTCTAGAATGGTTAGGCTGGCATTTGCTAGACCGCCATCTTTACGAAGAAGTGGTTCTTTATAACCTAGAAGAGTACGAAGACTGGCAGTAAGATTAGCACCGTGACCGACAATTAGAATACGCTCAGCAGGACTATCTTTTAATGATTTGATAAATTGGATGGTCCGTTGCGTGGTGCTATAGAGGGATTCAGCTCTGAACATTTGAGTGTCAAACTTGGCAAGATTAGATCGGAAAGCCTGGATTTGTTGCGGGTAAATAGCTTCCAAGGTTGCAATTTTCAAACCTTCTAACTTCCCAAGTTGCCATTCACGGAGATTAGGGACACTTTTTAAAGGACAGGACACCTTGAGTTGACTTTGGATAATCTCGGCAGATCTGATCGCTCGAGGTAAATCACTTGAATAAATCTGATTAAAAGGAATTTCCTTGAGATACTGGCCAAGTTGTTTTAGGGTTTCAATGGATTCAGGAAGAAGGGGGGAATCTCCACTAGCACCTTGAAAACGACCTTCTTGGTTCCAGACAGTACGACCGTGGCGGACAAAGTAGAGTTTCATTACTTGCTGTCCTCCAAGATATCTGCAAAGTCAGCTTTTACAAAGTTAGCCAAGTCTTGTGGCGCGACGATAATGCTGTGACCGACCTCGCCTGCAGAGACAATCATTTGATCCAAGTCTAGGGCGTTTTTATCGATAAAAATGGGGTAATTGTGTTTCTGACGAATTCCGACAGGATTATTAGCTCCATGAATGTAACCTGTTGTTTTTTCCAAGTCCTTTTGTGGAATCATGCTCACTTTTTTATTGCCAGAAATTTTGGCTAGTTTCTTTTCCGACAAGTGTTGAGTGATAGGGACAATTCCGATAATCGGTCCTGTCTTGTCTCCTAAAAGAGCCAAGGTTTTGAAAATCTGATTTCGTTCATAACCTTGAGGAAGCTCTCCTTCCAGGGCATTGATTTGAATCCCCTGATGTGGGATACCTGCTTTAGACAGAATTTGTTCTACCAATGTTTTTTTGATTTTAACTTTTTTTGCCATTATTTATACTTATCCTCCAATTGGCTCATCCAAATACCAAGCCAGATTCCCAGTGCAAAGAAGAAGGCGATGATGACATACCCAACAAGAGAAAGGCCAGTGTATTGGATACTTTCAGCGTTTCCTGCATTTGGAATCAAGATCAAAAGAGTACTTGATAAGACGATTCCGATGATGAAATGATAGACGCGTGAGTGGTAGTTGTTTAAGGCATAATCCATCAATTTTGAAAAAATGATGAGAGTTGCACCTGCCCCGATTCCAATCGGGAAGAAAGTTCCCAAGAGGTCAAAGGTTTTAAAACCTGTCAACATAGGAGCATAGAGGCCCAAAATCAAAAGTAGATTTGATGGGCTGAGGCCAGGTACCAATACACCAAGAGCCAGCAGTGCACCAGCTAGGACGAAATTAAGAAAGCTAGCACTTAAGGTTCCAACGACAAAATTTAAGGCATAGAGACCTAGTCCAGAAATGATAAAGGTTGTCCAGAACCAAGCCAAATCAATCTTGTCTCTGTCAGATTCTCGAGTTGATTCTTTGAGGAGGCTAGGAACCGTACCAATGATGGCACCCGCAAAGCTCCATAAGACAAAGACCTGATAATTTTCAAGCAGGTATTCAATCGGGTAAGAAAATAGGCCAATTCCCAGAAGCATACCGATGGCAACTGGAATAAAGTACAAAACATTTTCTTTAAAGTCTTTAAAAGGGTGGGCAAGAAAGCCAATCATCCGTTCATAAATTCCTAAGATTGCTGCTAGAACCCCTCCGGAAATTCCCGGTAAGATAAATCCAAGAGCAATCACAATCCCTTTAATAATGCGCGCTAACCATGAGAGCATATAGTTCCTCCAACTATTTCTATTTCAAAAAATCCTTACTATATTGTATCACAATCAAACACAAAAAGAAAAAGCAAATGATAAACAAATGCTTTTAAGGTTTTAAAAAGATTTTTCTAAAGGTTTCTTCTTTGTTTTTTAAGGGAGAGATAACGTTGATATCCAAATCGTGGTCAAAGCCGGCAATTTTTCCTTTAGATGTGTATTGGTGAATATCATAATCTAAGTCAGTTTTAGGACTGCTCTCCAAAAATCCTGAGTTAGAGCCGTAGGACGGAATCCAAACAGAGGTAAACTTGCCTGTATCAATACTATGTTCTTCCATGAAATAGACCCCAACGTAGATTCCGATGTTTTTAGCACCTAGTGATGCTAGTTTTGCTCGAAAGGCTTCAACACCCTCGTTCATATTGGACATGGTTTTGTCTTCTACGTCTAGCCAGTAGTAACTAGGGCTGTAAGGAGAGGCTGCATTGTAGAAAACCTCAGCGGCTTTTTCCATTTCTTGGACACTTTTTCCAGCTACATAAGCGTAGACAGCAACTGGGACATTCCGCTTTTGAAGTTCAGTGATATGACTCTTATAGGCCTTGTCTATTCCATTGATAAAGGAAGCATCATTTTCTTTTGTCGTTTGAGCACCACTGTGAACACGAACAATAGCGCCTGAAATATTTTGTGAGAGGGCGTCGTAGTTGATTTCCTCAGGACGCTGCCAGCCAGAGAGGTCAATAATCGGTTTGTCTAAGTGTTTCAAAGCCTGTGCTTCAATCTGTGCTATATTGGATTTTGTTTTAAACGATTGGTTGTCATTAAGTGGGCGATTGATGATTAAAATGAAAATTATAATCCCAAAAAAACTAAATAAAATAAGTGGATGAATTTGTTTTCTCATATCTCATAATTTTACCCTAAAAATGAAAAAAAATCAAAAAAAATGGGTTAAGGAAAGGACTTTGGAGCATTTTTTCATTCAAGGGCGCGGAATGATTTGAAATATGGTATAATAAAAGGGAATTTCTAGAGAAAAGAGAAGATTATGTCAAATTATGCCATTATTTTAGCAGCGGGTAAAGGGACTCGCATGAAATCTGATTTGCCAAAAGTTTTGCACAAGGTTGCGGGTATTTCTATGTTGGAACATGTTTTCCGTAGTGTGGGAGCTATCCAACCTGAAAAGACAGTCACAGTTGTCGGACACAAGGCGGAATTGGTTGAAGAGGTCTTGGCTGGACAGACAGAATTTGTGACTCAATCTGAACAGTTAGGGACTGGTCATGCGGTTATGATGACAGAGCCTATCTTAGAAGGTTTGTCAGGTCACACCTTGGTCATTGCAGGAGATACTCCTTTAATCACAGGTGAAAGCTTGAAAAACTTGATTGATTTCCACATCAATCATAAAAATGTGGCCACTATCTTGACTGCTGAAACAGATAATCCTTTTGGCTATGGGCGAATTGTACGTAATGACAATGCTGAGGTTCTTCGCATTGTTGAGCAGAAGGATGCTACAGATTTTGAAAAGCAAATCAAGGAAATCAATACTGGAACATATGTCTTTGACAACGAGCGTTTGTTTGAGGCTTTGAAAAATATCAATACCAATAATGCTCAAGGTGAATACTATATTACAGATGTCATTGGCATTTTCCGTGAAGCTGGTGAAAAAGTTGGCGCTTATACTTTGAAAGATTTTGATGAAAGTCTTGGTGTAAATGACCGTGTGGCTCTTGCGACAGCTGAGTCAGTTATGCGTCGTCGCATCAATCATCAACACATGGTCAATGGTGTTAGCTTTGTCAATCCAGAGGCAACTTATATTGATATTGATGTTAAGATTGCTCCTGAAGTTCAAATCGAAGCCAATGTTACCTTGAAAGGGCAAACGAAAATTGGTGCTGAGACTGTTTTGACAAATGGAACGTATGTAGTGGATAGCACTATCGGAGCAGGAGCTGTCATTACCAATTCTATGATTGAGGAAAGTAGTGTTGCAGACGGTGTGACAGTCGGACCTTATGCCCACATTCGTCCAGGTTCAAGTATCGCTAGCCAAGCACATATTGGAAATTTTGTTGAGGTAAAAGGGTCTTCAATCGGTGAGAATACCAAGGCTGGTCATTTGACTTATATCGGAAACTGTGAAGTGGGTAGCCATGTTAATTTTGGTGCAGGAACCATTACAGTCAACTATGACGGCAAAAACAAATACAAGACAGTCATTGGCAACAATGTCTTTGTTGGTTCAAATTCAACCATTATTGCGCCAGTTGAGTTAGGTGACAATTCCCTCGTTGGAGCTGGTTCAACTATTACTAAAGACGTGCCAGCAGATGCGATTGCGATTGGTCGCGGTCGTCAGGTCAATAAAGACGAATATGCAACACGTCTTCCTCACCATCCTAAGAATCAGTAGGAGCTTATCATGGAATTTGAAGAAAAAACACTTAGCAGAAAAGAAATCTATCAAGGACCAATATTTAAACTGGTACAAGATCAGGTTGAATTGCCAGAAGGCAAGGGAACTGCCCAACGTGATTTGATTTTCCACAATGGAGCTGTCTGTGTTTTAGCTGTAACCGATGAACAAAAACTCATCTTGGTCAAGCAGTACCGTAAGGCTATCGAGGCTGTCTCTTACGAAATTCCAGCTGGAAAATTGGAAGTAGGAGAAAATATAGACCCTGTAGCAGCAGCCCTTCGTGAATTAGAGGAAGAAACAGCCTATACAGGGAAGTTAGAACTTTTGTATGACTTTTATTCAGCTATTGGCTTTTGTAATGAAAAGTTAAAACTATACCTAGCGAGTGACTTGACAAAGGTTGAAAATCCGCGTCCTCAGGATGAAGATGAAACCTTGGAAGTCCTTGAAGTGAGCTTAGAAGAAGCCAAGGAATTAATCCAATCAGGTCATATCTGTGATGCCAAGACAATTATGGCTGTTCAATATTGGGAATTGCACAAAAAATAGAGGAGGTCAGTATGGGTAAACCTTTATTAACGGATGAAATGATTGAAAGAGCTAATAGAGGCGAAAAAATTTCAGGTCCCCCTTTGCTAGATGATAATGAGGAGACCAAGATTTTACCAACCTCTTCTTCCCGTTTTGGTTATGCCAATCCTAAGGAACATGGTTTTAGCCAGGAAACCTTGAAGATTCAGGTCGAACCGTCTATTCATAAAAGCCGTCGCATTGAAAATACCAAGAGAAATGTCTTCAATTCTAAGTTGAATAAGATTTTATTTGCAGTCATCTTTCTCTTGATTTTGCTTGTTTTAGCAATGAAACTTTTGTAATCGAAAAGGAAGTGAAATGAAAATAGGAATTATTGCGGCTATGCCAGAAGAACTGGCTTATCTGGTTCAGCATTTAGACAATGCCCAAGAGCAAGTTGTTTTGGGGAATACTTATCATACAGGAACCATTGCCTCGCATGAAGTCGTTCTTGTAGAAAGTGGAATTGGTAAGGTCATGTCTGCTATGAGTGTGGCGATTTTGGCTGATCATTTTCAAGTGGATGCTCTTATTAATACGGGTTCAGCTGGGGCAGTAGCAGAAGGTATCGCTGTTGGGGATGTCGTGATTGCTGACAAATTAGCCTATCATGATGTGGATGTCACAGCTTTTGGTTATGCTTATGGACAAATGGCGCAACAACCACTTTATTTCGAATCAGATAAAACCTTTGTCACTAAAATCCAAGAGAGTTTATCTCAACTGGATCAAAACTGGCATCTTGGTTTGATTGCTACAGGAGATAGTTTTGTTGCAGGAAATGATAAGATAGAAGCGATTAAGTCTCATTTCCCAGATGTTTTAGCCGTGGAGATGGAGGGGGCAGCGATTGCTCAGGCAGCGCATGCCCTTAATCTTCCAGTTTTAGTTATCCGAGCTATGAGTGACAATGCCAACCATGAAGCAAACATCTCTTTTGATGAGTTTATTATCGAAGCTGGACGTCGCTCTGCCCAAGTCTTATTAGCCTTTTTGAAGGCTTTAGATTAAGCGGAAATTTGACAGTTTATCTAGCTTATGATAAGATTTAAATAAAGAAAAGCTAGAAAACGTTTCAGAGGATATTATGAGTATTGAAATGACCGTCAGTGAGATTGCAGAGGTCTTAGGATTATCTCGCCAAGCAATCAATAACCGTGTCAAAGAATTACCAGAAGAAGACACAGATAAAAATGACAAAGGGGTAACAGTCGTTACCAGAAGTGGCTTGATTAAGCTAGAAGAAATCTATAAAAAAACGATTTTTGAAGATGAGCCTGTCAGTGAAGATGTCAAGCAACGTGAACTGATGGAGATTCTGGTTGATGAGAAGAATGCAGAAATTCTTCGTCTCTATGAACAATTAAAAGCCAAGGATCGTCAGTTATCAGAAAAAGACGAGCAGATGCGCATCAAAGACCGTCAGATTGCTGAGAAAGACAAACAACTTGATCAGCAGCAACAATTGACCCTTCAAGCCATGAAGGATCAAGAAAATCTTAAGCTAGAGCTGGACCAAGCAAAAGAAGAAGTCCAATCCACTAAGAAAGGCTTTTTTGCTCGTTTATTTGGAGGATAATCAAGGAGCTGTTTAGGTTAAATGCTAACCTGATGGCTTCTTTTATTTGTGAATAGTATAGTTGCTCAAAATGAATAAGAAGATAGACAGTAGAGGAGAAGGATAGAATGGAACGATTAGAAGATTACATTGCTTTTGACTTAGAATTTAATCAGCACGAAGGACAAACACACTTGATTCAAGTATCAGCAGTGCGTTTTAGAGATGGTCAGGAAATCGACGCCTATGATTCCTATGTCCATACTAGTGTGCCTCTAAAGAGTTTTATCAATGGATTGACAGGGATTACAGCTGAGACCTTAAAAGATGCTCCACCAGTGGAGAAAGTTATCAAAGATTTCCAAGAGTTTGTGGGTTCTTTACCCATGGTTGGATACAATGCCGCTAAAAGTGATTTGCCTATTCTAGCAGAGCATGGTTTAGATTATAGCCAGCAGTACAAGGTAGATTTGTATGATGAAGCCTTTGAACGTCGGAGTTCGGATTTACATGGTATTGCCAATCTCAAATTGCAAACTGTTGCCTCATTTCTTGGATTTCAAGGTCAGTCTCATAATAGCTTGGAGGATGCTCGTATGACGGCGCGTGTTTACGAGTTCTTCTTAGAGTCAGATCAAGCTAGAGAATTATTAGGGACAGAAAGTAGTCTTTCAAACAATCCTTTTGGAGGCTTGGACTTGTCTCAATTATTTGACTAGGAGTGACTATGAAACCTGAAAAACCTAAAAATCTAGGTTTTAAGCAGATATACTTTAATCTAGATAAAATTCTCTTTCTCTTTTTCTTGATATTCATGATGATTGAGTTTGTCTGGTTACCACTTAATTCTTGGATTGCTGGACTTTTACTCCGTCAGACAGGTTATCTCTTTCTTTCATACAATAATATTTTTGCCATTATAAAAGGGTCGCCATTTGTTAGTCTTGCTTTATTTGTTCTGGTAATCGTTAATTTACTGATCGCCTATTACCAGATAGGACTTCTCTTTATCGGAGCTCGACACCTCCTCTATCACGAAAGGAGGACCTTGCTGGAGTACAGTCGCAAGGTCTTTCGCCAAAGTTTCTTATTTATGAGACAAGTGACGATTTCCAAAATGGCCTTTATCTTCTTTTATGTCATGATGCTCTTTCCATTGATTCGAAAGATTTTAAAGATTTATTACCTCAATAAAATTGTCATTCCGGACTTTATTGTTGATTATGTGGAAGACAAGTATTGGCTTGTAGGTATAGTGGTTACTATTCTGGCTTTACTTCTGTTTTATATTTCAGTGCGTTTCATGTTTGCCCTATCTCAGCTTTTATTTGAGAAAAAAACAGTCAAAGAAGCAGTCAGATACAGTCTAGAGAAGACAAGAAAGTACTCCTGGTTTTATATCTGGAACTTACTTTGGATTATCGTTAAAACGTATCTATTTTTCATTCTTCTCTTGATTCCAATTTTAGCAAGTCAGGCACTGATGGATGGTTTGACCCATAGGGAATCTCTTGTGCTGGGAATTATCAACTTTGTCTTGATTAAGAATTTCCACTATATGGCCTTGACTTACTTTCTCATTAAGTTTGTTTCCTTTTTGACAGGGGAGGAATTAGAAATCACACCAAGGAGAAAGAAAGACCACTGGATGAGATGGGGAGTGATGGGCTGTGCTTGTATCTTTTTCGCTCTTGAGGGTTATGTTTATTTAGAAGCTCCAGTTTCACATAAACCTTTAATTATCTCTCATCGCGGTGTTTCAGATAAAAATGGTGTTCAAAATACCGTTCAATCACTAGAAAAAACCGCTCAGTTATCTCCAGATTTCGTTGAGACAGATGTTCAGGAAACAAAAGATGGCCAGTTTGTCATGATGCATGATGCCAATATCAAGAATCTGACAGGAGTTAATGCCAATCCTCAGGATCTAACTTTGGATGAATTAACCAAACTTGATATTTCTGAAAATGGCTATCATACCAAGGTATCTAGTTTTGATGACTACCTTAACAAAGCCAATGAATTGCATCAGAAACTTCTTATTGAGATTAAAACCAGTCGAAAAGATAGCCCAGATATGATGAAACGATTTATGGAAAAATATGGCACGGTTCTTAAGCAGAATGGTCACCAAATGCAATCTTTAGACTACCATGTGATTGACCAGGTGTTGGCCTATGACTCACAAATTCCAGTTTATTTCATCCTACCTTACAATAGTATTTTCCCAAGAACTAAGGCTACAGGTTATACCATGGAGTATTCAACTTTAGATGAAAATTTTGTCAACAAGCTTTGGAATACCGATCAGAAATTGTACGTGTGGACCATCAATAGTTCAGAGTCTTTTGATAAATCTGTTCAGCTAGGAGCAGATGGCATGATAACAGATGACTTGGAAATGATTCAAGATCAAGTTACCATTGCCGAAGAAGACCCAGAGTATACTGAATTGCTTTTCAAACAGGCCATGGAATTCTTTAATTTTTAGTAAGCAAAAAGAGGTTGAGCAAAAAATCACCTCTAAAATATCAAAAAAACGAGCGATGTATCAGTTGGATATGCTCGTTTTATTATGCCATGGTTTATAATTGATACCCAATGAAAATCAAAGAGCAAACTAGGAAGCTAGCCGTAGGTTGCTCAAAGTACAACTTTGAGGTTGCAGATAAAACTGACGAAGTCAGTAACATACGTACGGTAAGGTGATGCTGACGTGGTTTGAAGAGATTTTCGAAGAGTATGAAATAAGAATAAAACAGGAAGTAATGCCTATGAAGTGGTTGAACTAGGTTATTTATGTCAGATGTAAAAGGGTTACTAACTTCTGCGTGAAGAAGGCTTTTGAATTTATGTCAAACAGAAAATGGATGTTTTCCCTTTTGGGGCAGATGAGAGAGTATTTTTGGCATGTGCAGAGTTTATGTTAGAAATAAATAAACTGTCATAACATCGCTAGGATTCATCTTTATGAGTATGAATCTCACAAAATTGGTCAAGAATCTAGCATCTAAAACATCAATTATACAAAAACACAGTTTCTCTTTAGCTTGATTGTGGTCAAGACAGAAGTTACTGCGCAGTTTTATTTTTTGAGTTGATTTTTCTTAGATCATGTGCTTACTGAGGATTGCTTTTATTTTCTGAAGTTGGCGGATTGACCTGTTTTTCGTTTTCAGTAGCAGGTTTACTTGGAGTAGGAGCAGGAGTAGAAGAATCCTGAGTTGATGTTTTCTGCTCTTCTTTTTTCTCTTCCTTGACGCTAGATTTTGGCGTTTCTTCTTGTTGTGTTTTTTCTTGAGAGGTGTGATTTTCCTTATTGGGACTAGTATTTTCCTTAGGGGATTCTTTTTGAATTTCTTTGACAATAGTTGTCGTCTGGCTTGTCGTAGGTTCTTTTTTAGTATTTTTGTTATTATCCAAGGCGTTCATGATAGTGATACTTGCGGTAATCAAGCCAAGGATACTAGCGATTGTAGCAACGGTTTTTTGAAAAATCGTGAAGCCTTTTTTGATGTGTTCTGTTTTTGGTTTTGAAGTTCTACGATAATTAGACATACATTCTCTCCTTTAATTAAAACTTATTATACCGCATTTCTTTAAAAAAATCTTAAAAAAAGAGGAATTGCCCTTTCTTGTCGCAGGCTCCGTTTCATGATACAATAGAAGAAGTGATTTTAGAAAGCGTGAGAAAACATGATTTACTTTGATAATTCGGCGACGACCAAGCCCTATCCTGAAGCACTTGAAACTTATATGCAGGTCGCTTCAAAAATTTTAGGAAATCCATCTAGTCTCCATCGTTTGGGAGACCAGGCAACACGAATTTTAGATGCTTCCCGTCAACAGATTGCAGATTTAATCGGTAAGAAAAGTGATGAAATCTTCTTTACATCTGGTGGAACAGAAGGTGATAACTGGGTTATCAAGGGTGTGGCCTTTGAAAAAGCCCAGTTTGGAAAGCACATCATTGTATCATCCATTGAACATCCGGCAGTCAAAGAGTCAGCCCTCTGGTTAAAAAGTCAAGGATTTGAAGTGGATTTTGCTCCAGTTGATAACAAAGGATTTGTGGATGTTGAGGCGCTAGCAGATTTGATACGACCAGATACGACCCTCGTTTCCATCATGGCAGTTAACAATGAAATTGGCTCGATTCAACCTATTCAAGCTATTTCAGAACTGTTGGCAGATAAGCCAACTATTTCCTTCCACGTTGATGCGGTTCAAGCACTTGCTAAGATTCCAACTGAAAAATATCTGACAGAACGAGTGGATTTCGCGACCTTCTCTAGTCACAAGTTCCACGGGGTTCGAGGTGTTGGTTTTGTCTATATCAAGTCTGGCAAGAAGATTACGCCTCTCTTGACAGGTGGTGGTCAGGAACGTGATTACCGTTCGACAACTGAAAATGTGGCAGGGATTGCAGCGACAGCCAAGGCTCTCCGCTTGTCTATGGAAAAGCTAGATATCTTTACTAGTAAGACTGGACAGATGAAGACAGTGATTCGTCAAGCCCTTCTGGATTATCCAGATATTTTTGTCTTCTCGGATGAGGAAGACTTCGCACCTCATATCCTGACTTTTGGAATCAAGGATGTTCGTGGAGAAGTCATCGTTCACGCCTTTGAAGACTATGATATTTTCATCTCAACAACCTCTGCTTGTTCGTCCAAGGCTGGGAAACCTGCAGGAACTTTGATTGCCATGGGAGTGGACAAGGATAAGGCCCAGTCAGCTGTGCGTCTTAGCCTAGACCTTGAAAATGATATGAGTCAGGTCGAGCAGTTTTTGACCAAGCTAAAATTAATTTACAATCAAACTAGAAAAGTAAGATAGGAGCATTTATGCAGTATTCAGAAATTATGATTCGCTATGGAGAATTGTCAACCAAACACAAAAATCGTATGCGTTTCATCAATAAACTTCGTAATAATATTTCAGACGTTTTGTCTATCTATCCCCAAGTTAAGGTAACCGCAGATCGCGACCGTGCCCACGCTTACCTCAATGGAGCTGATTACACCGCAGTAGCAGAATCTCTCAAACAAGTATTTGGAATTCAAAACTTCTCTCCCGTTTATAAAGTCGAAAAGTCTGTGGAAGTTCTTAAGTCTGCTGTCCAAGAGATTATGAAAGAAACTTACAAGGAAGGGATGACCTTTAAAATCACTGGAAAGCGTAGCGACCACACCTTTGAACTTGATAGTCGTGAACTCAATCAAACTCTTGGTAGTGCTGTCTTCAAGGCTATCCCAAACGTGAAAGCTCAGATGAAAAATCCAGATATTAATCTTCAGGTTGAGATTCGTGAGGAAGCGGCTTATATTTCCTATGAAACCTTTCGTGGAGCAGGAGGATTACCTGTGGGAAGTTCTGGTAAAGGCATGCTCATGTTGTCAGGAGGAATTGATTCACCTGTGGCGGGTTATCTAGCTCTTAAACGAGGGGTAGATATTGAGGCAGTTCACTTTGCCAGCCCACCTTACACGAGTCCTGGTGCTCTTAAAAAAGCCCAAGATTTGACTCGTAAATTAACCAAGTTTGGGGGCAATATCCAGTTTATTGAAGTACCTTTCACAGAGATTCAAGAGGAAATCAAGGCTAAAGCGCCAGAAGCCTATCTTATGACCTTGACACGCCGTTTTATGATGCGAATTACTGACCGTATTCGTGAGGTACGAAATGGTTTGGTTATCATCAATGGGGAAAGTCTTGGTCAAGTAGCTAGCCAGACCTTGGAAAGCATGCAGACTATCAACGCTGTGACCAGCACTCCAGTCATTCGTCCTGTGGTCACCATGGACAAGTTGGAAATCATTGACATCGCCCAAGTAATCGATACCTTTGATATTTCTATCCAGCCTTTTGAAGACTGCTGTACGATTTTTGCACCTGACCGTCCTAAGACCAATCCTAAGATTAAAAATGCAGAGCAGTATGAAAAACGGATGGATGTTAAGGGCCTAGTTGAGAGAGCAGTGGCAGGGATTATGATTACTGAGATTACACCGCAGGTTGAAAAAGATGAAGTCGATGACTTGATTGACAATCTCCTCTAATCAGAAAATCCAAAAGAATTTAGAAAAATAAATGAAAAAGTTAGTTTTTAATCCAAAAATGGAAGCAAAGCTAACTTTTTTTCTATAATTGTGATATAATGAGATAAAATTTTGAATATAGAGAGTTTTCTGACAATGAATCAATCCTACTTTTATTTAAAAATGAAAGAACACAAACTCAAGGTTCCTTATACTGGTAAGGAGCGCCGTGTGCGTGTTCTTCTGCCTAAAGATTATGAAAAAGACACGGATCGTTCCTATCCTGTGGTTTACTTTCATGACGGGCAAAATGTCTTTTATAGTAAAGAATCCTTTATTGGTCATTCATGGAAGATTATCCCAGCTATTAAGCGTAATCCTGATATCAGTCGCATGATTGTCGTTGCCATTGACAATGATGGTATGGGGCGGATGAATGAGTATGCGGCTTGGAAGTTCCAAGAATCTCCTATTCCAGGCCAGCAGTTTGGCGGTAAGGGTGTGGAGTATGCCGAGTTTGTCATGGAAGTGGTCAAGCCTTTTATCGATGAGACCTACCGTACAAAAGCTGATCGCCAGCATACGGCTATGATTGGTTCCTCTCTAGGTGGCAATATTACCCAGTTTATCGGTTTGGAATACCAAGACCAAATTGGTTGTCTAGGTGTCTTTTCATCTGCAAACTGGCTCCACCAAGAATCCTTTAACCGCTATATCGGTCGCCAGAAACTATCTCCTGACCAGCGCATCTTTATCTATGTGGGAACAGAAGAAGCGGATGATACAGACAAGACCCTGATGGCTGGTAATATCAAACAAGCCTATATCGACTCGTCGCTTCGCTATTACCATGATTTGATAGCAGGGGGAGTTCATCTGGATAACCTTGTCTTGAAAGTTCAGTCTGGTGCCATCCATAGTGAAATCCCTTGGTCGGAGAATTTACCAGACTGTCTGAGATTTTTTGCAGAGAAATGGTAAGTTAGAAAAGGAGAAAGCCAATGCATATTGAAAACCTTAGCCACTGGAGTGGCAATCTTAACCGTGAAATGTACCTTAATCGTTATGGACATGCTGGGATTCCAGTTGTGGTTTTTGCTTCATCAGGTGGTAGTCACAATGAATACTATGATTTTGGCATGATTGATGCTTGTGCTTCCTTTATAGAGGAAGGTCGTGTCCAGTTCTTTACCCTATCTAGTGTTGACAGTGAGAGCTGGTTGGCTACTTGGAAAAATGCTCATGACCAAGCGGAAATGCACCGTGCTTACGAACGTTATGTGATTGAGGAGGCCATTCCTTTTATCAAGCACAAGACAGGTTGGTTTGATGGCATGATGACGACAGGTTGCTCCATGGGAGCCTATCATGCACTCAATTTCTTCCTCCAGCATCCAGATGTTTTTACCAAGGTGATAGCTCTTAGTGGTGTTTACGACGCACGTTTCTTTGTCGGCGATTACTACAACGATGATGCTATTTACCAAAACTCGCCAGTAGATTATATCTGGAATCAGAACGACGGCTGGTTTATTGACCATTACCGTCAGGCAGAGATTGTGCTTTGTACGGGGCTTGGTGCTTGGGAACAAGACGGTCTACCGTCTTTCTACAAGCTCAAAGAAGCCTTTGAGCAGAAACAAATTCCAGCCTGGTTTGCTGAATGGGGACATGATGTCGCTCACGACTGGGAATGGTGGCGCAAACAAATGCCTTATTTCCTTGGAAATCTCTATTTATAAAAGGAGTTACCTATGAATTACCTTGTTATTTCTCCCTACTATCCGCAAAATTTTCAACAGTTTACAATTGAGCTAGCTAATAAAGGCATCACAGTCTTGGGAATTGGCCAAGAACCTTACGAACAATTGGATGAACCTTTACGCAATAGCCTGACCGAGTATTTCCGTGTAGATAACCTTGAGAACATAGATGAAGTCAAATGTGCAGCTGCTTTTCTCTTTTATAAACATGGCCCAATTGATCGCATCGAGTCTCATAATGAATACTGGCTTGAGCTGGATGCAACACTCAGAGAACAATTCAATGTCTTTGGTGCCAAACCAGAGGATCTCAAAAAGACGAAATTTAAGTCTGAAATGAAGAAACTCTTTAAAAAAGCAGGTGTCCCTGTGGTACCTGGAGCTGTTATCAAGACGGAAGCAGATGTTGATCAATCTGTGAAAGAAATCGGCCTTCCAATGATTGCCAAACCTGATAATGGAGTGGGCGCAGCGGCCACCTTCAAGCTTGAGACAGAAGACGATATCAATCACTTCAAGGCTGAATGGGACCATTCGACCGTTTATTTCTTTGAGAAATTTGTCACGTCTAGTGAAATCTGTACCTTTGATGGTCTTGTGGACAAGGATGGTAAAATCGTCTTTTCAACGACCTTTGACTACGCCTATACACCACTTGATCTCATGATTTACAAGATGGATAATTCCTACTATGTGCTCAAGGATATGGATCCTAAACTGCGCAAATATGGTGAAGCGATTGTTAAGGAATTTGGTATGAAAGAACGTTTCTTCCATATTGAGTTCTTCCGCGAGGGGGACGATTATATCGCTCTTGAGTACAATAACCGTCCTGCAGGTGGTTTTACCATTGATGTTTATAACTTTGCTCATTCTTTGGACCTTTATAGTGGCTACGCAGCTATTGTCGCAGGAGAAGAGTTCCCAGCGTCAGAGTTTGAACCTCAGTATTGTTTGGCTACTTCTCGCCGTGCAAATGCCCACTATGTTTATTCTGAGGAGGAATTGCTTGCCAAATATAGTCAGCAGTTCAAGGTTAAAAAAATCATGCCAGCGGCCTTTGCGGAACTTCAAGGAGATTACCTGTATATGTTGACAACTCCGAGTCAACAAGAAATGGAGCAAATGATTGCAGATTTTGGACAACGTCAGGCTTAAGGGACTATAGGGTTAGGGAAAATGACTTTCTTAATCCTTTTGTTTTTTATGAGAAACACAGCAGATTGAAACAAGAATAGGACGAAACAGCCTCGTAAAGAGGCTGGGACAAAAAGATTTTGATTTTAGGAATTCTTTATTATAAATTTTTAAAATCGATAGATTAGGAAAAAAGCGAACAAGACAAAATTCTGAATGTCAGATAACTCATTTTGTTCGCTTTTTATATTTAAGGTTAGACTTTTGTCCCAAACTCTTTTGAGGTGCTTTTTGATATGAGCCTAGGTTTTCTCAGTAAGATTGTACTCAGGTGAGTGGGGAGGAATAAGAAATAAAGCTACTTTTTCTGGGGCTTGTTCATAGTAGGTATGATTCTTTTTTTCGAGTGTAGCCCATAGCTTTGAGAGCATAGTGGATTGAAATAAGATGTGAACAAAGTGATTGAGAAAGTCAATTTTTTCTAGAAATATTTTAGCAACCGTAATGTACTACTCTAGATTCAATACGCTATAGTTGGATGACAGTCAAATTCAGAAGCTATTTCAGTCAAATAAACGTCTGGATTGTCAGTAAGATAGTTTTTAAGTCTATCTCTATCAACTTTTCTTGGTTTTGTTCCTTTTACTTGATGGTTTAGATCACCTATTTTCTCTTTTAGATAATGGGATTGCGTGAGATTTGGAAAACGTGTGATGCTTCTGTTATACTACCTGTTCGCTTACAATAGGCGAGAGTTTTTTTACGTAAATCTATTGAATATGGCATAAGATGACTGCACAACATTGTGTACTATCTTTAGTTCATTTTGTCATATCTCTGTCGAAACAGATTACTAATATTAATGCACGGGCTCTATGTATATCAAAAACAAGTTCAGTTATTGAACAGATTGCATCAAACGATATAGAAGAATAATTTGAGTTTTTTATGTAATTTTTATATAGGATTCATTACGACAGATACCTTAGATTCTTTTTATTGAAGAAATTTTCTGAAAATTACAAAATATGCTTGCTATTTTAGAAAAATAGTGTAGAATAAAAGAAATAGGTTTTTAGAATAAGGAGTGGAATATGACAGTAACGATTGATTGGGAAAATCTCGGTTTTTCCTATATGAAATTACCTTATCGCTATATTGCTCATTTTAAAAATGGACAATGGAATCAAGGAGAGCTTACAGAGGATGCAACTTTGCATATTTCAGAGTCTTCTCCAAGTCTCCACTACGGACAACAAGCATTTGAAGGATTGAAAGCTTATCGTACTAAGGATGGTAGTATTCAACTTTTCCGTCCTGATGAAAATGCTAAACGCCTGCAACGTACTTGTGACCGTCTCTTGATGCCACAAGTTCCAACAGAAATGTTTGTAGAAGCTTGTAAGGCAGTTGTCCGCGCGAATGAAGAATACGTACCACCATATGGCACAGGTGGAACCCTTTATCTTCGTCCCCTTTTAATTGGTGTTGGAGATATTATCGGGGTAAAACCAGCGGAGGAATACATTTTCACCATCTTTGCTATGCCAGTTGGGAATTACTTTAAGGGTGGTTTGGTTCCAACTAACTTCTTGATTCAGGATGAATACGACCGTGCTGCTCCAAATGGTACAGGCGCGGCTAAGGTTGGTGGGAACTATGCTGCCAGTCTCTTGCCAGGGAAATTGGCTAAATCACGCCATTTCTCAGATGTTATCTACCTAGACCCTTCAACTCATACAAAGATTGAAGAAGTCGGTTCAGCTAACTTCTTTGGAATTACAGCTGACAATGAATTTGTAACACCATTGAGTCCATCTATCTTGCCATCTATTACCAAATATTCTTTGCTTTATTTGGCAGAACATCGCTTGGGCTTAACTCCTGTTGAGGGGGATGTTCCAATTGATAACCTGGATCGTTTTGTAGAGGCAGGTGCTTGTGGTACAGCAGCGGTTATTTCTCCAATTGGAGGTATTCAACACGGTGATGATTTCCATATATTCTATAGTGAAACAGAAGTAGGTCCTGTGACTCGTAAACTCTATGATGAATTGACTGGTATTCAGTTTGGTGATATTGAAGCGCCAGAAGGATGGATTGTAAAAGTAGATTAAAATAAACAAAAGGAGATTTTTATGAAATCGAAAAAGTGGCTCTTAACAGCAGGAGTGGTCCTGAGCACAACAGCTTTTTTAGTAGCTTGTGGAAAAGCTGATAAAGAAGCAGATGCACCGACAACATTTTCATATGTCTATGCAGTAGATCCAGCATCTTTGGACTATAGTATAGCGACTCGTACATCTACAACAGATGTCATCGGGAACGTGGTTGATGGCTTGATGGAAAACGACCAGTACGGAAATGTTATTCCTTCCTTGGCTGAGGATTGGTCTGTGTCAAAAGATGGTTTGACTTATACCTACAAACTTCGTAAAGGAGTTAAATGGTACACTTCTGAAGGTGAAGAATATGCAGAAGTAACAGCCCATGACTTTGTAGCAGGATTGAAACACGTAGCTGACGGTAAGTCAGACGGTGTCTCTCTCATCCAAAATTCAATCAAGGGTTTGGATGCCTACATGACTGGTGAGACGAACGATTTCTCTACAGTTGGTGTCAAGGCCTTGGATGATTACACAGTCGAATATACCCTAAACAAACCAGAAAGTTTCTGGAACTCTAAAGTTACAACAGCGACGATGTTGCCTGTAAATGAAGAGTTTTTGAAGGCATCAGGCAAAGATTATGGAGCAGTTACTCCAGCAGGGATTCTCTACAATGGTCCTTATATCTTGAAGACCTTGACTTCTAAATCGTTGATTGAATACGAGAAAAATCCAAACTACTGGGATAAAGAAAAGGTAAAAATTGAGAAGATTAAATTGACCTACTACGATGGTTCAGATCAGGAATCCTTGATTCGTAGCTTCTCTTCAGGTGCCTATACGACAGCTCGTCTCTTCCCAAGTAGCTCAAACTTTGCTTCAACTTTGGAACAATACGGAGATAAAATTACTTATAGCCCACAGGACTCAAGTAGCTATTACTTCACATTTAACGTAAATCGTCAGTCATACAATAAAACTGCGAAAACAAGTGAAGAGCAAAAGACTTCTACTAAAGAAGCTATGCTGAATAAGGACTTCCGTCAGGCTATTAACTTTGCCTTCAACCGTCATTCATATGCTGCTCAGCTAAATGGTGAAGACGGTGCGGACAAGATTATTCGTAACAGTCTCGTTCCTGACAACTTTGTACAAGCAGGTGGTAAGAACTTTGGCCAAATCGCCCAAGCAGAGTTGGTGAACTATGGTGACCAATGGAAAGGCGTTGAGCTAGTTGATGGTAAGGATTCTATCTACAACCCTGACAAGGCTAAAGCTGCCTTTGAAAAAGCTAAGAAAGACCTAGAATCTAAAGGGGTAACCTTCCCAATTCATTTGGATGTCCCAGTTGAACAGACAGATACCATCGCCGTTCAACAAAGCAACTCTTTCAAACAGTCTATCGAATCAACTCTTGGTGCTGAAAATGTTGTCATAGATGTTCTTCAAATGACAGATAATGAAAAAGAGACAATCACTTCTCAAGCGCGTGTTCCTTCTCAAAAAGACTATGATTTGAACAGTACAGGATGGGCTCCAAGCTACCAAGACCCAGCATCTTATTTAACTATCATGGATCCTAAATCAGGTTCTGCTATGAAACACCTTTGGTATTACTAAAGGAAAAGATAAGGATGTTGTAGCTAAGATTGGTTTGGATCAGTATAAGAAATTATTAGATGATGCGGATTCAGAAACTACTAATCTTGAAGAACGCTATGAAAAATATGCCAAGGCTCAAGCTTGGTTGACAGATAGTTCATTATTGATGCCAACAGCCTCATCTGGTGGTTCTCCAGTTGTAAGTAATGTTGTGCCATTCTCAAAACCATACTCACAAGTTGGTATTAAGGGTGACCCATATATCTTTAAAGGTATGAAATTGCAAAAAGATATCGTTACAACCAAAGAATATGAAGAAGCACTGAAAAAATGGCAAAAAGAAAAATTGGAATCAAACGGTAAATACCAAAAAGAACTAGAAAAACACATTAAATAAAGCAGAAAACTCTATATCAGACTTGGAATGATATAGAGTTTTTTCTTGCTAGTTTTAGGATTTTCTTGTAAAATAGAAAAAGTGAAGAGAGGTATGAAATGAGTAAGAAAGATAAAAAAATCGAAATTCAAGTAGCAGATGCAAAAGTTAATGTTGGTAAAGATAGTTTTGAAGGTTATACATTGACTATCGGTAAAAGAGTTATCGGAGAAATTGCCGAATTAGACGGACAATTTGCCATCATAAAGAATGGGAATGTCGATAGTTTTTATAAAAAATTGGAAAAAGCTGTGGAAATTTTGATTGAAAATTATAATTTAGCAAAATAAGTCTTGTTTTTTTGAAATTTTCATGATATAATAGTCCATGTTGATTGTAGGAGAGATAGCGAAGAGGCTAAACGCGGCGGACTGTAAATCCGCTCCTTCGGGTTCGGGGGTTCGAATCCCTCTCTCTCCATTTCATCAATGGGGTATAGCCAAGCGGTAAGGCAAGGGACTTTGACTCCCTCATGCGTTGGTTCGAATCCAGCTACCCCAGTTCTTAGGTAATGATCAAGATAAAAAGCAAAATATCTTAGGGTATTTTATTTTTATAATTGAAAGACGTGAACGATATGAACATGTCCTTGCGGGTGCTTAGGAAAAAAATTATAAGTATGTCAAGTTTAAGAAAAACTTGATTGTTGGAGGATTTTTTAGATGAACGAATTTGAAGATTTGCTAAATAGCGTTAGCCAAGTTGAGACTGGTGATGTTGTTAGTGCTGAAGTATTGACAGTTGATGCGACTCAAGCTAACGTTGCAATCTCTGGAACTGGTGTTGAAGGTGTCTTGACTCTTCGCGAATTGACAAACGATCGCGATGCAGATATCAATGACTTTGTTAAAGTAGGAGAAGTATTGGATGTTCTTGTACTTCGTCAAGTAGTTGGTAAAGATACTGATACAGTTACATACCTTGTATCTAAAAAACGCCTTGAAGCTCGCAAAGCATGGGACAAACTTGTTGGTCGCGAAGAAGAAGTTGTTACTGTTAAAGGAACTCGTGCCGTTAAAGGTGGACTTTCAGTAGAATTTGAAGGTGTTCGTGGATTTATCCCAGCTTCAATGTTGGATACTCGTTTCGTACGTAACACTGAGCGTTTTGTAGGTCAAGAATTTGATGCTAAAATCAAAGAAGTTGACGCTAAAGAAAACCGCTTCATCCTTTCACGTCGTGAAGTTGTTGAAGCAGCTACAGCAGCAGCTCGCGCTGAAGTATTCGGTAAATTGGCTGTTGGTGATGTAGTAACTGGTAAAGTTGCACGTATCACAAGCTTCGGTGCTTTCATCGACCTTGGTGGTGTTGACGGATTGGTTCACTTGACTGAATTGTCACATGAACGTAACGTATCACCAAAATCAGTTGTAACTGTTGGTGAAGAAATTGAAGTGAAAATCCTTGATCTTAACGAAGAAGAAGGACGTGTATCACTTTCACTTAAAGCAACAACACCTGGACCATGGGATGGCGTTGAGCAAAAATTGGCTAAAGGTGATGTAGTAGAAGGAACAGTTAAACGTTTGACTGACTTCGGTGCATTTGTTGAAGTATTGCCAGGTATCGATGGACTTGTTCACGTATCACAAATTTCACACAAACGTATTGAAAATCCAAAAGAAGCTCTTAAAGTTGGTCAAGAAGTTCAAGTTAAAGTTCTTGAAGTTAACGCAGATGCAGAGCGCGTATCACTTTCTATCAAAGCTCTTGAAGAGCGTCCAGCTCAAGAAGAAGGACAAAAAGAAGAAAAACGTGCTCCACGTCCACGTCGTCCAAAACGTCAAGAAAAACGTGATTTCGAACTTCCAGAAACACAAACAGGATTCTCAATGGCTGACTTGTTCGGTGATATCGAACTTTAATTAAATTGAAAATTCACAAAATCCTTTGTTTACTAAACAAGGGATTTTTCTTTTGTCTGTAAGCCTTTTTTGATATAATAGTTCTATGTTAGAATCAGAAAAACAATCACGTTATCAAATGTTAAATGAAGAGCTCTCTTTTTTATTGGAAGGTGAAAGTAATGTTTTGGCTAATCTTTCCAACTCCAGTGCTCTTTTAAAATCACGTTTTCCTAATACCGTATTTGCAGGCTTCTATTTGTTCGATGGAGAGGAATTGATTTTAGGTCCCTTCCAAGGTGGTGTTTCCTGCATCCGTATTGCGCTAGGCAAGGGTGTTTGTGGTGAGGCAGCTCACTTTCAGGAAACTGTTCTGGTTGGAGATGTGACGACCTATCCTAACTATATTTCTTGTGATAGTCGTGCTAAAAGTGAAATTTGTGCCGATGATAAAGAATGGTCAATTACTTGGAGTTCTGGATCTGGATTCTTCAGAGATTGATGATTATGATGCTATGGATAGAGATTATTTGGAACAATTTGTCGCTATTTTGCTTGAAAAGACAGAATGGGACTTTACAATGTTTGGGGAGAAAGCCTAATGTATCAAGCACTTTATCGAAAATATAGAAGTCAAAACTTCTCCCAGTTGGTTGGACAGGAAGTTGTGGCTAAGACTCTTAAACAAGCTGTGGAGCAAGAAAAAATAAGTCACGCTTATCTTTTTTCTGGTCCTCGTGGAACGGGAAAAACCAGTGTAGCTAAGATTTTTGCCAAGGCTATGAACTGTCCAAATCAAGTGGGTGGGGAACCTTGTAATAACTGCTATATTTGTCAAGCAGTGACGGACGGTAGTTTAGAAGATGTCATTGAAATGGATGCGGCCTCTAATAATGGGGTAGATGAAATCCGTGAAATTCGTGATAAATCTACTTATGCCCCTAGTCTTGCCCGTTATAAGGTCTATATCATAGACGAGGTTCACATGCTGTCTACAGGGGCTTTTAATGCCCTCCTAAAGACGCTGGAAGAGCCAACACAGAATGTGGTCTTTATTTTGGCCACTACTGAATTGCACAAGATTCCTGCCACTATCTTATCCCGTGTGCAACGTTTTGAGTTTAAATCGATTAAGACACAGGATATTAAGGAACATATCCACTATATTTTAGAAAAAGAAAATATCAGTTCTGAACCAGAGGCTGTGGAAATTATCGCAAGACGGGCTGAAGGTGGGATGCGGGATGCCTTGTCTATTTTGGATCAAGCCCTGAGTTTGACACAGGGAAATGAGTTGACGACTGCTATCTCTGAAGAAATTACAGGAACTATTAGTCTGTCAGCCTTGGATGATTATGTGGCTGCCTTATCTCAGCAGGATGTTCCCAAAGCCTTAGCTTGCTTAAATCTTCTCTTTGAGAATGGTAAGAGCATGACTCGTTTTGTGACCGACCTTTTGCACTATTTAAGAGATTTGTTAATTGTTCAAACATGGGGAGAAAACACTCATCATAGTCCAGTCTTTGTGGAGAATTTGGCAATTCATCAAGAAAATTTGTTTGAAATGATTCGTTTGGCGACAGTTAGTTTAGCAGATATTAAGTCTAGTTTGCAACCCAAGATTTATGCTGAGATGATGACTATTCGGTTGGCGGAGGTTAAGCCTGAACCAGCTCTTTCAGGGGCGGTTGAAAGTGAAATTTCTGCATTGAGACAGGAAGTTGCGCGTCTTAAGCAAGAACTAGCAAATGTAGGAACTATACCCAAGCCAACTAGTCCAGCACCTAGTCGCCCAGCAACAGGCAAGACAGTCTATCGTGTAGATCGCAATAAAGTTCAATCTATCTTACAAGAGGCCGTTGAAAATCCTGATTTAGCACGTCAAAACCTGATTCGTTTGCAGAATGCCTGGGGAGAGGTGATTGAAAGTCTAGGTGGCCCTGATAAGGCTCTGTTAGTTGGATCTCAACCTGTTGCGGCCAATGAACACCACGCTATTCTTGCTTTTGAGTCTAACTTCAATGCTGGTCAAACCATGAAACGAGACAATCTTAACACCATGTTTGGCAACATCCTCAGTCAGGCAGCAGGTTTTTCACCTGAGATTTTAGCCATTTCCATGGAGGAATGGAAAGAAGTTCGCGCAGCCTTTTCAGCTAAAGCTAAATCTTCTCAAGCTGAAAAAGAAGCAGAAGAAAGTCTGATACCAGAAGGATTTGAATTTTTGGCTGATAAAGTGAAGGTAGAGGAAGACTAAAGAAAGATTTCATGATACAATAAGTTTATGAATAGACAACAATTTATTATCATCGCGCTGTTTACAGCTGCTGAGACCTATTTTTTCAATGAAGCTTGGATGACTGGTCGTTATATTATGGCAGCCTTTTGGGCTATTTTGCTCTTTAGAAATTTTCGAGTTAGTTATTTGATGGGCAAGATTGTAGATATCATTGATCAGCATTTGAAAGGAAAAGACTAGTCCTCAGCTTCTAGACAAAATCAAAGCCTTTTAGGCTTTTTTTTGTTATACTATAAAAGTATATTTATTGACCTTTTACCGTATTTTCTAGGGAAATTAAGTATGTTTCTAGTAAGTACTGTAAAGGCCTTGAAAAAGAAAGGAACTATCATGTCAGTATTAGAGATCAAAGATCTTCACGTTGAGATTGAAGGAAAAGAAATTTTAAAAGGGGTTAACCTGACCCTGAAAACAGGCGAAATCGCCGCTATCATGGGGCCAAATGGTACTGGTAAATCGACTCTTTCTGCCGCTATCATGGGAAATCCAAACTATGAAGTTACCAAAGGTGAAGTCTTGCTTGACGGCGTAAACATCCTTGAATTGGAAGTTGACGAGCGTGCGCGTATGGGACTTTTCCTTGCTATGCAATACCCATCAGAAATTCCTGGTATTACTAACGCTGAGTTTCTTCGTGCAGCCATGAATGCTGGTAAAGAAGATGATGAAAAGATTTCAGTTCGTGAGTTTATTACTAAACTAGACGAGAAGATGGAATTGCTCAACATGAAAGAAGAAATGGCAGAGCGTTACCTCAACGAAGGTTTCTCTGGTGGTGAGAAAAAACGTAATGAAATTCTTCAACTCTTGATGTTGGAACCAACATTTGCCCTTTTGGACGAGATTGACTCTGGTCTTGATATTGATGCCCTTAAAGTTGTGTCTAAAGGTGTCAATGCCATGCGTGGTGAAGGTTTTGGTGCTATGATCATCACTCACTACCAACGTCTTTTGAACTACATTACACCTGATGTGGTACACGTCATGATGGAAGGTCGTGTTGTCCTTTCTGGTGGTCCAGAATTGGCTGCGCGTTTGGAGCGTGAAGGATACGCAAAACTAGCTGAAGAACTTGGCTACGACTACAAGGAAGAATTGTAATTCCCTCGTATCTTTTAGGAGAAATAAATGACTAAAGAAAATATTAAACTTTTTTCAGAAATGCACGCTGAACCAAGCTGGTTGGCTGACCTCCGTCAAAAAGCTTTTGATAAGATTGAGAGCCTAGAATTACCAGTCATTGAGCGTGTCAAATTCCACCGTTGGAATCTGGGTGATGGAACGATTACAGAAAGTGAACCATCAGCAAATGTTCCAGATTTCACAGCTCTAGATAACCACTTGAAGTTGGTCCAAGTAGGAACTCAAACTGTTTTTGAGCAAACTCCAGTTGAGTTAGCTGAACAGGGTGTTGTCTTTACAGACTTCCACTCAGCTTTAGAAGAGATTCCAGAGCTTATTGAAGAATTCTTCATGTCATCTGTTAAGTATGACGATGACAAGCTGGCAGCCTATCATACAGCTTATTTCAATAGTGGTGCTGTTCTCTACATTCCAGATAACGTAGAAATCACAGAACCAATCGAAGGCGTTTTCTACCAAGACAGCGATAGCGATGTGCCGCTTAACAAGCATATTATGATTATCGCTGGTAAAAATTCTAAGATTAGTTATCTTGAACGTCTAGAGTCACGAGGTGGAGGTAGTGCAAAAGCAACTGCCAATATCACAGTTGAAGTGATTGCTCGTTCTGGTGCGCAAGTGAAGTTTGCGGCTATTGACCGTCTAGGTGAAAACGTCACTGCCTACATTAGCCGTCGTGGTAAATTAGGCAACGATGCAAGTATTGACTGGGCAATCGGTGTCATGAACGAAGGAAATGTCGTTGCTGATTTTGATAGTGACTTGATTGGTAATGGTAGCCATGCAGATCTTAAAGTAGTAGCTCTTTCAAGTGGCCGTCAGGTACAAGGGATTGATACCCGAGTAACTAACTATGGTTGCAACTCAATCGGAAATATCCTGCAACATGGGGTTATTCTTGAAAAAGCAACTTTGACTTTCAATGGTATTGGCCACATCATCAAAGGTGCTAAAGGAGCAGATGCGCAACAAGAAAGTCGTGTTCTCATGCTTTCAGACCAAGCTCGTTCAGATGCCAATCCAATTCTTTTGATTGATGAAAATGACGTAACTGCAGGGCACGCAGCTTCTATCGGTCAGGTAGATCCAGAAGACATGTACTACCTCATGAGCCGTGGCTTGGATAAGGCAACTGCAGAACGTTTGGTTGTCCGTGGTTTCCTTGGATCTGTTATAGTGGAGATTCCAGTCAAGGAAGTTCGTGATGAAATGATTGCGACTATCGAAGAAAAATTGTCAAAACGCTAAGGGGTAGCCTATGTTAGATGTAGAAGCTATTCGCAAGGATTTTCCAATTTTAGACCAGATTGTCAACGATGAACAATTGGTCTATTTGGACAATGCTGCGACGACACAAAAACCACTAGCAGTTCTGGAGACGATTAACCGCTACTATGAACAGGATAATGCCAATGTTCACCGAGGTGTTCATACCTTGGCTGAAAGGGCGACAGCTTCTTATGAGGCCGCTCGTGAAACCATTCGTAAGTTTATCAATGCAGGGTCTACAAAGGAAGTTCTCTTTACTAGAGGAACGACAACAAGCCTGAACTGGGTGGCGCGCTTTGCAGAGGAAGTCTTGACTGAGGGAGACAAAGTTTTGATTTCTGTCATGGAACATCATTCCAATATCATTCCTTGGCAAGAAGCTTGCCGTAAGACTGGGGCAGAGCTTGTCTATGTCTATCTCAAGGACGGATCTCTGGATATGGATGATTTGCGAGTTAAATTGACTGATAGAGTCAAGTTTGTCTCCCTAGCTCACGCCTCAAATGTTCTTGGTGTGGTCAATCCAATCAAAGAAATCACTCAATTGGCCCACCAAGTTGGTGCCATCATGGTGGTGGATGGAGCACAATCTACACCTCATATGAAGATAGATGTTCAGGACTTGGATGTGGACTTCTTTGCCTTTTCAGGTCACAAGATGGCGGGTCCAACTGGTATCGGTGTTCTTTACGGTAAAGAAAAGTATCTGGAACAAATGTCCCCAGTAGAATTTGGCGGCGAGATGATTGATTTCGTCTACGAGCAATCTGCTAGTTGGAAGGAATTGCCTTGGAAATTTGAGGCTGGAACACCAAATATGGCAGGTGCTATAGGACTTGCTGCCGCAGTAGATTATCTTGAAAAGATTGGTATGGATGCGATTGAAGCCCATGAACAAGAATTGATTGCATACGTCTATCCAAAACTGCAGGCGATTGAAGGATTGACTATTTACGGTTCTCAGGACTTGGCTCAACGTTCAGGTGTCATTGCCTTTAACCTAGGTGAACTTCATCCGCACGACCTTGCGACTGCTTTGGATTATGAAGGAGTGGCTGTTCGAGCGGGTCACCACTGTGCCCAACCCTTGCTCCAGTATTTGGATGTTCCAGCAACAGCTCGTGCAAGTTTTTATATCTACAATACCAAGGCTGACTGCGACAAGCTAGTCGATGCCTTACAAAAGACAAAGGAGTTTTTCAATGGCACTTTCTAAACTAGATAGCCTTTATATGGCAGTGGTAGCGGACCATTCGAAAAATCCACATCACCAAGGGAAGTTGGATGATGCTGAGCAAATCAGTCTCAACAATCCAACCTGTGGGGATGTGATCAACCTCTCTGTTAAGTTTGATGCAGAGGATCGTTTGGAAGATATCGCTTTTCTAAACTCAGGTTGCACCATCTCGACTGCCTCTGCAAGCATGATGACGGACGCAGTTTTAGGAAAAACCAAACAAGAAATCTTAGAACTGGCGACTATTTTTTCTGAAATGGTTCAAGGGCAAAAAGATGACAGACAAGATAGTCTTGGTGATGCTGCTTTCTTGTCAGGTGTTGCCAAATTCCCTCAACGAATCAAGTGTGCAACCCTAGCTTGGAACGCCCTCAAGAAAACAATTGAAAATCAAGAAAACAAGTAAGGCAAGTTTCTTTTGTCTTATGAATCAGTAGAAATGAAGAATGAAAGAAAGGATATTATGGCTGAAGAAAGAGTAGAACCAAAACCAATTGACCTTGGTGAATATAAATTTGGTTTCCATGATGATGTAGAGCCTGTCCTATCGACAGGAAAAGGATTGAACGAAGATGTCATTCGTGAACTATCAGCTGCTAAGGGAGAACCTGAGTGGATGTTAGAATTCCGTTTGAAGTCTTATGAAACCTTCAAAAAAATGCCCATGCAAACTTGGGGAGCGGACTTGTCTGAGATTGACTTTGATGACTTGATTTATTACCAAAAACCATCTGATAAGCCAGCCCGTTCTTGGGATGAAGTTCCCGAAAAAATCAAAGAAACCTTTGAACGTATCGGGATTCCTGAAGCTGAGCGTGCCTATCTAGCAGGTGCCTCTGCCCAGTACGAGTCAGAAGTGGTTTACCACAACATGAAGGAAGAGTTCCAGAAATTGGGGATTATCTTTACAGATACGGATTCTGCCCTCAAGGAATACCCAGACTTGTTTAAACAATACTTTGCTAAGTTGGTACCGCCAACAGATAACAAATTGGCTGCCCTTAACTCAGCAGTATGGTCTGGTGGAACCTTTATCTACGTACCAAAAGGGGTCAAGGTAGATATTCCACTTCAAACTTACTTCCGTATCAACAACGAGAATACAGGTCAGTTTGAACGTACCTTGATTATCGTTGATGAGGGAGCAAGTGTCCACTACGTTGAAGGATGTACAGCGCCAACTTATTCAAGTAACAGTTTGCATGCTGCCATCGTAGAAATCTTTGCCTTGGATGGTGCTTATATGCGTTATACAACCATCCAAAACTGGTCTGATAACGTCTATAACTTGGTGACAAAGCGTGCTAGGGCTCAAAAGGATGCCACTGTTGAGTGGATTGATGGAAACTTGGGTGCTAAAACAACTATGAAATACCCATCTGTTTACCTTGATGGAGAAGGGGCGCGTGGTACTATGCTCTCTATCGCCTTTGCTAATGCTGGACAACACCAAGACACGGGTGCTAAGATGATCCACAATGCTCCACATACTAGCTCGTCTATTGTGTCTAAATCCATCGCTAAAGGCGGAGGAAAGGTTGACTACCGTGGACAGGTCACCTTTAACAAGAACTCTAAGAAATCTGTTTCCCACATTGAATGTGATACCATTATCATGGATGACTTGTCAGCATCAGATACTATTCCATTTAATGAAATTCATAACTCGCAAGTTGCTTTGGAACACGAAGCTAAGGTCTCTAAGATTTCAGAAGAACAACTCTATTACCTCATGAGCCGTGGTTTATCAGAGTCTGAGGCAACTGAGATGATTGTCATGGGATTTGTAGAGCCTTTCACAAAAGAGCTTCCAATGGAATATGCCGTTGAGCTTAACCGCTTGATTAGCTACGAAATGGAAGGATCAGTTGGGTAAAATTTGATTTTAGATTTACCCAAAATCAAGGACTTTGAAGATGAACTTGTAACAAAAAGAGACTGAGAAAAAATATTTTAAGAACAGAAAACGCATGATATCAGTACACAAAAACTTGATATTATGCGTTTTATTGTGGGAAGATTTATTGCATTCTCTCATGAAATGGAGGTTTTTTCCTAAGCGCTTTTGATTTTTGATATATTTTTGTGAGGACGAAGTAAGACTATATATAAAATAGTCAGTTCAAGCCATGATATAGTTGCTTAGTTTTAAATAAGAATATTATAATAAAGCTATGGTATATAGTACAGATTTTAAAAAAGGAGTATTAGATTACATCAAAGAAGGACATAGCCATGTCGAGGCAACTAAAGTTTTTGATGTTGGCGTCAGAACTCTCTTCACGTGGGAAAAGAAAGACGTGAACAAGGACACTTAGAGCGGAAAAAGCGAGTCGTCAAAAAGCGAAAGATTCCTTTAGGGGAATTGAAAGCTTTTGTAGAGGCTCATCCAGACGCTTTTTTACGGGAAATTGCGGCACATTTTGATTGTGTTGTTCCTTCAGTATGGGCAGCTTTAAAGCAGATTAAGGACACTAGAAAGTCGCTGAGTTTCTTGATATTTTGGATAACCTAAAAGATTTATCAGTCGTATATATTGACGAAATGGGAATCGACCGCTACCTCTATCGTCCTTATGCACGGGCTCCTGGAGTGGAGAAAGTCTATGAAAAGATTAGCGGACGGCATTTTGAGCGGACTTCAATTGTTGCAGGACAAGTAAACAGAGAGTTTATAGCTCCCATGATTTACAAGGAAAGTATGACGAGGGATTTCTTTGTGGAGTGGTTCAAAACGCAGCTCTTGCCTGCTTTGAAGACACCTCATGTCATTGTCATGGACAATGCTAGTTTTCATCCCAAGATAGACACTTTTTCTTACCTCTACCACCTTATTCCCCAGATTTGAATCCTATTGAGCAAGCTTGGGCTATCTTGAAAAAGAAAGTGACGGATTTATTAAGGGAAGTTCCAAATATTTTTGAATGTTTGAAGTGCTTTTTTAAAACTAAATGACTATAATTATAAAATGCTTATTGATTTTGATTTAAAATGAGTCAAAAAGCCGTTGCACAACGGTTTTTTGTTATAATTAAATGAAGAATGTAGAATAAAAGGAGAAAAACATGACATTTGAAGAAATCCTGCCTGGGTTAAAGGCTAAGAAAAAATATGTTCGTACTGGTTGGGGAGGTGCTGAAAACTATGTCCAACTCTTTGACACTATTGAACAAAACGGGGTTGCACTTGAAGTGACACCTTATTTCCTAATCAATGTGTCTGGAGAAGGAGAAGGTTTTTCCATGTGGAGCCCGACACCTTGTGATGTTTTGGCGACGGATTGGGTAGAAGTGCATGACTAAGCGTGTATTGATTACAGGAGTGAGTTCAGGGATTGGCCTAGCACAAGCTCGCCTCTTTTTAGAGAATGGCTTTCAAGTTTATGGAGTTGACCAAGGTGAAAATCCACTCTTAGAGGGTGATTTCCACTTTTTTCAGAGAGATTTGACCTTGGACTTGGAGCCTATTTTTGACTGGTGTCCTCAGGTAGATATTTTGTGCAATACTGCTGGAGTTTTGGATGATTACAAACCACTGTTGGAACAATCAGCGCAGGAAATTCAAGAAATTTTTGAAATTAACTACGTTACTCCAGTAGAGTTGACTCGCTATTATTTGACCAAAATGTTGGAGAATAAAAAAGGATCCATTATCAATATGTGTTCCATTGCTTCAAATCTAGCAGGAGGTGGTGGTCACGCCTATACTTCATCTAAGCATGCTTTGGCTGGATTTACCAAGCAGTTGGCTCTAGACTATGCTGAAACTGGGATTCAGGTCTTTGGTATCGCTCCAGGAGCAGTCAAGACAGCTATGACCGCTGCAGACTTTGAGCCAGGTGGTTTAGCGGACTGGGTGGCTAGTGAAACACCAATCAAGCGCTGGATTGATCCAGAGGAAGTAGCAGAGATTAGCCTTTTCTTAGCAAGTGGAAAAGCAAGCGCCATGCAAGGACAAATCTTGAGAATAGATGGTGGCTGGTCTTTGAAGTAGGAGGATCTGATGGAAATCAAAAGACACTTTGGAGTCTACGCTGTTTGCTTTGAAAATGGGAAGTTACTCTGCATTGAAAAAACGAGAGGTCCTTATCAACATCGGTATGATCTACCCGGTGGTAGCCAGGAAGTAGGTGAAGGACTGACGGAAACGCTGACTAGAGAAGTTATGGAAGAGACGGGATTTACTGTTAGAAACTACTCTAATCCTCGAATCTACGATGTTTTCGTCAGGGAAGAGTTAAAAAACTTTATGGTTCACCATGTCATGGCCTTGTATGATGTTGAAATGAATGAGAGTGCACCTCAAGTTACGATTTCGGAAGCTGTGTCTGATGGTGCGAATGATTCACTTGGATATATTTGGATGAATATTCAAGAGATCACAGAAGAAAATGCATCGCCACTAGTCTTGAAGGTTAAGTCTGAATTATTAGGGTTTCCAGAACTGGGCAATACTTCTTACATGAATTGGAAGGTGAATAATGAGAAACCAACTTGCCCTTAGTGGCGAAAAACTTGATGAAAAAGTTTACCCACAACTATTTCATCATGTTGGCATGATTCGTGGGGAATATTTGTTGAGAGAGCTCAATCAAAATATCCTATTACCAAGTTGTCAGGAATTTGTGAAAGATTATCTTGATACTATCTGCTCCTTGTACTCAGATGAGGAGATCTGGTATCGTTTTTCTGAATTAACGAATACAGAAGCTAATTGTCTAAAGGGGACTAAAGAGTATTTTGATGAAAATCATCCCTTATTTGGATATAGAGGAACTAGGCGTTTGCTGGCGTGTCCGGATGAATTTCAGGCTGAAGCACATGTCGTTACAGAAGTTTATCAAACCAATCCAAATCTATCTGTTATCTTTCCTTTTGTCAATGATGCTGAGCAGTTAAAGCAAGCTATCACAGTATTGCGTCAGCAGGGTTTTACTGGGAAAGTTGGCACGATGATTGAATTACCGTCAGCGTATTTCGACTTGGACAGGATACTGGAAACGGGCATTTCAAAGATTGTAGTTGGAATGAATGATTTGACTTCTTTTGTTTTTGCGACTGTGAGAAACAGTCAATGGCATGATATGGAAAATCCAATTATGTTAGATATGTTGAGACAGATGCAGGATAAAGCAAGGACGAAAAAGATTGACTTTGCTGTAGCAGGATATCTGAATGTTTCTTTCATACAAAAAATGAATCAGATGGGTATCGAATGCAATATCCACTATAGTTCTATTCCAGAGATATTTGATTTAGAAATTGGCTATCCAGACCATCTCAAACATATAAAAGAAGAAAGTAAGAAATTACAAAGGAGCGCCCATGACACCGCAAGAAATGTGGAATGCCTACAAGAAAATTAACCCCTCTATAGGAGATGAAATCGATGCTTGGGCTTTTGGAGTGGAACCAGACCTTTTAGCAGATTTGGTTTTAAGAGGCGAAAAGACTGCAACAGCTTCAGCCTACGACCTCTATGCACTAGAAGCCGAGTCTCTTCCTCAAGAAGGAACTTTTGATGTCATTTTAGATAGTCAAAATCAGGCTGTCTGTATTGTCGAAATTACAAAGGTTTCTGTCCAGCCCTTCAATCAAGTTTCTGCTCAACATGCCTATAAGGAAGGTGAGGGAGACAAATCACTTACCTATTGGCGTCAGGTTCATGAGGATTTTTTCACAGACTGTTTGGGTGAAGCAGGACTGACTTTTACACCTGAAAGCAAGGTTGTTTTAGAAGAATTTCGCAAGGTCTACCCACTGTAGACTGTTAGACGGAAGAAAGTTTTGGAAATCGCCGTCCAATCCTTTTTTCTCCAGCAAAACATGATATAATAAGTTTGTTTGAAGAAGAGCAGCAGCTCTTAAACTTAGAATAGGAGAAAATTATGCAAGCAGTTGAACATTTTATTAAGCAATTTGTTCCTGAACATTATGATTTATTTTTAGACTTGAGTCGTGAGACCAAGACGTTTTCAGGGAAAGTGACCATCACTGGGCAAGCACAGAGTGACAGCATTTCCCTTCATCAAAAAGACTTGGAAATCGCTTCTGTAGAAGTTGCAGGGGAAGCTCGCCCATTTACAGTTGACCATGAAAATGAAGCCCTTCATATCGAATTGGCTGAGGCTGGTCAAGTTGAAGTGCTTCTTGCCTTTTCTGGTAAAATCACAGATAACATGACAGGGATTTACCCTTCATACTACACAGTTGATGGAGTCAAGAAGGAAGTCTTGTCTACTCAGTTCGAGAGCCATTTCGCGCGCGAAGCCTTCCCCTGTGTGGATGAGCCTGAAGCCAAGGCAACTTTTGACCTTTCTCTTCGTTTTGACCAAGCAGAAGGTGAATTGGCCTTGTCAAACATGCCTGAGATTGATGTTGAAAACCGTAAAGAAACAGGTATCTGGAAGTTTGAGACAACACCTCGCATGTCATCTTACTTGTTAGCTTTTGTCGCTGGTGATTTGCAAGGTGTGACCGCTAAAACGAAAAACGGTACCCTCGTAGGTGTCTACTCAACCAAAGCCCATCCACTATCTAACCTTGATTTCTCACTAGATATTGCCGTTCGCTCAATCGAATTTTACGAAGATTACTACGGAGTCAAGTATCCAATCCCTCAATCTCTCCACATCGCCCTTCCTGACTTCTCAGCTGGTGCGATGGAAAACTGGGGTCTTGTGACCTACCGTGAAGTTTACTTGGTTGTCGATGAAAACTCTACATTTGCCAGCCGTCAACAAGTTGCCCTTGTTGTGGCACATGAATTGGCCCACCAATGGTTTGGTAACCTCGTAACTATGAAATGGTGGGATGACCTTTGGCTCAATGAAAGCTTTGCTAACATGATGGAGTACGTCTGTGTGGATGCTATTGAACCAAGCTGGAACATCTTTGAAGATTTCCAAACAGGTGGTGTTCCGTCTGCATTGAAACGTGACGCGACTGATGGCGTACAGTCTGTTCACGTTGAAGTCAAACACCCAGATGAAATCAATACGCTTTTTGACGGGGCTATCGTCTATGCCAAAGGAAGCCGTCTCATGCACATGCTTCGCCGTTGGCTAGGAGATGCTGATTTCGCTAAAGGTTTGCATGCCTACTTTGAAAAACACCAATACAGTAATACAATTGGTCGTGACCTTTGGGATGCCCTTGGTAAAGCGTCAGGACGTGATGTCGCAGCCTTCATGGATTCTTGGTTGGAACAACCTGGTTACCCAGTTCTTACTGTCAAAGTTGAAAATGATGTCTTGAAGATTTCACAAAAACAATTCTTCATCGGTGAGCACGAAGACAAGAACCGCCTCTGGGTAGTGCCACTCAACAGCAACTGGAAAGGCTTGCCAGATACACTCGAAACTGAAAGTATTGAAATCCCTGGCTACGCAGCTCTTCTTGCTGAAAACAAAACAGCTCTTCGCCTCAACACTGAAAATACAGCTCACTACATTACAGACTATCAAGGAGATTTGCTAGATGCTGTTCTTGCAGACCTAGTTGAGCTTGATAACACAAGTAAACTGCAAATCGTCCAAGAACGTCGCTTGCTTGCTGAAGCAGGGCACATTTCTTATGCTGATTTGCTTCCAGTCCTTGATAAACTTGCTAAGGAAGAATCTTACCTTGTCGTTTCAGCTGTTTCTCAAGTAATTTCTGCTCTTGAGCGCTTTATCGATGAAGGAACAGAAGCTGAAAGAGCCTTCAAAGCCTTGGTTGCTAAATTGGCTCGTCACAACTATAACCGTCTTGGTTTTGAAGCTAAAGACGGAGAATCAGATGAGGATGAATTGGTTCGTCAGTTAGCCATTTCTATGATGATTCGCTCAAATGATGCAGAAGCTAGCCAAGTCGCTAGCCAAATCTTCGCAGCCCACAAGGAGAATCTTGCAGGACTCCCAGCAGCTATTCGCTCACAAGTCCTGATTAATGAGATGAAACATCATGAGACTAAAGACTTGTTAGCAGTTTATCTTGATACTTATACGCACGCAACAGATGCTGTCTTTAAACGTCAGTTGGCAGCAGCTCTTGCCTATAGTAAAGATGCGGACAATATCCAAACCTTGATTGCTTCTTGGAAGGACAAATTTGTGGTCAAACCACAAGACTTATCAGCTTGGTACTTCCAGTTCTTAAACCATCAAGCAACTCAGGAAACAGCATGGTCTTGGGCTCGTGAAAACTGGGCTTGGATTAAGGCAGCTCTTGGTGGAGATATGAGCTTTGATAGCTTTGTTATCCTTCCTGCTCATGTATTTAAGACAGAGCAACGCTTGGCGGAATACAAGGAATTCTTTGAACCACAGCTTTCTGATCTTACTCTAAGCCGTAATATCGGCATGGGAATCAAGGAAATTGCTGCGCGTGTTGACTTGATTAACCGTGAAAAAGCTGCAGTTGAAGCAGTTGTTCTTCAATACGGAAATGCATAAATAAGCCTAAAATAAAAAGAAAACTCAGCTATCTCATGTAAAATGCAGAGAGTTGAGTTTTTTTTAAGGCAAATTTGGTATAATGGTTTTAATAAGGAGGAGTTTCTCATGATAAAAATCTTATTAGTTGAGGATGACCTAGGCCTATCAAATTCAGTATTTGACTTTTTAGACGATTTTGCGGATGTCATGCAGGTATTTGATGGAGAAGAAGGTCTCTACGAAGCTGAAAGTGGCGTCTATGACTTGATTTTGCTGGATTTGATGTTGCCAGAAAAAAATGGTTTCCAAGTCTTGAAAGAATTGCGTGAAAAGGGAATTACGACACCAGTTCTGATTATGACTGCCAAGGAAAGTTTGGATGACAAGGGACATGGATTTGAATTGGGAGCAGATGATTACCTGACCAAGCCTTTCTACCTAGAAGAACTCAAAATGCGGATTCAAGCGCTTCTCAAACGTTCAGGTAAGTTTAATGAAAATACGCTATCTTATGGAGATATTCTCATCAATTTATCAACCAATACCGTTAAGGTTGAAGATACTCCTGTCGAATTGCTGGGGAAAGAGTTCGATTTACTGGTTTATTTCCTTCAAAATCAAAATGTTATTTTGCCTAAGACTCAGATTTTTGATCGTCTATGGGGATTTGATAGTGACACAACGATTTCAGTTGTCGAAGTCTATGTTTCAAAAGTCCGTAAGAAATTAAAAGGAACCACTTTTGCAGAGAATTTGCAAACCTTGCGTAGTGTTGGGTATATTTTAAAAGATGTTCAGTAAACTAAAAAAAACATGGTATGCGGATGACTTTAGTTATTTTATTCGCAACTTTGGTGTCTTCACTCTGATTTTCTCCACCATGACTCTGATTATTTTGCAGGTCATGCACTCGAGTCTCTATACTTCGGTGGATGATAAGCTTCATGGCTTGAGCAACAATCCTCAGGCAGTTATTCAGTTGGCGGTAAATAGGGCGACGGAAGAGATTAAAGATTTGGAGAATGCTGCTACAGATACTAGCAAGACTGATGTAAAACCCAATGTCAGTTCCAATACAGAAGTCATTCTTTTTGATAAGAATTTTACCCAGCTCCTTTCTGGAAATCGATTTTTGGGATTGGATAAGATTAAGTTAGAGAAAAAAGAACTAGGCCATATCTATCAGATTCAGGTTTTTAATAGCTATGGACAGGAAGAAATCTATCGCATGATTTTGATGGAAACGAATATCAGTTCGGTTTCAACCAATATCAAGTATGCTGCTGTCTTGATTAATACCAGTCAGTTGGAGCAGGCCAGTCAAAAGCATGAGCAATTGATTGTCGTTGTGATGGCTAGTTTCTGGATTTTGTCTTTACTTGCCAGTCTCTATCTAGCTAGGGTCAGTGTTAGGCCTCTGCTTGAGAGCATGCAGAAGCAACAGTCTTTTGTGGAAAATGCCAGTCATGAGTTACGAACTCCACTTGCAGTTTTGCAAAATCGCTTAGAGACCCTTTTCCGTAAGCCGGAAGCTACCATTATGGATGTGAGCGAAAGTATTGCCTCTAGTTTGGAAGAAGTCCGAAATATGCGTTTTTTGACAACAAATTTGTTGAATTTAGCTCGTAGAGATGATGGGATTAAGCCGGAATTTGGAGAAGTTCCAACTAGCTTTTTTAATACAACTTTCACAAACTATGAGATGATTGCTTCTGAAAATGACCGTGTCTTCCGTTTTGAAAATCGTATCCATCGAACGATTGTCACAGATCAGCTCCTTTTGAAACAACTGATGACCATCCTATTTGATAATGCTGTCAAGTATACTGAAGAAGATGGTGAAATTGATTTTGTGATTTCAGCGACTGACCGTAATCTGTATTTACTTGTTTCTGATAACGGAGTTGGTATTTCGACAGAAGATAAGAAGAAAATTTTTGACCGCTTTTATCGAGTGGACAAGGCTAGAACTCGTCAAAAAGGTGGCTTTGGTTTAGGATTATCCCTAGCCAAGCAAATTGTAGATGCCTTAAAAGGAACCATTACTGTTAAAGATAATAAACCAAAGGGAACAATCTTTGAAGTGAAAATAGCCATCCACACACCATCTAAAAAGAAAAAATAAAAATATCGCTCCATATGGGGCGATATTTTGGATTATGTGACTTTCAGTCCGTCTCGCTAAGTCAGGTGTGAGACAGGCAAAACACCCGTTTTAGGGGTGGTCATGATTTTTTTATGACATAAAAATCTTGACAGATAAACTTAAAAAATGTAAACTATTTACTGGTTAATTAATTGGTTAAATAACCAATTTAGAAAACTATTTAATCAAGTAAAGGAAGTTAAGAAAAAGCTTCATCATTTATTGAAATGAGGGATTTATGAAATTCAGTAAAAAGTATATAGCAGCTGGATCAGCTGTTATCGTATCCTTGAGTCTTTGTGCTTATGCATTGAACCAGCATCGATCGCAGGAAAATAAGGACAATAATCGTGTTTCTTATGTGGATGGTAGTCAGTCAAGTCAGAAAAGTGAAAACCTGACACCAGATCAGGTTAGCCAAAAAGAAGGGATTCAGGCTGAGCAAATTGTCATCAAAATTACAGATCAGGGCTATGTGACGTCACACGGTGACCACTATCATTACTATAATGGGAAAGTTCCTTATGATGCCCTCTTTAGTGAAGAACTCTTGATGAAGGATCCAAACTACAAACTTAAGGATGGAGATATTGTCAATGAGGTCAAGGGTGGTTATATCATCAAGGTCGATGGAAAATATTATGTCTACCTGAAAGATGTAGCTCATGCTGATAATATTCGAACTAAAGATGAAATCAATCGTCAAAAACAAGAACATGTCAAAGATAATGAGAAGGTCAGCTCTGATGTTGCTGTAGCAAGGTCTCAGGGACGCTATACGACAGATGATGGTTATGTCTTTAATCCAGCCGATATTATCGAAGATACTGGTGATGCTTATATCGTTCCTCATGGAGGTCATTATCACTATATTCCAAAAAGTGATTTATCTGCCAGTGAGTTAGCAGCAGCGAAAGCTCATCTAGCGGGCAAAAATACGCAACCGAGTCAGTTAAGCTATTCTTCAACAGCTAGTGACAATACTACGCAAGCAATAGAGCAAGGATCAACTAGCACGTCAGAAAGTAAGACTGAAAATCTCCAAAGTCTTTTGAAAGAACTCTATGATTCACCTAGCGACCAACGTTACAGTGAATCAGATGGTCTGGTCTTTGACCCTGCTAAGATTATCAGTCGTACACCAAATGGAGTTGCGATTCCGCACGGCGACCATTATCACTTTATTCCTTACAGCAAGCTCTCTCCTTTAGAAGAAAAGATTGCTAGAATGGTGCCTATCGGTGGAACTGGTTCTACGGTCTCTACAAATGAAAAACCTCATGAAGTAGCGTCTAGTATAGGAAGTCTTCCAAGTAATTCATCTACTTTGAATCATGCCTCATTACTTACAAATAAGCCTAACTCTTCAACATCTGATGGCTATATCTTTAATCCAAAAGATATCGTTGAAGAAACAGCCACAGCTTATATCGTCAGACATGGTGACCATTTCCATTACATTCCGAAATCAAATCAAATTGGGCAACCGACTCTTCCAAATAATGGTCTAACAACACCTTCGCCATCTCTTCCAGTCAATCCTAGTGTTTCACATGAGGAACATGAAGAAGGTGGACACGGCTTTGATGCCAATCGTATTATTGCGGAAGATGAAGCAGGATTTATCATGAGTCATGGTGATCATAATCATTACTTCTTCAAGAAGGACTTGTCAGCAGAGCAAATTAAGGCAGCGCAAGAACACTTGAAAGGTGCAAATACAGCAACACCAAATCCAGCTCATGATGACGATCACGATGACGATCATGATGAAGATGCACATGGTCATCACCATGAAGACCATGATCACGGTTTTGATGCCAATCGTGTCATCAGTGAGGATGAGCAAGGTTTTGTCATGAGTCACGACGACCACAATCATTACTTCTTCAAGAAAGATTTGACTGCTGATCAAATTAAGGCAGCTCAGGATCATTTGAAAACACATCATGATGCAGAGCCTGTAAAACCTCTTGCTAAAACGGTAGAGTCTTTCTCAAGAGATGCTAGCGATGAAGAAAAGATTGCTTATATTTCTAAGACCTACGGCGTTCCACTTGAAGCGATTAGAATTTCAAACGGATTCTTTGTCTTTGGAAATCCAGACCAAGCCTACGATCCGACTCATATCCATCCCTACGCTGTTCGTAAGGAACACGTTCGGATTCCTCTTCAAACTGGGAATCCAGAACTTGATTTCCTAAATGAACTCTATACCACTGCTTTGCGAGATGGTGTGTCTCCTTATAGTTTACAGGTAGAAAATGGTAGTTTTGTGATTCCTCATGGCGACCATAATCACTACATCAAGGTTCAAACTAAAGGCTATGAAGTGGCTTTGAAAAACAAGATTCCAGCCCTACAACCCAACTATCAACCTGGAGCTTTTGATGAGAAGGAAGTTTTGGCAAAAGTAGACCAACTTCTAGCTGAAAGCAGAAACATCTATAAAGACAAGCCTATCGAACAAAGACAGATTGAGTTAGCCTTAGGTCAGTTTATTGAGAACATGAAGAAACTGGCAACTAACTCTACAGCAGGTTATCTTGCAACACTGGATCTCTTTGATAAGCAATATATCCATATTGATGAAAGTGTCAAACCTGTTGAAACAAGCGCTCTAGATAAGAAATATCAGGCCTTGATTGATAAAATCAATACACTGGATACAGACTCTTATGGACTTCCAAAGAAAGATCTTCTCCTTCGACTCCAAGAATCTAAATTGGCTAAAGATGAGGCTGGTTTAGCAGCGGTTGAATCACAACTTCAAGCTCTTCAAGACTTTAATGATCGAACAGGTGTTACAACTGTAGAATACATCAAGTATTTCTACGAACACGTAAATGACGGTCGTTTGAGTGATGAACTTCGAAACAAAGTAGCTCAGTTGACTTGGACTTTGTATCAATCTCAATCCTTCCTTAAGGCAGCAGAATTGAACAAATTATTCCCAAGTATCTATCAGGCAAAACAAGAAGTGGAAGAAGCTTTGAAAGCTCAGCCAACTACTGCGAAATCAAGTCAGACAGTTCTAGATACTGAAAAAGTTGATAATCAAAGTGCCAAGACAGCTATTTATGGCTTCTTGAAAGAATTGTATGGAGACTTTATGCCTGAAGAGCATGTCAATCATGTCAGCAAGGAAGAAGTAGAAAGTCTTTTGAGCAAGGCAACTCAACTCTTAGAGCAAATCCAAGAAGAAGGAATCAGACAATCCTTGGCAGAAGAAGTAGAAAATCTCAAAGCTGCTACAAACAAGGCTGATGCAGACTTGGATGAAGTAAATAGTCAGGTGAAAGATGTCTTGACTCGTATCGCTAGCGCCCTTCAACAAGAAAAGGAAAATGCTGAGCAAGATCCTCAGACACTTGTACTCTATCAAAAACTCTACGATATTCTTATGTCGCTTCATGCTTATTTAGAAAACAATAAGGGTTCTGATGCAGACTTTGATAAGGTGGATGCATTACTAGATCAACTTTCTGCTAAGAGTAAAGATAAGGCTGCTTTACTTGAATTGACAAAAGCTATTCTGATCTTGAATCAAGAAATCAAGTCAAAATCAAGCGCGAGTGAAGAAGCAAGTCCAGCAACAAATGCTGAGGCAAATGGTGATAACACCAGTGCTGAGAACCAACCAAATGTAGCTACAGAATCTAACAGTGAAACTGCTAGCGACGAAAATAAACCAAGCAACGCAACAGATTCTAAACCTGCTGAATCAGTTCCAGAAAAGGAAACAAAAGAATCTCCAATAAGTACTGGAAATCAAGAAAAACCAGTAGAATAAAAAAGTTTGTGGTCGTAGATCTAGGAGATTTTCCCATTCAAGGCTGTTTCCTATTTCTCATTGTAATTATAAACCATGGCAAGATAAGAAAACGAGCATTTCCAACTGAGGAGGTGCTCGTTTTTTGATAGTTAGAAGTAGTTTTTATCCGTCTATTTAGAGTTGATTACAAGAAATTATTGACTTGAATGTGGATATAAGATTTATTCACTGATTATAATGTTTAAATAGCACTCCAAAGCAAAAAATTATCCTCATGAGTATGAATCTTATAAATTAACTACCTCCAGACCGTGCTCTGTTAAGTGATAGATGATTGAACAGACCTCTTTTAAGAAACGACGGTCATGGGAAACAGTGATGAGACCGCCTGGATAGGTGGCAAAGAGTTTTCTGATTTGGGGTTGAGAAGTTGGAGAAAAGTTTCGTGTAGGTTCATCCAGAAGTAGAAAGTTTGGTTTGCGCAAGACTAAATCCAAAAGCAGGAGTTTTCCCTGTTGTCCGCCAGATAAGGAGTGAATTTGATGCTGCATTTCTGGATAACTGAAATTGAGACTGGCTAAGTGAGATTGGATTTTCTGTAGTTCCTCTTTTTCTCCAGTTTTGCTGAGGTAGGCTATTGGTGATAAATCCAATTGCAGTTTTTTGTGGTAATCTTGTGGCATAAAACCAAGCGAAATTTCTCTTTTTTGACTTAGCAGTTGTTGAAACTTGGCTAGCAGAGTCGATTTCCCAATACCATTTGGGCCAATGATACCGATTTTTTCTTGGCCACGGACAGTTAGTTGTAGTTTTTGAACCAAAATTCGCTCGCCGATGGACAAATTTTCTTTTTCCAGTTGGATTAAGACTTTAGAAGCCGGTAATGGCTGTATATCTGAGAAGAAAAGTCTGATTTCTTCCTCTTCAAGTGGTTTTTGGGTCATGGACTGAGCTGTCTTTTCAAAGCGTTTTTCTTGAGAGAGAACATTTTTCATTTTTTTAGCCAATAGGCGACCTGCTGTACTGTCTTTGGTAGCTCGAAGCGCAGTTTCTACATTTTGCTTGACTCGGCGATGCTTTTCCATGGTTTTATCGTAGGCTCTTTGGTCGTTGGCTGCTTGCTGGCTTTGTCTGGCAAAATTAGCCTTTCTCTGGTCGCTATAGCTATCATAGTCTAAATGCTCTACTAACGTTTCAGCTTCTTTTCGGTGCTTGACCAGTCGCAAGTGGACAATAGTGTCTGCCGTTTCAGAAAGAAAATCCTCATCATGGGAAATGAAAATAACAGTTTGCCTAATCTTGCGAATCTGACCTTTTAGCCAATCAACTGTTTCAAAGTCCAGGTCATTTGAAGGTTCATCTAAAAATAAAATCTCAAAGGGTTTGGCTAACTCATGGATGAGCTGAATTTTCAAAGCTTCGCCACCGGAGAGGCTCCCGATCTCTTGGTCGCTTGCGAAACGATTGCTATCAAAATGCAACTCCTCAGCTAAACGATATAGGATACTGTAGTCTAAATCAAGAGGATCCAAAAAGAAGTAGTCATGTAGAGTCCTATTTTTCAGCTCCTCGGGGAGTTTTTGAGGAATGTAGGCTATTGATTGATAATCAGATTGAATGTCTCCCCTGATAGTAAAATCAGGCAAAGCTTCCCCTATTAAAGTTTTAAGCAAGGTTGATTTGCCATTTCCTTCTTCCCCAATAATAGCTACCTTTTCCTCATCCTGGATGGTCATGCTTAGATCAGAGACAAGGTCTCGTAAATCTTTGTTTTGTGTGATGGTCAGGTGATTGATTTTTATCATATTGTTGCCCTTTCTAGAATGTCGATAGTGCATAACAAAAAGCTCTACTTTATCTAGTAGAGCCCAAAGTCACTGTCAAAACTCTATTATCCTCGTTGAAAGACTCGTCAAACTAGCTTGGAGTTGCCTAACCCAACCCAAGAGGAGCATAGCTTTCTAGTTTTTTGATTTTCAATGGGGACAAGATACTAGAAAATCTAGTATGAAAAGAGCCACAAAAAGAGACAAAAACAAGATCTACTAAATAAAGGTTCTTTATTTGATAGACTTAGTTGTTCATGTCTCCCTTACCTCCGAGTATTAGTATCTTTATCGTATAACTTTCAGGAAATTTTGTCAACAGAAAACTGGAAATTCTATGCTCTAAAATCCGTGTGGTAAGCATTAGTAATGAGTTCTTTGTCTTCCATGTGAGCATTCTCCTTGCTCTGATGTAGTATAGCACTAAAAAATAAAAACAGCATAGTAAATATGTTGAAAATCGAAATTTAATTACAAAGTTTGGTGGGCTGATTTGTAGGCTTTTCATGGTATAATCAAGAGAGTAAATCTTTATGGAGGAAGTATGAAATTAAATATTCAAGAAATTCGTAAGCAGTCTGAAGGCTTGCACTTTGAACAAACGTTAGACCTAGCCGCAGACCTGCGTGCACGTAATCAAGAAATTTTAGATGTAAAAAATATCCTTGCAGTTGGGAAAGTACAGTACGAAGACCGTATGTATTTCTTAGATTATCAACTATCTTATACCATTGTTCTTGCTTCAAGTCGCAGTATGGATCCAGTTGAGTTAGTTGAATCTTATCCAGTAACGGAAGTTTTCATGGAAGGTGCAACTAACCAACTAGATCAGGAAGTTTTAGACGATGATTTGGTCTTGCCTATCGAAAATGGAGAACTTGACCTTGCTGAGAGCGTGTCAGACAATATCCTACTAAACATTCCTATCAAGGTTTTGACGGCTGAAGAAGAGGCTGGTCAAGGATTTGTTTCAGGAAATGACTGGCAAATCATGACAGAGGAAGAATACCAGGCCCAACAAGCAGTTAAGAAAGAAGAAAACAGTCCTTTTGCTGGCTTACAAGGACTATTTGATGGAGACGAATAATGGTCTTGTCAAAAAAACGTGCACGAAAGGTGCTAGAAGAAATCATTGCTCTTTTTCCAGATGCCAAGCCTAGTCTTGATTTCACCAATCATTTTGAACTCTTAGTTGCGGTCATGTTGTCAGCCCAGACGACGGATGCAGCGGTAAATAAGGTCACACCAGGTCTCTTTGCTGCCTTTCCAACTCCACAAGCCATGTCTGTAGCGACAGAGAGTGAGATTGCCTCACACATTTCTCGTTTGGGATTGTATCGGAATAAGGCTAAATTCCTTAAAAAATGTGCCCAACAGTTACTAGACGATTTTGACGGTCAAGTGCCTCAGACTCGAGAAGAATTAGAAAGTCTAGCAGGTGTTGGTCGCAAGACAGCCAATGTTGTCATGAGTGTAGGATTTGGGATTCCAGCTTTTGCAGTGGATACTCATGTGGAGCGTATTTGCAAACACCATGATATTGTCAAAAAATCAGCGACACCGCTTGAGGTGGAAAAGAGGGTTATGGATATTTTGCCACCTGAAAAATGGTTAGCAGCTCATCAGGCCATGATTTATTTCGGACGGGCTATCTGCCATCCTAAAAATCCAGAGTGTGACCAGTACCCACAGTTATATGATTTTAGCAATTTGTAAGATAGGGTTTCAAAAGTTTTTGCTTGATTTTAGTCTTGCTTTGTGCTATAGTATTTTATAACTAAATATTCCTTTAAACCTGTCCCGTGAGGCAGGCAAGGAGCGCGATAAAGTAGTAGGGTGAAGTCTATACTGTTTGCAGTAGGGCTCGCTTGGCTATACATTTCAAGTCTCCTTGTTTAAGGAGACTTTTCTTTTTGGAGGTTTGTCATGAAGACAAAAGAAGTTGTAGACGAATTGACCGTCAAACGAGCGATTACGCGTATTACTTATGAGATTATCGAACGCAACAAAGATTTGAATAAAATCGTCTTGGCTGGTATTAAAACTCGCGGTGTCTTTATCGCCCACCGAATCCAAGAACGTTTGGAGCAGTTAGAAAATCTTTCAGTTCCTGTTGTGGAATTGGATACTAAACCTTTCCGTGATGATGTTAAAAGTGGAGAAGATACTTCTTTGGTTTCTGTCGATGTGACAGACCGCGAAGTTATCTTGGTGGACGATGTGCTTTATACAGGCCGTACTATCCGTGCTGCTATTGATAATATTGTAGGTCATGGTCGTCCTGCGCGCGTGAGTTTAGCGGTTCTAGTCGATCGTGGACATAGAGAATTGCCAATCCGTCCAGATTACGTTGGGAAAAATATCCCAACTAGTCGTTCTGAAGAAATCATCGTAGAGATGGCAGAACTTGATGGCCAAGACAGAGTTCTGATTACTGAAGAAGCTTAGAAAGCTAAAGGAGTAGCCATGTCAGAAAATCAACAAGCATTGAACCATGTGGTGTCCATGGAAGACCTCACTGTCGATCAAGTGATGAAATTGATCAAGCGAGGAATTGAGTTTAAAAATGGAGCTCAGCTTCCCTACGAGGACCATCCGATTGTCTCCAATCTTTTCTTTGAGGATTCTACACGGACGCATAAGTCCTTTGAAGTAGCAGAGATTAAACTGGGATTGGAGCGACTTGACTTTGATGTTAAGACTAGTTCAGTCAATAAGGGTGAGACACTTTATGATACCATCCTGACTCTGTCTGCTTTAGGAGTTGATGTCTGTGTGATTCGCCACCCAGAGGTTGACTACTACAGAGAGTTAATTGCTAGTCCCACGATTACGACTTCCATCATCAATGGTGGAGATGGTTCGGGCCAACACCCTAGCCAAAGCTTGCTGGATTTGATGACCATTTATGAGGAATTTGGTCACTTTGAGGGTCTCAAGGTTGCGATTGCAGGTGACTTGGACCACTCACGTGTTGCCAAATCCAATATGCAGATTTTGAAACGCTTGGGAGCTGAACTTTATTTTGCTGGACCTGAGGAATGGAGAAGTCAAGAGTTTGCAGACTATGGACAGTTTGCAACCATTGATGAAATCATTGATCAGGTGGATGTCATGATGTTTCTTCGTGTGCAACATGAACGCCATGATAGTGGAGCTGTCTTTTCCAAAGAAGACTACCATGCCCAACATGGCTTGACTCAAGAACGTTATGACCGTTTGAAAGAAACAGCAATCCTTATGCACCCAGCTCCAGTCAATCGTGATGTAGAAATCGCAGACCACTTGGTTGAAGCACCAAAATCACGGATTGTCCAACAAATGACCAATGGTGTCTTTGTTCGAATGGCAATCTTAGAATCCGTACTGGCGAGTAGAAACGCCAACTAAAACACAAGACGTTAAAAGACGCCAGTGAGCGTCCACGAGAGGTGAAAATATGACAAAAAGACTTCTAGTATTAGAAGATGGCACAGTTTTTGAAGGCAAGGCCTTCGGAGCAGATATTGATGTAACAGGCGAAATCGTCTTTAATACAGGTATGACTGGCTACCAAGAATCCATTACAGACCAGTCTTATAATGGACAAATCTTGACCTTTACTTATCCTTTGGTGGGAAATTATGGAATTAACCGTGATGATTACGAATCCATTATTCCAACTTGTAAGGGAGTCGTTGTTTTCGAAGAGGCGCGTAGAGCAAGTAATTGGCGCAATCAAATGACGCTGGATGAATTTTTGAAAGCAAAGAAAATTCCAGGTATTTCAGGAATTGATACGCGTGCCCTTACCAAGATTATCCGTAAGCATGGTACTATGCGTGCAACCTTGACCCATGTTGGGGACAGTATGGACCATGTGACGGACCAGCTCCAAGCAACAGTTTTGCCGACAGATAATATCAAACAGGTTTCTACTAAAACGTCTTATCCAGCTCCAGGAGTTGGTTTGAGCGTGGTGCTAGTGGACTTTGGTCTCAAGCACTCAATCCTACGTGAACTTTCTAAGCGTAACTGTAACGTGACGGTTGTTCCTTATTCGACAACGGCTGAAGAAATTCTCCATCTCAATCCTGACGGAGTTATGTTGTCAAATGGTCCAGGTAACCCAGAAGATGTTCCACAGGCACTGGATATGATTCGCGGTGTACAAGGAAAAATTCCAATCTTTGGTATCTGTATGGGGCACCAACTCTTTGCAATGGCAAACGGGGCTAAGACCTATAAGATGAAATTTGGACACCGTGGATTCAACCATGCGGTACGTGAAATTGCTACAGGACGTGTGGATTTTACAAGTCAAAACCATGGTTATGCAGTTAGTCGTGAGGATTTGCCAGAACACTTGATTATCACCCACGAAGAAATCAATGACAAGTCAGTTGAAGGTGTGCGTCACAGATACCAACCTGCTTTCTCTGTTCAATATCACCCAGATGCAGCCCCTGGTCCACACGACGCTAGCTACCTATTTGACGAGTTTATCGAGATGATGGAAGCTTTTAAACAATCGAACTAAGAACGAGTAAAAGCTCGTCGGAGAATTTATTTAATTGAACACGGACGGAAAGCTCGGAATTTAGAGAAACCAATTTGGATTGTCAATCCTTCCTTGGTTTCCTAAAATTCAATCGCTTTCTATTCGTCCTTTGTATCTTATTTAATGTCGCTCTGTGAGGCGACGAATAGAAAGGCAGGTCGTTTCTTTTAGTCGCTATCAGGCGAACTAAAAACTCCCTGCACTAGATTTTTTACCGAAAAGTATCGTTTCGCTAAAAAATCGTCGGAGAATTTATTTAATGGCAACCTGAGAGTTGCCAAATAGAAAGGAGAAGATACATTGTTCGCGGAAGTGAACACGCCCTAAGAACTATGTGAAAAAGATAAACATCGTCTTGACGCTGAAGGCGTCTGCACCGAGTTTCCTATTTTCACTTTGTTCTTTACGGGCTTTGTATCATAAACTATGCCTAAACGTACTGATATTCAAAAAATTATGGTGATTGGTTCTGGTCCGATTATTATTGGTCAGGCTGCTGAGTTTGACTACGCTGGGACCCAGGCTTGCTTGTCCTTGAAAGAGGAAGGTTATGAGGTTGTCTTGGTTAACTCAAACCCTGCCACCATCATGACGGACAAGGAGATTGCGGACAAGGTTTATATTGAACCGATTACACTTGAGTTTGTGACACGTATTCTTCGTAAGGAACGTCCAGATGCCTTACTACCAACACTCGGTGGTCAGACAGGTCTCAACATGGCCATGGAATTATCTAAAAATGGTATTTTAGATGAACTTGGTGTTGAACTTCTGGGAACTAAATTATCTGCCATTGACCAAGCGGAGGATCGTGACCTATTTAAACAATTGATGGAAGAATTGGAGCAACCAATTCCTGAATCTGAAATTGTTAATACAGTAGAAGAAGCAGTTGCCTTTGCAGCAACAATTGGCTACCCAGTCATCGTTCGTCCAGCCTTTACCCTTGGTGGTACTGGTGGTGGTATGTGTGCCAACGAGGAAGAATTGCGTGAAATCGCTGAAAATGGTTTGAAATTGTCACCTGTTACCCAGTGTTTGATTGAACGTTCCATTGCCGGTTTCAAGGAAATCGAATACGAAGTGATGCGTGACTCAGCTGACAATGCTTTGGTTGTTTGTAACATGGAAAACTTTGACCCAGTTGGGATTCACACAGGGGATTCCATCGTATTTGCCCCTGCCCAAACCATGTCAGATTATGAAAACCAAATGCTTCGTGACGCAAGCTTGAGCATCATTCGTGCCCTTAAGATTGAAGGGGGATGTAACGTTCAGTTAGCTCTTGATCCACACAGCTTCAAGTACTATGTCATCGAAGTAAACCCTCGTGTATCGCGTTCGTCAGCCCTGGCATCTAAGGCGACAGGATATCCGATTGCTAAGTTGGCTGCCAAGATTGCAGTAGGTTTGACCTTGGATGAAGTTATCAACCCAGTTACAGGTTCAACCTATGCCATGTTTGAGCCTGCCCTTGACTATGTGGTTGCCAAGATTCCTCGTTTCCCATTTGACAAGTTTGAAAAAGGTGAGCGCCGTCTTGGTACCCAGATGAAGGCCACTGGAGAAGTCATGGCGATTGGTCGTAACATCGAGGAATCTCTTCTTAAGGCTTGCCGCTCCCTTGAAATTGGGGTGCACCACAATGAAATGCCTGAACTTGCAGCAGTTTCTGATGATTCCTTGATTGAAAAAGTAGTCAAAGCCCAGGATGACCGTCTCTTCTACGTATCAGAAGCCATTCGCCGTGGTTACACACCAGAAGAAATTGCTGAATTGACTAAGATTGATATATTCTATCTGGATAAACTCTTGCATATCTTTGAAATTGAGCAAGAATTGGGTGCCTATCCACAAGATCTAGAAGTCTTGAAAACAGCTAAACTTAATGGCTTCTCAGACCGTAAGATTGCTGAACTATGGGAAACTACAGCTGACCAAGTTCGCCAGCTTCGCTTGGAAAACAAGATTGTCCCAGTCTACAAGATGGTAGATACTTGTGCGGCAGAATTTGACTCTGAAACACCATACTTCTATTCAACCTATGGTTGGGAAAACGAGTCTATCAAGTCTGATAAAGAATCTGTACTTGTCCTAGGTTCTGGTCCAATCCGTATCGGTCAAGGGGTCGAGTTTGACTATGCAACGGTTCACTCTGTTAAGGCTATCCAGGCTGCTGGTTATGAAGCTATTATCATGAACTCAAACCCAGAGACTGTTTCAACAGACTTCTCTGTATCAGATAAGCTTTACTTTGAGCCATTGACATTCGAAGATGTTATGAACGTCATTGACTTGGAGCAACCAAAAGGTGTTATCGTTCAGTTCGGTGGTCAAACAGCTATCAACCTTGCGGAGCCATTGGCAAAAGCAGGTGTGACTATCCTTGGTACACAGGTCGCTGACCTAGACCGTGCCGAAGACCGTGACCTCTTCGAGCAAGCCCTTAAAGACCTGGATATTCCACAGCCACCAGGACAAACGGCTACCAATGAAGAAGAAGCAGTTCTTGCAGCTCGCAAGATTGGCTTCCCAGTTCTTGTCCGCCCATCTTATGTACTTGGTGGACGTGCCATGGAAATCGTTGAAAACGAAGAAGACCTTCGTTCTTATATGCGTACAGCGGTTAAGGCTAGTCCTGACCATCCAGTCCTTGTAGACTCTTATATCGTTGGACAAGAGTGTGAAGTTGATGCCATTTCAGACGGCGAAAATGTTCTCATTCCTGGTATCATGGAGCATATCGAACGTGCCGGTGTCCACTCAGGTGACTCAATGGCCGTTTACCCACCACAAACCTTGTCGCAAAAGGTGCAAGAAACAATCGCAGACTATACTAAACGCCTAGCAATCGGTCTTAACTGCCTTGGAATGATGAACATCCAGTTTGTCATCAAGGATGAAAAAGTCTATGTTATTGAGGTCAATCCACGTGCCAGCCGTACGGTTCCATTTCTTTCTAAAGTGACCAATATCCCTATGGCTCAGGTAGCGACCAAGCTCATTCTTGGTCAAAAACTTGAAGAACTTGGCTACCAAGATGGACTTTACCCTGAAAGCACTCGCGTTCATATCAAGGCACCTGTCTTCTCCTTTACCAAACTAGCTAAGGTAGACAGCTTACTTGGTCCTGAAATGAAGTCAACAGGGGAAGTTATGGGTTCTGATACGACTTTGGAAAAAGCTCTCTATAAGGCCTTTGAAGCTTCTTACCTCCACTTGCCAACTTTTGGTAACGTTGTATTTACCATCGCTGATGAGGCAAAAGAAGAAGCCTTGGACTTAGCTCGTCGTTTCCAAAATATTGGATATGGAATCCTCGCGACAGAAGGGACAGCAGCCTTCTTTGCTAGTCATGGATTGCAAGCCCAATCTGTTGGTAAGATTGGTGATGACGATAAGGATATTCCAAGTTTTGTTCGCAAAGGAAGAATTCAAGCTATTATTAACACAGTTGGAACCAAACGAACTGCAGACGAAGATGGTGAGCAGATTCGCCGTTCAGCCATTGAACACGGAGTGCCCCTCTTCACAGCCCTAGATACAGCTAATGCCATGCTTAAAGTATTGGAAAGCCGTAGTTTTGTCACAGAAGCGATTTAGTTGAGAAATATTTTCACGGTTAAAAAGCCAGCGTCAGAAAACGCTGGTTTTTACGATATTAGTGCAGGCTATTCAACTATCAGTTCTTCACTCAAGAATGATGATGAATTGTGATACAATAAGAATAAATTGGGAATGGCTTATGATGTTAATCGTTCCCCTTTTTTGTAATTCTAGTATATCAGAGTCAATATATATTTGCATGCTACTCCCTTTTGAAAAAATGGCTATTTCAGGTGAAAAAAACGACATTTCAGATTTTCTGTTCCAGAAATAGCTATCGCTATGATATAATTATTTTATGATTATTACTATTCCTATAAAAAACCAAAAAGATATTGGCACACCATCTGATTCAGTCGTTGTTCTCGGCTATTTTGATGGTATACACAAGGGGCATCAAGAATTATTTCGTGTTGCCAATAAGGCTGCGAGAAAAGATTTATTACCTATCGTCGTTATGACCTTTAATGAATCTCCAAAGATCGCTTTAGAGCCCTATCATCCTGATCTGTTTTTGCATATTTTGAACCCTGCTGAACGTGAGAGGAAACTAAAGCGTGAAGGCGTAGAAGAATTATATCTCCTTGATTTTAGTAGTCAATTTGCTAGTCTCACGGCAGAAGAATTTTTTGCAACCTATATCAAAGCTATGAATGCCAAAATTATTGTTGCAGGTTTTGATTATACATTTGGTTCTGACACAAAAACGGCAGAAGATTTAAAGGATTACTTTGATGGAGAAGTTATTATTGTCCCACCTGTAGAAGATGAGAAAGGAAAGATTAGTTCAACTCGTATCCGTCAAGCTATTTTAGACGGAAATGTGAAAGAAGCAGAGGAACTTTTGGGGGCACCGCTTCCATCCAGAGGGATGGTGGTTCATGGTAATGCTCGTGGTCGTACGATTGGTTATCCAACAGCGAATTTGGTGCTTTTAGACCGTACTTATATGCCGGCAGATGGCGTTTATGTCGTTGATGTTGAGATTCAAAGGCAGAAGTATCGTGCTATGGCTAGTGTCGGGAAAAATGTGACCTTTGATGGAGAAGAAGCACGTTTTGAAGTCAATATTTTTGATTTTAATCAAGATATTTATGGTGAAACCGTCATGGTTTATTGGCTTGATCGCATTCGAGATATGACCAAATTTGACTCAGTTGACCAATTAGTGGATCAGTTAAAGGCAGATGAAGAAGTTGCTCGGAATTGGTCTTAAGAGTTTGGGTAATTAAAAAAGAGGTTGTTTGTAACCCAAAAGATAGATGAATAAGTCTAACTTTTGAGGTCACTACACTACCTCTTTTTATTCTTTTTCAAAGGTGAATCCTTCTCCAAGGATTTCATGGGCTTCTGTAATAGTTATAAAGGCTTGAGGATCGATTCGATGAATCATTTCCTTCATTTTCACAATCTCATTTCTACCGACAATACAGTAAATGATTTTCAAATTTTCTTTACTATAGTAGCCTTGACCAGAAATAAAAGTAACTCCTCTTCCTAAGTCATCATTAATCGCTTTAGCAAGTTGGTCGGGACGTTTTGTGATAATCATAAAACCTTTACCAGCATAGCCACCTTCGCCAATCAAATCAATGACACGAGAAACGATAAAATCAAATAAGAGCGTGTAGGAAACCAATCTCAAGTCCTTGAAGATTAGGAGAATGAGCATGAGAATACAAAAATCTAAGATAAAGAGCAGTTTCCCCATGGATATATGAGTGTATTTATTGAGAATACGAGCTAGAATATCAGTTCCGCCCGTTGTACCTCCAGCATTAAAGATAATTCCAAGACCAATTCCCAATAGAATTCCCGCTATAAGTGCAGTAATCAGTAAATCACCTTGAAGATCAATATGAAGGGGAATACGCTCAAAAAAAGCCAACCAAGCTGACAAAGCTAAGGTTCCAAGCAAACTAGAATAGAGAGATTTTGCTCCAAATATTTTCCAAGCTAGTATGAAAAGGGGAATGTTAATCAGCAAGTTCATGAGCGAAACAGGGATTTTAAAAAGATAAAAGGTGATGAGGGTAATACCTGTCGCCCCTCCTTCAAAGAGATGATGGGGAACTACAAAATAAGTCAGTCCAAAAGCATAAATAGCAGCACCTAGTAAAATGGTTAAAATGGGGTAAATTTTTTTAATCATAGGACACCTCTTTTCTTATAAGTTGATTATATCAAATTTTTACGGAAAATTTGATTGACTCCATTAGGATTTTTAATCTTTTTTTGATATAATTAAAAGTAAGAAAACCAATCTGAATCCTAAAATAGAAAGATTGATACTATGACAAAAATTAAGATTGTAACCGATTCATCTGTTACTATTGAACCAGAACTAGTAAAGCAATTAGATATTACGGTAGTTCCACTATCTGTAATGATTGATAATGTTGTTTATTCTGATGCTGATTTGAAAGAAGAAGGTAAATTTCTTCAGTTGATGCAAGCAAGTAAGAATCTTCCTAAGACAAGTCAACCGCCTGTAGGTGTCTTCGCTGAAGTTTTTGAAGACCTATGCAAAGATGGTAGCCAGATTCTTGCTATTCATATGTCTCATGCTCTTTCGGGAACTGTAGAAGCAGCACGCCAAGGTGCCAGCCTATCTACTGCCGACGTGACAGTTGTTGATAGTTCCTTCACTGACCAAGCCTTGAAATTCCAAGTTGTTGAGGCTGCGAAATTAGCACAAGAAGGCAAAGATATGGCGGAAATTTTATCTCACGTTGAAGAGGTAAAAAAACATACGGAGCTCTATATTGGTGTTTCTACTCTAGAAAATCTAGTAAAAGGTGGACGAATTGGCCGTGTAACTGGATTGTTGAGCTCCCTTCTCAATATCCGTGTTGTCATGCAGATGAAAGACCATGAATTGCAACCAATCGTTAAGGGGCGTGGAGCTAAAACCTTTAAAAAATGGTTGGATGAGTTGACAACATCTCTCTCTGAACGTTCTGTAGCAGAGATTGGAATTTCATATTCAGGTAGTGATGACTTGGCGAGAGAAATGAAAGAAAGTTTACAAGCCTATGTTGAAAAACCAATTTCTGTTTTAGAAACCGGTTCTATTATTCAGACTCATACAGGCGAGAATGCGTGGGCTATTTTGGTACGTTACCATTCCTAAAAAAATAAAGAAAATGCGAATAAACAGCGTTTTTAACTTGACCTATAAGGAATTTTAGGATATGATTATATTTGTTAATTAGAAATTAATTTGGAGGAATCATTAACATGGCAAACAAACAAGATTTGATCGCTAAAGTAGCAGAAGCTACAGAATTGACTAAGAAAGACTCAGCAGCAGCAGTTGAAGCTGTATTTTCAGCAGTAGCTGACTACCTTGCAGCTGGTGAAAAAGTTCAATTGATCGGTTTTGGTAACTTTGAAGTTCGTGAGCGTGCTGCACGTAAAGGTCGCAACCCACAAACTGGTAAAGAAATCACAATTGCAGCTTCTAAAGTTCCAGCATTCAAAGCTGGTAAAGCTCTTAAAGACGCTGTTAAATAATCAGCCTTTAAAAAGCCTATTGTATCAAGCTTTCTAGCTTGGTCAGTAGGCTTTTTTTGTGTATAGGGGGCAAAAAAGGGGCAAAACATTATTTTCCCTTTGTTACTTGTTTTAGGATGATATCAATCTGCGTTCTCATTGTTTTATAAGAGTGATGAGTTTTTATTGTTTATCCGTAGGATGATCGACTATTTTAAATAATACTGTATTTCTAGCTTATACTCTTCTAAAATCTCTTCAAACCACGTCAGCTTCACCTTGGATTATATATGTGACTGACTTCGTCAGTCTTATCTACAACCTCAAAGCAGTGCTTTGAGCAACCTGTAGCTAGCTTCCTAGTTTGCTCTTTGATTTTCATTGAGTATTATTTGTCTCAAAATCAAACCTTGAAAGTGGATAATAACCTTCTCCGATACTTTATTGATTTTCAGCTGAAGTCATATTAAAAATATTTAAGTAGAAAGAAAAGTCATATACTGTCTATTGAGAATATTATAAATCAGATACAAAGACAGGTGAAACCTTCTGTGTTATACTAGAGATATGTTAGATTTGAAAGAATACGGTATTGTCATGTGGCCGGAGGAGAAAATCATTTCTTTCCGTGAGAAACTTCTCGCTTGGTATGATGAAAACAAAAGAGATTTACCTTGGAGGAGAAGTAAAAATCCTTATCATATCTGGGTGTCTGAAATTATGCTCCAGCAGACCAGGGTGGATACGGTTATTCCTTACTATGAAAGATTCTTGGACTGGTTTCCAACAGTAGAAAGTTTGGCGAATGCGCCTGAAGAACGTTTGTTGAAGGCTTGGGAGGGACTGGGATATTATTCTCGAGTTCGTAATATGCAGGCTGCAGCCCAGCAGATTATGATTGACTTTGGTAGTCAATTTCCAAACACCTATGAAGGAATTTCCAGTTTGAAAGGGATTGGTCCTTACACCGCAGGCGCGATTTCCAGTATTGCTTTTAACTTGTCTGAGCCAGCTGTAGATGGTAATGTTATGCGTGTTTTGGCCCGTCTGTTCGAAGTCAACCATGATATTGGGATTCCAAGTAATCGCAAAATTTTTCAGGCAATGATGGAAATCTTGATTGATCCAGAAAGGCCTGGTGACTTTAATCAAGCTTTGATGGACTTAGGATCTGATATTGAGGCGCCAGTTAATCCTAGGCCAGAAGAGAGTCCAATTAAGAACTTCAGTGCGGCATATCAGAATGGCACAATGGACCGTTATCCAATTAAGGCTCCCAAGAAAAAGCCTGTCCCAATTTATCTAAAAGCACTAGTTGTGAAAAATGCTCAGGGGCAATTTCTACTTGAAAAAAATGAGAGTGAAAAGTTGTTGGCAGGATTTTGGCATTTTCCCTTGATAGAAGTAGATGAGTTTTCGCAAGAAGAGCAGTTTGACCTCTTCCATCAGGTTGCAGAAGAAAGTGTGAACTTTGGTCCCAGTCCAGAGGAGAGTTTTCAGCAGGACTATGACTTAGATGTTGATTGGCTCGATGTTTATTTTGAGACTGTCAAGCATGTCTTTAGCCATCGAAAGTGGAATGTACAGATTGTAGCAGGTCAGGTGAGTGACTTTCATGATTTTTCAGATAGGGAAGTTCGCTGGCTTTCACCAGAAGAGTTCAAGGATGTTCCACTTGCCAAACCCCAACAAAAAATCTGGCAGGCTTATGCACAATCCAACTTAGACAGTAGCAAAGACTAGCTATTGTGTCTTCTTGCTATTTTTTTGGTATAATAGTAGAGAAAAAGGTGAACATATGAAAAAAATATTAATTGTAGATGATGAAAAACCAATCTCAGATATTATCAAGTTTAATATGACCAAGGAAGGTTACGAGGTTGTAACCGCTTTTAATGGTCGTGAAGCGCTAGAGCAATTTGAAGCAGAGCAGCCAGATATTATTATTCTGGATTTGATGCTTCCAGAAATTGATGGTTTAGAAGTTGCTAAGACTATTCGCAAGACAAGTAGTGTACCTATTATCATGCTTTCAGCTAAAGACAGCGAATTTGATAAGGTTATTGGTTTAGAGCTTGGGGCGGATGACTATGTAACCAAACCCTTCTCAAATCGTGAGTTGCAGGCGCGTGTCAAAGCTCTCCTTCGTCGCACGGACTTGGCTTCTGTAGATAATCAAGAATCAGATGAAAATAAAACTCAACCCTTGCAAATTGGGGACTTGGAGATTGTTCCAGATGCCTATGTTGCTAAGAAATACGGTGAAGAACTAGACTTAACTCACCGTGAATTTGAGCTTTTGTATCACTTGGCTTCTCATATCGGTCAAGTAATTACGCGTGAACACTTGCTTGAAACGGTCTGGGGGTATGATTATTTCGGAGATGTTCGAACAGTTGACGTAACCATCAGACGTTTGCGTGAGAAGATAGAAGATACACCAAGTCGTCCTGAATATATCCTAACACGTCGCGGTGTTGGTTATTATATGAGAAATAATGATTAAACTAATTAAAGATACAGTTTTAACCAGTGATTTTATCTTTATCCTCATTCTACTTGGCTTTATTTTAGTAGTGACCTTACTTTTGCTAGAAAATCGTCGGGATAATGTTCGGTTGAAGCAAATCAATCAAAAAGTTAAGGACCTGATTGCAGGAGATTATTCTCAGGTATTGGATATGCAGGGAAGCTCTGAAATCACTAATATTACCAATAATCTCAATGATTTATCAGAAGTAATTCGTTTAACCCAAGAAAATCTGGAACAAGAGAGTAAACGATTACATAGTATACTCTCTTATATGACAGACGGAGTCCTTGCGACCAATCGTCGTGGCAAGATTACCATGATTAATGACATGGCTAAGAAACAGTTAGGTGTTCAGAAAGAAGACGTTCTCAACAAGAGTATCCTAGAGTTGCTTAAGATTGAAGATGAGTATGAACTTCGTGATTTAATTACCCAAATTCCTGAACTCATCATTGATTCTCAGGATGCTAATGGTGAGTATCTGAGCCTTCGTGTTCGCTTTGCCTTGATTCGTCGAGAGTCTGGCTTTATTTCAGGTTTGGTGGCTGTTTTGCACGATACGACTGAGCAGGAGAAGGAAGAACGCGAACGAAGACTCTTTGTTTCCAACGTTAGTCATGAGTTACGGACACCCTTAACCAGTGTTAAATCCTATCTTGAAGCCTTGGATGAGGGAGCTTTGTGTGAAACCGTAGCACCAGACTTTATCAAGGTATCTCTAGATGAAACCAACCGTATGATGCGAATGGTGACGGATCTCCTCCATCTCTCACGGATTGATAATGCGACCAGTCACCTAGATGTGGAACTGATTAACTTTACTGCCTTTATTACCTTTATCCTCAACCGTTTTGATCAGATAAGAGGTCAGGATGAAGATAAGAAATACGAACTGGTGAGAGATTACCCAATTACCTCGGTATGGATTGAAATTGATACAGACAAGATGACACAGGTGATTGATAATATTCTCAACAATGCCATCAAGTATTCGCCAGATGGTGGGAAAATCACAGTGACTATGAAGACGACTGATGATCAGATGATTTTGTCTATCTCTGACCAAGGTTTGGGTATTCCTAAACAGGATTTACCACGTATTTTTGACCGTTTTTATCGTGTGGATCGTGCTAGAAGTCGTGCCCAGGGTGGAACAGGTCTGGGACTGTCTATTGCCAAAGAAATTATCAAACAGCATAAAGGCTTTATTTGGGCCAAGAGTGAATACGGTAAGGGATCAACCTTTACCATTGTGCTCCCTTATGATAAGGATGCAGTGAAAGAAGAAGTATGGGAGGACGAAGTAGAAGACTAGAATGAGTGAAACAGGCTTTAAATACAGTATTTTAGCGTCGGGTTCCAGTGGAAATTCCTTTTATCTGGAAACCCCAAAAAAGAAACTTTTAGTGGATGCAGGCTTATCTGGTAAGAAAATCACCAGCCTACTTGCTGAAATTAATCGCAAGCCCGAAGACTTGGATGCCATCTTGATTACCCATGAGCATTCAGATCATATCCATGGAGTAGGCGTTTTGGCTCGCAAGTATGGTATGGATCTTTACGCCAATGAAAAGACCTGGCAGGCTATGGAAAACAGCAAGTATCTTGGCAAGGTAGACTCTTCGCAAAAGCATATCTTTGAGATGGGCAAAACCAAAACCTTTGGAGATATTGACATCGAGAGTTTTGGCGTAAGCCATGATGCAGTCGCACCGCAGTTCTATCGCTTTATGAAGGATGACAAGAGTTTTGTCCTTTTGACAGATACAGGTTATGTCAGTGACCGTATGGCAGGGATTGTCGAAAATGCAGATGGCTATCTTATCGAGTCCAACCATGATGTAGAGATTTTACGAGCAGGTTCTTATGCTTGGCGACTCAAACAACGAATCCTATCGGATCTGGGTCACCTTTCTAATGAAGATGGTGCCGAAGCCATGATTCGGACGCTAGGAAATCGCACTAAGAAAATCTATCTTGGTCACTTGTCTAAGGAAAACAATATCAAGGAGCTAGCTCACATGACCATGGTCAATCAGCTAGCACAAGCTGATCTGGGAGTCGGAGTAGACTTTAAGGTTTATGATACCTCACCAGATACCGCAACACCATTGACAGATATATAAAAAGAAGGCGGGGGCCTTCTTTTTTAT
>NZ_AEDU01000006.1 GCF_000148525.1 Streptococcus mitis SK564
GTTTTAATGGGAATTTATCAAAATAATAAAGGAGGAGCATTTTTCACTCACTCATTCCATAATGCATTAAAAGATAAAATAATTTATAGTCAAAATGCGAAAAGCATGTTTGAAACTGTACATAGTAGTTTAGAAGATATGCGTAATAGTATAAAAAAAGCAAAAGAATATTTGTATAATGATTTAAACTATGCATATCTTCTGCAAGAATATGATAATTTTTTCATTGATTCTCAAAATGAGTATATTAGAACGAAAAAAGTAGATCCTGAAAAACAGAATAAACTAAACGCTATGGATGCTGAAATTAAAAAGTATGAAGAGATACATAATGTACCTTTAGCTAAATTTGTATTTGACAATGGCTCAAATTCAGCAACTATGGTGATAAGTCATCCTCACTTAAAAACTTTACCTGTTATTTCACCCAATCAATCATCAAGTCCATATACCAAATATGAATATTTAAAAAAAGATACTAATGGAACAGTTACATTGGCTGATGGTATTAGTACGGATAAATATAAAGCAATCATCAATAATGCTATCAACAAAGCTATTGATGATGATAAAAAAGTACGAAATATTACTCAACGGCTTATGTATTTTGAAACAATTCAATATGTAAATAATGTCTCTCGACCTTTTATTGACAAAATTTATAGAATTGAAGAATATTTAAATAAAAATCTCAAAAAAGTAAAAGATGAACTTGCTAAAATTCAAACTGCGCTTGCAAATGCTAAAGCAGAATTGGCAATAGCTTCAAGCAAATATGCTTCTGCACTTGAAGCTAAAACAGAAGCTGAAAAAGAATTGGCAAGCAAAACAGCTAGTCCACTTCAAACAGAAGTTGCTGAAAAGCACTTGCAATTGGCAAACCTTGCTTTGAAAAATGCACAAGAACGTAAAGCAACTGCTGAAACAGCTGTTGAAAACTTCTCAAGAAGCCAAGCAGAAAAAGCAACTGCTCTTGAAACAGCTAAAGCTGAACTAGCTACAGCCAAAACTGCTCAAAAAGATGCTGAAACTGCTCTTACAAATGCGCAAGCAAAATTGCAAGCAGAAGAAAACAAGTTGACTGCTCTTCAAGCTGAACAAGCAAAACTCCATGAAGAAAAAGACAAATTGGTGTCAGATGCGAAAGCAATTGCAACTGAATTGAGTGCTTATCTAAATGCAGACAAAAATCTTGCAGATGCGCAAGCAAAAGTAGCTGATTTAGAAGCAAAACTAACTCAAGAAAAATCTGCTGCAAAATTGGCACAAGACAAATTGGATGCAGTTACAGCTAAATTGAAAGCTGAACAAGCTAAACTAGCTGAAATCCAAGAAGAGTTTGATAAGTTGGTTAAGGCTGAAAGCAAGGATGACTACAATTTATCAGATTGGTATCTGGAGTATCTTGCAGGGAAACAAGCGAAGAAGAAAACAGATACAGAACTCAAGAAAGTAGAAGACTCACAAGCTGGTAACTGGATTGAATCATCTGGTCGTTGGTGGTACAAACATGCTGATGGTTCATATACAACCAACGGTTGGGAACAAATAAAGGATAAATGGTACTACTTTGATCACGCAGGTTGGATGAAAACTGGCTGGGTCAAAACTGGTAGCTCATGGTATTACTTGAACAACTCAGGTTCAATGGCTACAGGATGGGTAAAAGATAATGGTACATGGTATTACCTTAACAAGTCAGGTTTAATGGCTACAGGATGGGTAAAAGATAACGGTACATGGTATTACTTGAACAAGTCAGGATCAATAGCTACAGGTTGGATAAAAGATAACGGTACATGGTATTACTTGAATAACTCAGGCTCAATGGCTACAGGATGGGTAAAAGATAATGGTTCATGGTACTATCTTGACAAGTCAGGTGCTATGACAACAGGATGGTTTAAAGTTTCTGGTAAATGGTACTACGCCTATAGTTCAGGAGCTTTAGCAGTAAACACCACTACACCAGATGGCTATACAGTCAATACCAACGGTGAGTGGGTAGGATAAGGATGAGAAAAGGAATTTGAAATCATGAAAAATAAAAAAATATTAGTTAGTTCTTTATTAGCAGGTTCGTTGTTATCAGTGGGTCTTATGACTTCTAAACCAATGGAGGTTCATGCTTTAACAGATATGAGTGTCAAGGATACTCAAAATCCCTTGAAAATCACCTTAATACCGACAGCGGGAGGTTCTACATCAGCTACTCTTTTAGTTGACCTACAAAGAAGTTCCAACGTTAATGATAGTACTTCTCTCTATTTTGATATAGTTAATGAGAGTACTGGAACTTTGACTGAATCGCATTATTTTGGTAAATTTGATGGCAAGAATAGATTACAGTCGGGTATTAATTTACTTCTAGTAGAGGATGGCAATTATTATTTAGATATATATAGTGTAGATGATTTTGGAAAACGTTATTTTGGACGTTCAGAAATTTTTAGAATATCAGATAAGGAATACTATCCTATTAAGAAAGTAGAAGCACCCAAAGCTACTGAAGCTCCAAAACAAACCACTAGCTCTAACTCAGGTCAGACTGGTTGGTCAGGTTCTTCTTACTATAAAGCTGGTGTTAAAGTAGTCAATCAATGGATTTTTGATGTTCAGTACAATTCTTACTTCTACCTAAATGCTTCAGGTAACTTTGTTCAAAATGCTTGGTCAGGAAGTTATTACCTCAAATCAGGTGGCTACATGGCTAAGAGCGAGTGGATTTATGACAATAACTATAAATCATACTATTACTTGACAGCAGAGGGTAGCTATGCACGTAATACCTGGGCTGGAAGTTACTACCTTAAATCAGATGGTAAAATGGCCAAGAGTGAGTGGATTTATGATAGTAGCTACCAATCTTACTATTACCTAACGTCAGAAGGAAGCTATGCTCGTAACCAATGGGTAGGTGACTACTACCTCAAATCGAATGGTAAGATGGCAGTCAACGAACGTACCCCAGATGGCTACAAAGTAGATGGCTCAGGTAAGTGGGTAAAATAAGGAATTAGAGTTCAATATGGAAAATGTAATTGGTAAATTAAAAAGCTTATTTGAAACCAAACGTAAGGAGAGCATTGCAGGTTTAGTTGTAATTGCACTAGTGTTAATTTTTGGAATAAAGAAATTAACGACTGATCCCTTAGATGGAACTTATGAAATTTTAACAAAACGTGATCATTTAGTCATGGTGATTAAAGGAAATGCTGGGACCGTCACCTCTGAGGATTCAGACGGAGACAAAGAACAAAGACTAGTGAAAATTGATAAACAAAAGAAAGAATTGACAATCACAGACACTAAAGGAAGAAATTTAGGAAAAACAAAATATATGTTAAAAGATAAGGAACTTTATCTTCAAGAGCCAGATCAAACCTTTAACCGAGTAAAATAGACTACACATTAAAAGCTTACCTCAGTACCCTAAAAGTTACTGGGGTAAGAAATTGTATATAGGGAGAATATGAATGAAATTTAAAAAATTAATAACTATAGCTAGTTTAGTAGGATTGATTACTTTCTTATTGCCAGTTGTTTCATCGGGTAATCAGTTTATACCTCCATTAAGTGAACATGTTTCAGAATATTTAGATGCACCATTATGGTATTTATTTTTGATTTGGTATGGTGCATTTGTGATTACTTTTTTATTGTCTTTAGTAATTGGAAAAGGAAGGGTGCTTCAAATTATTACATCTATTATAGTTATTCTAGTAAGTTTATTTGGAATTTTTGTTCATTTTTCAATAACAAAAGAATTGGTTGGAAGATCGGATTTAGGTTTTGGAGCGATTCTATATTATGTCTGTGTTTTGATAAATATTTTTGCAGCAATAATGGTCATAAAAGGTGATAAGACTACTAGTAAACAGATTCATTAAATAACTTTCTTTCAGTAGTAGTTGGGATGAATGTGATAGTAATGGCAGGTTTTTAGTAAAATAGAAAAAAGATGGAGAATGAAGTGGAAGAAAAATCAGTATTATTAGAAAATTTATATAATCTACATAGAGGTATAGATTATATTTATCAAAAGCAAAACTATAAGATGAAGTTAGAAAATGATAGAAGGAAAGCTAAGCAAATACAAGCTCAATTACAAAATTTATTAGAAAGTAATTCATCTAACAAAATAGAGAAAATGATGAGGCAATCATTTTATGTAGTTCTGTTTGGTGCTTTGGGAAATCTAGCTAAATTTCTACTAATGTTTTGGTTTGGTGACGGTAATCTTCTTGAACTTGTTATGTATTTGGCAGCAACAGCAATTTTAATTTTTTATCTTCAAAAAAAGATACGTCGAAAAACAGAAAAATGGTTAAATATATGGACAGGGATTATTTTAGTCATGTTATTAGCTGCACCTCTTAGGATAATATTTTTTGCAATAATAGGGTTAATAAGTTTTAACTTATTTGAAGGTATATTTTTTTCAATTATAGCCTTAGGAATGCTTTATTTAACTTCTATTTTAGGTAAAATTTGGTATCCTAAATGGGTTGATTTCATTAATACGCTAATTGATGATGATAATAAACAACTCATTAAAAATTCAGGCATGAGACAGTCTGATTATGATAGACAGATTAGACATGAACAAGAAATTAAGCAAGAGCAACAGCAGTGTGAAATAGAGATGCAAGAAGCTGCAGGAGCTCTAGTGGCTTTTGGTAGTGGATGGTATCCCAAAGATTACTATTTCATAGAAGCTATAGAATTTTTTATCGGAGCTTTAGAAAATTTCAAAGCTGATAATATGAAGGAACTTGTAAATTTATATGATGAAACAAAATATAAAGAATTACAGTTGAACTATCAGAAAGAAATGCTACAGTTACAAAGGGAACAATATATTGATACTAAGAAAATGCTTCAAGCATTAAGATATAACAATTATGTTCAAACTTTGCAATTACAGCAGTTAGATGGAATCCGTAGAAATACAGAAGAAGCAGTTGATTACTTGAGAAATTTACATGTTCAAGAAAATCATTACCATACGCATAATCATTACCATCAAAATAATATTTATTGATTTATATAAGTGAAATTAAAATTAGAAATAATATGAAGAAAATTATAAACATGATGACCTGTCTGGGTTTACTTTGTGGTTTGTTTTCACTAGTGAATTCAGCCCAAGCTGACAGTACTGACAACAACCAACTATTGCCACAAATCACTGAGAAGTGGGAGAGTAAACATCTATTTGAAAATAATATTAATAGACTTGGTTACGCTTTGAAGGATATTGACAAAAATGGGACGGATGAATTATTAATCGGTTTGACCAATGGTGAAAAATGGGAACTGTTTGAAGTATATTATATGAATGGTAATACTCCCACTCCATTATTTGATAGATTTTGGGATACAAGTCTTAGAATGGGGACAGTTATTGATACCTACACAGATGGTAGTATTATGGTGTTCGAAAGTGCTCCAGGGATTATGTCATATAGATTGTTCCAACTTTCTAAAGAAAATAAGGAGGCAAGTTTAATTAAAAAAGGTGAATTTAGAGCAGGAGAAGGTGATCTAAGCGAGTTAAATCTTGATTCTAAAACAAAAATAGATACCTCAACTATTGAATATACTTCTCTAAATCTCCCGATTGTTGGAGATAATATGGATCCTAATCCCCCTATGCCCAAGCCCCTTGTTGATGCTAAAATTGGTGATGAAATTCCTCTCCCATCCGAATTAGTGGGTACTTGGATTAATAAAGAACCTAATAATGGTACTAAACCTGGTAGAGCTTCATCACTCATTTTAGGAGAAGATGGAAACTACACTGGAACCTTTAAAGATGGAGATATTAAAGGAAAATTATCTCGACTAAAAAAAGTGAGTGAGAACGGATTTATTGTCTTAAAAGAGAAAAATGACGGAGAAGCTTTCTTTTTTAGTGTAGGTTTAGGAGCAGTTTTGCTTCCTGGTGAGCGAATTGATTTTGGGCTGGTATTGGAAGGACGGAATTTATATAATGCGTCATGGTTAGTCAAAGAAGGAGAGGAAGACTATTCTAAGCCCACCATGCTCGCAACTTTTGTAAATCCAAATTATGGTCCTAAGAAAATAGAGAAAAAATCAGAGCAAGAAGTAGCGAAACAAGGAGATACAGTGCCAGAATCAACTCAAGACAGTAGTGAGGAGATAAAGCCAGAACAAAAACTATTCGGAAACATTCCAGTGTTTGCCATTGTTGCAGGAGCTGGACTCGTTCTTGTTTTAATCCTTGCTATATTTTTGTTTAAAAAATAAGATTTTATAAAATCCTTATGATTTACTATTAGATAAAAAACCTCAAGAACTAGGGTTGAAAGCTAGTTCTTGAGGTTTTTAGGTTATTCGATTTAGAGTGACTCTCAACTATCAAACTGGACTTCTTCTAGGAGATAGTCGATAAAGCGTTCACCCATCTTGGATAGGCTGGTTTTCTCATGCTGGATATAGACCAACTCAATGGGGTCATCAATGTCCAGTGGGATAGAAACGATATTGTCTCCGTTGAGGTTGCTGTTCAAAATCCCTGTTGCGATTGTGTATCCGTCCAGACCAATCAAGAGATTAAAGAGGGTGGCACGGTCACTAACCACAATGGATTTCTTGTGGTGCTCTTGAGAAAGAATCTCTTCTGAGAAGTAGAAGGAATTGTGCGTCCCCTGGTCATAGCTGAGGTAAGGGAAGTTTTCCAAATCAGATAGTTTCACCTTGTCTTTCTTTGCCAGAGGGTTGGTCTTGCTGACAAAGATATGTGGTTGCGCTGTGAAGAGATGGTGTGCCAGGAGGTGGTTGTCATCCAGCATTTTTGTTAAAACATCACGGTTGTAGCTGTTCAAAAATAGGACACCGACCTCACTACGGAAGTTCTTGACGTCGTCAATAATCTCCCAAGTCCGAGTTTCACGAAGGAAGAGCTCGTATTTCTCCATATCACTTTTCTTGAGCAGAGAAACAAAGGCATTGACCACAAAGGCATAGTGTTGAGACGAAACGCTAAAGAGTTCGCGGTGGGCGACAGGATTTTTATAGCGTTCCTCCAGAAGCTGGGTCTGCTCGACAACCTGACGGGCATAAGAGAGGAACTCCATCCCATCACGGGTCAAGGTAATACCCTTGGGATTGCGGATAAAGATTTCAATGCCCATTTCATTTTCCAAATCTCTCACAGCGTTGGAAAGACTCGGTTGAGTGATAAAGAGTTGCTTAGCTGCCTCATTCATGGAGCCGGTTTCGACGATTTTGATAATATAATGTAATTGTTGAATTCTCATGTTTTTATTGTACCACACTTGCGTCAGAATCGCCAAAGAAGATAGGAAAATCAGGAGCATTGTGTGGGTCTCTTCTTGAAAAAAAGACAAAATTTTGCTAGAATGAGTCTTATGAAAACATTCTATGATGTGCAGCAATTCCTCAAACGATTTGGTATTATTGTTTATATGGGAAAACGCTTATATGATATTGAACTGATGAAGTTGGAACTCTCTCGGATTTACGATGCAGGGTTGATGGACAAATTAGACTATCTAGAAGCAGAAGCAGTTCTTCGCAGGGAGCACAAGCTAGAATTGGATTATATTGAGAAAAATGGAGAAAAGAACTAATGGTTACTTGGATTTTGTGGGCACTTATACTAGCAATGTTGGCATGGATGGGCTTTAACTATCTTCGTATTCGCCGTGCGGCTAAAATTGTAGACAATGAGGAGTTTGAAGCCTTGATTCGTACGGGTCAATTGATTGATTTGCGCGATCCAGCAGAATTCCACAGAAAACATATCCTTGGTGCTCGCAATATTCCTTCAAGTCAGTTGAAGACTAGTCTTGCAGCCCTTCGTAAAGATAAACCTGTCCTTCTTTACGAAAATCAACGTGCGCAACGTGTGACAAATGCGGCCCTTTACTTGAAAAAACAAGGTTTTTCTGAGATTTATATCCTTTCTTATGGTTTGGATTCTTGGAAAGGGAAAGTTAAAGTTGAGAAATAAGAAAACGAGCTTGGATGTTTCCGAGCTCATTTTTTAACCACTTTTTCTGAGAAAGTCACGAATGCTTGCCAATTCTTCTGAGTTTAGGGGACGATAGTCTCCTGCTTGAAGATTCTCATCCAAGCTCCAAGGTCCAAAATGGGTGCGTTTGAGGGATGTCACCTTGACACCAACTGATAGGAACATTTTCTTGACCTGATGAAATTTTCCTTCTGAAATGGTGATGGAGGCTTGACTGAGGGAAGGACTTGCAGATAGAATCTCTAGTCTTGCAGGTTTACAGATAGTGCCATCTAAAAAGACAATTCCTTTTTGAAAGGCTTGGATATGGTCAAGTGTTAGAAGTCCATTGACCTCAACTCGATAAGTTTTATCGACATGATATTGGGGATGGAGGAGCTGAAAGCCCAAGGGACCGTTGTCGGTCAAGAGGAGGAGACCCGTCGTATCTCGGTCCAGTCGGCCGACAGCATAGAGCTTGTCAGACTGGATGTCAGGCGGAAGCAAGTCCATGACGGTTGGAAGTTCCTTGTCTTTGTTGGCTGTAACGACACCAGCAGGCTTATGAAGCATAAGATAGGTGTGCTCATAGCCTTGAATGATTTGTTCCTGAAAAAGGAGTTCCTGTAGTCCTGTATCGATATTTTGGGCTAGGGAGCGGGCTGGGCAACCATCGACGAGAATGTCCCCTTTGAGTAAGGCTTGCTTCATAGCCTTTCGGCTAACTTTTTCTTGGGCTAATAAATTATCTAAACGCATACTGTGCCTATCTTATCATAAGTCGCCTGCTTTGAAAAGGCTTGACGTGAAAAGAAAAGCAGAGTGAAAACATTTACACTTGCTTGAGTTATGTTATTTACCTGAAATTATGGTATAATCGTTCAGTTAGAAAATAAATTTTGAATATTATAGAGGAAATCATGACAAAATTAAGAGAAGATATCCGTAACATTGCGATTATCGCCCACGTTGACCACGGGAAAACAACCCTCGTTGACGAATTATTGAAACAATCAGAAACGCTTGATGCACGTACTGAATTGGCAGAGCGTGCTATGGACTCAAACGATATCGAAAAAGAGCGCGGAATTACCATCCTTGCTAAAAATACAGCCGTTGCCTACAACGGAACTCGTATCAACATCATGGATACACCAGGACACGCGGACTTCGGTGGAGAAGTTGAGCGTATCATGAAAATGGTTGACGGTGTTGTCTTGGTCGTAGATGCCTACGAAGGAACAATGCCACAGACTCGTTTCGTATTGAAAAAAGCTTTGGAACAAGACCTAGTCCCAATCGTGGTTGTCAATAAAATCGATAAACCATCAGCTCGTCCAGCAGAAGTAGTGGACGAAGTCTTGGAACTTTTCATCGAGCTTGGTGCAGATGATGACCAGCTTGATTTCCCAGTTGTGTATGCTTCAGCGATCAACGGAACTTCTTCATTGTCAGACGATCCAGCTGACCAAGAAGCGACTATGGCCCCAATCTTTGACACGATTATCGACCATATCCCAGCTCCAGTAGATAACTCAGATGAGCCTCTGCAGTTCCAAGTGTCACTTTTGGACTACAATGACTTCGTTGGACGTATTGGTATCGGTCGTGTCTTCCGTGGTACTGTTAAAGTTGGTGACCAAGTTACCCTTTCTAAACTTGATGGCACAACTAAAAACTTCCGTGTTACAAAACTCTTTGGTTTCTTTGGTTTGGAACGTCGTGAAATCCAAGAAGCAAAAGCAGGTGATTTGATTGCCGTTTCTGGTATGGAAGATATCTTTGTCGGTGAAACTATCACTCCGACAGATGCAGTTGAAGCTCTTCCAATCCTACACATCGATGAGCCAACTCTTCAAATGACTTTCTTGGTTAACAACTCACCATTTGCTGGTAAAGAAGGTAAATGGGTAACTTCTCGTAAGGTAGAAGAACGCTTGCAGGCAGAATTGCAAACAGACGTTTCCCTTCGTGTTGACCCAACTGATTCACCAGATAAATGGACTGTTTCAGGACGTGGAGAATTGCACTTGTCAATCCTTATCGAAACAATGCGTCGTGAGGGATATGAACTTCAAGTATCTCGTCCAGAGGTTATCGTAAAAGAAATCGACGGTGTTAAATGTGAACCATTTGAACGTGTTCAAATCGACACACCAGAAGAATACCAAGGGTCTGTTATCCAAAGCCTTTCTGAACGTAAGGGTGAAATGTTGGATATGATTTCAACTGGTAATGGTCAAACTCGTTTGGTCTTCCTTGTTCCAGCGCGTGGGTTGATTGGATACTCAACTGAGTTCTTGTCAATGACTCGTGGTTACGGTATCATGAACCATACCTTCGACCAATACTTGCCATTGATTCCAGGTGAAATTGGTGGTCGTCACCGTGGTGCTCTTGTTTCTATCGATGCTGGTAAGGCTACAACTTACTCAATCATGTCTATCGAAGAACGTGGAACAATCTTTGTTAACCCAGGTACTGAGGTTTATGAAGGAATGATCATCGGTGAAAACTCTCGTGAAAACGACTTGACAGTTAACATCACTAAGGCTAAACAAATGACCAACGTCCGTTCAGCTACTAAGGACCAAACAGCTGTTATCAAGACACCTCGTATCTTGACACTTGAAGAGTCTCTTGAGTTCTTGAACGACGATGAGTACATGGAAGTAACGCCTGAGTCTATCCGTTTGCGTAAACAAATCCTTAACAAGGCAGAGCGTGAGAAAGCTAACAAGAAGAAAAAATCAGCTGAATAAGAGCTAGAAAGAGATAAAGATGGTTTATTTAATCATAGGACTCCTCTTATTACTACTCTATGTATTTGCGACACCACAAAGCATTAAAGGGACAGTTAATATCGTCCTTGTCGTCTTTGCTTTCGTAGCACTCTTGATTTTACTGATGTTGTCAGTTCTGCAAATCTTTCAGCTACCGACAGAATTTTTTATCGCAATCGCCATGCTCTTCCTAGCATACTTTAGCTTGCGAGATATTACCCTCATGTCGGTCCATAAAAGTAAAAGAAGATAAAAAGAGAGTTTTGGCTCTCTTTTTTTGTAGAAATTTTACAATAGTTTGAATTGCCTTTTACTATAACATCATCTCTTTTGCTTGTAAAGTATAAAGGCGGAAACTGGAATAAAATCCGCTAATGTCATCTATTTTTTAGGAAATTGTAAAACTTCATTACTAATGATATCTTAGTAAAATATGTTGATAGATTATATAAAAAGTGATATACTTAAGTAAAAAGAAATCGATTTCAAAACAAGAAAGGATTAAATTTATACTCAATGAAAATCAAAGAGCAAACTAGGAAACTAGCCGCAGGTTGCTCAAAGCACTGCTTTGAGGTTGTAGATAAGACTGACGAAGTCAGTTACATATATCTACGGCAAGGCGACGTTGACGCGGTTTGAAGAGATTTTTGAAGAGTATTGTTGTCTTGGTGCTCAGGGTGTGATTGATTAAACTAGGAAAATAAGTCTAAGAATTTATAAAAGATAAAATCTTTGTTATATAGGGTTATTCTCTTATACAAGGAGTCTACTATGAAGAAACTATTCATATTATTATCAACTTTTTTTCTCAGCTTCTTCCTTGCTTGGATTATTGTCTTACGTGCTCCACAATATTTATATGCAAGCTATGATTCCGTTACTTTACTTCGTGTCAAAAAAGATACTCAGGAACCGACGCGTGAGATATTTGAACAGGAATTGGAGAATTTTGCAAACTCAGAACAGAGTTTAATAGCTAGAAGAATTGTAGAGCCGAGTAAGGATGGGACGACTCACTTTACTTATGCAACTTATGGTCAGGGAACTTTACCAAAAGAATTCCAAGAAGCTAGTCAAGAAAGTCGTGAACGTAGTGATCCACTAAATAGTTATCTCCTTTTGTCAGGCTCCTTGACAAAAGAAAAGCTAGCTGATAAATTAGGGGATTTGGGTTATAAAGCAATTGCTGACCGAAAGACACCTCCCTATTCTCTTGCTTTTCGAATGTTACTAAATCCCCTTATTTTAATTAGTTTAGCAATATTTGGCTTATCTTTCTTTGCTTTAGTGATTATCACTCGGATTAAGGAAATGAGAGCAGCAGGTATAAAACTCTTTTCTGGTCAGACTCTCTTATCCATCATGGGGCATTCTTTATCGACTGATATCAAGTGGCTCCTTCTATCAGCCCTCCTTTCCTTCCTAGGTGGGGGAGTCGTTCTTTTTAGTCAAGGCTTGTTTTATCCTATCTTGTTAGCCACCTATGGTTTTGGGATTAGTTTCTATCTGTTGTTTTTATTGGTGATTTCAATTTTACTAATGCTTCTTTATCTAATGAGTTTGAGTTACAAAGCATTAGTTCCCGTTATTAAGGGAAGATTACCCCTTAAACGCCTGATGATTTTAACCCTATTGTGTCAGTTAGTAGCTGTTTTTACAGTGGGCTACGCTGTTAAGACAGGCTTGACGTCTTACCAACGATTGAAAGAACTTGAAATTTCAAAACAAGCATGGCAGGATAGAGCAGATTATTATCAAATTTCTTTTGGCTTAGGTGATAGAGGAAAAGATACAGAAAATCTGAATAAGTGGTATGAATTTTCCAAAGAAGCAGTTGAAAAAGAACAGGCTCTATTTGTAAAAGATAATCTCATTCATTTTGCAAATCCTCAAGGAAAAAATGAAAAAGAGGAAACACTGGATACCTATAGTCCAGATGCTAATGTTCTCTATATAAGCCCAAGTTATTTGGACAAGGAAAATGTTACTGTAAATGATGAGACTAGACAGAAACTAGCTCATCTTCAAAAAGGAGAATTTGGACTCTTATTACCAGAATCTCTTCGTTCACAGGAAGCAGAACTTAAGAAAGCTTTTGAAGAGAGTTTGAACTATTACGGAAAATCAAGCGAGGATAAAAACGCTCCTTTAGAGTATGAAATGAGAGCGATTGTTAGCTATCTTCCAACTGGAGAAAAGCGATTTATTTATAATAACGGTGAAAGTCCAGTATCCATTCAGTACTTAACCGATCCGATTTTAGTTGTGTTCACTCCTACATCTACAGGTGATAGTATCATTTCCAAATCTATTTGGTCTATCAATGCTGGAAAACAACTCTTTATCAAAGGATATGAGAGTGGGCTAGAACTCTTAAAGAAAGCTGGAATTTATGAGCAAGTATCCTATCTTAAAGAAGGAAGAAGTGTTTATCTAACTCGTTATAATGAAGTTCAAACTGAAACAGCAACTTTAATCCTAGGAGCTATTGTTGGAATAGCTAGTTCCTTGTTACTCTTTTATTCTGTCAATCTTCTATATTTCGAGCAATTCCGCCGAGATATCTTGATTAAACGAATTTCAGGTTTACGATTTTTTGAAACACATGCTCAGTATATGGTTAGTCAATTTGCCAGTTTTGTATTTGGTGCTAGTTTCTTTATTTTAAGCAGTCGAGACTTGGTGATTGGCTTGCTCACTTTATTAGTCTTTCTAGCTAGTGCAGTTTTGACGCTTTACCGTCAAGCTCATAAAGAATCTCGTGTTTCTATGACAATTATGAAAGGAAAATAGGATGATTGAACTAAAGAATATATCTAAAAAATTTGGAAGCCGTCAGCTATTTTCAGATACGAATCTTCATTTTGAAGGTGGGAAAATTTATTCCTTAATCGGTACAAGTGGCTGTGGTAAGACAACACTCTTGAATATGATTGGACGATTAGAGCCATATGACAAAGGGCAAATCATCTATGATGGTACCTCTCTTAAGGACATCAAGCCTTCTGTTTTCTTTAGAGATTACTTAGGATACTTATTTCAAGATTTTGGCTTAATTGAAAGTCAAACCGTCAAAGAGAATCTCAATCTGGGTTTAGTTGGTAAAAAGTTGAAAGAAAAAGAGAAAATCTCTTTGATGAAACAAGCTCTAAACCGTGTAAACCTCTCTTATTTAGATTTAAAGCAACCTATCTTTGAATTATCAGGAGGAGAAGCACAACGTGTTGCACTAGCGAAGATAATTTTAAAGGATCCACCTTTGATTCTCGCAGATGAACCAACCGCTTCCTTAGACCCCAAAAACTCTGAGGAATTACTTTCTATCCTAGAATCTCTAAAAAATCCGAATCGAACTATTATTATTGCGACCCACAATCCTCTGATTTGGGAGCAAGTGGACCAAGTTATTCGAGTTACCGATTTATCACATAGATGATATGGTAAGATTCATACTCAATGAAAATCAAAAAGCAAACTAGGAAGCTAGCCGCAGGCTGTACTTGAGTACGGCAAGGCGAAGCTGACGTGGTTTGAATTTGATTTTCGAAGAGTATCAGTTAGAAGAAAGAGTCACAAACACACTTTGTGGCTTTTTTATTTTCATAAAAATGGTAAAATAGTAGGAGTAGAAATGGAGTTTGAGACATGAAAGTAATCGATCAATTTAAAAATAAGAAAGTTCTTGTTTTAGGTTTGGCTAAGTCTGGTGAGTCTGCGGCCCGTTTGTTGGACAAGCTAGGAGCTATTGTGACGGTAAATGACGGGAAACCTTTTGAGGACAATCCAGCTGCGCAAAGTTTGCTGGAAGAAGGAATCAAGGTTATCACAGGTGGCCATCCTTTGGAACTCTTGGATGAAGAGTTTGCCCTTATGGTAAAAAATCCAGGCATTCCCTACAGCAATCCCATGATTGAAAAGGCATTGTCAAAGGGTATTCCTGTCTTGACCGAGGTAGAATTGGCTTACTTGATTTCAGAAGCACCGATTGTTGGTATTACTGGTTCTAATGGAAAAACGACCACAACGACCATGATTGGGGAAGTTTTGACTGCTGCTGGACAACATGGTCTTTTATCAGGAAATATCGGCTATCCAGCTAGTCAAGTGGCACAAACTGCGTCAGACAAGGACACGCTTGTCATGGAACTTTCTTCTTTCCAACTCATGGGCGTCCAAGAATTCCATCCTGAGATTGCGGTTATTACCAACCTCATGCCAACTCATATCGACTACCATGGATCATTTGAGGAATATGTAGCAGCCAAGTGGAATATCCAGAACAAGATGACAGCAGCTGATTTCCTTGTCTTGAACTTTAACCAAGATTTGGCAAAAGAATTGGCTAGCAAAACACAAGCTACCGTTGTACCATTTTCAACACAGGAAAAGGTTGATGGAGCTTATCTGGAAGATGGTCAACTCTACTTCCGTGGGGAAGTGGTCATGGCAGCGAATGAAATCGGAGTTCCAGGTAGCCACAATGTAGAAAATGCCCTTGCGACGATTGCTGTAGCCAAGCTTCGTGGTGTGGATAACCAAACCATCAAAGAAACTCTTTCAGCCTTTGGTGGTGTCAAACACCGTCTCCAATTTGTGGATGAAATCAAGGGTGTCAAATTCTATAATGATAGCAAGTCAACCAATATCTTGGCTACTCAAAAAGCCTTATCAGGATTTGACAACAGCAAGGTGATCTTGATTGCAGGTGGTTTGGACCGTGGTAATGAGTTTGACGAATTGGTACCAGACATTACTGGACTCAAGAAGATGGTCATCCTTGGTCAGTCTGCCGAACGTGTCAAACGGGCAGCAGATAAGGCTGATGTGTCTTATGTGGATGCGACTGATATTGCAGATGCGACCCGCAAGGCCTATGAACTTGCGACTCAAGGAGACGTGGTTCTTCTCAGTCCTGCCAATGCCAGCTGGGATATGTATGCTAACTTTGAAGTACGTGGCGACCTCTTTATCGACACAGTAGCGGAGTTAAAGGAATAATATGAAAAAAATTGTCTTTACAGGTGGGGGGACGGTGGGACACGTTACCCTCAATCTTTTGTTAATGCCCAAGTTCATCGAAGATGGTTGGGAAGTCCACTATATCGGGGACAAGCGTGGTATTGAACATCAAGAAATCCTCAAGTCAGGCTTGGATGTCACTTTCCACTCCATTGCGACTGGGAAATTGCGTCGCTATTTCTCTTGGCAAAATATGCTGGACATCTTCAAAGTTGGCTGGGGAATCGTCCAATCTCTCTTTATCATGTTGCGACTTCGTCCACAAGCTCTTTTTTCAAAGGGAGGCTTTGTTTCAGTACCGCCTGTTATCGCAGCGCGTGTTTCAGGAGTTCCTGTCTTTATTCACGAATCTGACCTGTCTATGGGCTTGGCCAATAAAATCGCCTATAAATTTGCGACGAAGATGTATTCAACCTTTGAGCAAGCTTCAAGTTTGTCTAAGGTCGAGCATGTGGGAGCAGTGACCAAGGTTTCAGACCAAAAAGGTCCAGAACCAGATGAATTGGTAGATATTCAAACCCACTTTAATCCTAAATTGCCAACTGTATTGTTTGTTGGCGGTTCTGCAGGTGCTCGTGTCTTTAACCAATTGGTGACAGACCATAAGAAAGAACTGACAGAGCGCTACAATATTATCAACCTAACTGGAGATTCTAGCCTGAACGAGTTGAGCCAAAATCTTTTTCGTGTTGACTATGTGACCAATCTCTATCAACCCTTGATGGAATTGGCTGATATTGTTGTGACACGTGGTGGCGCCAATACGATTTTTGAGCTCTTGGCCATGGCAAAATTGCATGTTATTGTGCCGCTTGGTCGTGAAGCTAGTCGTGGTGACCAGATTGAAAATGCAGCCTACTTTGTAAAAAAAGGCTATGCAGAAGAGCTTCAAGAAAGCGATTTGACCTTGGACAGTTTAGAAGAGAAGCTTTCTCACTTACTAAGTCACAAGGAAGATTATCAAGCTAAGATGAAGGCTTCTAAGGAATTGAAATCTCTAGCAGATTTTTATCAACTATTGAAAAACGATTTATCATAAGGAAAGTAAATGTCAAAAGATAAGAAAAATGAGGGTAAAGAAATCCTCGAAGAATTTAAAGAGTTATCAGAATGGCAGAAACGGAACCAAGAATATCTAAAAAAGAAGGCTGAAGAAGAGGCAGCCCTAGCTGAGAAGAAGGAAAAGGAAAGACAAGCTCGAATGGGAGAAGAATCTGAGAAGTCAGAGGACCAGGAGAGTGACACAGACCAGGGAGATGAAGAATCAACTAAGGAGGAGTCTGAGGAAAAAGTAGCATCCTCAGAGGGTGACAAAGAGGAAGAAGAGAAAGAAGAATCAGGGTCTAAAGAGGACGAGGAACAGGATAAAAAGCTTGCTAAAAAGGCTACAAAAGAAAAACCAGCCAAAGCAAAGATTCCTGGCCTTCATATCTTACGAGCCTTAACGATTTTATTTCCAAGTCTGCTTTTATTGATTGTCTCTGCCTACTTACTCAGTCCTTATGCGACCATGAAGGATATTCGTGTTGAGGGAACGGTGCAAACTACGGCTGATGATATTCGACAGGCTTCAGGCATTCAGGATACGGATTATACGATTAACCTTCTGCTAGACAAGGCAAAATATGAAGAGCGGATCAAGTCTAATTATTGGGTGGAATCAGCTCAGCTTGTTTATCAATTTCCAACCAAGTTCACTATCAAGGTCAAGGAATATGATATTGTGGCTTACTATATTTCTGGTGAAAATCATTATCCTATTCTTTCCAGTGGTCAGCTTGAGACCAGTGCTGTGAGTTTGGTCAGTCTACCAGAAACTTATTTATCAGTTCTCTTTAATGATAGTGAACAAATCAAGGCTTTTGTCTCAGAACTTGCTCAAATTAGCCCAGAACTCAAGGCTGCTATCCAAAAGGTGGAATTAGCCCCAAGTAAGGTGACTTCAGATTTAATTCGATTGACCATGAATGATTCGGACGAAGTCTTGGTTCCACTTTCTGAAATGAGTAAGAAATTGCCTTATTACAGTAAGATTAAGCCTCAATTGTCAGAACCAAGTGTGGTCGATATGGAAGCTGGAATCTACAGCTACACTGTGGCGGATAAATTAATTATGGAAGCAGAAGAAAAAGCCAAAAAAGAGGCTGAAGAAGCTGAGAAGAAACAGAAAGAGGAAGAGAAGAAAAGACTGGAAGAACAGCAGAAAAAATTGGAAGAAGAGAAGAAAAAACTGGAGGAAGAAAGCAATCGAAATCAAACAAGTCAGCGTTCACCGCGTCGCTAGGTTTACCTTTTTTCCTATAGCTCTTTAGTTGCCATGTTTTTACTTGACAAGTGCTAGTAGAAATAATAGAATAGTAAAAAACCTTTAAAGCAGTCCAGAGAGGCAGCTAAGGTTAGACGGTGAAAGGGTGGAGACTACCCATTTTTCGTGGAACCTTGCTGTTGGCAGGTTCCTTTTTTCGTGGCTTCTTGTGGCCAGACTCTCTCACTAGCAAAGGTAAAAGGAGAAACCTATGCGAGAACATCGTCCAGTCATTGCTCTTGATTTTCCTAGTTTTGAGGCGGTCAAGGAATTTTTAGCTCTTTTTCCAGAGGAAGAAAGCCTTTATCTAAAGGTAGGGATGGAGCTTTATTACGCAACGGGGCCTGAGATTGTGTCTTACTTGAAAGATCTGGGTCACAGTGTCTTTTTGGATCTCAAGTTGCATGACATTCCCAATACAGTCAAATCAGCTATGAAGGTCCTATCTCAGCTTGGTGTGGATATGACCAATGTTCATGCTGCTGGGGGTGTAGAGATGATGAAGGCTGCTCGTGAAGGTCTTGGTAGTCAAGCCAAATTGATAGCTGTCACTCAGCTCACATCAACATCAGAAGCCCAGATGCAGGATTTTCAAAATATCCAAACTAGCCTGCAAGAGTCTGTGATACATTATGCCAAGAAGACAGCCGAAGTGGGATTAGATGGTGTTGTTTGTTCAGCTCAGGAAGTGCAAGTCATCAAGCAGGCTACCAATCCAGATTTTATCTGTCTGACACCGGGTATTCGTCCAGCAGGAGCTGCAGTTGGAGACCAAAAACGCGTGATGACGCCAGCGGATGCTTATCAAATCGGTAGTGACTATATCGTGGTGGGACGTCCCATTACTCAAGCTGAGGATCCTGTTGTAGCTTATCATGCTATCAAGGATGAATGGACACAGAACTGGAATTAAAGAATAGATTATAAAAATAAAAGGAGAATATCATGACACTTGCTAAAGATATCGCTAGCCACCTCTTGAAAATTCAAGCCGTTTACCTCAAACCAGAGGAGCCTTTCACTTGGGCATCTGGTATCAAGTCACCCATTTATACGGATAACCGTGTTACCCTTGCCTATCCAGAAACTCGTACTCTCATTGAAAATGGCTTTGTGGAAGCTATCAAAGAAGCCTTTCCAGATGTAGAAGTGATTGCAGGAACTGCGACAGCTGGGATTCCACACGGAGCTATCATTGCTGATAAGATGAACTTGCCATTTGCCTACATCCGTAGCAAACCAAAAGACCACGGAGCAGGTAATCAAATCGAAGGCCGTGTAGCTCAAGGTCAAAAAATGGTAGTGGTTGAAGACCTCATTTCAACAGGTGGTTCTGTTCTCGAGGCCGTGGCAGCAGCCAAGCGAGAAGGAGCAGATGTTCTTGGAGTTGTAGCGATTTTCAGCTACCAATTGCCAAAAGCAGATAAGAACTTCTCAGATGCAGGTGTCAAACTTGTGACGCTTTCTAACTACAGTGAACTCATCCATCTAGCCCAAGAAGAAGGCTATATCACCCCAGAAGGCTTGGGTCTTCTAAAACGATTTAAAGAAGACCAAGAGAATTGGCAAAATGCCTAAAATATAGAAAATCAGGTAGTCACTAGGATTACCTGATTTCTTTTTGTGATTTCATTGGATGTTATACTCAATGAAAATCAAAGAGCAAACTAGGAAGCTAGCCGCAGGTTGCTCAAAGCACTGCTTTGAGGTTGTAGATAAAGCTGACGCGGTTTGAAGAGATTTTCGAAGAGTATTAGTCAACTTTTCCACCTTCAACAACCAGATCATCTGCTTTAGCAGCGTCACCGTAGGTTGGGTGAAGTGTTTTTTCATAGGCTTTGTGGAAGAAGTTTCCCTTACCTAATTTTTCAATATCTTTATTGATGAAGTCTAGCAGTTCTTGGTTGCCTTTTTGAACTGCTGCCGCAATGGTATCTGGATTACCGAGGGAAGTAATTCCTACTTCAAATCCTTTATTTTCAAGTGCCCAAGCTAGGACTTCCGTATTGTCAGTTGAAAAGGCATCTCCACGTCCGTCAAGAAGGGCTTGGTAAGAGTCACTGTATTGGTCGTATTTTTGGAGTTTTACTTCTGGGTGATTTTTCTCAAAATAAGTCTCAGCAGTCGTTCCTTTTGTGACAATTAAGGTTTTACCTTCAAGTTGTTTGACGTCTGTAATGAGACCAGTCTTAGGCGATACGACTCCAAGTGAAACTTTCATGTATGGAAGGGCAAAATCAACTTGTTTCTTGCGTTCGTCAGTCACCGTAAAGTTGGCAAGAGTAATATCTACCTTGTTTGAAATCAAGTATTCAGCACGGTTGGCAGCATCGACTGAAACATATTTAACGTTGACACCCAAGTCTTGTGCAAGTTGGTTCCCAAGTTCGATATCGTAACCTTGGTAAGAACCGTCATTGTCAACGTAACCAAACGGTTTTTTATCTCCAAATACGGCGATTCGTAGCTCACCGCTTTTTTTGATTTCATCGATTGTGCGAGCCTTGGCAGTAGTTTTGCCAGACGATGCACCACCATTTCCACCTGAGCTACAAGCTGTGACAAAGATAAGGGCGAAGGCAAGTGCCAAAACAGTTAAGAGTGGTTTAAGTAGTTTCATAATAATCTCCTTTATTGATTATAGATATGATCCAAACTGGCTAAAGTCAAAGACGTTTAAAAATTCCTGTGCTCGTTTGGTTTGCGGATTGGTAAAGAAGGCTTGAGCCGTTCCTTCTTCAGCGATTTTCCCTTGGTCTAGGAAGATAATCCGATCGGCAATAGCTTGAGCAAACTGCATTTCATGGGTTACTAAAATCATGGTGCGACCTTCTTGAGCCAAGTCATTGATGAGTTCTAGAACCTCACGCACCATTTCTGGATCCAGCGAAGCAGTCACTTCGTCAAAAAGGATGATTTCTGGATGCATGAGGAGGGCACGGACAATTGCAACCCGTTGCTTCTGTCCACCAGATAATTGACGGGCAAAGCTATGTTGTTTGTCTAGCAAACCAATACGTTCCAGTAGTTTCAGAGCTTCTTCCGTTACTTCATTCTTGTCTTTCCCTTGAGCCTTGATAGGGCCTAGGATGAGGTTTTGAAGGACATCAAGATGGGGAAAGAGTTCATAGCTTTGAAAGACCATGCCAATCTTTTGGCGAACGAGGTGAAAGTCTTTCTGATTGCTAATAATGGACTGGCCATCCAGCAGGATATCTCCTCCTTGAATACTTTCTAAACCATTGAGACAGCGAAGTAGCGTGCTTTTACCACAACCAGATGGTCCTAGGATGACGATAACTTCCCCCTTTTTAATATCTAAAGAAAGTCCTTGGAGGATAGGATTGTCTCCGAAGGATTTTTTTAGTTCCTTGATTTCTAAAATAGTTTCAGACATTTAGTTCCTCCAATGTTTTTCTAAGTGAGTGGATAGTTTGGAAATAGGAAAGCAGACTGCGAAATACAAGACCAGAATGGTTCCATAAATCCAGAAGGAAGCGGTTGGGATGGTCAGGCGATTGCTGTCGATGATTTGTTGTCCAACCTTGGTAACTTCAACAACCCCAATCAGGACAACCAAGGAAGTCGTTTTAATCATCCGAGTGACAAGATTAATGGCCTGCGGTAGCAGTCTTCTCAAAACCTGTGGGATGATGATGTGGTAGTAAAGTTGAACATTGGTCAAACCTAGCGCCTGTCCACTTTCAAACTGATGCTTAGGGAGGGAAGTGATAGCTCCACGTACCAAGTCCCCCATTTCAGCTGTTCCCCAGAGGGTGAAAACGATAATAGCTGAAGTCTCACCTGAGATATTGATATTAAAGTTTCGAGCTAAGCCAAAGTAAACGATGAAGAGCAATACCAGCTGGGGCATGATACGGATGAATTCTAAATACAATCGTGTTAAAAATCGTACGATTCTAGAATGGGAGGTCATAATGATTCCCATGACTGTTCCGAACATTATGGATAAGAGGACAGACAGAATGGATATGCCAATCGTAACGCCCAATCCCTGTAAGATTCTCAGGAGATTATTTCCCTGAAAGAGTACTTGGATTCCCGAATCCTGCATGGCGGAGCCTCCTTTCTATCCAGCTAAAGACCAGTGAGATGGGTAGAAGCATGATCAGATAAGCAACTACCAACATAGCAAGCGCAATGTCTGTCTCATAGTAGAGCCCAATCAAGTCCTTGGCGACATACATGAGATCGGCCAAAGCCACTGCTGAGAAAACAGAGGTTTCCTTGATCAGGAAAATGACATTGGCACTAAAAGAGGGGAGTGCCACCGCTGTTGCTTGCGGAAGAACCACATAGCGAAAGACCTGTATAGGTGTCAGACCGATAGCTAATCCAATCTCCTGCTGGGTTTGACTGACGGCTTCCAGCCCACTTCGGAAAGATTCTGCCATATAGGAGCCTCCTAAAAAGACCAGTCCTAAAGTGGCACAGACTTCTGAAGATAGGACAATCCCTACTCTAGGAAGACCGAAGTAGAGAAAGAAGAGTTGAATCAAAAGGGGCGTATTGCGTGACAATTCAATATAGGCTGTCGCTACTTGCGCCAAAACAGGGATTTGATAGTGTCGGATGATACTAACGATTAAGCCGAGCAGAAAGGATCCCAGAATCCCCCAAACTGCAATATGCAAGGTCAGAAGAAATGCCTTTTGATATAGTGGTAGATATTGTTCAACAATGGACCAATCCAAAAATAGAACCTCCCATCTAGAAATAATACAGTTATTGTAGCACTTAAAATCTCCTTTGGATAATATCTATTTTTTATTGCCCTTATAAGGATTTTTTATCATAGACATAAAATTTCTGAAATTTCCAAACAAAATATTTGAAAAATTTTGAAAAAAGAGTTAAGATATTTTTGTAATATACAAAGTAAACGCTTACTTATTAAGGAGGGCATTTTATGTCATACAAAACAAGCAATGCAGAAGGTCATGTAGATTTCATTAATACCTATGATTTGGAGCCAATGGCGCAACAAGTTATTCCTAAAGCAGCATTTGGCTATATCGCTAGTGGGGCGGAAGATACTTTCACTTTACGTGAGAATATTCGTGCCTTTAACCACAAACTCATCGTTCCTCATACACTTTGCAATGTAGAAAATCCAAGTACAGAGATTGAATTTGCAGGTGAAAAATTGTCTTCACCAATCATTATGGCGCCTGTTGCGGCTCATAAATTAGCAAACGAACAGGGTGAAGTGGCGACTGCGCGTGGTGTGCATGAGTTTGGGTCCCTCTATACAACCAGTTCTTACTCTACTGTCGATCTTCCAGAAATTACAGAAGCCCTTCAAGGGACACCTCACTGGTTCCAATTTTACTTTAGTAAGGATGACGGTATCAACCGCCATATCATGGACCGTGTGAAGGCTGAAGGTTATAAAGCGATTGTCTTGACAGCAGATGCGACTGTAGGAGGTAATCGTGAGGTGGACAAGCGTAATGGTTTTGTCTTCCCAGTTGGCATGCCGATTGTTGAGGAATATCTACCAGAAGGTGCTGGTAAATCAATGGACTTTGTTTACAAATCAGCTAAACAACGCTTGTCTCCACGTGATGTAGAATTTATCGCTGAATACTCAGGACTTCCTGTTTATGTCAAGGGACCACAATGCCGTGAGGACGTTGAACGTTCGCTTGCTGCGGGAGCTTCTGGTATCTGGGTAACCAACCACGGTGGCCGCCAAATCGACGGTGGACCAGCTGCCTTTGACTCACTTCAAGAAGTAGCAGAAGCAGTTGACAAACGTGTGCCAATCGTCTTTGACTCAGGTATTCGTCGTGGTCAACACGTCTTTAAAGCCTTGGCTTCAGGAGCAGACTTGGTAGCTATTGGTCGCCCTGTCATCTATGGTTTGGCTCTCGGTGGTAGTGTTGGTGTACGTCAAGTCTTTGAACACTTGAATGCAGAATTGAAGACAGTTATGCAATTATCTGGAACTCAGACTATTGAAGATGTCAAACACTTCAAACTCCGTCACAACCCATACAACCCAACCTTCCCAGTTGACCCACGCGACTTAAAATTGTATTGATAAAAATATTGCCTCCACTGAATGTGGAGGTTTTTCTTAGTGTATAGGAAGAATAAATCACCATTGAAAACTATATAAATATATTTTTCAGTCAAATATCTTGCTAGGGCTTTCATTTTTTGCTATACTGGTGCAGTAATTAAATAATAAAGACATTTGGGGTGCTTTAGGCTGAGATGATACCCATTGAACCTGATACAGTTAATACTGGCGAAGGGAAATGTGAAACGTTTTTTCGTATGGCGAAATGAACGATCTAATCTTGTAAGTCAACTCTAATTCTTGATTGTAATTGGAGTTTTTTTGTTTATATAAGCTGGATGAAGGTGATACAAAGCATTTAGGTAACTCTTCTTGAACGCCCTTGATTTTCTTTAAAAAGGTCAAGTAAAACTAGGATTTTCTTGGTATTTTGTTGATTACGAACGAGTAAAGAGAGGAGAAGTAAATATGGAAACACAAGACTATGCATTTGAGCCAGGTTTGACTGTTGGAGAATTATTAAAAAGCAGTCAGAAGGATTGGCAGGTTGCAATCAATCATCGTTTTGTCAAGGAACTTTTTGCAGGGAAAATTGAGAATAAGGTCTTAAAAGACTACCTAATTCAAGATTATCACTTCTTTGATGCCTTCTTATCTATGCTGGGTGGCTGCGTAGCCCACGCAGACCAGCTTGAATCCAAGCTTCGTTTTGCCAAGCAACTAGGCTTTCTTGAAGCAGATGAAGATGGTTATTTCCAAAAGGCTTTCAAAGAGTTAAAAGTATCTGAGAATGACTATCTGGAAGTGACCTTGCATCCTGTAACAAAAGCCTTTCAGGATCTAATGTATTCGGCAGTGGATTCATCAAACTATGCCCATCTTTTGGTCATGCTGGTCATTGCAGAAGGTCTCTATTTAGACTGGGGTTCTAAAGATTTGGCTCTACCTGAAGCCTACATTCATTCGGAATGGATTAATCTCCACAGAGGTCCTTTCTTTGCAGAGTGGGTTCAATTTCTGGTTGACGAACTTAATCGTGTCGGGAAAGGTAGAGAGGATTTGACAGAACTTCAGGAACGTTGGAATCAAGCGGTTGCTTTAGAATTAGCCTTTTTTGATATTGGTTATGACGCCTAGAGAAAGTTTAGGATATTTACAAATTTGATGAGGTAATTCTCTTCGAAAATCTCTTCAAACCACGTCAGCTTCATCTTAGATTATATATGTGACTGACTTCGTCAGTCTTATCTACAACCTCAAAGCAGTGCTTTGAGCAACCTGCGGCTAGCTTCCTAGTTTGCTCTTTGATTTTCATTGAGCACAAATCATTCAATGTAAATAAAAAAATTTCTTAACGAAAGATAGAAATAAATCGAAATCAGTAGATCGTATAAAGTGAAAAGGAAGGATTTCAATATGACAAGTTTAAAATTATTAAAAGAAAAAGCACCTTTGGTCATTTGTATAACCAATGATGTAGTAAAAAATTTCACAGCAAATGGATTAGTAGCACTGGGGGCATCACCAGCCATGAGTGAGTTTCCTGCAGATTTAGAGGATTTGTTAAAGTATGCTGGAGGTTTATTAATAAACATAGGAACATTGACAGATGAAAATTGGAAATTATACCAAGCTGCTCTGAAAATTGCAGAGAAATATAATGTCCCAGCAGTTTTAGATCCTGTAGCTTGTGGAGCAGGATCTTATAGAAAAAAAGTATCCGAAGATTTAATAAATAATTACAAACTCGCAGCGATTAGAGGAAATGCTGGAGAGATCGCTTCTTTAGTGGGAATAAATGTGGCATCTAAAGGAGTAGATAGTGCAGGCGTAGATAATATTGACGAAATTGCTTTAGCAGCAAATGAGAAGTTCAATATTCCTATAATAGTAACAGGTGAAGTGGATGCCATCGCGGTAAATGGAGAAGTGGTAACGATTCATAATGGTAGTGCCATGATGCCAAAAGTCATTGGAACTGGATGTTTATTAGGTGCTGTAGTAGCAAGCTTTATCGGACTAGAAAAAGGTCAAGAATTGAAATCATTAGAAACAGCAATGTTGGTTTACAATATCGCTGGAGAAATGGCAGAAAAACGTCCAAATGGACATCTTCCTGGAACATTTAAAGTTGAATTTATAAATGCCTTATATGAGATTACAGATGAAGATGTAAAGGAATTCAAAAGAGTGAAGTAAAATGTTTCATAAAGAATTACTAAAACTATATTTTATTTGTGGAACGACCACTTGCCAAGGAAAAGATCTATATAGAGTCGTTGAGGAAGCCTTAAAAGGTGGTATAACCTTATTTCAATTTCGTGAAAAAGGTGAGGGATCTTTAGAAGGTAAAGAAAAAGTCGAATTAGCAATTAAACTACAGAATCTTTGTAAAAAATACAATGTTCCATTTATTGTTAATGATGATATTGATTTGGCAATGGAAATTGATGCTGATGGCGTACATGTAGGACAAGATGACCTCGGTGTTGATGAAATTAGAAAATTGATGCCAGATAAAATAATTGGTCTTTCTATAAAAAACGAGGAAGAATTTCAACAATCAAAAGTTGAATATGTAGATTATGTTGGTGTTGGTCCTGTGTTTGATACCCAGTCAAAGGATGATGCTGGTGGCGCTATAGGTTATGAAGGTCTTAAATTGATGAGAAAACTATTGCCACAAATGCCCTTAGTTGCAATTGGTGGAATACAGACGAAACATATTAAAGACATTATGAAGACGAATATGGATGGTGTTTCAATCATTTCAGCAATATCGTATGCAAAAAATATAGAAAAAACTGTTCGGGAAATGAGTGAACAATAGGTATCTATCTAACCAAAGAAAGATCTGCTGTCTTTGTTAGTGCAAGGCTGTATTTCCAGTTCAATTTCTTGAACTGGAAAAAATCGTTTGTTATAATATTTATATAATTAAATAATAAAGACATTTGGGGTGCTTTAGGCTGAGATGATACCCATTGAACCTGATACAGTTAAGACTGGCGAAGGGAAATGTGAAATGGTTTTGTATTTATAGAAACTAACCATCTAATCTTGTAAGCTGAACTCTAATTCCTATCTGTAATTAGAGTTTTTTCTTTTACGAAACTGGATGAAGATGATACAAAGCATTTAGGTAGCTCACCTTGAATGCCCCACTTTTCTTTAAAAAGGAGTTTTTATGTTGAAAAAATGGCAGTTAAAAGATGTTATCTTACTTGCTTTCTTATCTATCTTTTTTGGTGGCGTTTTTGTGGGATCAGGCTATCTATTTGATATCCTCACTCTGATTTTAGCCCCTCTTGGCTTGCAGGCCTTTGCCAATGAAATCCTCTTTGGTCTCTGGTGTATGGCTGCGCCTATTGCTGCAATCTTTGTTCCAAGAGTCGGAAGTGCAACGATTGGAGAAGTGCTAGCTGCGCTTGCTGAAGTCCTTTATGGTAGCCAATTTGGTCTAGGTGCCCTTTTGTCTGGCTTGGTTCAAGGTTTGGGAAGTGAACTTGGTTTTATCGTAACCAAGAATCGCTATGAAAGTTGGCTCTCTCTAACTGCCAATAGTATTGGAATTACGCTTGTTAGCTTTGTCTATGAATACATTAAGTTAGGTTACTACGCCTTCTCCCTTCCTTTTGTCCTTTCCTTGCTTGTAGTACGTTTTATTTCCGTCTTTTTCTTCTGTACCATTTTGGTTCGTGCCATTGTCAAACTTTATCATCAGTTTGCAGCTGGGGGCAAGGCATAGATGGGGCTGGAACTACGAGCGATTCAGTCCCCAATCTTCTCTGAGCCGCTTGATTTTACTTTTCATGCGCAAGCCTTTACCTTGTTAGTTGGAAGCAGTGGTTCAGGAAAATCGAGTCTCTTTCAAATGATTGCCCAAGTCAGTTCTCTTCCCTATATCGGTCAAGTCCTGATAAATGGGAGCGAGGTCAGTCAGCTTTCTATCATCGAACGTGTCCAGACGGTTGGTATTCTCTTTCAAAATCCCAATCATCAATTTACCATGGAGAACTTGTTTGAGGAGCTGATTTTTACCTTGGAAAATATCGGGCATCCCGTTCAGGAAATTGATTCTAAAATAGCAGAGGTTGTCCAGCAATGTCGCTGCAAGGCGATTTTGCACCGTCCCATCCATCACTTATCAGGTGGAGAAAAGCAAAAGGCTGCCTTGGCAGTTCTCTTTGCTATGAATCCTAGGGTCTATCTCTTGGATGAGCCTTTTGCTTCCATTGACCGCAAGAGTAGGATAGAGATCTTGGAGATTCTAAAAGAGTTAGCTTCTAATGGGAAGACAGTTATTTTGTGCGACCATGATTTAACGGACTATGAAGCCTATATCGACCATATGGTGGATCTAAGAGATGGACAACTAAGGGAAGTGTTTCAAATCCCTGCCTCTGATATGATCCAGGTTGCTTCAAAGGAAGTTGCTTCTAGCCCAGAACTATTCCATATGGACCGTGTGACTTGTGAGCTGGATCATCGTCCCCTCTTTTCAATTGCGGATTTTACAGTTTACCAAGGAATTTCCTGTATCTTGGGTGACAATGGTGTCGGGAAATCAACCCTCTTTCGCTCCATTCTTCAATTTCAAAAGTATAAGGGGCGCATTACTTGGAAGGGTTCGGTTCTAAAAAAGAAAAAGAGTTTGTATCATGACCTGACGGGTGTTGTTCAGGAAGCTGAGAAGCAGTTTATCCGAGTCAGTCTGCGAGAAGAACTTCAATTAGATGGACCTGATTCTGAAAGAAATCAGCGTATTCTCCAAGCTTTACGGTATTTTGATCTGGAGCAGGCGCTCGATAAGAGTCCCTATCAATTAAGTGGTGGCCAGCAAAAGATTCTTCAGCTTTTGACCATCTTGACCAGCAAGGCTTCTGTAATCTTGCTAGACGAACCTTTTGCGGGTTTGGATGATAGAGCTTGCCATTATTTTTGTCAGTGGATCGTGGAGGAGAGAAATCAAGGAAGAAGTTTTTTGATGATTACACATCGTTTAGATCCCTTAATCACTGTGGTTGATTATTGGATTGAGATGACTAGTCAGGGTCTCAGTCATGTGAAAGAAGTGACAATTACCAAACCACTCACATCTCAGAGTAGCAATACTCAAGGGGAGGTGAGATAGTATGGTCAAAGTAGCAACTCAGACACCTATTATCAGTCTCTTCTTGCTGATTTTATCCTTGGAGACATCTTTCATTCCTTCGATTGCTTTGAATCTTTCGGTAGTCGCATTTTGCATTCTCTTTATGCTCTATTACCGTCGATTTAAAATGTTAGCTTGGATGATTCTGCTCGCCATTTTGCCATCTTTGGCCAACTACTGGGCAGTTCAGTTGCATGGGGATGCTTCGCAGGCAGTGATGCTTGGAACGAGGGCCTTTGTAACCGTTTGTATCGGTCTTGTCTTTGTTTCCTCTATTTCCCTAAAAGAGCTTCTCTTGTACTTGGCTCAAAAGGGACTATCACGTTCTTGGGCCTATGCCTTGATTGTGGTATTCAATTCCTTCCCCCTTATTCAGCAAGAAATCAAGTCTCTCAAGGAAGCTTGCTTATTACGCGGTCAAGAACTACATTTTTGGTCGCCCTTGATTTATAGCAAGGTTCTGATGACAGTCTTTAGGTGGCGCCATCTTTACCTGAGAGCTCTATCAGCGCATGGATATGACGAACATGCACAGGTGGAGAATCACTATCGGACTTTTTATATTCCTCAAAGGACAATATTCATCTACCTGCTGTTCTTTTTATTGCTTCAAACCAGTCTATTTTTATAAAGGAGTTATTATGGAATTTACAGATATTGCGATGGAATTATCCAAGGAAGCTTGGCAGGCTTCCTTTCATCACCCCTTTGTTTTACAGTTACAAGAGGGAAATTTAGACCCGTCCATCTTTCGCTATTACTTGATTCAGGATGCCTACTATTTGAAGGCCTTCTCAGAAGCCTATCACCTCTTGGCTGATAAGACTTCAAACCAAGAGATGAAAAGACTATTGAAACAAAATGCTCAGAGTTTAGTGGAGGGTGAGTTATTTATCCGCCAACAATTTTTCAAGGAATTGGAAATCAGCGACCAGGAAATGGAGCAACATCCAATCGCTCCAACTTGTTATCATTATATCTCTCACATTTATCGGCAATTTGCAGAGCCAAACTTGGGTATTGCCTTTGCGAGCTTGCTGCCTTGTCCTTGGCTATATCATGATATAGGCAAATCACTTAATCTTAAACCATCACCAAATCCTCTCTACCAACAATGGATTGAAACTTATATTACGGATGAACTCGAACAGCAAATAAAAGAAGAGTCTGAGCTAGTCAATCAACTTTATCGCGAAAGTGATGATACAGACAAGAAAAAAATGTTAGATGCCTTCCACATCAGTGTTCACATGGAAGCCAAGTTTTGGCAAATGGCCTACCAACACCAGACATGGAAGAGTGATTTACAGTCTTTAGAAACAGGAGAATTATAAACATGAGAAAGCACCAATTACAAGTTCACAAATTAACCATTTTATCCATGATGATTGCCCTTGATGTAGTCCTTACGCCTATCTTTCGGATTGAGGGAATGGCACCGATGTCCAGTGTAGTCAATATTCTAGCAGGAATCATGATGGGACCTGTTTATGCCTTGGCTATGGCTACAGTGACAGCCTTTATCCGTATGACGACTCAAGGGATTCCGCCTTTAGCTCTCACAGGAGCGACTTTTGGAGCCCTTCTAGCAGGTCTCTTTTATAAGTACGGTCGAAAATTCCATTATTCTGCTCTAGGAGAGATTTTGGGAACAGGTATTATCGGTTCTATTGTTTCCTATCCTGTTATGGTACTCTTTACAGGATCGGCTGCTAAGCTTAGCTGGTTTATCTACACTCCTCGATTTTTCGGAGCAACTTTGATTGGTACAGCAATTTCCTTTATTGCCTTTCGATTTTTAATCAAGCAGGAATTCTTTAAAAAAGTGCAGGGATATTTCTTTGCTGAAAGGATAGACTGATGCTGGAATTATCAAATCCTTTTCCTCTGGAAACGACTTCCCTCATTCACTGCATTACCAATGAGATTTCTTGTGAGATGTTGGCAAATGGGATTTTGGCTTTGGGATGCAAACCTGTCATGGCAGATGATCCCCGTGAGGTTCTTGATTTTACTAAGCAAAGCCAGGCACTCTTCATCAATTTGGGGCATTTATCAGCTGAGAAGGAAAAAGCAATTCGTATGGCAGCTTCTTATGCAGCTCAAGTTTCTCTTCCAATGGTAGTCGATGCGGTTGGCGTAACAGCTTCATCCATTCGTAAGAGCTTAGTCAGAGACCTTTTAGACTATAGACCTACGGTCCTTAAAGGAAATATGTCAGAAATTCGAAGTCTTGTTGGCTTAAAGCACCATGGCGTTGGGGTCGATGCAAGTGCTAAAGACCAAGAAACTGAGGATTTACTTCAAGTCTTGAAAGACTGGTGTCAGACCTATCCAGGTATGTCATTCTTAGTCACTGGCCCCAAGGACCTCATCGTTTCAGAGAATCAGGTTGCTGTACTGGGAAATGGATGTGCAGAATTAGACTGGATAACAGGGACAGGAGACTTGGTTGGAGCTTTAACAGCTGTTTTTCTCAGCCAAGGAAAGACTGGATTTGAAGCTTCCTGCTTAGCGGTCTCTTATCTCAATATCTCTGCTGAGAGAATAGTTGTTCAAGGAATGGGATTGGAAGATTTTCGTTACCAAGTACTCAATCAGCTTTCGCTCCTCAAAAGAGATGAAAACTGGCTAGATGCTATCAAAGGAGATGTTTATGAATAGAGAGGCGCTTAGACTGTATCTGGTAACCAATCGCTACCAAGATTCCTTGGAAAGCTTTCTTGAAAAGATTGAGAGGGCTTGCCGTTCAGGGGTTACCATAGTCCAATTACGAGAAAAAAATCTCACAACCAATCAATATTATCAACTGGCAAAAGAAGTCAAGGAAATAACAGATGCCTATCAGGTACCCTTGATAATCGATGATCGGTTGGATGTTTGTCTTGCGGTTGATGCAGCAGGTCTGCATATCGGAGATGATGAATTACCAGTTTCGGTAGCTCGCAAAGTCTTGGGTCCTGAAAAAATCCTCGGTGTCACCGCTAAAACGGTTAAAAGAGCTCTGGAAGCGGAGAAATCAGGTGCAGATTACTTGGGGACAGGAGCCATTTTCCCGACTACGACCAAGGAAAATGCGCCTATTACCCTGATTTCAACCTTGAAAACAATTTGCCAAAGAGTCGCTATTCCAGTAGTTGCTATTGGCGGCTTGACATCAGAGAATATTGACCAACTTGCCGCAACTGGCATAGCTGGAGTAGCTGTCGTACGTGATTTGATGCAGGCAGAAGATATAGAAACAAAAACGCAAGCCTTTTTAACAAAGTTGCATGACATTATTTCCTAACTAATACTCGATGAAAATCAAAGAGCAAACTAGGAAGCTAGCCGCAGGTTGCTCAAAGCCCTGCCTTGAGGTTTTAGATAAGACTGACGACGTAGTTTGAAGAGATTTTCGAAGAGCATAAAAACTCTCTAATTCCCTTAAAGTGGGAACTAGAGAGTTTTTTCTTAATCTTTAAAAGTTGTATGGTTGACTGGGCCAGAACCATGACCGAGTTGAGGGGCATCTTGGATGGCTTTCGTGATAAAGGCCTTGGCTTTATCGACTGCTTGATAGAGGGTTTTCCCCTTGGCTAGTTCAGCCGTAATCACTGCAGCAAAGGTACATCCAGTACCATGTGTATGACAGGTTTGAATTCGTGGACTTTCCCAGACAAATTGGTCATCCTTGGTAAAGAGGAAATCCTTGGCACCGCCTTCGAGATGCCCGCCTTTGATAACAACGGACTGAGGACCAAATTCTTTTAAAATCAGGCGACCAGCACGCTGCATGTCTTCAGGATCATGGATTGAAAAACCAACAATTTCTTCTGCCTCAGGAAGATTCGGTGTAATAATACTTGCAAGAGGAAGTAAGTTTGTTTTTAGGTAAGTTCTGGCACTGGTATCAATCAGGGTGTCTCCGCTCGTAGCGACCATAACAGGGTCAAGGACGTATGGACATTCAAGGTTCTTTAAGTAGGGTTGGATAATTTCCATGATTTCGGTAGTTGCCAACATCCCAGTTTTTACAGCCTGAGGCTTGATATCCGAAAAGACACTGTCCAATTGGGCTTTCAACATTTGAGGAGAAACGTGCTCGATCAATTGAACGCCTTTGGTATTTTGAGCGACAAGACTGGTCACAACGGCCATTCCATAGACATCTCTCGCTTGGAACGACTTTAAATCAGCCATAATGCCAGCACCACCACTAGGGTCAGTCCCTGCAATGGTCAAAGCAACGGGTAAATAAGTCATCTAAAACCTCCCAACCAACTGAAGTTTGTATTCTTAAGAACAAGCTGGCCTGTTTTAGAAAGGTAATAGAAGACTGCTAGTCCCCATTATCATTTCCACTTCCATCAGCTAGCATTACCTAGATTGAGTCAAAGGGTCTAACAGTCGTTAATCTCAGCTTTACGCACCCCTAGTGGTTGTTTTCTTTTTTCTTTAGTATAGCATATTTTTATAGTTTATATAGTAAGATTTGATTGAAAATCCTTTATCATAGGGTTAAAATTCTATTTTTCAAAGAAAAAATTAATTTTATAGTTGACAAATGTAGATTTTAAGAGTATACTGATGATTGTAATTGACAAATGTAGATTTTGGAGGTGTGATGATGCAGATTTCAGATGCAGAATGGCAGGTCATGAAGATTATTTGGATGCAGGGCGAACAGACCAGTACGGATTTGATCAGGGTTCTGGCGGAGCGGTTCGATTGGTCCAAGTCGACCATTCAAACTCTTTTGGCTCGTTTGGTTGAGAAAGAGTGTTTGACTCGGAAAAAAGAAGGCAAGTCCTTTGTCTATTCAGCCCTTTTAACTTTGGACCAAAGTAGGGATTTACTTGTCCAAGATATTAAGGACAAGGTTTGTTCCCGTAGGATTAAGAACTTGTTGGCTGATTTGATTACTGAATGTGATTTTACTCAGGCTGACTTGGAAGACTTGGAAGCTGTGATTTCTGAGAAGAAATCAAGCGCTGTAACAAAAGTAAAATGTAATTGTATGTAAAGGAGACGTCATGTTAAATAGTATTGTAACCATTATTTGTATTGCCCTTATCGCGTTTATCTTGTTCTGGTTTTTCAAAAAGCCTGAAAAATCTGGACAAAAGGCCCAGCAAAAAAAGGGCTACCAAGAGATTCGAGTGGAGGTCATGGGGGGCTATACGCCTGAGTTGATTATCCTCAAGAAATCAGTGCCAGCCCGCATTGTCTTTGACCGCAAGGATCCTTCACCATGTCTGGATCAAATTGTTTTTCCAGATTTTGGTGTACATGCGGACCTGCCTATGGGGGAAGAGTATATAGTGGAAATCACGCCTGAGCAGGCTGGAGAGTATGGTTTCTCTTGTGGCATGAATATGATGCACGGTAAGATGATTGTAGAATAGGAGAATGATATGACTGAAATTGTAAAAGCAAGTCTTGAAAATGGTGTTCAAAAAATCCGTATCACGGCAGACAAAGGCTACCATCCAGCCCACATTCAACTGCAAAAAGGAGTTCCTGCTGAGATCACCTTTCACCGTGTGACACCTTCAAACTGTTACAAGGAAATTCTGTTTGAAGAAGAAGGCATCTTAGAACAAATCGGCGTAGACGAAGAGAAAACAATTCGTTTTACACCTCAAGAATTAGGCCAACATGAATTTTCATGTGGTATGAAGATGCAAAAGGGGAGTTATACCGTAGTTGAGAAGACTCGAAAATCTCTATCCCTTTTACAGCGTTTTTGGATTACTAGTATCTTTACTGTGCCTCTTGTGATTCTCATGATTGGGATGTCGACAGGAGGAATTAGTCACCAAGTCATGCGTTGGGGCACCTTTTTAGCCACAACACCGATTATGCTAGTAGCAGGTGGTCCTTATATCCAAAGTGCTTGGGCTAGTTTTAAAAAGCACAATGCCAACATGGATACCTTGGTTGCTCTGGGAACCCTAGTGGCCTATTTCTATAGCTTAGTTGCCCTCTTCGCTGGTCTCCCCGTTTACTTTGAAAGTGCTGCATTTATCTTCTTCTTCGTTCTTATGGGAGCCGTTTTTGAGGAGAAAATGCGGAAAAATACTTCCCAAGCTGTGGAGAAATTGCTGGACTTGCAGGCTAAAACAGCAGAAGTCTTGCGTGAGGATAGCTATGTCCAAGTTCCTTTGGACCAAGTCAAGGTAGGAGACCTGATTCGAGTGCGTCCCGGTGAAAAGATTGCTGTTGATGGTGTCGTAGTAGAAGGTATCTCTAGTATTGATGAGTCTATGGTGACAGGTGAGAGTCTGCCTGTGGACAAGACAGTTGGAGATATTGTGATTGGTTCAACCATCAATAATAGTGGAACGCTTGTTTTTAGGGCAGAAAAAGTTGGTTCAGAGACAGTTTTGGCTCAGATTGTCGATTTTGTGAAGAAAGCTCAGACCAGTCGTGCGCCGATTCAGGACTTGACGGATAAGATTTCAGGCATTTTTGTCCCAGCAGTTGTCATTTTAGGGATTGTGACCTTTTGGATTTGGTTCGTCTTGCTCAGGGATAGTGTAGTCGTGCTTGGAGCGAGTTTTGTCTCTTCTCTTCTCTATGCGGTGGCGGTTTTGATTATCGCCTGTCCTTGTGCCTTGGGGCTCGCAACACCGACAGCCCTTATGGTGGGGACAGGACGCAGTGCCAAGATGGGAGTTCTCCTCAAAAATGGAATTGTTCTACAGGAAATCCAGAAAGTTCAAACGATTGTATTTGATAAGACTGGGACTTTGACGGAAGGGAAGCCTGTGGTAACAGATATCATCGGCGACGAAGTAGAAGTGCTTGGATTGGCAGCTTCCTTGGAAGAAGCTTCTCAACACCCACTGGCTGAAGCCGTTGTGAAACGAGCGAGTGAAGCTGGACTTGAGTTTCAAACTGTTGAAAATTTTCAAGCCTTGCACGGAAAAGGTGTTTCAGGGCAAATAGCTGGAAAACAAGTTCTGCTTGGAAATGCTAAAATGCTGGATGGCATGAACATTTCTAGCACTTATCAAGATAAACTAGAAGAACTAGAAAAAGAAGCTAAGACAGTTGTGTTCTTGGCTGTTGACAATGAAATCAAAGGCTTGCTTGCTCTGCAAGATATTCCTAAGGAAAATGCTAAGCTTGCCATCAGTCAGTTGAAAAAACGAGGTCTTAAAACAGTCATGCTGACAGGAGACAATGCAGGTGTGGCGCGTGCTATTGCAGATCAAATCGGAATCGAAGAAGTCATTGCAGGTGTCTTACCAGAAGAAAAAGCCAACGAAATCCATAAACTACAAGCGGCTGGCAAAGTAGCCTTTGTTGGTGATGGTATCAATGACGCTCCTGCCCTCAGTGTAGCGGATGTGGGAATTGCTATGGGAGCTGGAACAGATATTGCTATCGAGTCAGCAGATTTGGTGTTGACAACCAATAACCTCCTAGGCGTAGTTCGTGCCTTCGACATGAGTAAGAAAACTTTTAATCGTATTCTGCTCAATCTTTTCTGGGCCTTTATCTACAATGTCGTCGGAATTCCGATAGCAGCAGGAGTCTTTTCAGGTGTTGGACTGGCCCTTAACCCAGAACTGGCAGGTCTAGCCATGGCATTTAGTTCTGTATCTGTGCTGACCAGTTCCCTTCTCTTAAACTTTAGTAAAATAGATTAAAAGCGGGCTTGCTCGCTTTTTATTATAAAACAGAAATTAAAAAACATTTCCAAACTGTACTGTAATAGAGAATAAAAACTTCTGAGCAGATTCTTAGTAAAGTCAAAATAAATGTGATAAATTAGTAGTGTAAAAATTTACTGAAACGTTTTCAAAAACTATATGAAACCTTTTTTAGTAGATTTAAAAATATTTGAAGGAGAGTTATCATTATGACTCAAGGGAAAATTACTGCATCTGCAGCAATGCTTAATGTATTGAAAACATGGGGCGTAGACACAATCTACGGTATCCCATCAGGAACACTCAGCTCATTGATGGATGCTTTGGCTGAAGACAAAGATATCCGCTTCTTGCAAGTTCGCCACGAAGAAACAGGTGCCCTTGCAGCGGTTATGCAAGCTAAATTCGGTGGCTCAATCGGGGTTGCAGTTGGTTCAGGTGGTCCAGGTGCTACTCACTTGATTAACGGTGTTTACGATGCAGCTATGGATAACACTCCATTCCTAGCGATCCTTGGATCTCGTCCAGTTAACGAATTGAACATGGATGCTTTCCAAGAATTGAACCAAAACCCAATGTACAACGGTGTTGCTGTATACAACAAACGTGTAGCTTACGCTGAGCAATTACCAAAAGTTATTGACGAAGCTTGCCGTGCTGCAGTTTCTAAAAAAGGTCCAGCTGTTGTTGAAATCCCAGTAAACTTCGGTTTCCAAGAAATCGACGAAAACTCATACTATGGATCAGGTTCATACGAGCGTTCATTCATCGCTCCTGCTTTGAACGAAGTTGAAATCGACAAAGCTGTTGAAATCTTGAACAATGCTGAACGTCCAGTTATCTATGCTGGTTACGGTGGTGTTAAAGCTGGTGAAGTGATTACTGAATTGTCACGTAAAATCAAAGCACCAATCATCACAACTGGTAAAAACTTTGAAGCTTTCGAATGGAACTATGAAGGTTTGACAGGTTCTGCTTACCGTGTTGGTTGGAAACCAGCCAACGAAGTTGTCTTTGAAGCAGACACAGTTCTTTTCCTTGGTTCAAACTTCCCATTTGCTGAAGTTTACGAAGCATTCAAGAACACTGAAAAATTCATCCAAGTGGATATCGACCCTTACAAACTTGGTAAACGTCATGCCCTAGACGCTTCAATCCTTGGTGACGCAGGTCAAGCAGCTAAAGCAATCCTTGACAAAGTGAATCCAGTTGAATCAACTCCATGGTGGCGTGCAAACGTTAAGAACAACCAAAACTGGCGTGATTACATGAACAAAATCGAAGGTAAAACTGAAGGTGAATTGCAATTGTATCAAGTTTACAATGCAATCAACAAACATGCTGATCAAGACGCTATCTACTCAATCGACGTAGGTGACACTACTCAAACATCTACTCGTCACCTTCACATGACACCTAAGAACATGTGGCGTACATCTCCACTATTTGCGACAATGGGTATTGCCCTTCCTGGTGGTATCGCTGCTAAGAAAGACAATCCAGATCGCCAAGTATGGAACATCATGGGTGACGGTGCATTCAACATGTGCTACCCAGACGTTATCACAAACGTTCAATACGACCTTCCAGTTATCAACGTTGTCTTCTCAAATGGTAAATATGCCTTCATCAAGGACAAATACGAAGACACAAACAAACACTTGTTTGGTTGTGACTTCCCTAATGCTGACTATGCGAAAATTGCTGAAGCTCAAGGAGCTGTTGGATTTACAGTTGACCGTATCGAAGACATCGATGCAGTGGTTGCAGAAGCTGTTAAATTGAACAAAGAAGGTAAAACTGTTGTTATCGATGCTCGCATCACTCCACACCGTCCACTTCCAGTAGAAGTACTTGAATTGGATCCAAAACTTCACTCAGAAGAAGCAATCAAAGCCTTCAAGGAAAAATACGAAGCAGAAGAACTCGTACCATTCCGTCTCTTCTTGGAAGAAGAAGGATTGCAATCACGTGCAATTAAATAATTCCTCTCGTCGAAAATCAAATATAAAACTTGTAGATTTTATTCTTTGATTTTCATAGAGCAGAACTTGAAAAGATCGGAGCAATCCGGTCTTTTTATGGAGGATAGTAAATGGATTTAAATCAATTAGATATTATCGTTTCAAATGTTCCCCAAGTCTGTGCTGACTTGGAGCGTATTTTGGATAAAAAGTCCGATTATGTTGATGACAGTTTTGCTCAGTTTACGATTGGCAGTCACTGTCTGATGTTGTCCCAAAATCATTTGATTCCTTTGGAAGATTTTCAGTCAGGAATCATTCTTCATATCGAGGTTGAGGATCTAAATCAGAATTACCAACGTTTAAAAGAGCTTGGTGTCGAGATTTTACACGGTATTTGTGAAACGGATTGGGGAACAGAGTCCTTATTAGTTAAAGGCCCTGCTGGTCTAGTGATTGATTTTTATCGTATGAAATAAGGTGCTTAGTCATTTGACGTTAACCTTAACTATTTTTAAAACAGAAATTGAGAATATGAACTATTGAAAAGATCGGAGCAATCCGGTCTTTTTCTTATCTCAAGACGGTAATAATTTACATTTCTATAACAAAACTCTCAAACTCTTGATTGTTTTTGCATCAAACATAAAAGCAAGCTTAATCCCATCATTACCCAGATAGTTCCAAACTTTTTGGCCTCTTTTTAGTATAATAGAACTATCAAATCAAGTGAGGTAAAGTGATGACAGAAATACTACAATTTCCAGAGGGCTTCCTCTGGGGTGGTGCTACGGCTGCTAATCAATGTGAAGGTGCTCATAATTTAGACGGTCGTGGGTTGGCCAACGTGGATGTTGTTCCAATCGGTAAGGAGCGTGAAGCCATTATCACAGGTCAGAAAAAGATGTTTTCGTTTGAGGAGGGCTATTTTTACCCAGCAAAAGAAGCCATTGATATGTACCATCATTACAAGGAAGATATTGCTCTTTTTGCATAGATGGGCTTTAAGACTTATCGACTTTCCATCGCTTGGACTCGGATTTTTCCTAAGGGGGACGAAATCGAGTCAAATGAAGCTGGTCTAACCTTTTATGAGGATTTATTTAAGGAGTGCCACAAGTATGGTATTGAACCTTTGGTGACTATCACCCATTTCGACTGTCCTATGCACTTGATTGAAAAATACGGTGGATGGCGCAATCGTCGGATGTTAGACTTCTATGAAAAACTTTGTCGCACACTCTTTACCCGCTATAAGGGTTTGGTCAAATTCTGGCTAACCTTCAATGAAATCAACATGATTCTCCATGCACCCTTTATGGGAGCTGGACTCTGTTTTGAAGAAGGAGAAAATCAAGAACAGGTTAAATATCAGGCGGCCCACCATGAGTTGGTAGCCTCGGCCATGGCGACTAAGCTTGCCCACGAAATTGATCCAGAAAACAAGGTGGGATGTATGTTGGCTGCAGGGCAATACTATCCTAATACAGCCCATCCGAGAGACTACTGGACAGCCATGGAGGAAGACCGCAAGAGTTACTTCTTCATTGATGTTCAAGCGCGTGGGGAATACCCAAATTATGCCAAGAAGCAGTGGGAGCGTGAGGGAATCGAGATTCAAATGACAACAGAAGATTTAGATTTGTTAAAGAATCACACTGTTGACTTTGTTTCCCTTCTCTTACTATGCAAGTCGAGTGGCCTCAGGCGATCCAGAAGTGAGGGATCTGACCTCTGGAAATGTCTTTTCCTCTATCAAAAATCCTTATCTTGAATCCTCAGAATGGGGGTGGCAGATTGACCCACTTGGCCTTCGTATCACCCTCAATGCCATTTGAGATCGTTACCAAAAGCCTATGTTTATCGTAGAAAATGGACTCGGTGCTATGGACAGACCGGATGAGAATGGTTATGTGGCAGATGACTATCGGATTGCTTACTTAGAGGCCCACATTAAGGCCATGCGAGATGCCATTTACCAAGATGGAGTTGACTTGCTAGGTTATACGACTTGGGGCTGTATCGATCTGGTTTCAGCTGGAACAGGCGAAATGAACAAGCGCCATGGCTTTATCTATGTAGATCGAGATAATGTGGGGAATGGGACTCTCAAACGTAGCAAGAAGAAGTCCTTTTACTGGTATAAGGATGTCATTGCTAGCAATGGTGCAAGCATTGAGTAGAGCACATTTGTTCACTATTTTTATAAAATCTTCTCCCTACTTTATAAGATGTGAAAAAGAGTTCAACTGGAACTCTTTTTTTGCTATAATGAGGGGAGAAAAATCAGACAGGAGAATAAGATGTCAGAACCATTATTTTTACAATCAGTTATGCAAGAAAAAATTTGGGGTGGTACCAAGCTACGTGATGAGTTTGGTTATGACATCCCAAGTGAAAAAATCGGAGAATATTGGGCCATCTCAGCCTATCCAAATGGTGTCTCTACAGTTGCTAATGGTTGTTTTGAGGGAACAGACCTAGCTACTTTGTATGCAGAGCACCGTGAATTATTTGGCAATCGTCCAGAACCTGTATTTCCGCTTTTGACAAAGATTCTGGATGCCAACGACTGGCTCAGCGTCCAAGTTCACCCAGACGATGCTTATGGACTAGAGCATGAAGGCGAACTAGGAAAAACAGAATGCTGGTACATCATCGCTGCGGATGAAGGTTCAGAGATTATCTACGGCCACAATGCCAAGTCAAAAGAAGAACTCCGCCAGCAAATTGAGGATAAGAACTGGGATGCCTTGCTTACCAAAGTGCCTGTTAAGGCTGGAGATTTCTTCTATGTTCCAAGTGGCACCATGCATGCTATCGGAGCAGGCATCTTGATTCTTGAAACCCAACAGTCTAGCGATACCACCTATCGCGTCTATGACTTTGACCGCAAGGACGACAAGGGCAACTTGCGTGAACTTCACCTTGAAAAATCTATCGATGTTTTAAACATTGGAGAGCCTGCAAATAGCCGTCCTGTAACTGTTAAAGCAGATGATTTGCGTTCAACTTTACTTGTCTCTAATGATTTTTTCGCAGTTTACAAGTGGGAAATTACTGGAAAAGTTGACTTCGAAAGGACAGCTGATTACAGCTTGTTTAGTGTCTTGGCTGGTCAAGGTCAAGGTCAGCTTACTGTTGATGGAAAAAACTATCCAATCCAAAAAGGTAGCCATTTTATCCTACCTAGTGATGTTGATGTTTGGACCTTAGAAGGACATGGTTTGGAATTGATTGTTAGTCATCCATAAAAAGAAAGGACCTGAGTTCACTACTCAAGTCCTTTTTGATTACATAAATTGGGCGATGAAGACCACGATGATGATGATTGGAATGACGAAACGAAGAAGGAAGAGCCAGACTTGGAAAAGTCCCTGTTTCCATGCTGTTTCATCAAGGTGTAGTTCCTCCATGGCAAGAGCCTTTTTGAAAATGTAGCCTGTAAAGAGTGAAAGGCAGAGAGCTCCAAATGGCATAAGAAGATTAGAAACCAAGAAATCCATAGCGTCAAAGAAGGTCTTCCCAAAAATGTGAACATCTGCCATAACACCGTAAGACAGGGCTGAAGGAATTCCAAAGATAAAGGTCGAGATTCCTAAAATCGCACTCCACTTAGCACGCTTGCTGTTATCCTGATTAGTGATATTTCCGACATTGATTTCCAGCATCACGACAGAAGAAGTGACTGTCGCAAAGAGAAAGAGCAAGAGGAAGAGGATGTAGAAAATGGTTCCAAAAGGCATCTTGTCAAAGAGTTGAGGCAAGACGATAAAGAGCAAGCTCGGTCCCCCTTCAGACTGGATATTGAAGGCTGACATGGCTGGGAAAATGGCTAGACCTGCCATGATGGATACTGAAATGTTCATGGCTACAATGGAAATCCCTGACTGGACCAGATTGGTTTTCTTGTCCAAGTAAGAAGCATAGGTCAGCATGGCTGTAACCCCTAGTGAGAGGGCGAAGAAAGATTGTCCCAGAGCATAGAGGAGACCAGCACTAGTCAGTTTTGAAAAGTCTGGTTTTAGGAAGTAAAGAACCCCTTCCATGGCATTTGGTAAACTGAGAGAACGACCGATGATGACGACAAAGATGATAAAGAGCAGAGGCATCATGACCTTTGAAGCTCTTTCAATACCTTTTTGAACCCCACGTGATACAATAAAGATATTCAACAGGATAAAGGCTGCTTGAGCTCCTAGGGCAATGGTTGGATTTGAAATGATCGAAGTAAATAACTGAGCATAATCACCTGTTCCACTATGTTGGAACAATTTTCCAAACTCAATGCCTAGATAGACTAAAATCCATCCTCCGATAACACTGTAAAACGATAAGAGGATAAAGAGGGCAAAGGCACCAATCCAACCGATAAAGTTGTATTTGCTATTCTTTCCTAGTTTTCCAAAGGTTTTAATCCCAGAGACACCAGCGCTTCGGCCGAGGGCAAATTCAGCAAGGAGAAGTGGGAAACCGATTAAAATAGTGGAAACGAGAAAGACCAGTAAAAATCCTCCTCCACCGTTAGCAGCAGTCATATAGGGGAATTTCCAAACTGCTCCAAGTCCGATGGCTGAACCAGCAGATGCGAGGATAAAGCCCAGTTTAGAACCCCATTGCGATTTTTCAGACATAGTTAAACTCCTAAAATTAATGTTACAAAAGAAAAAGCTACTGCCCTTGGCAACTAGCCTCATAAGTACTCAAAATGAGCCTTTCTTTTGATTGATAGACTTGACTATCCTATCATGTTTTCTAAGGTCTGTCAAGAAAACCATTTTCAGGATTTTAGACCTTTCTTTAACAGTTTAAAAAATCTCACAAAAAATGCTTGACTCTGACCTAAGGGGAGGGGTTATACTATTAGTGTAAGGAGGGAATCATGTACCATATAAAAGAAGCTGCCCAGCTTTCAGGTGTCTCTGTCAAGACCCTGCACCACTACGACAAGATAGGCCTTCTGGTCCCTTTAAAGTCAGAAAACGGCTATCGAACCTACAGTCAAGAGGATTTGGAACGCCTTCAGGTCATTCTTTACTACAAATATCTAGGTTTTTCTTTAGAAAAAATAGCAGAGCTATTAAAGGAAGAAAGGGAAGATTTATTGCCTCATTTGACCAGGCAGTTGGACTATTTGACTCGAGAAAGGGAACATCTGGATACCTTGATTTCAACCTTGCAAAAAACCATTCAAGAACAAAAAGGAGAAAGAGAAATGAGCATTCAAGAGAAATTCGCTGGATTTAACTACCAAGACCATCAAAAATACCACCAAGAGGCGGTAGAGAAATATGGACAAGAAGTCATGGACCAGGCCCTCGAGCGTCAAAAAGGTCACGAAGATGAGGCTACGGTTGCCTTTAACCAAGTTTTTCAAGCTTTGTCACAAAATCTTCAAGCTGGTTTACCTGCAACAGCAATTGAAAACCAAGAGCAAGCAGCCAAGCTCTTGCAAGCCATTCGTACTTATGGATTTGATTGTTCTGTTGAGGTCTTCGGATATATCGGCAAGGGCTACGTCTATAATCCAGAATTTAAGGAAAATATTGACAAATTTGGACCTGGTACAGCCCAGTACACATCAGATGTCATTGCTCACTATGTCCAAACTCAGACAAAATAAAATCGGAGGAGTATTCTTCCGATTTTTACTAAATTCAAGCACTACTTGCTTAATAATTTTTCTACTACATTTAGTTTTCGCATTGTCAAATCTACATTAAAAAGCTTTTCAAGATAGTTGGTATGGAGCTTTTTGTGTTTTGCAGTTCTAGGGAGATAGAGGTAAAGACAATAGTTACCAATACAAATTTCTTCTTCACCGTAATCAATTTTCAATTTTTCTAGAGGGAGACTTTGAATAGATCCTTGATAAAAAATCACGTGTACACGGTCATAAAGATAGTCTTCTCCAAACGGGTTCTCAAGAACAATCTCTTCAAGATCGTTCTTATTCTTGATTACCATTTTTAAATCAGCACCAATTTTTTCCTTTATTAGAGTATGAACCTGTTCTCGTATTTCTTCTAAATCTAAATCACTTTCAAGAATGATATTCCCACTTTGAATATAGGTTCGAACTTGTTGAAAACCGGCTTCTGTTAAGATATCTACTAGATAAGACATTTTAGGGATAGCATTTTTTCCATTAGGAGTAACTCCCCTTAACAAGATAATATGTTCCAAAGGACTTCCTTTCTTTTGGGGCTGATTTAGCCATTAAATAATTCAGATTTAGATTGGGTTTGATCCCGCCACCCAACCAGTACAGAGGGCAGAAGTGATGTTAAACCCACCCGTGTGGGCATTGATATCCAGTACCTCACCAGCAAAGTGGAGGCCAGGTACCAGCTTACTTTCCAGAGTTTTGGGATTGATTTCCTTGAGACTGACGCCCCCTTTGGTAACAAAGGACTTGGCAAGGGACATTTTTCCGGTCACAGGGATTTTGAGTGCATTGATAGACTGGAGAAGTTGTTCGCGTTCTTTTTCAGTCAACTGTTTGACTTTTTCAGGATAGCCTTGCACAAAAAATTCTGCCAAGCGTTCTGGTAACAAGGTTTTTAAGGCATTTTTTAGAGCTTTTTCTCGATTTTCTTCTAAAAATACAACTAAGTCCTCCTCAGAAAGATGAGGCAAGACATCTAGTGAAAGGATTTCGCCACCCTTGACAAAACTTGACATACGCAGAGCAGCAGGGCCTGACAAACCAAAGTGGGTAAAGAGTAAATCGTGAGTGATGATATGCTTGCCATAACATAGGGTCACATCGTCCAATGAAATTCCCTGCAAGGCCTTGTGTGGAAAATCTGTCAATAAAGGACTTTCAGCGGCCTCAAGCTCGGTAATGGTATGTTTGAAATGACGGGCAATCTCGTGACCAAAACCAGTCGAACCAGTCGAAGGATAGGATTTTCCACCAGTTGTGACAATCAGTTTATCACAAGTGAAGATTTGGTCAGCTGATTTAAGAACAAATTGGTCATCCACCTTTTTAACCGAAACAATCTCGGTTTGAGTAGCGACTTGACCGCCTAGCTCAGTAATTTTCTTTTCCAAAGCCTCGATTATAGTTCGTGATTTGTCGCTGGCCGGAAAGACGCGCCCGTGGTCTTCGACTTTAAGTTTAACCCCATTTTTCGTAAAAAAGTTAATGATATCATGGTTATCAAATTGGGAGAAGACACTGTAGAGAAAGCGCCCATTTCCAGGGATGCCAGCTAGCAGGTCGTCCAAGCTACCATTGTTGGTCACATTGCAACGTCCACCACCAGTCCCAGCTAATTTTTTTCCAAGTTTCCGATTTTTTTCGATAAGGAGGGTTTTCTGTCCATAAAAGCTACTGGAAATCGTAGCCATCATACCAGCAGGTCCTCCACCGATGACAATAGTATCAAAATGTTTCATAGCTCTATTGTACCACAAAAAACAAGAGATGATGGTCACCTCTTGTCAAGAATGCAATTAATCAATTTCATATCCCATCAGCAAACCACCATCTTCTGCATAAAAACTGCAGAGACCAGATGTTGGGATAATTTTAATATCTGCTTGTGGGAAGGTTTCGCGAATTCGCTCTGAGAGCTGTTGGCAACATTTCTCGTTATTGCGTTGGGCCATGATAATACGTCCACCAGCATATCCAGCTTTTACTAACTCATCATAGGCAGCTTGAACTGATTTCTTTGGTCCTCGTGCTTTCTGTAGTAGTTCGAGAGTTCCGGTTTCACTAGCTTCTCCAACCATACGGATGTTGAGAAGGCCAACGACTGTACCGATAAGCTTACTCAAACGGCCGTTCTTCACCAAGTTATCTACTTTGGCTAGGACAAAGAGCAACTTGGTTTTTTCTTGATAAGCAGTGATAGCTTCAACGACTTCTTCAAAAGATAGACCCTGGTCAATAAAGTCATTTAATTTTTCTATGAGCAAGTCAACTTCCCCACCAGCAGACAAACTATCAATTACATGAATTTTAGTATCAGGATGTTCTTCAAGATAAATATTCTTGGCTAGTTGAGCACTATTGTGGCTGCCAGAAAGAGTACCAGTGATGGTTACCAAGAAAATGTTTTTGGCACCTTCAAATGCTCGCAAATAATCATCTGGGCTTGGACAAGCTGATTTTGAAGCTTCTGCAGTTGCATACATGGTTTCCATCATTTGATCAATGTCAAGACTGGCATCATCAACAAAGACCTGATCAGCTACTTGAATGGTTAAGGGAACACTTACAAAGGTCGTGTCAATAGCTGGTGTTGCTAGCTGACGATAATCACAACCAGAGTCAGCAATAATCTTCCAAGTCATAGAAATTCTCCATCTTTGTCAGTTATACATTGACAAAGGTTCTGTCTTTTTTTACAATTATATCATGAAAGCCCTTGAAACAAAAGCCTCATCCGTCTGTTGTGACAAGTAGAAAGAAAATGTTATGTCTGAACGTAGAATCTCTGAAAAGTCTCTTGAAAATCTCAGAAAATCAAACCAAGAATCCAATTTATTAACTAGAGAAGCCATCGAAACAGCCCTCTTGCAACTCTTGGAAAAAAAGGACTTGACCAAGATTAGTATTTCTGAATTGGTCAAACGTGCAGGCGTTTCTCGTGCGGCCTTTTATCGCAATTATGATTCCAAAGAGGAGATTTTAGAAAGCGTCTTTAAACGAACTGTCCACAATATTATGGAACAGTTGCATCATTATGATTTAAAGACAGACCTTTATCTGGTCTGGGTTCACCTTTTCCGGGAGGCCAGAAAGGAAGCCAGAGTGATTCAACTGGCCTTAGATTACCATCTGGAAAAAATCTTTGTCCAAGCCATGCAGGAGTTTCTGGAAAAATACCATGGAAAATCAAAAGGTGTCAGCTCTTATCTTCATTCCTTCTGGAGCTCGGCCATCGTCTCTGTCCTTCTAAAGTGGATCAAGGATGGCATGAAGGTACCTGCTGAAAAGATAGCGGATTTACGGTTACCATTTTTTAAAAAATAGAGAAAAAGGAGAAGAGATATGACTGAAAAAAGACTAGCATGGGATGAGTATTTTGCAGCCCAAGCCCTACTAATTGCTAATCGTTCCACTTGTAAACGCGCTAAAGTGGGTGCGATTCTAGTAAAGGATAATAAGGTAATTTCCACAGGTTATAATGGTTCGGTGTCAGGGACTGAGCATTGTATTGATCACGAATGTCTGGTTATTGAAGGCCACTGTGTTCGAACTCTTCACGCTGAGGTTAATGCCATTCTCCAAGGTGCAGAACGTGGTGTTCCTAAAGGCTTTACAGCCTATGTGACGCATTTTCCTTGTCTCAACTGTACCAAACAATTGCTTCAGGTCGGTTGCAAGCGCGTGGTTTATATCAACCAGTATCGAATGGATGACTATGCCCAATACCTTTATCAAGAAAAAGGGACAGAATTGACCCATCTACCACTTGAGACCGTACAGGTAGCTCTTAAAGAAGCAAATTTAATGTAAAAATTATCAAAAATAAATGGCTTAGAAAGATTTTTAAACCATTTTTTGGTATAATAAGAAGAATAAATTGAAAGAAGGAATTCCAAAAATGGGAAAAATTGAAGTTATTAATCATCCACTGATTCAACACAAATTGTCAATCTTGCGTCGTACAGATACTTCTACAAAAGCTTTTCGTGAGCTAGTAGATGAGATTGCAATGTTGATGGGGTATGAAGTACTTCGTGATCTTCCACTAGAAGATGTGGAAATCGAAACACCAATTACAAAAACAGTTCAAAAACAATTGGCAGGTAAGAAATTGGCCATCGTTCCAATCTTGCGTGCAGGTATCGGGATGGTCGATGGGCTCTTGAGCTTGGTTCCAGCTGCTAAGGTTGGTCACATCGGTATGTACCGTGATGAAGAAACGCTTCAACCAGTTGAGTACTTGGTGAAATTGCCTGAAGATATTGATCAACGTCAAATTTTTGTTGTAGACCCAATGTTGGCAACAGGTGGCTCAGCAATCTTGGCTGTTGATTCTCTTAAAAAACGTGGCGCATCAAATATCAAATTTGTCTGCCTTGTATCTGCTCCAGAAGGTGTTAAAGCCCTTCAAGAAGCTCATCCAGATGTAGAAATCTTTACAGCAGCCTTGGATGAACGTTTGAACGAACACGGTTATATCGTTCCAGGTCTTGGAGATGCTGGGGACCGCTTGTTCGGTACAAAATAAAATTAAAAAGAGATTGACTTGGAAAAGAAGTTCCAGTCACGAAAGGAGGTTGAATTTTTGTTTCTGTCTAATGAAAACAGAGCAAAAATTTGACCTTTTTTGACCTAGATATTATAATAGTCTTATCTTCAGTCATTTGACCAACAAAATTAAAACTCAAAAGGAGAAATGAATGATTCCTGTAGTTATTGAACAAACAAGCCGTGGAGAACGTTCCTACGATATTTACTCACGTCTTCTCAAAGACCGCATCATTATGCTGACTGGTCCAGTTGAAGACAACATGGCCAACTCTGTTATTGCCCAATTGCTTTTCTTGGATGCCCAAGATAGTACAAAAGATATTTACCTTTATGTCAATACACCTGGTGGTTCCGTTTCAGCTGGTTTGGCAATCGTTGATACCATGAACTTTATTAAGGCAGATGTCCAAACCATTGTTATGGGAATGGCTGCATCTATGGGGACGGTCATCGCATCAAGTGGAGCAAAAGGCAAACGTTTCATGCTTCCAAATGCTGAATACATGATCCACCAACCGATGGGTGGTACAGGTGGTGGTACCCAACAAACTGATATGGCGATCGCTGCAGAACACTTACTTAAAACTCGTAATACCTTGGAAAAAATCTTGGCTGAAAATTCAGGTCAGTCAATCGAAAAAGTCCATGCAGATGCAGAACGCGATAACTGGATGAGTGCTCAAGAAACACTTGAATATGGCTTTATTGATGAAATCATGGCCAACAATTCATTGAACTAATAATCAAAGGAGGCAAACTCGACTGGGTTTGCTTTTTTTGGTATAATAGGGAGAGATTTCTTAGAAAGAGGATTTATCATGTTTGAAAAAGTCAATCGATCTGGCTTGATTATCTATCTTTACTATAATCGTGATGCCAAAAAACTGCAGGATTATGGAGATATTACCTATCATTCCAAGAAACATCGTTACTTACAGCTTTATGTTCCAACTCAAGAAGTGGAGCAATTGGTCGGGCGCTTGAGCAAGGAAAAGTTTATCAAAAAAGTCAGAGTTTGTCATATCCAAGAGCTGGAAACACCCTTTGTGGGCAATCTTCATCGAGAGGAAAACGTTATCATCGAAAAAGTTCAAGAAAAGTGTTGACAATTTTCTGATAATTCGGTATATTCTTAACATGCTATTTATTTAAGAAATAAGGAGACAAAAAAAGATGAAGAAAAAATTTGCCCTATCGTTTGTGGCGCTTGCAAGTGTAGCACTTCTTGCAGCCTGTGGAGAAGTGAAGTCTGGAGCGTCAAACGCTGCTGGTAACTCAGTAGAGGAAAAGACAATCAAAATCGGATTTAACTTCGAGGAAACTGGTGCTGTAGCAGCCTACGGTACATCTGAACAAAAAGGTGCCCAACTTGCCGTTGATGAAATCAATGCAGCAGGTGGTATCGATGGAAAACAAATCGAAGTAGTTGATAAAGATAACAAGTCTGAAACAGCAGAGGCTGCTTCAGTAACAACTAACCTTGTAACCCAATCTAAAGTATCAGCAATCGTAGGACCTGCGACATCTGGTGCAACTGCAGCTGCGGTAGCGAACGCTACAAAAGCAGGTGTTCCATTGATTTCACCAAGTGCGACTCAAGATGGATTGACTAAAGGTCAAGATTACCTCTTTATCGGAACTTTCCAAGATAGCTTCCAAGGAAAAATTATCTCAAACTATGTTTCTGAAAAATTGCAAGCTAAGAAAGTTGTTCTTTACACTGACAATGCCAGTGACTATGCTAAAGGTATTGCCAAAGCCTTCCGTGAAGCTTATAAAGGTGAAATCGTTGCAGATGAAACTTTCGTAGCAGGTGACACAGACTTCCAAGCAGCCCTTACAAAAATGAAAGGGAAAGACTTTGATGCTATCATCGTCCCAGGTTACTACACTGAAGCTGGTAAAATTGTAAACCAAGCGCGTGGTATGGGAATTGACAAACCAATCGTTGGTGGTGATGGATTCAACGGTGAAGAGTTTGTACAACAAGCAACTGCTGAAAAAGCATCAAACATCTACTTTATCTCAGGCTTCTCAACTACTGTAGAAGTTTCAGCTAAAGCAAAAGCTTTCCTTGATGCTTACCGTGCTAAGTACAATGAAGAGCCTTCAACATTTGCAGCCTTGGCTTATGACTCAGTTCACCTTGTAGCAAATGCAGCAAAAGGTGCTAAAAACTCAGGTGAAATCAAGGATAACCTTGCTAAAACAAAAGACTTTGAAGGTGTAACTGGTCAAACAAGCTTCGATGCAGACCACAACACAGTCAAAACTGCTTACATGATGACCATGAACAATGGTAAGGTTGAAGCAGCAGAAGTTGTAAAACCATAATAGAAAATGTTGAAATAGGGAATGAGACTCGGACTCACTCCCTGTTTCGATGTTTAAGAACCTATCAAAAAGTGAGGGGAAACCCTCGGAATTATAAATAGAAAGAGTGAATCTTATGCTCCAACAACTAGTAAATGGTTTGATTCTAGGTAGTGTTTATGCGCTATTAGCCCTAGGATATACCATGGTTTACGGAATTATCAAGCTCATCAACTTCGCCCACGGTGATATTTATATGATGGGAGCCTTTATCGGTTATTTCTTGATTAATTCTTTCCAAATGAATTTCTTTGTAGCGCTTATTGTAGCTATGCTAGCGACGGCCATTCTTGGTGTCGTGATTGAGTTCCTTGCTTACCGACCTTTACGTCACTCTACTCGTATTGCTGTTTTGATTACAGCTATTGGGGTTTCCTTCCTATTGGAGTATGGCATGGTCTATCTGGTTGGTGCCAATACCCGTGCCTTCCCTCAAGCGATTCAAACAGTTCGCTATGATTTGGGACCGGTTAGCCTAACAAACGTGCAGTTAATGATTTTGGCCATTTCCTTGATTTTGATGATTTTGTTACAAGTCATTGTCCAAAAGACTAAGATGGGGAAAGCCATGCGTGCGGTATCCGTAGATAGCGATGCAGCTCAATTGATGGGGATCAATGTAAACCGTACTATCAGCTTTACCTTCGCTTTGGGTTCAGCTCTTGCGGGTGCGGCTGGTGTTCTGATTGCCCTCTATTATAACTCTCTTGAGCCTTTGATGGGGGTTACTCCAGGTCTTAAGTCTTTCGTTGCCGCAGTACTTGGTGGTATCGGAATCATTCCTGGTGCGGCTCTGGGTGGTTTTGTGATTGGTCTATTGGAAACCTTTGCGACAGCCTTTGGAATGTCAGACTTCCGTGATGCCATTGTTTATGGAATCTTGTTGTTGATCTTGATTGTTCGCCCAGCTGGTATCCTTGGTAAAAATGTGAAAGAGAAGGTGTAAACGATGAAAGAAAATTTAAAAGTTAATATTCTATGGTTACTCCTTTTGTTAGCTGGCTATGGCTTGATTAGTGTACTGGTTTCAATCGGAGTACTCAATCTATTCTATGTACAGATTTTACAACAAATTGGAATTAATATTATTTTGGCTGTTGGCCTTAACTTAATCGTTGGTTTTTCAGGACAATTTTCACTTGGTCATGCTGGTTTCATGGCGATTGGTGCCTATGCCGCTGCTATTATTGGATCTAAATCACCAACCTACGGTGCCTTCTTTGGAGCTATGATTGTAGGGGCTTTACTTTCAGGGGCAGTTGCCTTGCTTGTCGGAATTCCAACCTTACGCTTGAAGGGGGACTATCTTGCGGTAGCGACTCTTGGTGTTTCTGAAATTATCCGTATCTTTATCATCAATGGTGGAAGCCTTACAAATGGTGCAGCAGGTATCTTGGGAATTCCTAACTTTACAACTTGGCAAATGGTTTACTTCTTTGTCGTGATCACAACCATTGCAACATTGAACTTCTTGCGTAGTCCAATTGGTCGTTCAACCCTCTCCGTTCGTGAGGATGAAATTGCTGCTGAGTCAGTTGGGGTTAATACGACTAAAATTAAAATTATCGCTTTTGTCTTTGGTGCTATTACTGCAAGTATTGCAGGGTCACTTCAGGCAGGATTTATCGGTTCAGTTGTACCGAAAGATTACACCTTCATCAACTCAATCAACGTTTTGATTATTGTTGTCTTTGGTGGACTTGGTTCCATTACAGGTGCCATCGTTTCAGCTATTGTTTTGGGAATTTTGAATATGCTTCTCCAAGATGTTGCTAGTGTGCGTATGATTATTTACGCTTTGGCCTTGGTATTGGTAATGATTTTCAGACCAGGTGGACTCCTTGGAACATGGGAATTGAGTCTATCACGTTTCTTTAAAAAATCTAAGAAGGAGGAACAAAACTAATGGCATTACTTGAAGTAAAACAGTTAACCAAACATTTTGGCGGTCTAACAGCTGTTGGAGATGTGACTCTTGAATTGAACGAAGGGGAACTGGTTGGACTAATCGGTCCAAACGGAGCTGGGAAAACCACTCTTTTCAACCTCTTGACGGGTGTTTATGAACCAAGCGAGGGAACAGTGACCCTAGATGGTCACCTTTTAAATGGGAAGTCACCTTATAAGATTGCTTCTTTGGGACTTGGACGTACTTTTCAAAATATCCGTCTTTTTAAAGATTTAACCGTTTTGGACAATGTTTTGATTGCCTTTGGCAACCATCACAAACAACATGTTTTTGCTAGTTTCTTACGCCTACCAGCTTTTTACAAGAGTGAAAAAGAATTAAAGGCTAAGGCTTTGGAATTGCTTAAAATCTTTGATTTAGATGGTGATGCAGAAACGCTTGCTAAAAATCTTGCCTACGGACAACAACGTCGTTTGGAAATTGTTCGTGCCCTCGCTACGGAACCTAAAATTCTCTTCTTAGATGAACCAGCAGCAGGTATGAACCCACAGGAAACAGCTGAATTGACTGAGTTAATTCGTCGTATCAAAGATGAATTTAAGATTACGATCATGCTGATTGAACACGATATGAATCTGGTCATGGAAGTAACAGAACGTATCTACGTACTTGAATATGGTCGTTTGATTGCTCAGGGAACTCCAGACGAAATTAAGACCAATAAACGCGTTATCGAAGCTTATTTAGGAGGTGAAGCCTAATGTCTATGTTAAAAGTTGATAATCTTTCTGTACATTACGGTATGATCCAAGCAGTCCGTGATGTAAGCTTTGAAGTGAATGAAGGAGAAGTTGTTTCCCTTATCGGTGCCAATGGTGCAGGTAAGACAACCATTCTCCGTACCTTGTCTGGTTTGGTTAGACCGAGTTCAGGAAAGATTGAGTTTTTAGGTCAAGAAATCCAAAAAATGCCGGCTCAGAAAATCGTGGCAGGTGGTCTTTCGCAAGTTCCAGAAGGACGCCACGTCTTTCCTGGCTTGACTGTTATGGAAAATCTTGAAATGGGAGCTTTCTTAAAGAAAAATCGTGAAGAAAATCAAGCTAACTTGAAGAAGGTCTTTTCACGCTTCCCACGTCTTGAAGAACGCAAGAACCAGGACGCAGCCACTCTTTCAGGAGGAGAACAACAAATGCTTGCCATGGGACGCGCTCTTATGTCAACACCAAAACTTCTTCTTTTAGATGAACCATCAATGGGACTTGCCCCAATCTTTATCCAAGAGATTTTTGATATCATTCAAGACATCCAGAAACAAGGAACAACCGTCCTCTTGATTGAACAAAATGCCAATAAAGCACTCGCAATCTCTGACCGAGGTTATGTACTGGAAACAGGAAAAATCGTCCTATCAGGAACAGGAAAAGAACTCGCCTCATCAGAAGAAGTCAGAAAAGCATATCTAGGTGGTTAAAAAGGTCCGGGGGACCTTTTTAATCGGTGGATAGAGATTGCGAAGCAATCATCCGAATCCAGTGGATTGTTTTAGTCGGTGGATAGAGATTGCGAAGCAATCATCCGAATCCAGTGGATTGTTTTAGTCGGTGGATGAGGATTACGAAGTAATCATCATTATAGTCCGGGGGACCTTTTTAGTCGGTGAATAGAGATTGCGAAGCAATTCTCATCTGCACTGGAAGGTTAGCTTCTGATAATTGAAATAAAATCGAATGAAGCGTATCTACCCTTCATTCACAGAGCTCGATTTTAGAGCTCTTTTTGCTAGCTTATTCATACTTTTCTGAATTTTGAAAAAGAAATGTAAGCGTTTGATAGATTTGCAAAAAGATTGTATAATAGGGATAAGCATAGAAAAGGAGAAGTCTCATGGCAGTTAAAGATTTTATGACCCGCAAGGTAGTTTATATTAGTCCAGATACAACAGTATCTCATGCAGCAGATTTAATGAGAGAGCAAGGATTGCACCGCTTGCCTGTTATCGAAAATGATCAATTGGTTGGTTTGGTGACTGAGGGAACCATTGCCCAAGCTAGTCCATCCAAGGCAACAAGTCTTTCTATCTATGAGATGAATTATCTTCTAAATAAGACAAAAGTAAAAGATGTCATGATTCGTGATGTTGTCACTGTCTCAGGCTATGCTAGTCTAGAAGATGCAACTTATCTGATGTTGAAAAACAAGATTGGTATTCTTCCTGTCGTAGATAACCATCAAGTCTATGGGGTTATTACAGATCGTGACGTTTTCCAAGCCTTTCTTGAAATTGCTGGTTACGGTGAAGAAGGAATTCGTGTGCGCTTTGTTACAGAAGATGAAGTTGGTGTCCTCGGAAAGATTGTTTCTTTGATTGCAGAAGAAAATTTGAATATCTCTCATACAGTAAATATTCCGCGTAAAGATGGTAAGGTGATCATCGAAGTTCAAATCGATGGATCAATTGATTTACCAGCCTTGAAAGAAAAATTTGAATCAGAGAATATTCAAGTAGAAGAGATTACTCGTACTTCAGCAAAAGTCTTGTAAGAAGGGAAGCCGAAAGGCTTCTTTTTTCATGAAAAGAGGAGTAGAGCAAAAGATGGAAAGAAATGATAAAATATGCTATAATGAAATGATGTAAAAAAGGAGTATTTATGGACATTTCAGTAATCCGTCAGAAAATTGACGCAAATCGTGAAAAATTAGCTTCTTTCAGGGGGTCTCTTTGACCTAGAAGGTCTAGAGGAAGAGATTGCCATCTTGGAAAACAAGATGACAGAACCTGATTTTTGGAACGATAATATCGCGGCCCAAAAAACGTCGCAAGAATTAAATGAATTAAAAAACACCTATAATACCTTCCATAAGATGGAAGAGTTGCAGGATGAAGTTGAAATTTTATTGGACTTTTTGGCAGAAGACGAGTCGGTTCAAGAAGAACTGGTAGCGCAGTTAGCCGAACTTGATAAGATGATGACCAGCTATGAGATGACTCTACTCTTGTCAGAACCTTATGACCACAACAATGCCATCTTGGAAATCCATCCAGGTTCTGGTGGTACAGAGGCTCAGGACTGGGGTGATATGTTGCTGCGTATGTATACTCGCTATGGCAATGCTAAAGGTTTTAAAGTAGAAGTATTGGATTATCAAGCAGGTGATGAGGCTGGTATTAAGTCGGTGACCTTATCATTTGAAGGGCCTAATGCCTATGGTCTTCTCAAGTCAGAAATGGGAGTTCACCGTTTGGTGCGAATTTCGCCGTTTGACTCTGCTAAACGTCGCCATACCTCTTTCACATCTGTAGAAGTGATGCCAGAATTGGATGATACTATTGAAGTGGAAATCCGTGAAGATGATATCAAGATGGATACCTTCCGTTCAGGTGGTGCCGGTGGACAAAACGTCAACAAGGTTTCAACAGGTGTGCGTCTGACCCACATTCCAACTGGAATTGTTGTCCAGTCAACAGTGGATCGTACCCAGTATGGAAATAGAGATCGAGCTATGAAGATGTTGCAGGCTAAGCTCTATCAAATGGAGCAAGAGAAGAAAGCTGCGGAGGTAGATTCCCTAAAGGGTGAGAAAAAAGAAATCACATGGGGAAGCCAAATCCGTTCTTATGTCTTCACGCCTTATACTATGGTAAAAGATCACCGAACTAGCTTTGAGGTTGCTCAGGTAGATAAGGTTATGGATGGGGACCTAGATGGTTTTATCGATGCCTATCTCAAGTGGCGAATTAGCTAATATAGAAAGGAAGTCACATGTCAATCATTGAAATGAGAGATGTCGTCAAAAAATACGACAACGGAACGACTGCCCTACGCGGTGTTTCGGTCAGTGTTCAACCAGGGGAATTTGCTTACATCGTAGGACCTTCAGGAGCAGGGAAGTCAACTTTTATTCGTTCTCTGTATCGTGAAGTAAAAATCGATAAAGGAAGCCTATCAGTTGCTGGTTTTAATCTGGTTAAGATCAAAAAGAAAGACGTCCCGCTTCTACGTCGTAGTGTTGGGGTTGTCTTCCAGGATTATAAACTGTTGCCAAAGAAAACTGTCTATGAAAATATTGCTTACGCTATGGAAGTAATCGGTGAAAATCGCCGTAATATCAAAAAACGTGTGATGGAAGTTTTAGACTTAGTTGGATTGAAGCACAAGGTTCGTTCTTTCCCAAATGAGCTCTCAGGTGGAGAGCAACAGCGGATTGCGATTGCACGTGCCATTGTAAATAATCCCAAAGTATTGATAGCCGATGAACCAACAGGAAACCTGGATCCGGATAATTCATGGGAAATTATGAATCTCTTGGAACGGATTAACCTACAAGGGACAACTATTTTGATGGCGACTCATAATAGCCAGATTGTAAATACCTTGCGCCACCGTGTCATTGCCATTGAAAATGGCCGTGTCGTTCGTGACGAATCAAAAGGAGAGTATGGATACGATGATTAGTAGATTTTTTCGCCATTTATTTGAATCACTAAAAAGTTTGAAACGAAATGGTTGGATGACAGTGGCTGCTGTCAGCTCAGTCATGATTACTTTGACCTTGGTTGCCATATTTGCTTCTGTTATTTTCAATACAGCGAAACTAGCTACAGATATTGAAAATAATGTTCGAGTGATAGTTTATATTCGCAAGGATGTAGCTGATAATAGCGAGACTATTGAAAAAGAAGGTCAAACTGTTACAAATAATGACTACCACAAGGTATACAATGCTTTGAAGGGGATGTCTACTGTTAAGAGTGTTACTTTTTCAAGTAAAGAAGAACAATATGAAAAGTTAACCGAGACAATGGGTGATAACTGGAAAATTTTCGAAGGAGATGCCAACCCCCTCTATGATGCCTATATCGTTGATACAAATACGCCAAGTGATGTAAAAACTGTGGCTGAAGATGCTAAAAAAATTGAAGGTGTGTCTGAGGTTCAGGATGGTGGTGCCAATACAGAACGCCTATTCCAACTAGCATCATTTATCCGTGTTTGGGGATTAGTTATTGCAGGACTTTTGATTTTCATTGCAGTTTTCTTGATTTCAAATACCATTCGTATTACCATTATTTCTCGCAGTCGCGAAATTCAAATCATGCGCTTGGTTGGTGCTAAGAACAGTTATATCCGTGGACCTTTCTTACTTGAAGGTGCCTTCATTGGTTTGCTTGGAGCAACTGCGCCATCAGTGTTGGTCTTTATTGTTTATCGAATGGTTTACCAAACTGTCAACAAATCGTTGGTCGGACAAAATCTGTCTATGATCGCGCCAGAGGTATTTACTCCTCTGATGATTGCTCTATTATTTGTGATTGGGATTTTCATTGGTTCACTGGGATCAGGAATTTCAATGCGCCGATTCTTGAAGATTTAGGTAAAATAATTACTTTTATGAGGAGGTTGTAAAATCTCCTTTTTTGCTACAAAAATTTTAGAAAAGGGACTTCTAATACTCAATGGAAATCAAAGAGCAAACTAGGAAAATAGCCGCAGGTTGCTCAAAACACTGTTTTGAGGTTGCAGATAGGGCTGACGTGGTTTGAAGAGATTTTCGAAGAGTATAAAGAAGTCTCCCAGAGAAGACTTCTTGATTGCTAACTTGAACTTGAAATTTGGCACTAGAAATTTTTTTGAAAAAAGAGTATTTTTTGAATAAAAGCCTTTACAAAAAAAATTAAAGTGGTATAATTAAATCATAAAAGGTGCAAACGTTTTCGTAAAACGTTTGCCTAAATAAAAATAAAGGAGATTTGAATGATGAAAGATACATTCAAAAATGTCTTGTCTTTCGAATTTTGGCAAAAATTCGGTAAGGCTTTGATGGTGGTTATCGCGGTTATGCCGGCTGCTGGTTTGATGATTTCAATCGGTAAGTCTATCGTGATGATTAACCCAACCTTTGCACCACTCGTTATTACTGGTGGTGTACTAGAGCAAATCGGTTGGGGAGTTATCGTTAACCTTCATATCTTGTTCGCCCTCGCTATTGGAGGAAGCTGGGCTAAAGAACGTGCTGGTGGTGCTTTCGCCGCTGGTCTTGCCTTCATCTTGATTAACCGTATCACTGGTACAATCTTTGGTGTATCAGGCGATATGTTGAAAAATCCAGATGCTATGGTTTCAACACTATTGGGTGGGCAAATCAAAGTTGCTGATTACTTCATTAGTGTTATGGAAGCCCCAGCATTGAACATGGGTGTCTTCGTAGGGATTATTTCTGGTTTTATTGGAGCAACTGCTTACAATAAATACTATAACTTCCGTAAGCTTCCTGATGCACTTTCATTCTTTAACGGAAAACGTTTTGTACCGTTTGTAGTTATTCTTCGTTCAATAATTGCTGCAATTGTACTTTCAGCTTTCTGGCCACTTGTGCAAACTGGTATCAATAGCTTTGGTATCTGGATTGCTAACTCACAAGAAACTGCTCCAATCCTTGCACCATTCTTGTATGGTACATTGGAACGTTTGCTCTTGCCATTTGGTCTTCACCACATGTTGACTATCCCAATGAACTACACAGCTCTTGGTGGTACTTATGAGGTCTTAACTGGTGCAGCAAAAGGTAGCCAAGTATTTGGTCAAGATCCACTTTGGCTTGCATGGGTAACAGACCTTGTTAACCTTAAAGGTACAGATGCAAGTCACTACCAACAATTGTTAGATACTGTTCATCCAGCTCGTTTCAAAGTTGGACAAATGATCGGTTCATTCGGTATCTTGATGGGTGTGATCGTGGCTATCTACCGTAATGTTGATGCTGACAAGAAACATCAATATAAAGGTATGATGATTGCGACAGCTCTTGCAACATTCTTGACAGGGGTTACTGAACCAATCGAATACATGTTCATGTTTGTAGCAACACCTATGTATCTTGTTTACTCACTTGTTCAAGGTGCTGCCTTCGCTATGGCTGACGTAGTAAACCTACGTATGCACTCATTCGGTTCAATCGAGTTCTTGACTCGTACACCTATTGCGATTAGCGCTGGTATCGGTATGGATATTGTTAACTTTATCTGGGTAACTGTTCTCTTTGCCGTAATCATGTACTTTATCGCAAACTTCATGATTCAAAAATTCAACTACGCAACTCCAGGACGTAACGGAAACTACGAAACTGCTGAAGGTTCAGAAGAATCTAGCAGTGAAGTGAAAGTTGCAGCAGGTTCTCAAGCTGTAAACATTATTAACCTTCTTGGTGGACGTGCAAACATCGTTGATGTTGACGCATGTATGACTCGTCTTCGTGTAACTGTTAAAGATGCAGATAAAGTAGGAAATGCAGAGCAATGGAAAGCAGAAGGAGCTATGGGTCTTGTCATGAAAGGACAAGGGGTTCAAGCTATCTACGGTCCAAAAGCTGACGTATTGAAATCTGATATCCAAGATATCCTTGATTCAGGTGAAATCATTCCTGAAACTCTTCCAAGTCAAATGACAGAAGCGCAACAAAACACTGTTCACTATAAAGGTCTTACTGAGGAAGTATACTCAGTAGCTGATGGTCAAGTTGTTGCTTTGGAACAAGTAAAAGATCCAGTATTTGCTCAAAAAATGATGGGTGATGGATTTGCAGTAGAACCTGCAAATGGAAACATTGTATCTCCAGTTTCAGGTACTGTATCAAGCATCTTCCCTACAAAACATGCTCTTGGTCTTGTGACTGAAGCAGGTCTTGAAGTATTGGTTCACATTGGTTTGGACACAGTAAGTCTTGAAGGTAAACCATTTACAGTTCATGTTGCTGAAGGACAAAAAGTTGCAGCAGGAGATCTCCTTGTCACAGCTGACTTGGATGCTATCCGTGTAGCAGGACGTGAAACTTCAACAGTAGTTGTCTTCACAAATGGTGATGCAATTAAATCAGTTAAATTAGAAAAAACAGGTTCTCTTGCAGCTAAAACAGCAGTTGCTAAAGTAGAATTGTAATATACTTGAGGTTGGAAGCTGTATTCCAACCTCTTATTTTGGGAGAAAAGAATGAAATTTTTAACACTCAATACTCATAGTTGGATGGAGAAAGAAGCAGAGGAAAAATTCCAGATTTTGCTTGAGGATATTCTTGAAAAGGACTATGATTTGATTTGTTTCCAAGAAATCAATCAGGAGATCACCTCTTCAGAGGTGGAGGTCAATGACCTTTATCAAGCTTTGCCAGCAGCTGAGCCTATTCACCAAGATCACTATGTTAGACTCTTGGTTGAAAAGTTATCTGAGCAAGGGAAAAATTACTACTGGACTTGGGCCTATAACCATATCGGTTATGATCGCTACCACGAAGGTGTGGCTATCTTGTCTAAAACACCTATTGAAGCCAGAGAAATTTTGGTTTCAGATGTGGATGATCCAACAGACTATCATACTCGACGTGTTGCCTTGGCTGAAACTGTGGTTGATGGTAAAGAGCTTGCAGTTGCAAGTGTCCACCTTTCTTGGTGGGATAAAGGTTTCCAAGGAGAATGGGCACGATTTGAGTCTGTCTTGAAAGAATTGAACAAGCCACTTTTGCTTGCTGGAGATTTCAACAATCCAGCAGGTCAGGAAGGATACCAAGCTATTTTAGCAAGTCCATTAGGCTTACAAGACGCATTTGAAGTTGCTCAAGAGAAAAGTGGTAGCTATACTGTTCCACCAGAAATTGATGGCTGGAAGGGGAACACAGAACCTCTACGAATCGATTATATTTTTACTACCCAAGAGTTAGCCGTAGAACATTTACATGTCGTATTTGATGGTAACAAGAGTCCACAAGTGAGTGATCACTATGGTTTGAATGCTATTTTAAACTGGAAATAACGACTGAAAAGAGGTTGGAATCATGAAATTCCAGCCTTTTTCTGATTAGAAAAGCTACTGGAAATAGCCTAATACTCTTCGAAAATCAAATTCAAACCACGTCATCTTCCCCTTGCCGTACTCAAGTACAGCCTGCGGCTAGCTTCCTAGTTTGCTCTTTGATTTTCATTGAGTATAAATAAGTGAGGCTACTGAAATGGAATAAAATATGGTATAATTGGTAAGATAGATAGAATCGAGGATATTATGTCATTTACGAAATTTCAATTTAAAAACTATATTAGAGAAGCCTTGGAGGAGTTGAAATTTACAACTCCAACAGAGGTGCAAGACAAGTTGATTCCTATTGTTTTGGTAGGTCGTGACCTAGTCGGTGAATCAAAAACAGGTTCGGGTAAGACTCACACTTTCCTATTGCCGATTTTCCAGCAATTAGATGAAGCTAGCGATAGTGTACAAGCAGTGATTACTGCACCGAGTCGTGAGTTGGCTACTCAAATTTACCAAGCAGCGCGTCAGATTGCAGCTCACTCAGATGTCGAAGTTCGTGTGGTTAATTATGTGGGTGGTACGGATAAGGCTCGCCAGATTGAGAAATTGGCAAGCAATCAGCCTCATATTGTTATTGGAACACCAGGCCGTATCTACGACTTGGTTAAATCCGGTGATTTGGCTATTCACAAGGCCAAGACCTTTGTGGTCGATGAGGCAGACATGACCTTGGATATGGGATTCTTGGAAACTGTTGATAAGATTGCTGGCAGCCTTCCAAAAGACCTGCAATTCATGGTTTTCTCAGCGACTATTCCACAAAAGTTGCAACCATTCTTGAAAAAATACTTGTCAAATCCTGTCATGGAGAAAATCAAGACCAAAACGGTCATTTCTGATACCATTGATAATTGGTTGATTTCTACTAAGGGACGTGACAAGAATGCTCAAATTTACCAGTTAACTCAGTTGATGCAACCGTATTTGGCAATGATTTTTGTTAACACCAAAACGCGTGCTGATGAATTGCATGCATATCTGACTGCTCAAGGATTGAAGGTAGCGAAGATTCATGGAGATATTGCTCCTCGTGAACGTAAGCGAATCATGAATCAGGTGAAAAATCTGGATTTTGAGTACATTGTCGCAACAGACTTGGCAGCGCGTGGGATTGACATTGAAGGTGTCAGTCATGTCATCAATGATGCCATTCCGCAAGACTTATCTTTCTTTGTGCACCGTGTTGGTCGAACTGGACGAAACGGCCTACCAGGTACAGCTATTACCCTTTACCAGCCAAGTGATGACTCGGATATCCGTGAGTTGGAGAAATTGGGAATCAAGTTTACTCCTAAGATGGTCAAAGACGGGGAATTTCAAGATACTTATGACCGTGATCGTCGTGCTAACCGTGAGAAAAAACAAGATAAGCTCGATATCGAAATGATTGGTTTGGTTAAAAAGAAAAAGAAAAAAGTCAAACCGGGCTATAAGAAGAAAATTCAATGGGCGGTTGATGAAAAACGCCGTAAGACCAAGCGTACCGAAAATCGTGCTCGCGGTCGTGCAGAGCGTAAAGCAAAACGCCAAACATTTTAATAGTAATTGTTGGAGTACTGAGCTCCAACTTTTTTAATTATGTGACTTTCAGTCCGTCTCGCTCCGTTAGGTGCTAGACAAAAAAACACCCGCTATGCGGGTGTGCGTCGAAGGTTATACCAAAAAAACTCCAAACGCGATACAATAAAGGTGTTCAAGCCAATTGTAAAGCGAAAGGAGAACTGTAAGTATCACATTGTGTTCACACCTAAGTATAGACGAAAAGTCATCTAAAATCAATATCAAAGTAGTTTATCACATTCGAATCACAAAAAATTTTAAAAAATGGCAATATTTGTTAACAAGGATTTCGTAGTTTGTTATAATGTAGTTGTAAATGATTAAGATTGGTAATCAAAAAATAAAGAGGGGAATGTCATGAATAAGAAATATAACATAGTTCTATTTTTGTTGTTTATAGTTTATTTATTTGGATATTTTTCAATTTCAAAAACGTTAATTCCTATAATGTGTCTTTTTCAAGTATTTTTGATAGAAAATATATTTAAAGTTCGAAATAGGATTATGCAAATAGGTGAAATTATAATTATTGTTGCTTCTATAATATTATTTATTGATAGTATATTGAGTTTGTAACAAAAGGCTTTTCTATAAAATTAAATTTTCCAGATACCTGCTGAAGCTGATTTATATCCTAATATTTCTTCTACTATCTTCGTCACTAAATTTGACAGACATATATTGCTGATACAACCTCTCTACCTACAACCTCACAGTTAACCTGAGGCTAGTTTCCTCTTTGGTTTTCGTTGAATTTTATTTTATAAAAAGAAATGCTCCTCCAAGACGGAAGAGCATTTTTATTGTGATTTTGATTCAGTTTCTGCAGACTCTGGATGGAGTTCTTGGTAACTTGGAGCTTTGAACAGGTCAGTACTGGTCTTACCTTGTCGTTGGCTAAAGAGACTGGTTGATTGACTACCTTTTTCCTGCTCAATCTTTTGAAGAATTGGTAAAGAATTGAGATAAGAAATACTTTCTGTATCAACTTTTCCAAGATGATCTGCTTGGTAGAAACGGATCAAATCGCCAGTTTGAATCTGGTCGCTGATTTTTAGCTGTTGGCTGGCTGCCTGCCGAACGATTTCTAGTTCAGTCTGAGCTTGTTCATCAAGATTGCTGATTTCAAGACCGCTCTCAGTATAGTAGGTTCGTCCGTCGTAGCTGGTATATTTGGGTGTGACGAAGGAATTAGCAGTCCGAAAGGCAACGATTTCTTGATGGTCTGGTGATAGGAGGTCTTGGCCGACTTGAAGGAAGGAATTGGACTCAATACCAAGGAGGTGTTCGAGAGTCGGTAAGATATCGATTTGCCCACCGTAGGTATTGATGATTTGTCCTTTTTCATAGCCGGGCATGACCACCATAAAAGGCACTCGTTGCAACATGGCATTGTCGTAATTAGACCAGTTCTCAGAAGTCTTTCCAATCAAGGGTGCCAGCTCAGGATTGCGGGAGTTGGAAATACCATAATGGTCTCCGTAGATGACGATGATGGATTTTTCATAGAGGCCACTTTCTTTGAGATAGTCAAAGAAGGCCTTGATAGCACTATCTAGATAGTTAGCTGTTTGGAAGTAGCCGTTGATTGTTTCATCTTTGGTTTTAGCTAAGGGGAAACCAAGCTCATCGCCAGTCAGATTGCTAGCATAAGGATAGTGATTGGACACCGTGATATACTTAGCATAAAAAGGTTGCTGTAAATGCTCCAGATACTGAATAGAATCTTTCATCATGATTTTATCATTTAAACCATATTGGAAAGAATTGCTACTGTCTTGCTTGGTGAAGTAGGAAGCATCAAAGAAGCATTGGTAACCCCATTGTTTGTAGGTCGTATTTCGGTTCCAGAAGGTCCCGATATTACCGTGAAAGACGGCACTCGATTGATAGCCGTTTTTTGATAGGATAAAAGGAGCTGCCTGCTGGGTATTGGTACCTCCGTAGTTGACCATGAAGGAACCTTGGTCAAGGCCAAATAAACCGGTTTCCAGCATGGTTTCCGCATCTGAGGTCTTACCAGCCTTGACTTGGTTAAAGATATTCGAAAAGGCTAGGGTTGATTGCGAATGGTAGAGGGAATTAAGGAAGGGAGTGACTTCATGATCAGTTCCATCTATGTTGAGTTTATAGTCAAGCAGGAACTGTTGGAAACTCTCCAAGTGGAGATAAATCACATTTTTTCCTTTGGCCAAGCCAAAATAGTCTGGATTGGGCTTAGCCGAATGTTCTTGAATATAATCTGTTATAGGTTGAAGGTCGGTCTCAGAGGCCTTGGCACGTTCTTTGTTGGCGCTATAGGATTGGTTGGCACTATAGCCTAAAAAGGCTGGCAAACTGAGGGCGCGAACAACATAATAATTCGAAAATCCTCGCGACAGGAGATCGGGACGCTCAATTTCAGCCAAGAAAAGGTTAGCTGAAAAGAGCAGGGCTGAGAGAGCAGTGATAGCAACACTGGAGCGGAATTTGAAAGGTCTCCTATCCAGCTGGATGAATTTTTTATAGAAAAGGAAAGCTAGCAATGGGAAATCCATAAAATAGATGAAATCCCAAGGACGCAGTAACTCTAGTTCTGCAGTGCCTACAGACACCTTGCTGACCACCTTCATGGTATTGGCCGTGATAAAGTCACTAAATTCTCGATAGTAAAAGACATTAGAATAAAGCCAAATGAATAAAAGGCTATAAATAGCTATACTCAGACCATAAAAGATCTTGGTTGAGCGAGCATAGAGGGCTAGAGCCAGCAGGAGTAGTCCTAGAGGAAGGGGGTTGAAAAAGGCGATAAAGGCAAGGTAATTTCCCTGCAACTTACCTACTTGAATATCTAAATTAAAGTCAACGGTATAGGCTAATAAGGTTTTGAGCCAATATAGGATTAAAAGGGTTAGGACAAAACCCAGTCTGGTACCCATGGCTTTTTGGATTTTGTTAAAATTGCTTTTCACACATTTACTTCCTAATTTTTTATTAGTATTAGTATACCATTTTTTAAAAGAAGAGTAAAAAAGCAAGGGTAGTTTCTTTTTTGAGAATTGTCTAAAAGTTTGATATAATGGTAGTTATGAATAGAATAAGAGTTAGCAAAAGGGTTGAAAAGAAGCTCGCTAAAGGGCTAGTTTTACTAGAAGCTAGTGATCTTGAGAATGTCAATCTCAAGGATCAGGAAGTAGAAGTGCAGAGTCAGGAAGGAACCTTTCTTGGTACTGCCTACCTTTCTCAGCAAAACAAGGGCTTGGGCTGGTTTGTTAGTAAGGACAAGGTGGCTTTCAATCAAGCTTTCTTTGAAACGCTGTTTAGACAAGCGAAAGAAAAGAGAAGCGCCTACTATCAAGATGATTTGACAACTGCCTTTCGTCTCTTCAACCAAGAGGGAGATGGCTTTGGCGGTCTGACAGTGGACCTTTATGGCGACTATGCTGTCTTTTCTTGGTATAACTCTTATGTTTATCAGATTCGTCAGACCATCTCAGAAGCCTTTAGACAGGTTTTTCCTGAGGTCTTAGGGGCCTATGAGAAAATCCGCTTTAAGGGTCTAGACTATGAATCTGCTCATGTTTATGGTCAAGAAGCACCTGACTTTTTCACTGTTCTGGAAAATGGGGTTCTGTATCAAGTATTTATGAATGATGGCTTGATGACAGGAATTTTCCTAGACCAGCACGAGGTTCGTGGTAGTCTAGTTGATGGTTTGGCTATGGGCAAATCCTTGCTCAATATGTTTTCTTACACAGCAGCATTTTCAGTAGCTGCGGCCATGGGAGGAGCAAGCCAGACTACTTCGGTCGACCTAGCCAAACGTTCACGAGAATTGTCTCAAGGGCATTTTCATGCAAATGGAATCAGTACAGACGAGCATCGTTTTATAGTCATGGATGTTTTTGAGTATTTCAAGTATGCCAAACGAAAAGACTTGACCTATGATGTGATTGTCCTAGATCCGCCTAGCTTTGCTCGGAACAAAAAACAAACGTTCTCTGTGGCCAAGGATTATCATAAGTTGATTTCCCAGAGCCTTGAGATTTTAAATCCGGGCGGTATTATTATTGCCAGTACCAATGCTGCCAATGTATCTCGCCAGAAATTTACAGAACAGATTGATAAAGGCTTTGCAGGAAGAAGTTACCAGATTTTAAACAAATACGGTCTTCCAGCAGATTTCGCCTATAATAAAAAAGATGAAAGTAGTAATTACCTCAAGGTGATTAGTATGAAGGTTAGTAAATGAAATTAATCGTTTCAGTAATGCCAAGAAGTTTAGAGGAGGCTCAGGCTCTGGATGCCACAAGGTATCAAGATGCTGATATTATTGAATGGCGTGCCGACTATCTGCCTAAAGAAGCGATTTTGCAGGTAGCTCCAGCTATTTTTGAAAAATTTGCAGGTCGTGAGTTGGTTTTCACCCTGCGAACTCGCTCTGAAGGGGGAGAAATCGACCTTTCTCCAGAAGAATATATCCATCTAATCAAGGAAGTGGCGCAACTCTATCAACCAGACTATATTGATTTTGAGTACTATAGCTACAAGGATGTTTTTGAGGAAATGTTGGACTTCCCAAATCTCGTTTTGAGTTACCACAATTTCCAAGAAACACCTGAAAATATGATGGAAATCTTGTCAGAGTTGACGAGCCTAAATCCAAAACTTGTCAAGGTTGCGGTGATGGCTCATACGGAGCAGGATGTGCTAGACTTGATGAACTATACACGAGGCTTTAAAACCCTCAATCCTGAACAGGAATATGTGACCATTTCTATGGGTAAGGTGGGCAAGGTCTCTCGTATCACTGCGGATGTGACGGGTTCGAGTTGGTCTTTTGCCAGTCTGGATGAAGCTAGTGCTCCTGGTCAGATTTCTCTAGCTAGCATGAAAAAAATCAGGGAGATTTTGGATGAAGCTTGATGGCTATACACGTTTAGCTGCCGTTGTTGCCAATCCTATTAAGCATTCTATTTCGCCCTTTATCCACAATAGGGCCTTTGAGGCGACAGCTACCAATGGTGCTTATGTAGCTTGGGAGATTGAAGCGAGTGACTTGGCAGAAACAGTGGCTAATATTCGTCGCTACCAGATGTTTGGTATCAACCTGTCCATGCCCTATAAGGAGCAAGTGATTCCTTATTTGGATGAATTGAGAGACGAAGCGCGCTTGATTGGTGCGGTCAATACGGTTGTCAATGATAATGGTAATTTAATTGGATATAATACAGATGGCAAGGGATTTTTTAAGAGCTTGCCTTCTTTTACAATTACAGGTAAGAAGATGACCCTGCTGGGTGCAGGTGGTGCGGCTAAGTCCATTTTGGCGCAAGCTATTTTGGACGGCGTCAGTCAGATTTCGGTCTTTGTTCGTTCAGTTTCCATGGAAAAAACAAGACCTTATCTAGACAAGTTACAGGAGCAAACAGGCTTTAAAGCGGACTTGTATGCTTTAGAAGATGTTTCTGAACTGCAAGAAAGGATTGCCGAGTCGGATTTACTGGTTAATGCCACTAGTGTGGGCATGGATGGTCAATCATCCCCAGTTCCTGAAAGCATCAATTTGCCAGAAACCATCTTGGTGGCAGATATCATTTACCAACCCTTTGAAACACCATTTTTGAAATGGGCCAGAAGTCAGGGTAATTCAGCCGTCAATGGTCTGGGAATGTTGCTCTATCAAGCTGCAGAAGCTTTTCAACTGTGGACAGGCAAGGAAATGCCGACAGAAGAAATTTGGCAGTCTTTAACAGAAAAATACCAATAAAGAAAAGGAGATTCTCCTATGAAAATCAGAATCGATATTCCTCATCATCCTTATGATATTCAGATTGAAAAAGGTTGTCTGGCTCAGGCTGGTCAATGGTTGCGAGAACTCTGGCAACCACAAAAGGTAGTCATTGTGACAGACAACCATGTAGCTTCTCTTTATGCAGAGAAGGTCAAGCTCAGCCTAGAAGATGCTGGTTTTCAGGTAGCAGTTTTTGACTTTTTAGAAGGGGAAGAAAGAAAGAATTTAACCACTGTCCAGAAAGTCTATGAATTTTTAGTCAAGCAAGGTCTGACTCGTAGCGATGGAATCGTGGCTCTTGGTGGCGGTGTCGTTGGGGACTTGGCTGGTTTTGTAGCCTCTACCTATATGCGGGGCATTCACTTTGTTCAGATTCCGACTAGTTTGACTGCCCAGGTGGATTCTTCAATCGGTGGAAAGACGGGCGTCAATACTCCATTTGCTAAAAATATGGTGGGTACCTTTGCCCAGCCAGATGGGGTTCTGATTGACCCACTTGTTCTTGAAACCCTCGGAAAAAGAGAGTTGATTGAAGGAATGGGTGAAGTTATCAAGTATGGCTTGATTGAGGATCCAGAACTTTGGGCTCTCTTGACGGAGCTGGATGGTTCTGTTGAGAGCATACTGGAATATGCAGAGACCTTGATTGAACATTCTTGTCAGGTTAAGCGCAAGATGGTAGTTGAGGATGAGTTGGACAATGGTGTTCGTCTTTACCTCAATTTTGGCCACACCATTGGTCACGCCATTGAAGCGACGGCCGGATATGGCAAGGTCATGCATGGTGAAGCTGTGGCCATGGGCATGGTTCAGATTTCCAAGGTAGCTGAGGAAAAAGGCCTTATGCCAGCTGGCATAACTCAGTCCATTACAGATATGTGTCAGAAATTTGGCTTGCCTGTTGACTATGAAAACTGGGATGTTGACAAGCTTTATCAGGCTTTGACTCATGATAAGAAGGCGCGTGGCAATACCTTGAAATTGGTCTTGGTGCCAGAGCTTGGTTCAGCGACTATCCACCCAGTTTCTTTGGAAGAGATGAAAGACTATTTGGTAAAATAAGGAGAACGTATGAGATATTTAACTGCAGGAGAATCACACGGCCCCCGTCTGACGGCTATTATTGAGGGAATTCCAGCTGGACTTCCTTTGACAGCTGAGGATATCAATGAGGACCTTAAACGTCGTCAGGGTGGCTACGGCCGCGGTGGTCGTATGAAGATTGAGAGCGACCAAGTTATCTTTACTTCGGGTGTTCGCCATGGGAAGACGACAGGGGCTCCTATTACCATGGATGTCATCAATAAAGACCACCAAAAATGGCTGGATATCATGTCTGCGGAGGACATTGAAGACCGCCTTAAAAGCAAACGAAAAATCACCCATCCTCGTCCTGGTCACGCCGACTTGGTAGGGGGCATCAAGTACCGTTTTGACGATTTGCGTAATTCCTTGGAGCGCTCATCTGCTCGTGAAACCACCATGCGGGTGGCAGTTGGCGCAGTAGCCAAACGCCTCTTGGCTGAGCTGGATATGGAGATTGCCAACCATGTCGTGGTCTTTGGTGGCAAGGAAATCGATGTTCCTGAAAATCTAACAGTCGCTGAGATTAAGGAACGAGCTGCCCAGTCCGAAGTTTCTATTGTCAACCAAGAAAGAGAACAGGAAATCAAGGATTATATTGACCAAATCAAACGTGACGGTGATACCATAGGTGGGGTTGTGGAGACAGTCGTTGGAGGTGTTCCAGTTGGTCTTGGTTCCTATGTCCAATGGGACAGAAAATTAGATGCAAGATTGGCCCAAGCTGTTGTCTCTATCAATGCCTTTAAAGGGGTGGAATTTGGTCTTGGCTTTGAAGCTGGTTATCGTAAAGGCAGCCAAGTTATGGACGAAATTCTCTGGTCTAAAGAAGATGGTTATACTCGCCGTACCAACAATCTGGGTGGCTTTGAAGGTGGTATGACCAATGGGCAACCCATTGTTGTTCGTGGTGTCATGAAACCAATTCCTACTCTCTACAAACCACTTATGAGTGTGGATATCGAAACCCATGAACCCTACAAGGCAACTGTGGAGAGAAGTGATCCGACTGCTCTTCCAGCTGCAGGTGTGGTCATGGAAGCCGTTGTGGCAACGGTTCTGGCACAAGAAATCCTCGAAAAATTCTCATCAGATAATCTTGAGGAACTAAAAGAAGCAGTAGCCAAACATCGAGACTATACAAAGAACTATTAAGGAGTTCCTATGGCAAAAACAATCTATATCGCAGGCCTTGGTCTGATTGGTGCCTCTATGGCACTCGGTATCAAACGCGATCATCCAGATTATAAAATTTTAGGTTATAATCGCAGTCAAGCTTCGAGGGATATCGCCTTGAAAGAAGGCATGATTGACCGTGCAACAGATGATTTTGCCAGTTTTGCTCCTTTGGCAGATATCATCATTCTCAGCTTGCCAATAAAGCAAACCATTTCCTTTATTAAGGAGTTGGCCAACTTGGACTTGAAAGAAGGCGTTATTATTTCAGATGCTGGTTCGACCAAGTCAGCCATTGTGGATGCGGCGGAGCAATATTTGGCTGGCAAACCTGTTCGCTTTGTCGGGGCTCATCCCATGGCTGGTAGTCACAAGACAGGGGCTGCTTCTGCGGATGTCAATCTTTTTGAAAATGCCTATTATATCTTTACACCTTCGAGCCTGACAAGTCAGGACACACTTGAGGAAATGAGGGACCTGCTTTCAGGTCTTCATGCTCGTTTTATCGAGATTGATGCCAAGGAGCATGATCGTGTGACTTCTCAGATTAGCCATTTTCCTCATATTTTGGCTTCTAGTCTCATGGAGCAGACTGCGGTCTATGCTCAAGAGCATGAGATGGCAAGGCGCTTTGTGGCAGGTGGTTTTCGAGATATGACCCGAATTGCGGAAAGCGAACCAGGTATGTGGACCTCCATTCTCTTGTCCAATCGTGAGACTATTCTAGACCGCATTGAGGATTTCAAGGAACGGTTGGAAGCGATTGGGCAAGCCATCAGCAAGGGAGATGAAGAGCAAATCTGGAACTTTTTCAATCAAGCGCGTGAGCAACGTCAGGCCATGGAAATCCATAAGCGTGGTGGAGTGGATAGCTCTTATGATCTCTATGTCGATGTTCCCGATGAAGAAGATGTTATCTTGAGGATTTTGGAATTGCTACGTGGAACTTCCTTGGTCAATATTCATATCAACGAGGAAAACCGTGAAGATATTCACGGGATTCTACAAATTTCATTTAAAAATGCTCAAGACTTGGAAAGAGCTGAGCATTTAATAACAGAAAACACTGACTACACAGTCGTTATCAAATAAGGAGAAAATCATGTCAAATATTTACGATAGTGCAAACGAACTCAGTCGCGGTCTACGCGAATTACCAGAATATAAGGCTGTTAAAGCAGCTAAAGATGCGATTGCAGCAGATGCTGAGGCAAGCAAAATCTTTACAGAATATGTTGCCTTTCAAGAGGAAATTCAAAAACTAGCACAGACAGGGCAAATGCCAGATGCTTCCTTCCAATCGAAAATGGAAGGCTTTGGCAAGCAGATTCAGGGGAATAGCCTCTTATCAGAATTCTTTACCAAGCAACAACAATTGGCAATTTACCTTTCTGACATTGAAAAAATTGTTTTCGAACCAGTTTCAGAATTGCTAAAATAAGAAAATAACAATCCTAAAGTCAGGAATTTTTAAGGAATTTCTGGCTTTTTATGATAAAATAGGTAAAAGTATTGCAAGTATGAGGTCCAGTATGAAACTAAAAACAAACATTCGCCACTTACATGGCAGTATCCGCGTTCCAGGTGACAAGTCTATCAGTCACCGTTCCATTATCTTTGGAAGTTTGGCTGAGGGTGAGACAAAGGTTTATGATATTTTGCGTGGCGAGGACGTGCTCTCAACTATTCAAGTTTTTCGTGACCTTGGTGTTGAGATTGAGGATAAAGATGGGGTTATTACCATTCAAGGTGTCGGTATGGACGGGCTAAAAGCTCCGCAAAATGCCCTTGATATGGGAAATTCTGGCACCTCTATTCGCCTGATTTCAGGTGTCCTTGCTGGTGCAGATTTTGAAGTAGAGATGTTTGGCGATGACAGTCTTTCCAAACGTCCTATGGACCGTGTGACGATTCCACTGAAAAAAATGGGCGTCAGCATTTCGGGACAAACTGAGCGAGACCTGCCTCCTCTTCATTTAAAGGGGACTAAAAACCTAAGACCTATTCATTATGAGTTACCGATTGCCTCTGCTCAAGTGAAGTCATCCTTGATGTTTGCAGCCTTGCAGGCTCAGGGGGAGTCTGTTATTATCGAAAAAGAGTGTACCCGTAATCATACTGAAGATATGCTGCAACAATTTGGTGGTCATTTAAGTGTGGACGGTAAGAAAATCACAGTCCAAGGACCACAAAAATTGACAGGACAAAAGGTGGTTGTTCCAGGAGATATTTCCAGTGCAGCCTTTTGGCTAGTCGCAGGTTTGATTGTTCCGAATTCTCGTCTAGTGCTGAAGAATGTTGGTATTAACGAAACGCGTACAGGTATCATTGATGTCATTCGCGCCATGGGTGGAAAATTGGAAATAACTGAAATCAATCCAGTCGCTAAATCTGCTACCTTAACTGTTGAGTCTTCTAACTTAAAAGGAACAGAGATTGGTGGCGCTTTGATTCCACGTTTAATTGATGAATTGCCAATTATCGCTCTTCTGGCGACCCAGGCCCAAGGTGTAACAGTTATCAAGGATGCTGAGGAGCTCAAGGTTAAGGAAACAGACCGCATTCAGGTTGTGGCAGACGCTTTAAATAGTATGGGAGCAGATATTACTCCGACGGTAGATGGAATGATTATCAAAGGAAAATCAGCCCTTCACGGTGCTAGAGTCAATACGTTTGGTGACCACCGTATCGGCATGATGACAGCTATCGCAGCCCTCTTGGTTGCAGATGGAGAAGTGGAACTTGATCGTGCTGAAGCTATCAATACCAGCTATCCTAGCTTCTTTGATGATTTGGAGAGCTTGATTCATGGCTAAGGTATTACTCGGATTTATGGGGGCTGGCAAATCGACTATTGCAAGAGGCTTGGACCCTAATTACCTTGATATGGATGCCCTGATTGAGAAGCGCTTAGGCATGTCTATTGCGGAATTTTTCTCGGAAAAGGGAGAAGCGGCCTTTCGTCAGATAGAATCAGAAGTCCTAGCTGATTTACTACAAAGAGACCAAGTCGTGTCAACTGGTGGAGGAGTGGTCGTTTCTCAACGAAATCGTGACTTACTCAAGACCAATTCTGATAATATCTATCTGAAAGCTGATTTTGAAACCCTCTACCAACGTATCGCAGCTGATAAGGAAAATCAGCGCCCGCTTTTTCTAAAGAATAGCAAGGAAGAACTAGCAGCTATTTTCCAAGAAAGACAGGCTTGGTATGAGGAAGTAGCCAGTCGGGTTTTGGATGTGACCGAGTTAAGCCCAGAGGAAATTATAGAGGAACTGAGATGAAAATTGCTTATCTAGGTCCCAAGGGATCATTTTCACACCACGTTGTGCAGACAGCTTTTCCTCAGGAGGAATTGCAGGCCTTTGCCAATATTACAGATGTCATCAAGGCCTATGAGCAAGGCTTGGTGGACTATTCTGTGGTGCCAGTTGAAAATTCTATTGAGGGTAGTGTTCATGAAACCTTGGACTACCTTTTTCATCAGGCTCGCATTCAAGCAGTAGCAGAAATCGTTCAGCCTATTCATCAGCAGTTGATGGTGGTTCCAGGCCATACTAAGATTGAAAAGATTTTTTCACATCCACAGGCCTTGGCTCAAGGAAAGAAATTCATCGATGAACAGTATCCAGATGCTCAAATTGAGGTGACAGCTAGTACAGCTTATGCGGCCCGCTTTATTTCCGACCATCCAGACCAGCCCTTTGCAGCAATTGCACCTAGAAGTTCTGCTGAAGAATATGGCTTGGAACTGATTGCCGAGGATATTCAGGAAATGGAAGCCAATTTCACACGTTTTTGGGTTCTAGGAGCTGAAAAGCCTCGTATTCCCTTAAAAGCACAAACTGAAAAAATGAGTTTGGCCTTGACCTTACCTGACAACCTTCCAGGTGCACTTTATAAGGCTCTTTCGACCTTTGCTTGGAGAGGAATTGACCTGACAAAAATTGAAAGTCGTCCACTCAAGACAGCGTTGGGCGAATACTTTTTCATTATAGATGTGGACTATGCTGATAAGGACTTGGTTCACTTTGCCCAAAAAGAATTAGAAGCCATAGGAATCCAGTATAAAGTACTGGGCGCCTATCCTATTTATCCAATATCAGACCATGGAAAGGAGAGAAGATGAGTAAAGAAAATCCCTTAAGCCACCACGAGCAGTTACGTTATGACTATCTCTTTAAGAACATTCATTACCTCAATGAGCGAGAGAAAAAAGAGTTTGCTTACTTGCAAGGTAAGTTAAATATGGCTAGTGGTGACGCTCCCTCAGAAAGTCAGGAATTGACAGAGGATTATAGAAAGACAAGTGCTAACACTTCGATTCCTTCTTATAATAGCCGTAGTCGTTCTGAGAGATACCAGAAGATCAATTCTCTTCCAAAGAAAAAAACTAAAAAGCGTAAGCTACGTTGGGGGCGTATTTTTGCAGGATTACTGGCTATCTTAGCTTGTCTAGCATTGGGTATGATTTTTATGTTCTTAAAAGGTTATACCAATGCTAATCCAGATAAAATTGCCAATGCCAGGGCAGCTCAAGTTGAAGTTTTTAATGGTCAGGATACCAGAGATGGTGTTAATATTTTGATCATGGGTACAGATGGGCGAATCGGTCAAAATAGTGCTGAGACGCGGACGGACTCTATTATGGTATTAAATGTTGGCGGCTCAGATAAGAAAATTAAGCTGGTCAGCTTCATGCGTGACAATTTGGTTTATATAGACGGTTATAGCCAAGTCATTAACGGTAGAAAACAGACGGATAACAAGTTAAACGTAGCCTATGAGTTAGGAGAACAAGAGGGGCAAAAAGGGGCAGAAATGGTTCGTCAAGTCTTGAAAGATAATTTTGACTTGGACATTAAGTACTATGCCTTGGTTGACTTTCAGGCCTTTGCAACAGCGATTGATACGCTTTTCCCTGAGGGTGTGACAATTGATGCACAATTTTCAACATTGAATGGGCGTCCATTAACAGAAGCTACAGTCGGAGATGATTTGCATGCTACTGAGACTGAATCTCCAACCCAAACCATCAAAGTTGGGAAACAGCAGATGAACGGATCAACCTTGCTCAACTATGCTCGCTTCCGTGATGATGATGAAGGTGATTACGGTCGTACCAAGAGACAACAGCAAGTTTTGACAGCTGTTCTGCAACAACTCAAGGATCCAACTAAACTCTTTACTGGATCAGAAGCACTTGGTAAGGTCTTTGGCATGACCTCTACGAATGTTCCTTATAGTTTCCTACTGACCAATGGCTTATCCTTCCTAGATGGAGCGCAAAATGGCATTGAGAGATTAACAGTTCCAGAACTAGGTGATTGGGTCGATGCCTATGATGTCTATGGAGGATTGGGGTTACTGGTTGATCAAAACAAATATCAGAATAAATTATCTCAGATGGGCTTGAGGTAAAATAAGATAGGAGAATCAAAGTTTGAAGGCTATTTATCTAGCAATCAGGCTTTGATTTTTTACAGTCTACAATAGATTTTCACCCCTTATTTGTGGTATAATGAAACGATACGATAGAAAGAATAATGAACAATATGACTGATTTAAAAGCAATTCAGGCTCGTAGTCTGGAGATGGCTGAATATTTTGTGGCTTTTTGTAAAGAACATGATTTGCTTTGCTATCTCTGTGGGGGAGGCGCTATTGGTGCCCTTCGAAACAAGGGTTTCATTCCTTGGGATGACGACCTAGACTTTTTTATGCCCCGTAAGGACTATGAAAAATTGGCAGAATTATGGCCTCGTTATGCAGATGAGCGTTATTTCTTGTCAAAGAGTAACAAGGATTTTGTCGACCGTAATCTTTTTATTACTATTCGTGACAAGGAAACGACCTGTATTAAACCTTACCAGCAAGATTTGGATTTGCCACATGGTCTGGCCTTGGATGTCTTGCCTTTGGATTATTATCCGAAAAATCCAGCTGAGCGGAAAAAACAGGTTCGTTGGGCACTGATTTATTCTCTTTTTTGTGCGCAAACTATTCCAGAAAAGCATGGTGCACTTATGAAATGGGGAAGCCGTATTTTACTGGGGTTGACTCCAAAATCTCTCCGTTATCGCATTTGGAAAAAAGCTGAAAAAGAAATGACCAAGTATGGTTTGACTGAGAGCGATGGCATAACAGAATTATGCTCGGGTCCTGGCTACATGAGAAACAAGTACCCAATCGCATCTTTTGAGGATAATCTTTTCCTGCCCTTTGAAGGAACAGAGATGCCTATTCCAGTTGACTACGATGCCTATCTTAGCACTGCTTTTGGTGATTATATGACACCTCCACCAGCAGATAAGCAGCTACCACATCATGATGCTGTTGTCGCTGATATGGATAAGAGTTATAGAGAGTACAAGGGAGAATACGGAACATGATGGGTGAAAAAATTAGCGTTATCGTTCCAGTCTACAATGTAGAAGCTTATCTGGAGCGATGTGTGGAATCAATTCTTCAACAGACTTATGCCCATTTTGAGTTAATCCTAATAAATGATGGTTCTTCTGATTCTAGTGGACAAATCTGTGATCATTTAGCAAATCAGTACGAAAATATTAAGGTTTACCATATCGAAAATGCTGGTGTTTCTAATGCCAGAAATGTTGGAATTCAGCTAGCGACAGGTGCATGGATAACTTTTATTGATAGCGATGATTTCGTCGCCAATGATTACCTAGCTACTTTAGCTAGTGCAGTTGAGGGAGAAAATGTGGGTTTTGTGATTGCTCCTCTACACCATATCAGAAATGGAATAGTGACAGACTTACCCTTGTATTCTGGTAGAAAAGAACTTTGGTCAACAGAAGAAACCATGAAAGAATTACTGATGACCACTAGGACATCATTCTTTCCAGTCGCAAAACTATTTAATAGAGACCTGCTGGCAGATGGTAAATTTAATACAGACTACCATCTAGCAGAAGATGCCTTATTTTTAACAGAATTGCTACTAAAGACAAGATGTAGTAGCGTATTCATTGATAAACCAATTTATTATTATGATCATCGTGAGGGAAGTGCGACAACATCTGTTAATCGGTATGTATTTGATACGATAGAAGTTTATAAGAACATCATTACTCAAGTATCACAAGTATTTCCTAATTTAAAGTATGAATTAAAAAATAGAGAATGTTGGTCGTACATCACAGTTTACGATAAAATTATCTTTACTTCATCTGAACAGTATCAAAAGGAGAAAGTAGAACTAAGAGCTTGGATTATTCAGCATCGATACGAAATCTGGAAGGATGCTTATTTCACTAGATTTCGTAAGATAGCTGTCCTGGCACTTGTCTTTTCTCCATGGATATATAAAAAAATTGTTGGATTCAGAAACTAATATTATGAGAAGGAGTTGAAAATGAATTTTTCAAAAATGGATGAATACTTTGAAAAATCAAAACTATGGATTGCATATCTCTTTGTTTTCATTTCGATTTTAAGTATGAGTTCACTGGTTTATAAGATAGCAAATCCCCTTTATAAAGGATTGTCAGCGATTGTAGTGCTTTATATTTGCTATACCTTATTGTTTAAGTGGAAAAAAATCACAGTAGATCGTAAATTTCTATCCTTATTTGGACTCTTAGCTGGAAGTCATCTCTTATCAGCTATTTTCAATCGCTCTGGACATTTGATTGGAAATGTGATTGAGATCCTCTTTATGGTAACCTATATTTTATTATTTACCATGTTAGAATCAGGTCAATTGAAGAAATTATTTGATTGGATTGCTTACACTATTCAAATTATTTCTTTTTCTTCTGCGATTTTTGCGTTTGGTTTATTGGTAAGTAGAGTCCTTATCCTATTTAAAATTGGACAACAATCTTATTACTATGGTGTTATGAATGGACGTCTGTGGGGGATTGTCAATCCAAATGCTAGTGCGATATTTTCATACATTAGCATTGTTTTGGCTATGTATTTGATTCATAAAGGAAGTAAATATTCTGTCTATCTTAAACTGAATAATGTGATTCAATTAGTTTATTTTGCAACCATGCAAAGTAGAGGAGCTTTATTATCTTTAGTGTTAATGCTTGGGTTTTATAGTTTCTTTATTAACAGGGGCAAGTTAGCTAAGCGATTTCTAATCTTTATAGTTTCTGTTTTACTTGTTTCTGCTGCTAATATCGGATTGAGTTATGTAACCTCTATCTACATATCCTCGGGGAAAGCAACTGTATTAGACTTAAATAAAGGACAATCTTATGCAGAAACGGATTCTTCAGTTATAAAAAAAACAGGAGAACTTCATCTAATAGAAACAACACCTAGTGGTAGAACTTATATTTGGAAAAATGCTATAAAAATGGGAAGTGAGAAACCAATTTTTGGTTATGGTGTACGAAATGTTCCAGATTATTACACAAAATATTTCAGTAAATTTGAGATTCAAAATTCTCTTATTGGTGGAAATTTCCATAACATTTTGGTAACGATATTTGTTAGTTCTGGAATTTTAGGTTTAGTATCCTTTCTACTTCTACTAGGATATATATTTAAGCGCTTTTTGACTTATTTGATTGTTTCTAAAAAGAACTCTGAAAAGTTGATTATGATTCTTTTCTTTGGCATCTTGTTCGGTCAATTATTTGAAAGTCAGATTATGTACTCAACTAACTTTATTAATATTATCTTTTGGTTGATTATTGGTTATGGATTAGTTGTTTGCAAACGTGATGAAGGTATTCGTTATCAGGAAGTAACTGATATTAGAGAGATTCAACAGATGGAACTAGGAATCATGGAATACATTCATGAAACTTGTCAGAAAATTGGTGTCAAATATTTCCTAGCTTATGGCAGTCTTATCGGTGCGGTTCGTCATAAAGGTTTTATTCCTTGGGATGATGACATGGATATCTGTATGTTACGAGAAGATTATGAAAAGTTGCAAGACTATCTTATCGCTAACCCTGATGAACGTTACGAAGTGATGTCTTATAAAAATAATCTCAACTATGTCTATCCCTTCATGAAAGTGCAGGATAACCATACCTACTTGCTAGAAGAAGATGTTCGCATTGATTCAAATATGGGAATTTATGTGGATATTTTCCCTGTAGATGGTTACGAGGATGACTCGGTTTTTAAAGATAAAATGACGAGACTTATAAAAAAACGTCAATTAAGCTGTTATACATTTAAAGGGATTACCAATACTAAAAGCCTATTAAACTCTTTAATTCGCTATATATCAGTCATTATCTTCTATTTCACAAATACGAATAAGTATATTAGAGGCATTGATGAGCTTGCTAAATCACGTAAAGTGTCGGATTATGAGGAAGTGGATTATCTTATCTACAAGGATATGAACAAACCAGTGTGGAGACGCGAATGGCTAGAACAAGTTACTACTGGAACATTCGAAGGTAAGGAATTTATGATTCCAAAAAATTATCATGAAATTCTGACCTCGGACTACGGAAACTACATGCAATTACCACCAGTTGAGCTAAGGTTCTCTCATCATGATTTTCAATTGTGGAAAATTATTAAGGTATCCCAATGATGTCATTGAAATGAAGAAATCATTGACTCAATGTAAAAAGATTAGGAGTGAATAATAGATGTCAGAGAAAATTTTGACTCTTGAAGAAATTAAACAAATTGAATTAGATATTTTAAACTATTTGCATGAATTGTGTGAGGAACATGAAATCAAGTATTTTATTGATTTTGGAACCTTACTAGGAGCTGTACGCCATAAAGGTTTTATTCCTTGGGATGATGATACAGATATTTCCTTAGCGCGTGATGAATTTGAAAAACTCTATGAGATATTAAAAAATGAAAAACATCCCTACTACAGATTAATTTCATATAGAGAAACAAAAGGCTATCCTTATACATATATGAGAGTTTATGATGTGAGGACAAGAAGAGATGCTAATCTTTTAGATAAATCGGTTGTTCTAGGTACTTGTGTTGACATTTTTCCATACGATGGAGTTGTTACAGATGAACGTGATAGAAAAAAGATGAGACTTTATAAACAATTTATTAGACTTTCGTCTCTGAATTTTAAAGGAGTCAAAATAGATAATGGAGGTGTCAAGAATTTACCACGTTATTTTGCATCTGCAATTTTCAGACTGACTTCTCCACAGAAATGGAATGAAAAATTGGAGAAGTTAGTTTTGCAATATGATGTTGAGCAGGCTACAGATCTTGCATGTACTACTTATGACTCTTACTATCCAAGTGGAATTAAGAAAGAGTGGTTATATGATACAATTGAAATGCCATATGAGAACATTCTTGTGAAGGTTCCTAGAAAATTCCATGAGATTCTGGTTTACGAGTTTGGTGAAGACTATATGACTCCTCCGCCTATTGAAAATCAAAATCCAGGAACTGATAAAAATTACTGGATTGATTAATTTATGAGCAAATTACTTTGATTTGATAATTCGATAAAATAAATAGCCTACCTATCTACTGGAATATTCCTTGTTTTCGATAGGTAGGTTATTTTTTAATTTCTTTTAATCTTAGCAAGAGCAAGATTGAGTGCATAGTGGAATGTTTTATCTTTGGCGATAAAGAGTGTCAAGAGATAATAGATACCACAAGTTGCAACAGTCGAGAGAACCATGAGTATCATATTGAGGTTGACTATATAAGAGTTGATTTGGAAAAGGAATTTAAACGCAAAATAGATCGGAATGAATCCGAGCGATACAATAGTATAGCGTGTTAAAGTAGTAAAGATTTCTTTTAAGTCAAGCAGATGATGTTTCTTGATAAAGTAAATTTCTAGTAGAACAACTACAGTTTCTGCAATAATAGTAGTAGCAATGTAGTACTCTGGTGCAAAAATATTATTGAAATACAAGAGACTGTTGAGTAGGATATTAGCGCCGCCACCAATAAAGTAAAAGGCTGTTAAACGATTTTCGTGGTCGTTGATGAAGATAATTTGTTTACCAAGGATTAACTCAATGGCCCAAATGATAGTCCGAAAAGCGAAGACACTAGTCACAATACCAGCTTCAAGGTATTTTTCAGAAGAATAGATGACTGCAGCGTAGTTCCCTAATACCATAATCCCAATACTGGTTGGAATGATAAGGAAATAAAAGAGGGCGGCTCCTTGGTTCAGAAGATTTTTATAAGATTCGTAGTCTTTCTTACCGAGATAGTAGCCGAGACGTGGAATACTGACGTTGATAGCTCCACTCAGGACACTGGCAATCAACATAACGATGCTGAAAGCAATGGTATAATAAGAAATATAGTTTTCATCAGGCCCTTTGGTGATAAACATTCTATCGAGTAAGGTGTAGAGCATGTTGGCATTAGCTAGAAGCAACATGGTCAAGAGTGGCTTAGATGCTTTGATTAATTCGACAAGACCAATCTTGACAAAGGAAACTTCTCTCTTGATCCAAAGAAAACTGAGCAGGTAGTTGAGGATAGTTGTCGCACTCATGACAATGGCATAAGGAACGATATCATCTGCAGTTTTAACAAAGGTAAAGATAGCGACCAACATGGCAATACGAATAACCAAGGTTTTGTATAAGATAAAAGCATAATTTTCATAAGCCTCGTTCATCCACTCGATATAAAGGAATTGGAAGAGAGCCTGGACACCAAGTATATAGTAGAGTTCTTTTAAATTTTCAATACTATTATCCAGGTAAATAAATAGGAAATAGATACTTGTTGTTAGAACAGATGTAATAATGGAGATATAGAATAATTTAGAGAAAACATAGTTGATTTTATTTTTATCATCCTTGACCTTACTGATAGCTCGAATTCCGTAGTTGTAGATTCCGAAGGCGGCTAAAGGAATGATAAAGCTAGCCCAGGTATTGGCAGTATTGAAATAACCGTAGTTGGATTTGCTGAGAATCCGTGTCAGATAGGGATTAGTTATCAGCGGAAAAACGATATTGAGAACATTGACTAGTAAGCTAGCCAGTGCATTAACTTTTATATTTTTCATTGTACTTTCTTTCTTGTATTGTAAAATGGTCTCTAGTATTATATCACATTCTCGCTTCATTCTTTTGATAAAATCGTAAAAATCTAGTATAATAGATAGGACTGAAAGTATGAGGTTACTAGCAATGAAAATGAAACAAATTAGTGATACTACTTTAAAAATCACGATGTCTTTAGAGGATTTGATGGATCGAGGAATGGAGATTGCAGACTTTCTCGTTCCTCAAGAAAAAACAGAAGAGTTCTTTTATGCTATCTTGGATGAGTTAGAGATGCCTGATAGCTTTCTGGATACAGGCATGTTGAGCTTCCGTGTGACTCCAAAACCTGATAAGGTTGATGTCTTTGTAACCAAATCAAAGATTGACCAAAATCTAGATTTTGAAGATTTATCGGATTTGCCAGACATGGAAGAATTGGCTCAAATGTCGCCCGATGAATTTATCAAAACCTTAGAAAAAAGCATCGCGGACAAAACCAAGGATGACATCGAAGCCATTCAATCTCTAGAGCAAGTCGAAGCTAAGGAAGAAGAGCAAGAGCAGGCTGAACAAGAAGTTGAGAGCAAGAAAGAACCTTACATCTATTACATCCTTTCTTTTGCTAAGTTGGCTGACTTGGTGGCTTTTGCCAAGACAGTGACTTTTGATATGGAAACTTCTGAACTCTACAAGATGAATGAGCGCTATTATTTGACCATTTTAGTGGATATTGAAAATCATCCAAGTCCATATCCAGCTTGGCTGTTGGCCCGTATGCGCGAGTTTGCAGACGATAGTGATATCAGTCGTTCAGTCTTGCAAGAGTATGGCCAAGTCTTGATCAATCACGATGCAGTGATCAATCTACAAAAGATTGGATAATCCTTTCTGGAAAGCTATTTCTAGATTTTAAGAAGAGCGAATCGTTTGATTCGTTTTTTTCTTTTCTAGACTGAAATAGTGATTTACTATAATAGGAATTTTCACAAAATTCTGTTATAATGGCTATATTAGAAAATTTCGAGGAGACAAACATGACAGTTAAAATTGCTTTACTAGGATTTGGTACCGTTGCAAGTGGCGTGCCTTTCCTCCTAAAGGAAAATGGAGAAAAAATCAATCAATCAGCACATTCAGAGATTGAAGTTGCTAAGGTATTGGTCAAGGATGAAGATGAAAAGAATCGCTTGCTTGCAGCAGGGAATGACTTTAATTTTGTAACCAATGTAGATGATATTTTGTCAGACCAAGACATTACCATTGTAGTGGAATTGATGGGACGTATCGAACCTGCTAAAACCTTTATCACTCGTGCCTTGGAAGCTGGCAAACACGTTGTTACTGCCAATAAGGACCTTTTGGCTGTCCACGGTGCAGAATTGTTAGAAATCGCTCAAGCTAATAAGGTAGCACTTTACTACGAAGCAGCAGTAGCTGGTGGGATTCCAATTCTTCGTACTTTAGCAAATTCCTTGGCTTCTGATAAAGTCACGCGCGTGCTTGGAGTCGTTAACGGAACTTCCAACTTCATGATGACCAAGATGGTGGAAGAAGGCTGGTCTTACGATGATGCTCTTGCGGAAGCGCAAAGACTTGGTTTTGCAGAAAGCGATCCGACAAATGACGTGGATGGGATTGATGCAGCCTACAAGATGGTGATTTTGAGCCAATTTGCCTTTGGCATGAAGGTTGCCTTTGACGATGTAGCCCACAAGGGAATCCGCAACATCACACCAGAAGACGTAGCTGTAGCCCAAGAACTTGGCTATGTAGTGAAATTGGTTGGTTCTATTGAGGAAACTCCTTCAGGAATTGCTGCAGAAGTAACTCCAACTTTCCTTCCTAAAGCGCATCCACTTGCCAGTGTGAATGGCGTAATGAACGCTATCTTTGTAGAATCTATCGGTATTGGTGAGTCTATGTACTACGGACCAGGTGCGGGTCAAAAACCAACTGCAACAAGTGTTGTAGCAGATATTGTCCGTATCGTTCGTCGCTTGAATGATGGAACAATTGGAAAAGATTTCAACGAATACAGCCGTGACTTGGTCTTGGCAAATCCTGAAGATGTTAAAGCAAATTACTATTTCTCAATCTTGGCTCCAGACTCAAAAGGTCAGGTCTTGAAGTTGGCTGAAATCTTTAATGCTCAAGATATTTCCTTCAAGCAAATCCTCCAAGACGGCAAAGAGGGGGATATGGCGCGTGTTGTGATTATTACACACAAGATTAATAAAGCGCAACTTGAAAATGTTTCAACTGAATTGAAGAAGGTTTCAGAATTTGACCTCTTGAATACCTTCAAAGTGCTAGGAGAATAAGATGAAAATTATTGTACCTGCAACCAGTGCCAATATCGGGCCAGGATTTGACTCGGTCGGTGTAGCTGTAACCAAGTATCTTCAAATAGAGGTCTGCGAAGAACGGGATGAGTGGTTGATTGAACACCAGATTGGCAAATGGATACCACATGACGAGCGTAATCTCTTGCTCAAAATTGCTTTGCAAATTGTACCAGACTTGCAACCAAGACGTTTGAAAATGACCAGTGATGTTCCCTTGGCGCGTGGTTTGGGTTCTTCCAGCTCGGTTATTGTAGCTGGGATTGAACTAGCCAACCAACTGGGTCAACTCAACTTGTCTGACCATGAAAAGTTGCAGTTAGCGACCAAGATTGAAGGGCATCCTGACAATGTGGCTCCAGCCATTTATGGTAATCTCGTTGTTGCCAGCTCTGTTGAAGGGCAAGTTTCAGCTATCGTAGCAGACTTCCCAGAGTGTGATTTCCTAGCCTACATTCCAAACTATGAATTGCGTACTCGAGACAGCCGTGGTGTCTTGCCTAAGAAATTGTCCTATAAGGAAGCTGTTGCAGCTAGTTCTATCGCCAATGTGGCGGTTGCAGCCTTGTTGGCAGGAGACATGGTGACCGCTGGACAAGCAATCGAGGGAGACCTCTTCCACGAGCGCTATCGTCAGGACTTGGTGAGAGAATTTGCGACGATTAAGCAAGTAGCCAAAGAAAATGGTGCCTATGCAACCTACCTTTCTGGTGCTGGGCCGACAGTTATGGTTTTGGCTTCTCATGACAAGATGCCAACGATTAAGGCTGAATTGGAAAAGCAACCCTTCAAAGGAAAACTTCATGACTTGAAAGTTGATACCCAAGGTGTCCGTGTCGAAGCAAAATAAAGAATAGATGATAGGATGGGGAAACTCTTGACTAGAGGGCTTCCTATCCTTTTTTTGAAAAGAATTCGAGTTAAAAACTTGATAAAGGAGAAATAAAGATGGCAGAAATTTATCTAGCAGGTGGTTGTTTTTGGGGCCTAGAGGAATATTTTTCACGCATTTCTGGAGTGCTAGCAACTAGTGTTGGCTACGCTAATGGTCAAGTCGAAACGACCAATTACCAGCTGCTCAAGGAAACAGACCATGCAGAAACGGTTCAAGTGATTTATGATGAGAAGACAGTATCACTCAGAGAGATTTTACTTTATTATTTCCGTGTTATTGATCCATTATCAGTCAATCAACAAGGAAATGACCGTGGTCGCCAATATCGAACTGGGATTTATTATCAGGATGAAGCAGACTTGCCAGTTATCTACACAGTGGTGCGGGAGCAGGAGCGCATGCTTGGGAGAAAGATTGCAGTAGAGGTGGAGAAACTTCGTCACTACATTATGGCAGAAGACTACCACCAAGACTATCTTAAGAAAAATCCTTCGGGTTACTGTCATATCGATGTGACCGATGCTGAGAAGCCCTTGATTGACGCCTCTAACTATGAAAAGCCTAGCCAAGAAGTGTTAAAGGAAAGCTTAACTGAAGAGTCCTATCGTGTTACCCAAGAAGCTGCTACAGAGGCTCCATTTACCAATGTCTATGACCAAACCTTTGAAGAGGGAATTTATGTAGATATCACGACGGGTGAGCCACTCTTTTTTGCCAAGGATAAGTTTGCCTCAGGTTGTGGTTGGCCAAGTTTTAGCCGTCCGATTTCCAAGGAATTGATTCATTATTACAAGGATCTCAGCCATGGAATGGAGCGAATTGAGGTTCGTTCTCGTTCAGGTAATGCTCACTTGGGTCATGTTTTCACAGATGGACCTCGGGAGTTAGGTGGCCTCCGCTACTGTATCAATTCTGCTTCCTTGCGCTTCGTGGCCAAGGATGAGATGGAAGAAGCAGGATATGGCTATCTACTGCCTTACTTAAACAAATAAATCAGAGATGGTGGGTGCTTCCCACTTTCTTCATTTCTAGAAAACGAATAGAAGGGATCTATGAAACACCTATTATCTTACTTTAAACCCTACATCAAGGAATCAATTTTAGCACCCTTGTTCAAGCTGTTAGAAGCTGTTTTTGAACTCTTGGTTCCCATGGTGATTGCTGGGATTGTTGACCAATCCTTGCCCCAGAGAAATCAGAGTCATCTCTGGATGCTGATTGGCCTGCTCCTTATTTTTGCAGTGATTGGTGTTGTAGTGGCCTTAATAGCCCAGTTCTACTCAGCTAAGGCTGCGGTTGGATTTGCCAAGGAATTGACAAACGATCTCTATCGTCATATTCTTTCCTTGCCCAAGGACAGCAGAGACCGTTTGACAACTTCTAGCTTGGTTACTCGCTTGACTTCGGACACCTATCAGATTCAGACTGGTATTAATCAATTCCTGCGTCTCTTTTTGCGAGCGCCTATTATCGTTTTTGGTGCCATTTTTATGGCCTATCGAATCTCAGCTGAGCTGACTTTCTGGTTCTTGGTCATGGTTGTCATTTTGACTATTGTTATTGTAGGGCTCTCTAGACTGGTCAATCCTCTCTACAGCAGTCTGAGAAAGAAAACAGATCAACTGGTTCAGGAAACACGCCAGCAATTACAAGGGATGCGGGTTATTCGAGCTTTTGGACAAGAAAAACGAGAGTTACAGATTTTTCAAACTCTTAACCAAGTCTATGCTAGATTACAAGAAAAGACAGGTTTCTGGTCTAGTTTATTAACTCCTCTGACCTATCTGATTGTTAATGGAACTCTCCTCGTTGTTATCTGGCAGGGATATGTTTCTATTCAAGGAGGCTTGCTTAGTCAAGGTGCCTTGATTGCTCTTATCAATTATCTATTGCAGATCTTGGTGGAATTGGTCAAGCTAGCCATGCTGATAAATTCTCTCAACCAGTCCTATATCTCAGCCAAGCGAATTGAGGAGGTCTTTGTCGAAGCTCCCGAAGACATCCGCTCAGAGTTAGAACAAAAGCAAGTTACCAGCGAGCAGGTTTTACAAGTCCAAGAATTGACCTTTACCTATCCTGATGCAGCTCAACCTTCTCTAAGAGACATTTCCTTTGATATGAAGCAAGGGCAAAACCTGGGTATCATTGGGGGAACTGGTTCTGGTAAATCAAGCCTGGTGCAAGTCTTACTTGGTCTTTATTCAATAGATAAGGGAAGCATTGACCTTTATCGAGATGGATGTAGTCCTCGTAATCTTGAGCAGTGGCGGTCTTGGATTGCCTATGTTCCTCAAAAGGTCGAACTCTTTAAGGGGACTATTCGTTCCAACTTGACTCTAGGTTTACATCAAGAAGTCACTGACCAAGAACTCTGGCAGGCCTTGGAAATTGCGCAAGCAAAGGATTTTGTCAGTGAAAAGGAAGGACTCTTGGATGACCTAGTTGAGGGAGGAGGTCGAAATTTCTCAGGTGGACAAAAACAAAGGCTGTCTATCGCACGAGCAGTCTTGCGCCAGGCTCCGTTTCTCATCTTAGATGATGCGACTTCGGCCCTCGACACCATTACCGAGTCCAGGCTCTTGAAAGCTATCCGAGAAAATTTGCCAAATACAAGTTTAATCTTGATATCTCAACGAACCTCGACTTTACAGATAGCTGACCAGATTCTCCTCTTGGAAAAAGGGGAGCTCCTAGCTATCGGCAAGCACGAGGACTTGATGAAATCCAGCAAAGTCTATCGTGAAATCAATGCATCCCAACATGGTAAGGAGGACTAGTATGAGACGACAAACTGCAAACCAGACGCTCACACGTTTGGCTAAGGATTTAGCAAGCCATCCCTTCCTCCTTTTCCTAGCCTTTCTAGGAACTATTGCCCAAGTTGGCTTATCAATTTACCTACCTATCCTGATTGGTCAGGTCATTGACCAAGTCCTAGTGGATGGTTCTTCACCAGTTTTTTGGCAGATTTTCATCCAGATGATCTTGGTGGTCATAGGAAATACACTGGTACAATGGGCCAATCCTCTTCTTTATAATCGCTTAATCTTCTCTTATACTAAAGATTTGCGAGAGCGAATCATTCATAAGCTCCATCGTTTGCCGATTGCTTTTGTAGATCGGCAAGGCAGTGGAGAGATGGTCAGTCGTGTGACCACAGACATCGAACAGTTGGCAGCCGGCTTGACCATGATTTTTAACCAATTTTTCATTGGTGTCTTGATGATTTTGGTTAGTATTCTAGCAATGCTCCAAATCCATCTCCTCATGACCCTCTTGGTCTTGCTGTTGACCCCACTATCCATGGTGATTTCACGCTTTATTGCCAAACGCTCCTATCATCTCTTCCAGAAGCAAACAGAGACGAGGGGGATTCAGACTCAGTTGATTGAAGAATCGCTTAGCCAGCAGACCATTATCCAGTCCTTTAATGCTCAGACAGAGTTTATCCAAAGACTTCATGAGGCGAATGAAAATTACGCAGGTTATTCTCAGTCAGCCATCTTTTATTCTTCAACGGTCAATCCTTCGACTCGCTTTGTTAATGCACTCATCTATGCTCTTCTTGCTGGAGTGGGAGCCTATCGTATCATGATGGGGTCCACCTTGACCATCGGACGTTTAGTGACTTTTTTGAATTACGTCCAACAGTACACCAAACCCTTTAATGATATTTCTTCAGTTCTAGCCGAGTTGCAAAGTGCTCTGGCTTGTGCAGAGCGCGTCTATGCTATCTTAGAAAGTCCTGAGGTAGCTGAAACAGGTAAGGAAGTCTTGACCAGTGACCAGGTTAAGGGAGCCATTTCCTTTAAACAGGTCTCTTTTGGCTACCATCCAGAAAAGATCTTGATTAAGGACTTGTCTATCGATATCCCAGCTGGTAGCAAGGTGGCCATCGTTGGTCCAACAGGTGCTGGAAAGTCAACTCTGATCAATCTCCTTATGCGTTTTTACCCTATTAATTCAGGAGATATCCTGCTGGATGGGCAATCTATTTATGATTATACCCGAGCGTCATTGAGACAGCAGTTTGGCATGGTGCTCCAAGAAACCTGGCTCAAGCAAGGAACTATTCATGATAATATTGCCTTTGGAAATCCTGAAGCCAGTCGGGAGCAGGTGATTGCTGCTGCCAAAGCAGCCAATGCAGACTTTTTCATCCAGCAGTTGCCACAGGGATACGATACCAAGTTGGAAAATGCAGGAGAATCACTATCTGTCGGTCAAGCCCAGCTCTTGACCATCGCCCGAGTCTTTCTAGCTATCCCTAAGATTCTTATCTTAGACGAGGCGACTTCCTCCATCGATACGCGGACAGAAGTGCTGGTACAGGATGCCTTTGCTAAGCTCATGAAGGGGCGCACAAGCTTTATCATTGCCCATCGTTTGTCAACCATTCAAGATGCAGATTTGATTCTTGTCTTGGTGGATGGCGATATCGTGGAGTATGGGAACCATCAGGACCTCATGGCTAGAAAAGGCAAGTATTACCAAATGCAGCAAGCTGCAGCTTTTAGCTCAGAATAAGCCTTCCTCTTTTGAAATTTTATAGACGAAAAAAGTTGCCTTCGGGTGACTTTTTTGTTACAATAGCTAGAAAAATTATTCACTGTAAATTGTCTTATAGAAAAGGAGCCTAGAATGAAAGTCTATCAGCATGTAAATATCGTGACTTGTGACCAAGATTTCCATGTTTATCTGGATGGAATCTTATCAGTTAAGGATTCTCAAATTGTCTATGTCGGTCAAGAGAAGCCAGAGATTTTAGAGCAAGCTGAGCAGATTATAGACTATCAGGGAGCCTGGATTATGCCTGGATTGGTTAATTGCCATACCCATTCTGCTATGACAGGCTTGCGAGGGATTCGGGATGACAGCAATCTCCATGAATGGCTTAATGACTATATCTGGCCAGCAGAAGCTGAGTTGACTCCCGACATAACTATCAAGGCGGTCAAAGAAGCTTTGATAGAGATGCTCCAGTCAGGTACAACAACCTTTAATGATATGTATAATCCCAATGGTGTGGATATTGAGCGGATTTATCAGGCAGTGAAAACTTCCAAGATGCGTTGTTATTTCTCACCGACTCTTTTTTCTTCAGAGGCAGAGACAACTGCTGAAACTATAAGCAGAACTCGAGCAATCATTGAGGAAATAATTGGATATAAAAATCCAAATTTCAAGGTTATGGTAGCCCCACATTCTCCTTACAGCTGTAGTAGAGACTTGCTGGAAGAGAGCTTGAAAATGGCAAAAGAGCTGGACGTTCCCATCCATATCCACGTGGCGGAGACCAAGGAGGAGTCAGGCATTATCCTGAAACGATACGGCAAACGCCCCCTCGCCTTTTTAGAAGAACTGGGTTACTTAGAGCATCCGTCTGTCTTTGCTCACGGGGTCGAATTAAACGATCGAGACATTGAGCGCTTGGCGACTTCTCAAGTGGCTATCGCCCATAATCCTATTAGTAACCTCAAATTGGCATCAGGGATTGCTCCTATCATTCAACTGCAAAAAACAGGAGTGGCAGTAGGAATTGCGACTGACTCGGTTGCTTCCAATAACAATCTAGATATGTTTGAGGAAGGACGGACTGCAGCCCTTCTTCAGAAGATGAAAAGTGGGGATGCCAGCCAATTTCCTATCGAAACAGCTCTCAAGGCACTGACAATCGAAGGGGCTAAGGTTCTAGGAATGGAAAATCAGATAGGAAGTCTAGAAGTCGGCAAGCAAGCAGATTTTCTCGTTATTCAACCACAAGGCAAAATTCATCTCCAACCTCAGGAAAATATGCTTTCTCATCTCGTCTATGCTGTTAAATCCAGTGATGTTGATGATGTCTATATCGGTGGAGAACAGGTTGTTAAGCAAGGTCAAGTCCTAACAGTAGAACTTTAAAAGAAAAATCACGAAAAATTGGTAAATTCCCAAACTAAGTTCCACTACTAATCCAAGTGGAAGTTAGTCTGATAAAAATCCTAAAAACCAGTGGAAATCCGTGTCAGGGTAAGTTCCACTGGTTTTACTAATGCTTGATTTCATCGCTTTTGTAGCCAAAAGGAATCGAAAAAAAGAGCGCATAAAATCCCCTCATCTGAAAGCGTTTCAGATTAAGTTCCGCTATGGTGGAAGTTAGTGTGAGACGTTTGAATAGGGTTAAAGGTTAGTTTTTAGAACTTATGTTGGAGTAATTTAGACGACTGGCAGACGTCTTCTGCAGGTATTTTAGAAATGCCGAGAAGCTTAGGAAGTTCTTCTCCGTAAGTAAAGGCAAAGAGTTCATAGGCCGACTTTCCATTCAAAGCAGCACGTTTGACACTGTTGACATGAGAGCAGACGAGATTGATGTCCTCTTGAGTTAAGTTGTCAAAAGAAGTTCCCTTAGGTAGAATGTCGCGAATCAAGGTGTGATTTTTCTCAATTCTCCCTTTCTGGTCAGAGCGATTGGGGTCACAAAAGAAGAGTTTACTCTCTCCTCGCACATCCATTTCGATATCATCAACTCTGGCAAACTCTCCACCATTATCAGTAAGAATGATAGGAAAGAGTTGGAAGAAGTCTTTGTCAGCTTCATGAAGGGTGTTCTTAATATCATAGAGGTGTTTGGTAACCTCAAGGGCAGTTTTATTATCCAGAAGCCTAGCGAAGATAAAGTTACAGAAAGACAGATTGAAGGTCAGTAGGACTTTACCTCCCATCCTGCCCAGAACTGTGTCCATTTCCAACCAAGAGTCTAGTTGATTAAGGGTTAAATAGTTTTGGAAATCCTCATAGGAACGGCCTTTTTTAGCTTCTTTAGGGATAGAAGGTAGCTTACTTTTCCGTCTCTCTTTAAATTTAACGGCTCTGGCTAGGTCAATAGGAGCGATAGATAGGTATCCTTTTCGGATGTGTCGATAGACAGTTGAGGAGCTGACATCGAGGTTATGAGTTTTGAGGATATGATAGATGTGTTGTCCTTTTTTAACACCATCAGAAATGACTTTGTCCATGTCCCAGAAGGTCTTAGAATTAAGGGGAGTGCCTTCACGAGCCTCAACAAGAGTTTGTTCGTACTGTTTTTGAGCTTGTTTAGCAAGGTAGAAAATCTTCTTATAGCCACAATTTTGTCTTCTTTTAGGGCATCCATTACAGACAAAGGGAGCCTTATCGAGTAGAGGGCAAGGAAGGTTATCACACGTAGACTCTCGGACTTGTCTGTTTCGTTTGACTTCTTTGGAAACAGTGGTTGGGTCTTTTAGAATGGATTGTCCGATAGCTTTGAAGGTTTCACCGCGCTCTAAGCCTAATTGGATATCATTACGGTCTGAAAGGGTAAGGTGTTTATGTTTTGTCATAGTAGACCTCATTTCTAACTCAAACGTCTCACACTTAATTCCACCATAAAAATCCGTTTTAGACTAATTTCCACTTTGGTCAGGCAAGTGGAAGTTACTTTGAGAAGTTACTATCACGAAAAATTTTAAAAAAAGTTTGCAAAAATCTTGCATTCTTTTTTTGACTATGCTATACTTATATACGGTTTGAAAAAACTGCCTAAGACAGTAGGGGAGCTCGACTCATAAGTATCCTACCGAGGACAAAACGTATCATGTAAAAAGAAGCGTATTGTACTTTCGTGTCTAGGTTTGGGCGCGTTTTTCTTTTGGAAAAATTTCCCCAAGCAAAATAATAACGGAGGTGAACACACTAATGAGTGAAGCAATTATTGCTAAAAAAGCGGAACTAGTTGACGTAGTAGCTGAAAAAATGAAAGCTGCTGCATCTATCGTCGTTGTTGACGCTCGTGGTTTGACAGTTGAGCAAGATACAGTTCTTCGTCGTGAGCTTCGTGGAAGCGAAGTTGAGTACAAAGTCATTAAAAACTCAATCTTGCGTCGTGCAGCTGAAAAAGCTGGTCTTGAAGATCTTGCATCTGTATTTGTTGGACCATCTGCAGTAGCATTTTCTAACGAAGATGTTATCGCACCAGCGAAAATCTTGAACGACTTTTCTAAAAACGCTGAGGCACTTGAAATTAAAGGTGGTGCAATCGAAGGCGCTGTCGCATCTAAAGAAGAGATTCTTGCACTTGCAACTCTTCCAAACCGCGAAGGACTTCTTTCTATGCTCCTTTCTGTACTTCAAGCGCCAGTGCGCAACGTTGCTCTTGCAGTCAAAGCGGTTGCAGACAACAAAGAAGACGCAGCTTAATCTTAAGCTACGCAGCGTAGCCTAGCTACGAAAATCTATTATAAATTTAAAACATATTTGGAGGAAATAACAATGGCATTGAACATTGAAAACATTATTGCTGAAATTAAAGAAGCTTCAATCCTTGAATTGAACGACCTTGTAAAAGCTATCGAAGAAGAATTTGGTGTAACTGCAGCTGCTCCTGTAGCTGTTGCTGCAGCTGGTGCTGCTGACGCTGGTGCTGCTAAAGATTCATTCGACGTTGAATTGACATCTGCAGGCGACAAAAAAGTTGGCGTTATCAAAGTTGTACGTGAAATCACAGGTCTTGGACTTAAAGAAGCTAAAGAACTTGTTGACGGTGCACCAGCACTTGTTAAAGAAGGCGTTGCAACTGCAGAAGCTGAAGAAATCAAAGCTAAATTGGAAGAAGCTGGAGCTTCAGTTACTCTTAAATAAGAGGCATATACCAATTAGAATTCGGAATACTATAGTATCAGCCTTTTAGAATCGTGAACACATTTTAGAAACTGATAAATAAATTTAGTTTCCTACCAAAAACCCTACCAAAATTTAATTTGGCAGGGTTTTTCTTTTTAATAAAATTATTTTGGAGAACAGTTGAATATTGTTCTCCTTTTTTTATTTTCAGGAGGAAAAATGACAAAAGAATTACAATCATCACGCTATATTGTCATTTCATTTTTAGTACGTGAAATGGGAATTGACATTGTTGAAGCCATCTCTCTTATGGCTGAATTAGAAAAAAGTGGCTTGGTTCGATTGGAATCAAGTGGAGATTTAACACTCAAAGAACTTGGAGGAGTGCTATGAAACGAATTACCGCAAATCAATACCAAACTTCAGAACGGTATTATAAATTACCTAAAATTCTTTTTGAGGATGAGAAATATATGGATATGAAACTAGAAGTAAAGGTGGCTTATTCTATTTTAAAAGATCGTTTAGAATTATCTCTCAGTCGTGTTTGGATAGATGAAGAAGGAGCAGTCTATTTAGTATTTTCTAATTCTAAACTGATGAAGCTATTAGGTTGTTCGAAGTCAAAATTACTGTCCATCAAAAAAATTCTTAAAGAAAATGACTTAATTGATGAAGTCCAACAGTCTTCAAGTGAGAAAGGAAGACTAGCTAATAAGATTTACTTAGGGGAATTATCTTCTACCCCAGTAGGTAATTCAAACAGGCCTAGTGTTAAAAAAGACTAGAGCAGGTTGAAAATGAAACGGCCCCCGTCTCACATTTAGCCCCTAGTGAGACTGAAGTTAGTGAGACTAAATATAGTGAGACTGAATTTTTATTTATTGAGGATGAGAGGAACTCTCAACCTATCTTGAAAAGAAAAGTAGAAAAGGTTACATTTCTTTATCATTTTTAACCTTGCTTTACTTGTCTTAGCATGCTGGACAGGATATAAGTGGAAGAGGGGATAGAAAATAATCTGAACCAGTTCAAAACTTATTCTATTTTTTAGGACATGAAAAATTTTAGAAATTGATTCTTTCTTAAATTTGAATTTCACTAGTAGTGTAAAGATGATTTTTTCTCTGAATAAAATCTGAATTTTCTCTGATACAATCTCAAATGTCAAGGTTCAATAATTGTTGCTTCAGTAGGTGATGATGGTCTAGATTAAAATAATCAAGAAGCATTGAAACATTACGTTGGAGAACTTAAGGGGGAGGATTATTCACATATAGATGTGAAAGTTATGGTTATTTCTGCTGGATAAGAAATGACATTGACGGCACTCAAATTAGATTATTAAATATTACGAATTTTGTTCAAGATAGTGTAAAATAGATTTGTACTATTTTTTAAAAATATAATTTAAAAAATAAAGAACAATTACAAATTGATGTATTGAGACTATTCTTTGTCAAGAATACGGAGCTTTGCAGATAGTTCTCTAAAATATTTTGAGGTGATAGAATGTATAAGATATTAGTTGTAGATGACGATTTTGAAATTTTGAAACTGATGCGAACTATTTTAGAGATGAAAAACTATCAGGTAACGACGTATCAAGAAGTCACCGTACCAATCAATATTAATAATTTCAAAGGATTTGATTTGATTTTATTAGATGTAATGATGCCTAATATAGATGGTATGCAAATTTGTAAGCAGATTAGAAATAAAGTAAGATCTCCTATTATTTTTGTTAGTGCAAAAGATACCGAAGATGATATAGTATCAGGGTTGAATTTAGGAGGAGATGACTATATTACAAAACCTTTCAGCATCAATCAATTAATTGCCAAAGTTGCTGCAAATCTCAAACGAGAAGAACGATACAAACAAGGTGAATTAAGTAATCAAATTGTTCGAGAATTATCCCCAATAACGATTTATTTACAAGAAAAAATTGTTTGTATTAATGGAGATAGTCTTGCTTTTACAAGTAGGGAATATGATATCATAGAGCTATTATCTAGCAATCCAAGAAAAATTTTTACTGTACAAGATATATATGAAAATGTTTATGATGATGATGCTGAAACCCTCTTTCGTTCAATATCTGAGTATATCTATCAAATAAGATTAAAATTCTCATCGTATGGAATTAATCCTATAAAAACAGTTAGAGGTATGGGATACAAGTGGCATGAGTAAGAAGAGTACAATTAGAGGGCGCATAATAAGGACTGTTTTAGAACTAGTAACAGGTACGTTACTGAGTATACTTTTATTTTTTATATTTACTTATTTACTTGTTTTTACTGGACAATTAAATGTATACGGCTCTAAAATGGAAATTTCAGTGAGTGATAGCAGCAATTTAAGTGATGTAGTCCAAGCAATGAATAACTCTATATTTGACTATGTTGTATTTAATCGCAAGACGGGTACAATTGAAGAGGGCAACTATCAAAAAAAGGATTTGCCAGCCTATCGAGAAGTTTTTGCTAAAAATGAATCCATAAGTAATGATGCAGTGTATTATGGGTATTACGCTAATTCAGAGATTGTACTTACTGTCAGGCAACCCATGATACATGAGTTTGTTAATCCGAATTTGCGTCACTTTTCATTTAATCTATTTTCTTATTTATTTTTCTTCGTTATCGAAACAATTTTACTCATTTGGTCACTTACAAGATTAATAAAAGAATTTTCAAATAATTTTCTCCTCATACAAAAAAAGACTTTAAACATGGGACAGTTAACATTTAAAGATAAAAACATTCCTGCTCAAATACAAGAGTTCGATGAAATTCTTTCTGTATTATATCAAAAGGACGACGAGTTAACTAATCTACTCAAATCAGAGAGAAGGGAGAAGGAAGATTTATCTTTTCAAGTTGGTGCATTAGCTCATGATGTAAAAACTCCTTTAACAGTACTAAAAGGAAATTTAGAGTTGCTTGAATTAACTAACCTGACTGATCAACAGAAGGAATATACTCAGTCAATGAATAACAGTATAGTGATTTTTGAAAGATACTTTAGTTCAATGATTGATTATTCAAGATTACTAATTGAAGATAAAGATTATGGGGAACAGATATATTTATCTGATTTTTTAAGTGATCTGTCAGTAGAGGCGAAATCTGTAATGAATAATGCAAAGGTTGATTTCAAAATTATTAATACTACAAAATTAATGTTTTTTAAGGGAAATCGTTTTAATTTAAATAGGGCATTAATTAATATTTTAGCAAATGCAGCAAGATATAGTTCTGGAGAAAAAAAGTTACGCTTACTATCATTGAGGAAACAGAGTATATTAATTTTGGAGTGTGGAATAATGGTATGCCTTTTACTGAACAGTCCTTATTAAATGCAGATAAGTTATTTTATACTGAGAATAAAGGTAGGAATAATAAGCACTATGGTTTAGGGTTAGCATTTGCTAAACAAGTTGCAACTAGACATTTTGGAGAATTGTTTTTATCAAATCCAGATAGAGGTGGTGCTCAAGTGACGTTGCTTATTAAAAAATAATTCTATAGGGATATATTAGATAGCTTCCATATAATAGTTATGTATAAAAATAGATGGTTTTCTAAATTGAGGACTGTCTATTTTTTTATTTTTTAAAATTGGAAAATCTGAACAAATTTTGAAAAATAAAGTGTAACATACAAGTATAAATAAAGGAGGAATTATAGTTATGAATATACAAGTTCAAAAACTTAGAAAATCATACAAGGATAGAGAAGTGCTGAAAAATATTTCTTTTGAAATAAAAGAGGGAAGTATTTGTGGATTATTAGGTATCAATGGTGCTGGAAAATCAACAATTATGAAGATTATTTTTGGTCTTGAAAACGCTGATAGTGGTACGGTTATCTTTAATGGGGGAAAAAATGCGGGCATATATGAGATTGGAGCGCTTATTGAAACTCCTGCTATCTATATGAACTTATCTGCTTTTGATAATTTAAAAACAAGAGCATTGTTATATGACATTTCTGACGAACGAATTAATGAAGTATTAAACTTGATTGGGCTATCTAATACGGGAAAGAAGAAAGCAGGGAGCTTTTCTTTAGGCATGAAACAACGTTTGGGATTAGGTATGGCAATAATTACTAGTCCAGATTTGCTCATTTTAGATGAACCTACCAATGGATTGGATCCAGATGGTATAAAGGAATTATTGAATTTAATGATTTCTTTAAAGAAATCAGGAATGACAATTCTTTTATCTAGCCATCAACTGTATGAAGTTAGTAAAGTGGCAGATAAAGTTGTTATTTTACATGATGGTCACATTTTTTACGACGGTTCGAATGTTCAAAGTGATGATTTAGAATCTTTATTTTTTAGAATTGTTCATGGAGGTGACGCAATATGATAAAAATAGTTAAATCAGAATGGTTAAAACAGCGAAAAAATACATCCAAAAAATTCTTGATAATAGCTCCGAGCTTGTCGATTTTAATAGCGGTATTACTTGTTGGACCGAGCATTATAGAAAGTTTTTCAATATATTGGTGGGAAGCCGTCTTTTTGTATACACTTATTGGATTGTTATTTTTATATGATTATAAAGCAGAAGAAGCTGCAGGAAACTTCCAGAATATATACTTTCGAAATGATAGCATAAAAATATATATCGTAAAGATACTTTTGAAATTAAAAGATTTACTCATTTCTAACGTATGGTTTTTAGCTATATTATTATTTACAAGTAATTTTTTGTATGCCGACTTAATATCATTTAATATAATTGGTGACTTAATTTGTTTAGTACTTATTTCGATAACATCCATATGGGTATTGCCACTCTTGTATCTATTTTCGAAATGGATCAACCCCTATATCTTAGTATCTATTAACTCCTTGATTTGTTTTTTGGTTGCACCTTTTATCGCTCAAAGTAGCTTTTGGTTCTTCTTTCCTTTTACATATCATTATAAAATTGCTTATAGTCTTATGTATATAAAACCGTCAGGAGATTTAGATTTAACAAATCATGTAACAGACGTTAAAATGGTAGTATTTGCCGTATTTCTATCATTGATTCTATTTATTGTTTCTTTGTTAATGTTAAATTGGAGGTTAAGTAATGATCCAATTGCTAAAAAGTGAAATGATTAAATTTAAAGGTTCGTATCAACTATACATTATTTTGATTTTGTCTACTATACAACTATTGACAATTCCAATTTACATATTATCTGTAAATAACACAATTGTATTGGAAAATATTATATTTTTACCGATGTTAGGCTATTGTATGATAACTACGATAATCACTTTATTAGTATCTGAACAAGAAATCAATGCTAATAAATATCAGAATATTAGAAGCGGGAGAAATATATCCAGTATATGGGGAGCGAAACTTTTTGTGTTAGATTTACTATTATCTTTACTCACTATTCCTTTATGGGTAGTTGTAGGTATAGAGTTAGAACACTTTTCATATTATTTTTACGTAGGAATAGTTAGTTGGTTATTACTAATATTGTTAAGTCATTTCCATATGCTATTGACATTGTTTATTGCGAAAGGCGGCAATTTACTTATAGCTGTTGTAGAAAGTTTATTTATAGTATTTGCAACAAATAAAGTTTTTCTTAATATTTTTTGGATTCCAGTAATTTTACCAGTTAATATAATTTTAGAAAATAATTTTAGAAGCACAACCTATTTATTAGCTTTAACTTTTTATGTTGTATTATTGTTTGTTGCTAATTTAGTAGTTGTAAGCAGAAAAGGTGTTTAATTATATACTATGATTGAAATGAAGGGAGTATTAAATTTTTGGATGGAAGTTTGGGAATTGTTTTGACTTTACTTCATATCCAAAATAGGTCTGTAAAGACATATTGGAGAGAGGCGTTATTGATTTTTGATAATGTAACTATAGAAAATTAGGAGGAGAACTATGAAATTCAAAAAGATCTATCTTTCCGTCATTTTTTTCTTAAGTTTACTTGGATTGTCTGGATGTACATATGAGAAGTATGATGTTAAATTTCTTGACTTAAGTTATAATCGATTCGATTATAAAGGAGAGCATTATGGTGTAACTAATCAATTAATTTCATATGAAGATATTGAAAGTAAAGTAAGCAATCATGATGATACTTATGAAATATCTTACGATGATTCCAATAATGAAATAAAGAATGATTTGTTGGAGATTGGTGACTTATATCAGACCAAGAATAGAGAATTTGCCATAAAAATTGATAGTACTTTCTATAAATGTAGACTAGTTGATAATATTTCTAAAGAAGAACTCCTAAAAGTTTCTGACTTATTTAATGTTCGCTTAGTAGGAGGATTTGCTATCAATGAGCAAGAAGCCAGAGAGTTGAAGATAGGGGAACAATTATTTACAATTACTGAAGAAATTATTCCAAAAGAAGAGCTTAGTGCTACAGTTGCTAATTTAGATAATCAAGTGAAGTCAGTCACTAGATTATCAGGGGAGCACGAAAGTTGGAAATATGGAGAAATTTGTTCTTTAAAAAATCAGTCTATCTACGAGAAAGTAGCAGTTAAATTGAATGGAGAATATCATTTGGCTTTCTTTAGAAGTTAAACTGGGCAAAAAGTCTTTAAAAGAAAAAACGCCAAATAATAGAGCGACTACATTAGTAGCTTAAAGACATGATTAAACCGCTATTCTTAGGAGTAGTGGTTTTTCTTTTTGTTTAAAAAGGGGCAAAAAAGGGGGCGAGTAAGTAATTTTCTAACTGTTTAAGTCAACCAAAAAATCCCCAATCGAAGCGATCGGGGATTGAGCGAATAAATCTTAAACAATACCTTGTGCAATCATAGCGTTTGCTACATTTTCAAAGGCAGCAATGTTAGCTCCTGCAAGGTAGTCTTTATCAAGACCGTATGTTTCTGAAGTTGTTTTAGCTGTGTTAAAGATGTTTGTCATGATGTCTTTAAGACGTCCATCAACTTCTTCACGAGTCCATGAGAGGCGAAGACTGTTTTGGCTCATTTCAAGGGCTGAAACGGCTACACCACCAGCGTTGGCAGCTTTGGCAGGTCCGTAGAAGATACCATTTTCTTTGTAAACTTTGATGGCATCAAGATCGCTTGGCATGTTGGCACCTTCAGATACACAGATAACGCCTTGAGCAACCAAACGTTTAGCTGCTTCACCATTGATTTCGTTTTGAGTTGCACATGGAAGAGCGATATCGTAGTTACCAGCGTAAGTCCATACAGAACCTTCATGATAAGTAGCAGTCGCTTTCTCAGCTGCATACTCAGTCAAACGAGCACGACGTTTTTCTTTAACATCAACCAAAAGATCGAAGTCGATACCATTTTCATCGATGACATAACCGTTTGAGTCAGATACAGAGATAACAGTTGCACCGAGTTCAGTTGCTTTTTGGAGAGCGTATTGGGCAACGTTACCAGAACCTGAAATAACCACTTTCTTACCAGCAAAGCTGTTACCGTTAGCTTTGAGCATTTCTTCAGTATAGTAAACCAAACCGTAACCAGTTGCTTCTGGACGAATCAAGCTACCACCAAATCCAAGAGGTTTACCAGTCAAGACACCAGCATCAAATTGGTTAAGGCGTTTGTATTGACCATAAAGGTAACCAATCTCACGTCCACCAACACCGATATCACCAGCAGGTACGTCAAGTGATGGTCCGATGTGTTTTTGCAATTCAGTCATGAAGCTTTGGCAGAAGCGCATCACTTCAGCATCTGTTTTACCTTTAGGATCGAAGTCTGATCCACCTTTACCTCCACCAATAGGAAGTCCAGTCAAGACGTTTTTAAAGATTTGTTCAAATCCAAGGAATTTCAAAATCCCTTGATTTACAGTTGGGTGGAAACGAAGTCCGCCTTTGTATGGTCCAACAGCTGAGTTAAATTGAACACGGTAACCGCGGTTGACTTGAACTTTTCCATCACGGTCAACCCAAGGAACACGGAAAGAAATCACGCGCTCAGGTTCAGTAATACGTGCCAAGATATTTTCTTCGATATACTCAGGGTGTTTTTCAAATACAGGCTCCAAAGTGTTGAAAAATTCTTCAACAGCTTGGAGGAATTCAGCCTCGTGCCCGTTACGAGCTTTTACAGTTTCAAACACGCTTTGGATATATTCTTTAGCAGATGTCATATCGTTCTCCTTAAATTCTAATTTAATTATGTGTGTCATTATAGCAGAATTTTTTTTAACTGTAAAGAGAAAAACAAAAATTTTCTAAAAATTCTTTCAATTTGATTTTTGGGATTGTTTGAAATTGGAATTTTTTGAAAGTGGATAAAAAACGAACATTTTTCTTATAAATGACTTTCTCACAGAGAAAAGCTGAAAATATGGTATAATATTAGCAATAAAAGGAATCTGGAGGATCAGAATCATGGTATCAACAAAATCACAAATTGCTGGTTTTGAGTTTGACAATTGTTTGATGAATGCAGCAGGTGTGGCTTGTATGACGATAGAGGAGCTGGAAGGAGTTAAAAACTCAGAGGCAGGAACTTTTGTGACCAAGACAGCGACCTTGGACTTTCGTCAGGGGAACCCTGAGCCACGCTATCAAGATGTTCCACTTGGTTCTATCAACTCTATGGGCTTGCCAAATAATGGCTTAGATTATTATCTGGACTATCTTTTGGATTTGCAAGAAAAAGAGTCAAATCGAACTTTCTTCCTATCTCTGGTCGGCATGTCTCCAGAGGAAACCCATACTATCTTGAAAAAAGTCCAAGAGAGTGACTTTCGTGGTCTGACTGAGCTAAACCTTTCTTGCCCAAATGTTCCAGGTAAACCTCAGATTGCCTATGATTTTGAGACAACAGACCGGATTTTGACAGAAGTATTTGCCTACTTCACCAAACCTCTTGGAATTAAATTGCCACCATATTTTGATATTGTTCACTTTGATCAAGCGGCAGCTATTTTCAACAAGTACCCACTCAAGTTTGTCAACTGTGTTAACTCTATCGGAAACGGCCTTTATATAGAAGATGAGTCTGTTGTTATTCGTCCTAAAAATGGTTTCGGTGGCATCGGTGGAGAGTATATCAAACCGACTGCTCTAGCTAATGTTCATGCCTTTTATCAACGCTTAAATCCTCAAATTCAAATCATTGGAACAGGTGGCGTGTTGACTGGTCGTGATGCCTTTGAACATATTCTCTGTGGAGCGAGTATGGTACAGGTAGGAACCACCCTTCACAAAGAAGGAGTTGGTGCTTTTGAACGTATTACTAATGAACTGAAAGCAATCATGGCGGAAAAAGGGTACGAGAGCTTGGAAGATTTCCGTGGAAAATTGCGCTATATTGACTAAATTAAATCAAAAAATCAGAAGAAAGGAGAGAAGATGCTAGCCATTGAAGAAAGTCAGAAGTTGACTTTAGCAAATTTACCGAGTCTGAGCCTATTTACAGGGACAGATCAGGGCCAGTTTGAAGTGATGAAGAGTCAAGTGTTGAAACAGATTGGTTATGATTCTGCTGACCTCAACTTTGCCTACTTTGATATGAAAGAAGTGGTCTACAAGGATGTGGAACTGGAGTTGGTCAGCCTTCCCTTCTTTGCGGATGAGAAAATCGTGATATTAGACCATTTTGTCGATATCACAACTGCTAAAAAGCGCTTTTTAACAGATGATGAGCTCAAGTCGTTTGAGGAATATCTTGACAATCCTTCTCCAACAACCAAATTGTTGATCTTTGCGGAAGGAAAGCTGGATAGCAAAAGACGGTTGGTCAAATTACTTAAGCGTGATGCCAAGGTTTTTGACGCAGTAGAAGCCAAAGAACAAGAACTGCGCCAGTATTTCCAAAAGTGGAGTCAGAAACAAGGTCTGCAGTTTGCCAATCATTCTTTTGAAAATCTCCTTGTAAAGTCGGGGTTTCAATTTAGCGAAATCCAGAAAAATCTGCTCTTTTTACAGTCCTATAAGGCGGATTCTGTTATCGAGGAAGAGGATATTGTCAACGCTATTCCCAAGACCTTACAGGACAATATTTTTGATTTAACTCAGTTTATTCTGACTAAAAAGATGGACCAGGCTCGCGACTTGGTTAGAGACTTGACCTTGCAAGGGGAAGACGAAATCAAGTTGATTGCAGTCATGCTGGGACAATTTCGGACTTTTACTCAGGTAAAAATTTTGTCGGAGTCTGGCCAAATAGAAGCGCAGATTGCAAATAGTTTAGGTAGTTATCTAGGACGCACTCCCAATCCCTATCAAATCAAGTTTGCATTAAGAGATTCGCGAGGACTTTCCTTGAGTTTTTTGAAGCAAGCTATTTCCTATTTGATTGAGACAGACTATCAGATTAAGACAGGTCTTTATGAAAAAGGTTTCCTTTTTGAAAAGGCACTCTTACAGATTGCTAGTCAGGTAAATTGATACTATTTTTGAAACTACAACCCACGTCAAGATTATCTTGTCGTGGGTTTCTTACTGAATTGCTTGTTTTATACTCAATGAAAATCAAAGAGCAAACTAGCCGCAGGTTGCTCAAAGCACTGCTTTGAGATTGTAGATAAGACTGACGAAGTCAGCTCAAAACACTGCTTTGAGATTGTAGATAAGACTGACGAAGTCAGCTCAAAACACTGTTTTGAGGTTGTGGATAGAACTGACGAAGTCAGTAACCATACGTATGGCAAGGTGACGTTGATGCAGTTTGAATAGATTTTCGAAGAGTATGATTAGAAAGTATTTCAGTGATTTCTTCATCTATAAGCAAAAAACTTGAAAAAAGTGAATGTTTGCGTTATCATTTTCATATAGAAAGAAAAAGAGGTATTACAGATGGCTATTATCTTACCAGATCTTCCATATGCATACGACGCTTTGGAACCATACATCGATGCGGAAACAATGCACTTGCACCATGACAAACACCATCAAACTTATGTCAACAATGCTAATGCAGCTCTTGAAAAACACCCTGAAATCGGTGAAGATCTTGAAGCCTTGCTTGCTGATGTAGAATCTATCCCAGCTGATATCCGTCAAGCGCTTATCAACAATGGTGGTGGACACTTGAACCACGCTCTTTTCTGGGAATTGATGACTCCTGAGAAAACAGCTCCTTCAGCAGAACTTGCAGCAGCAATCGATGCAACATTTGGTTCATTTGAAGAATTCCAAGCAGCCTTCACTGCAGCAGCAACAACTCGTTTTGGTTCTGGCTGGGCATGGTTGGTTGTCAACAAAGAAGGGAAGCTTGAAGTGACTTCAACAGCAAACCAAGACACACCAATCTCAGAAGGTAAAAAACCAATCTTGGGATTGGACGTTTGGGAACATGCTTACTACGTGAAATACCGTAACGTACGTCCTGACTATATCAAAGCTTTCTTCTCAGTGATCAACTGGAACAAAGTAGATGAATTGTACGCAGCCGCTAAATAATGGTATATGGAGGGAAGAATGGTTCTTCTCTTTTTTAGGTTATATGATTTTTTTAGGTCATATGATTCGAGTCTGACAAAATCGTCAGACTTTTTTCATTTTTATGAGAAACGTGCTAACTGCTAGAAATTATGGTAGAATAAAGTATTAAGTAATCGTGGAAAAAGGATATCTATGCGAAAAGAAATTGCACCTGAATTATACAACTATAACAAGTTTCCTGGTCCTGAGTTCCATTTACATGGGGACAAGGTCGAAACGGAAGGGATAGTTTTTTCCTTGGTGGAAAATATCAAGGATGCCTTTGATGTGACGGCTTTTAATCAGCGTTTTTCAGAAGTCTTAACCAAGTTTGATTATATCGTGGGAGACTGGAGCAACGAACAGCTTCGCCTACGAGGTTTTTACAAGGATGATCGAACAGAAGAAAAACTTGAAAAAATCAGTCGTTTACAAGACTACCTTTTAGAGTATTGTAGTTATGGTTGTGCCTATTTTGTCTTAGAAAATGAAGCCCCTAAGCGAGCATCATTTGACAAGAAAATGCGTAAGAAGGAAGAAGAAACATCTTCTAAAAAAGGAAAGAAACCGACTCAAACCAAACGAAAACCGAATGCAGATAAGAAAAATAGACGTCGTCAGAAAGACCAGCATTCTCAGAAAGAGGACAAGGGGCAACGTCATTTTGTCATTCGTCAGAAGTGAGTAGAGAATAAGGAGAAGAAATGAAACCGTCAATTTATAGTTTAACACGTCAAACCATGCAGGAATGGGTTTTAGAGCAAGGAGAAAAGAAATTCCGTGCAGATCAAATCTGGGAATGGCTCTACCGTAAACGTGTCCAGTCATTTGAAGAGATGACCAACCTTTCCAAGGATTTGATTGCTAAGCTTAATGACCAGTTTGTGGTCAATCCCTTGAAACAGCGTATCGTTCAAGAGTCTGCTGATGGGACAGTTAAATATCTTTTTGAATTGCCAGATGGAATGCTGATTGAGACAGTACTCATGCGTCAACACTACGGTTTATCTGTCTGTGTGACCACTCAGGTCGGCTGTAATATCGGTTGTACCTTCTGTGCCTCTGGTTTAATTAAGAAGCAACGTGACCTCAATAACGGTGAAATTGTAGCGCAAATCATGCTGGTTCAGAAATACTTTGATGAGCGTGGTCAGGATGAGCGTGTCAGCCATATCGTTGTCATGGGAATCGGTGAGCCCTTTGATAACTACAATAATGTCTTGAATTTCGTTCGTACCATTAATGATGATAAGGGAATGGCAATCGGTGCTCGTCACATTACGGTTTCAACCTCAGGTTTGGCCCATAAAATTCGAGATTTTGCTAATGAAGGAGTTCAGGTCAATCTTGCCGTTTCTCTTCACGCACCTAACAATGAATTACGCTCAAGCATCATGAAGATTAACCGTGCCTTTCCGATTGAAAAACTCTTTGCTGCTATTGAGTACTACATTGAGACAACTAATCGTCGTGTGACCTTTGAGTATATCATGCTCAATGAAGTCAATGATGGTGTAGAACAAGCCTTGGAATTGGCTGAATTGCTCAAGAATATCAAGAAATTGTCTTATGTAAACTTAATTCCTTATAACCCAGTTAGTGAGCATGACCAATATAGCCGTAGTCCGAAAGAGCGCGTCCTGGCCTTTTATGATACGCTTAAGAAAAAAGGGGTCAACTGTGTGGTTCGTCAAGAGCACGGTACTGATATTGATGCAGCTTGTGGACAATTGCGCTCTAACACAATGAAACGTGACCGCCAGAAAGCAGTCGCAGCAGTCAATCCTTAATGATGAAGAAAACTCATAATCATATTTTGGTCTTGGGGGTCATTTTCTATAGCATTTGTATCGTCTACTTTTGTTTTACTCCTCAAGAACATTCTCCCGTGGGAGTGGAAACTCCAGGTATTCAGCATCTTGGACGCCTGGTTTTTCTTTTGACTCCTTTCAATTCTTTCTGGAAACTGGGCGAAGTGGGTGATATGGGACAATTATATTGGATTTTTTTGCAAAATATCCTCAATGTCTTCTTGCTTTTTCCTCTGATCTTTCAACTCCTTTATCTCTTTCCAAACTTAAGGAAAACAAAAAGAGTTCTTCTTTTCAGTTTTCTAGTGAGTCTTGGAATCGAGTGTACGCAGTTAGTCTTGGACTTTTTCTTTGATTTTAATCGCGTCTTTGAAATTGATGATTTGTGGACCAATACCTTGGGTGGCTATCTGGCTTGGCTCCTATATAAACGATTACATAAAAACAAGATAAGGAATTAAAATGAGTATTTTAGAAGTTAAAAATCTGAGTCACGGTTTTGGTGACCGTGCAATTTTTGAAGATGTGTCCTTCCGTCTCCTCAAGGGAGAACATATCGGTCTGGTCGGTGCCAATGGTGAAGGAAAATCAACCTTTATGAGTATCGTGACTGGTAAAATGCTGCCAGATGAAGGGAAGGTTGAGTGGTCCAAATATGTGACTGCCGGTTACTTGGATCAGCACTCCGTCCTTGCTGAAGGGCAGTCGGTACGTGATGTTCTCCGTACAGCCTTTGATGAGCTTTTCAAAGCAGAAGCCCGTATCAATGACCTCTATATGGAAATGGCTGAAGATGGAGCGGACGTTGATGCTCTCATGGAAGAAGTGGGAGAACTCCAAGACCGTTTAGAGAGTCGTGATTTCTATACCTTGGATGCTAAGATTGATGAAGTAGCGCGTGCCCTTGGTGTCATGGACTTTGGCATGGATACAGATGTAACCTCTTTGTCAGGTGGGCAAAGAACTAAGGTGCTTTTGGCTAAGCTTCTCCTTGAAAAGCCCGATATCTTGCTTTTGGACGAGCCGACCAACTACTTGGATGCCGAGCATATCGACTGGCTCAAGCGCTATCTCCAAAACTATGAAAATGCCTTTGTCCTTATCTCACATGATATCCCATTCCTGAACGACGTGATCAATATCGTCTATCATGTGGAAAATCAACAGTTGACGCGTTACTCTGGTGACTACTACCAATTCCAAGAAGTCTATGCCATGAAGAAATCTCAGCTAGAAGCGGCCTACGAACGTCAGCAGAAAGAGATTGCCGACCTCAAGGACTTTGTTGCTCGAAATAAAGCGCGTGTTGCAACACGAAACATGGCCATGTCCCGTCAGAAGAAATTGGATAAGATGGATATTATCGAACTCCAAAGTGAGAAACCAAAACCATCCTTTGATTTCAAACCGGCTCGTACACCAGGGCGCTTTATCTTCCAAGCCAAGGATTTGCAGATTGGTTACGACCGTCCTCTGACTAAGCCTTTAAATCTTACCTTTGAACGCAATCAAAAGGTTGCTATTATCGGTGCCAATGGTATCGGGAAAACAACTCTCTTGAAGTCTCTCTTGGGGATTATTCCGCCAATTGCTGGGGAAGTTGAACGCGGTGATTACCTAGAACTTGGTTATTTTGAGCAAGAAGTAGAAGGGGGCAATCGTCAAACACCCCTAGAGGCTGTATGGAATGCCTTTCCTGCCCTTAACCAAGCTGAAGTTCGTGCAGCCCTTGCTCGTTGCGGTTTGACAACCAAGCATATCGAAAGCCAAATTCAGGTCTTGTCAGGTGGGGAACAAGCCAAGGTTCGCTTTTGTCTCTTGATGAATCGTGAAAACAACGTTTTAGTGCTGGACGAGCCGACCAACCATTTGGATGTGGATGCCAAGGATGAACTCAAACGTGCTCTCAAAGAATACAAGGGATCGATTCTTATGGTTTGTCACGAACCAGACTTCTATGAAGGTTGGATGGATCAAATCTGGGATTTTAACAAGCTAACTTAAAAATGAATATAAAAGAAATACAGTACCGAATGTGGGTACTGTATTTTTGATTTTTAAGATTTGAAATCGTAGTCTTTCACCACTTCAATGCTATCGATAGTAATAGCAGTCGTTGGTTTGTCTTTCTCATCTTTTTCGGCTTTAGCAATCTTATCTACAACATCCATTCCGTCAATGACTTGGCCAAAGACTGGGTGTTTGCCATCTAGACTAGGGTTTCCCCCTTCTTTATAGGCTTCGATGATTTTCTTTGGATACTTGCTTGTAGGGAGTTTAGCAGAGGTATCTGTAGAGTTTTGGTTGATGAAGAACTGGCTACCATTGGTGTTTGGTTGGCCAGTATTTGCCATCGCAAGAGCACCACGGATGTTATAGAGATAAGGAGTAATCTCGTTTTTGAAACCAGTTCCCTTGTCTTTAGTCTTATCCTTGTCATGCCAGATGGACTGACCACCTGTACCGTCCCCTTTTGGATCTCCAGTTTGAACCATGAAGCCATCGATGACACGGTGGAAGGTAATGCCGTTATAGTAGCCTTCTTTTGCATGAGTGAGGAAGTTTTCAACCGCTAGAGGAGCGAGTTTAGGGAAGAGCTTAATGCGGATATCACCTTGGCTTGTGTGGAGAATCACTTCGGCTTCATCTTCAGCAACTTCCTTAGAAAGTTGAGGGAAATTGGCATTCTCGTTTGTTAAAGCATCGTTTAAGTCCTTGGTAGATTGGGCAGCTGCTTTAGAACTTTCTTCAGCAGCAAGGCTGGAATCCACATAATCATCACCACGCAAACTACGTTGGATGCTGCTACATCCAGCTAGGGCTACAGTGGACAGTAAAAGAAGGGTTGCTAGTTTTTTCATTCTGTTCCTCTCAAAAATTCATTTCTACCATTGTACCCTAAAAGGAAGTGGATTTCAAATATTAGTGACAAGGTAGTTCAAGAGGAGGTTAACCAAAAAGTGGCTTACTTAAAGATTTTTCTTTGGATGACGGTCGACAATGTCCTGGTTTTGTTCCAGGATTTCCTCTCCTTTTGGAGTTAATTTGTAGCCACGAATCGAAAAGTGACTTGCCAATTCCTCTTCTGAAAAGTTGGCATGAAGGGCTTGATCCAAATCTGCAGCCTTCATTTTAGAAAGGCCTGTAATTCCCTTGCTTTTCAGAATATTCTTTTTCATAGTAGCATTCAGATGGTCAAGTGAATCAAAAGCAGTTTCGACAAGAACATAACCTTTTTCCACCAGAGTTTTTAGATGCTTAGGGGCATCAATACCATAAGTGTACTCAAAGTATTTAGGAAACCAGATCATAAGAAAGATTGCAAAGCATCACAATTCTCAAGACGTTAATCAATACGATTATATCAACGTTTACAGACATTCAAAAATTTTCTCTTGGATGTCTTTTTTGTTTCAAAAATCTAAATTTCACCCCATCAATTTTTTAAGCTACGAAATGCAATATCACCTACGGTCTGATTAACTTTATCTTTAGTGTTAACATAGGTCTTTGTAATTTCCTTGTCACTATGGGTTAGCGCTTCAGAAATTTCTTCAAGAGAAACTCCAGCTAGTTTTGCTAATGTGGCACCTGTGTGTCTCAATTTGTGAGGAGATGCAGGTGCTAATTCGGGATGTCTATGTCTAACTGATTTCATTCTATAGTTTAGATAGTCGATATGGAGAGGAAGATTAATGTTATTATTCCTGTCATTATATGTAAAAACAAACTGTTTTTGTGTTTGCCTCAGCCCGAAAAGTTTGAGCTCTTCTTGTTGTTTAACTTTCCAATTTGCTAGAAGCTCCATTAATTCAATTGGTGCTTTAAAAAGAGTTTTTTTATTTCCTTTAGTTGTTTTTAAATTAATTTTTCGGAAACTTAACTTTGAGAAATCTAGAGTTATGATTTTTAGGTTTGGATTCTTCAATATACTTCTTCCCTATCCAAATTTGGATAGGACTCTTCATTATTTAAAATTAGACTTAGTATTTCAACACTATATTTCAAGTGAAATAACTCAGTTTTACTCAATTCATTTTTAAATTATTCTCTATATTTTTACAATGATTTTTACTATGTCATAATATCCTTTGAATATTTTTTCTTTTAAATTATATATATCTTAGCAAAGAAAAATGAGCCTTTGAGATGAAAATTCTCAATTGACAAGAATTTAAGCTGAACTGTTCAAAAGGAAAACAAAAAGGCAAATAAAATATTATTAAATAAAAGATTATTAAATTCGGAAAAAAACGAAACTTCATTAGAAATAACATAAAATATTATGATATAATTTTTATTAGCAATAATAAGTTCCTATTACTTTAGAAATATGAGGTTAATGATGTCCGGTATAAATGTGTTTGTATTAGCTGGAGGCGCTGGATTAACAAACCCCTATGCGAATACAATAGAGAAAAAGGTTTCCAAGTCTAGTATTATATCAGCACTAGAAGATGAAAATGTTGATAATAAGGACGATATAATGGAAATTCAGGAAGATAAAAACAAATTGTACTCTGTTTGGGGATATAGTGAGCGTGATAATAATTTGAAAAGTAATTCACCAAAGTCAGGGGATATTATATTTATAACTAATAAAAATGCTGCAATTTATTTAGCCACTGTATTTAAGGTGATCGAAGCTAAGAATTTAGATTTTATTTGGGCAGGGCGTCAAACCTGGAGATATAAAATTATACTGAAAGATGTACTTCGAATTTTCATTCCATACTCTGTAGATGGAGATATTACACAGTGGTGTCAAGAGCACCCACTTTCCCCTGGATTATCAAGTATTAGACATTTACTGAACATTTATGATAATATGGACAGTCAACTTGATTTTAGATATATTATTGGAAAACAGTTGAGAAAAGGCCCATTTCAAGGTTCTTTAAAAGTAACTATAGATAATGCTGCTAGATATCCAGATGTAGGTGAAATTGACATGAGTGATGTAGAAGTAGTTTTAAGTAGACTAGAATTATATTGTCAAACGGTTCACTTTGAGTGTATAGTAAAGGAAATTTGAAATGAGATATAAGAAATTGAACCCAATAACTAGATTAAATTATACCGATGAAATTGACTCTGTATATTGTATTGTTGGGAAAAATGGTTCGGGAAAAACTACCCTTGTAAATTCTTTATTATCCAGGAATAAACAAATTATAAATGATTTATTTGAGGATATCGATGATATTTTTAACTATTCTTTTGTAAAATTTTCTAGCGCTATAGAACTTGTTCAGTTGGGACTCTTACCTGAGAATTCTTTTGATATTTCTACCTCAGCATTTTTAGACACTATGAATCTTATAAACTTACACAGGGAGGATTCGATTAAGCAGGTAGAAGTAATCAATAGTTACTATAATAAAAACGAGGAAAATACGAAGTGGGAAGATTTAATTGAACTTTCAGGAAAAACTGTATCATTACGACTAAATCAAATAGGTGACGGGATAATCTCTTATGGTAAAACTTATTTAAAAGGAACTGGCTTTTTAAAAGAATTCGAGGATAAGATCACTGAGATACCAACGCATGGATATAAAAATAAAGTACTAAAAGTTTTAATGAGAAAATTTTTTGCTATATTCGCCACTGAGATTGTACCTCTATTTGAATATTTTAAGAAAGATAACCAAAATAGGACAAATGAAAATAATAGACAAGCGCTTATTAGTTTATTAGAAAATATAGATTTTAGAGCGATACAGCCAAGAGGAAAATTTTATGAAGATTTAGAAAAATTTTTAAAAAATCATAATATAGACCAGGATATGGAAGGGAAAATTACTCAATTAACAAATTTTTTTGAAGATATAAGCAAAATTGTTAGCAATATTGGGAGAGAGCTTGATTTTACTGTAGAAACTGATAGAGAAACATTAAATGTGATTTTAAAAAGTCTAAAAAATGAAGGATCAGATAATAGTATTTCTCGAGAAGTATTCTCCGTTCTAGAATTTGAATGGAGTGGTCTAAGTTCAGGTGAGCTAGCTCTAATCAATCTATTTGGACGCTTGAACAGTATTAAAAATGAAGTTAGAAAAAACATGGTTTTATTGCTCGATGAAGTTGACTTAGGTTTACATCCTGAATGGCAAAGAAAATGGGTAAAAAATATTTTACCTATTATTGGTAAAATTATGAAATCTCAAAATGGTTCCGTCCGTGTTGTTGTAACCACTCACTCGCCTATAATCTTATCGGATTTTATGAAAAAAGATATAATATATTTACCAATAGATGATTCTACAGAAAAATCTAGAACTTTTGGACAGAATATTTATACTCTATTCAAAGATTCATTTTTCTTAGAAGCCCCTAAAGGAGCATTTTCAGAACAAGTTATTGAAGACTTATTGAATATATTTAGAAGTTCCTCAAATGAAAAAACGATTCAAGAGAGTGGTGCTTATAAAGGATTTATTAAGAAATATGGATTGAGTGGAGTGCCAGATGATACGATTCGAGAGTTTTTTGACGAATTGGTGGATATGATTGGTGAAGATATTATTCGAAATCACTTGAAAAAGCAGATAAAGAAAGCTAGATGGATTAATGAGTCGAATGATAGTCTAGACTATGAGAAAGAAATAGATGAACTCAAAAAGCAGATAGAAGAACTCAAAAAGAAAAAGAACAAAAATGATAAAGATAACCAATTTTTATAGTGAAGAAGAAATAGAAAGATATTATCAATTTTTAATTGCTAAAAAACCGAAGAAAAAGTCAGGAGATACCTGGATATCTGATAGAAAAATAAACGAAGTCGGGATTAAGATTGTTGAATTTTTAAATAAATTACCTCGAAACGATACAGAAGAAATATCAGATTTTAAAGAGTTGATTACAATGAGTTCTTCAAAATTGAAGAAATTTCATAGTTCCCTTAAAACAGAAGATTCAGCTTATTTACAATTATATAATGATGAAAGTAATCAAGAATTGCTAAATCTTTATAAAAGCTATTATACAAGATTTTTTACAAGTAATGATAGGAAAATCAAAATTAAAAATAATATTAGCCTTATTAAAGATTTAGGAATCAGTGTCTGTCCATATTGTAATAGGAATTACATTAATTCTAGGCACGATAAATTAGGATGTGAGTTTGACCATTATTTTAACAAAGATAAGTTCCCTTTTTTTGCATTGACACTTTCGAATTTAATCCCATCGTGCAGTACTTGTAATAGGATAAAAGGGGAAAAAGATTATGATTTTTATCCTTTTGCCCCTGACTGGAAAGAGAATGGTAAATTTATAGTTTCTCCACCAAGTAAAAAATCCTCAATAGCCCTTTTTTTTGATAGGGATTCTCAATCAGATAATCTTTTACAATTAGAAACTGCTTATGAAATTCATGAGAAAGATGTTTCAGAGATGTTTAGAAGAGAGGAGATCTATTGTAAAGAGTATCGAGAAGATTTAATTAATCGTCTAAGTGGTAATGGTAAAGTAGATAATGAGTTTTCTGAAGAATTTTTCGATAGCATGATATTTGGAGAGATTGCTAATGATGGTTTTGATGATTATCTAAATCATTCACTATCAAAATTAAAAAAGGATACTTATGATTATATTGTTGAATTAAGAAAGGGAGAAGTGTGACCGTGTCAAATTAAGTCTTTAAATATATCTGAATATTTAAAGATATAGTATGATGGATGATAAAGAGAGTAGAAAATATGACAATCGAAAGAAAAAACTAATGAAAGAATTTACACAATTACATGGAAAGAGATATAAGATTGATAGAAGACTCTTTATAGATACTAGAAATTATAACCTCCTCATTGTTGTTAGTCCTTTTTATCATAACTAGTATTGCTTTTTCAATCCTATTTTGTTAAAGTTGATATAATAATAAAATGTGTAAAATTGAATCACATTAAAATCTGAGAAGAGAGGTTAACAATGAAAAAGCTAATAACAATTACTGCTGTTGTATTAGCAGCTTGCACTTCGAACTCTGATAATAGTAAAGGTTCAAATTCTTCAGAAGCTAAGGTTGAAAAAACAACATCTTCTTCAAGCAAAGCAGAACCAACTGCTGAGGATAAGGCTGCTCTCGAGAAAGCAAAACAAACTTTGGAGAGCTTCCATTCTTCAAAAGCAAAGCTCAAGTCTCTTATTGTTGAGCAGGAAAAATTTACAGAAGAATTGGCTCAATATGCTGTAAATCATTTGAAATAGGTTTTACGTTTAAGTAGGATTTATTCCTACTTTTAATTTTTACCTAAGAATAGCAACAAGGAATTCCAAGTTAATCCATTGATTAAATCTTTTTGAAAAATTTATAAATAGAATGTAATTAGTTGAATAAATAATAGATTTTTTTAGAAGCTTCTATTGTTATATCATATAGATATGAAAGCGTTTTTGTGGTATAATAATTGTATCTGTATAGTATAAAAACAATAAGAATAGAGGATGAAAACAGATGAATATTCAGAAACAATTTGATTGGACTAGTTTTTACCATGAGTTTGCACAAAAACTGGTAGTTTATAAAAATAATAGGCAGGAACTTGTAGGCAAAGTTAAAGACATTTATAAACTTTCAGGTATGTCAATGCCAACATTGGAGAAAGATAATAATTTGGTAGATATTGATCCTTTTACTGTATTTGGATTGTTTAATAAGAACCTGAGAGTTGAAAACAAGATTAAAATTTTAGATGCAATAGTAAAATTATTTGATTTAGAAAGTAAAGTTCCGAATTCTTTTGATGGTATACCAGTTCTCAATCCTCAAAATGCTACCTATTATCGTTTTATTGATGAAAGAAGTGATGAAGATATTGAAGAACTATGGTCACTATTTCTCTCGGCATTAGAATATGATAAGAAAAAAACTACTGATAATAAGGAAAAAGTTTCACACTACTTTGATATTGTAAACAATAAAAAAGGGAATGGTAATAGCAAAACTACCATAGGTTTGTATTGGATTGCTCCGGATTCTTTTTTGAATTTAGATAGTCGAAATCGGTGGTATATTTTTGAATCTGGTAAATTTCCAACAGAAATTTCAAGTAGTTTACCAGGTATAGATTCAAAGATAACTGCTGCAAAATATTTTCAAATAGCTGAAACAATAAATTCCTATTTCAATAGTACAGAAGCCAAGTTTAAGAATTTTAAAGAATTATCTTTTGAAGCATGGAAGTATTCTGAAGTAGTGAATAAAAAAAGTCGAGAACTCAAGATGGTGGCAGAATCTTCAGCTTTGATGGATGATGAGAATGAAACAATAAGGTATTGGGTATATGCTCCAGGGGAAGGTTCTTATATGTGGGAGGACTTTTACAAGCGTGGAGTAATGGCTATAGGATGGAATGAAATTGGAGATCTTAGTTTATTTAAAAATAAATCAGAGATCAAAGAGGCAATGAAAAAAATTTATGGTCCTAACTTATCATACCAGAATGCAACACATGCTACTTGGCAATTTGCCAATGAAATGAAAGTTGGAGATATTATTTTTGTAAAAAAAGGTAGAAGTCAACTTATTGGGCGTGGGATTGTTACCTCTGACTATTTCTATGACTCTGAAGCTGAGGAGTATAATCATATAAGAATAGTGAATTGGACTCATCATGGAGAATGGCATTATCCAGGTAAAGCAGCTATGAAAACTTTAACCGATGTAACTCCCTATATTGATGTTGTAGAGAAACTAAAAAATATTTTTGATGATGATACATCTGAAGATGTTGAAGAAGTTGAAAAATCATATTCTTCATATACAAAGGAGGATTTTCTAAATGATGTATTTATGTCGGAAGAAGAGTATGAAAGATTGAGGTCTGTTCTTGTTTTTAAAAAGAATATTATCTTACAAGGGGCCCCGGGTGTAGGTAAAACATATACTGCAAAACGCTTAGCTTATTCTTTTATAGGAGAAAAAAATATTGATAGAGTCAAGATAGTTCAATTTCATCAAAGCTATTCATATGAAGATTTTATCATGGGGTTTAGACCTTCTGATATTGGGTTTGAATTAAGAAAAGGTACATTTTATAATTTCTGTAAACGAGCAGAACTAGATGCTGTTAATGATTATTTCTTTATAATTGATGAAATTAATCGTGGAAATTTAAGTAAGATATTTGGCGAACTATTTATGCTACTTGAGAATGATAAAAGAGGGGCATCTTTACAACTCGTTTATTCGGATGAAAAGTTCGCTATTCCAGATAATCTTTATATCATTGGTATGATGAATACAGCAGACAGAAGTTTAGCTATGTTAGATTATGCTTTGAGAAGACGGTTTGCATTTTTCGAATTAAAACCAGGGTTTGAAACTGATGGGTTTAAATCCTATCAATTAACTATAAATAATAGTAAGTTAAATAACCTAATTACCTGTATTAAAAATCTAAATTATGCTATTGTTTCAGATGAGACTTTGGGTGAAGGATTCTGTATTGGCCATAGTTATTTTTGTAACTTGAAACCTGAGAGTGTGGATGACCAAGTGATTTCTAATATTGTTGAATATGAACTTGTACCGTTGTTAAAAGAATATTGGTTTGATGAACCAAATCTGGTAATAGAATGGAGCGAAAGCTTAAGGAGTGCAATTAAGTGATACCAATAAAGAATGTCTATTATATGCTAACTTATGCGTTCAGTGTCTTAAAAGGTCAAGGATATAAGAAACTTTCTACTGAAGAATTCCAAAATACTGCGGATCTCATGAGTGCTATTCTAGTTAAGGCCATGGTAATTCAACTTAAGAGAGGATTAGAGAAAAAGTATATCTCTAAAACCGAAGAACTTTCAACGTTGAGAGGAAAAATTGAGATAGGTGAATCATTAAAGAGTCAAAGTTCTTTTAGAAAAAGGGTGATTTGTTCATATGAGGAATTTTCAGTAGACAATACAATGAATCGTATTATAAAATCTACTTTACATCTTTTATTGAAATCAGATATTCCCAAAAAACGGAAAAAAGAATTACGGAAGATATTGGTATTTTTCAATGAAATTGATATTATTGATTTAAATAAAGTAAATTGGAAGTTTCAATATAATAGAAATAATCAATCCTATAGAATGATTATTTCTATTTGTTATTTGGTTGTAAAGGGGTTGTTGCAAACGACCTCAGATGGCCAGATGAAACTCATGGATTTTTTAGATGAGCAACAAATGAATCGTTTATATGAAAAGTTTATTCTTGAATATTACAAAAAGCATTATCCACAGTTAAAGCCGAATGCTTCCCAGATACCTTGGGCTTTAGATGACGGTATTGGTGACATGTTACCGATAATGCAAAGTGACATTCAACTTCAAAAAGAGAACAATATTTTGATTATTGATGCTAAATACTATTCAAGTACTACTCAAGCACGTTTCGATAAGTACACAATCCATTCTAATAATCTGTATCAGATATTTACATATGTGAAAAACCGCCAGTATCAATTTGGAGAAAATAAATGTATAGTATCAGGTATGTTGTTGTATGCAAAAACTAATGAGGAAATTCAGCCTGATAATATTTATCAGTTTCATGGAAATCAGATTAGTGTTCGTACGTTGGATTTGAATTTATCGTTTAAAGAAATAGAAGAGCAGCTAGACTTGATTGTATTATCTCAATTCAATGAGCAGTTGAAAATATTGTATGATATTTAAATAAAATTTTGAAAGTTATTTCAATCTCTAATCTTTTAGGGAATACTAATAAAAACTGTTATCATAATTTTAATCGTAATAGTAATAGTAGTTAATTTTTAAAGAGTTTAACGATGTAACTAATAAATATACTAGTAAGTATATGTCGAATAAGATGTTGCGTTGAATAAATTGAGAAACAATGGAGAATGAAGGGGTAATATATGCAGGAATTTACTAAGATAGTTATTGAGAAAGACTATTTACCTTATAAGAAAATAGAACTAAACTGGTTGAAGAAAGAAGATAATACGGATACTGAAATACTGAGAAGTATGATTATATTTGGAAGAAATGGTACAGGGAAAAGTACTATTTCTAAATCTATTTCTAGTTTAAGTGGTATAAGTGAGGATATTACTCTTTTTAATGAAAAAAATAAATTGAGTAACGTGATAAATATTACTGGTAGTGATAAAGAAACGGTATTTGTATATAATGAAGACTTTCAAAGAGATAGGGTAAGTTTTACTGAAAATGAAAAATTTGAAGCTATTGTTCTAATAGATGATCAAAAAGATTTAATGTCGAAAATAGAATTAAATAAAAATAAACTAGCAAAATTAAAATTTGAACTTGCTAATTATAAAAAATCAATTTTGGATGCTGAAGAAAGTATAAAGAAGATACTTGTAGATTCTACAAAATCAGAGTGGAAGACAGTATCAATTATATTAAATAAAAAAATCCTTATTTTAATGATAATTTTAAAAAAAGAATCTATAAATCTGAATCTTCAAAATCATTGCGAGAATTGGAAAACGATCTTAGTGTCATAATGAAAAAAATAAAATCTGCTAGGAATGAAAAAGAGATTAAAAGATGTTTTAAGGTGGAAATTAATGTTAATGAAGTAAAAGAAAAGTTAAAAACAATTTCTGAGCCGGTTAATATGATAGAGTTAACAGATAGAGAGAATCAGATTATTGAAATATTAAGAAATAATAGTGATAGTAGTATAGTAAAGACACAAAGTGTTTTAGAGGAAAATTTATTAAATTGTCCAACATGTTTTCAGAAAATCAGCGAGGATTATAGGCGAGATACACTAGCTCAATTAAAATCAGTTGTGGAAAAACAATTATTAAGTAATGAGTTATCTATAAAGAATGAATATATAGATAAAATTATTGAAACATTTGAGATTTTAAATACAAAATTAAGTTCTGTAAATCTAGATAAAAGAATTGCAGAAGATGTAAGAGTTAGTTTGAATAGATCAATAGAATCTTTAAAATCCAATCTTAATCTAATGATTAATGAGCTAAAGATCAAGAAGAATAATCTTCATATGGTTCTTGATTTTAGTAGTGAAACACTTTTCAATGATTATGATGTATATGAGAAATCATTGTTAGAATACAATAAAGCTTGTGACAAGTATAATGTGAGATTTAATGAACTGGATGACAACATTAAAGTAGCAAATAAACTTAATGACAAATTAGCTTATAAAGAAACAGAGAGTTTTTGTAAAAAGGCAATTAATAATAAAAAAAATGTAAATAAAGCTAATAAAGAAATTAATGAATTAAATAAAAAAATTATTGCAGATGAACAGTCAGTAAAAAATACTAAATTAGCCCTTGATAATATTAATAAGCAGTTATCTAGAGTGTTTTATGAAACTGAACGCCTAAAATTAGAACAGGAGGATGGATTCTATTACGTTTTATCTAGGGGGAAAAGGACAATTTTAAGTAGTTTATCTACTGGAGAAAGAAATGCTATTGGATTGTGTTACTTTTTTTCTATAATTAATCAAAATCAAAATGTTGATAATCAATATAATTTACCAATTTTATTAGTTCTTGATGATCCGGTATCTAGTTTTGATCATGAGATTAAATTAGGAATATATAGTCTACTGCGAGGAGAAATTGAGAAAATTGGTATTGGTAATGATAAAAGTAAAATACTGATATTAACTCATGATAGTGATGTCTATTATAATTGTTTTAAAATATTTGAAGATATCTTAGACATTGATGGGAAGAGAGTTTTTAAAGATAATCAGATTAAACTAAAACAATTGAATTCTGTAACTGGTATAGAGACAGCTGAGAAAGAGGAAAACTTCTATTCTATGCAACTAACAAAAATATATGAATTTGCTTGTATTGAGGATGAGGCATGTAGTTTCGCAAAAAATTTTTCTCCGTATATTGGTAACGTTATGAGACGAGTGTTGGAAGCTTTTTCTACATTTAATTATCAAAAAGGTATCTCAGACTTAAGCTCAAATGAAGTACTATTGAGCGAGTCGATTGACAATAAAGAGGAGATTGAAATTCTAAAATCTCATATGTATAGATTGCTTTTGAATGGCGAAAGTCACTATTCAGATAAAATTTATGGTATAACTGAAAGAGAAAGAGAAGCGTTGCATACCATTAAACAAAAGATTCAAACGGCTAGATTTGTATTAGTCCTTTTATATAGTCTCAATTCAATTCATCTTAAATATCAAATTGATAATTTTGATCAGACAATAATAGAAAGTTGGAAATCGGACCTTCTATGTAGAAAAAAATAAAAATACTACTACTTGTCTTAAAATATGTGAAAAGTTTCCCCTTTTTAATCAAATATAGTACAGTTTTTAAAAAATTTTAGGTATAGCAATTCTACAAATTTCTTCCATAGAGGTATTTTGAAATGTAGTAAAAGCCTTATCTATCAAACCAGGCTTGAAAAAAGCTCGTAAAGCTAGCCAGTTCTCTAAACGTTAAGAACTAGCTACAATACAGCATTTACAACACTTCATGGTTCACACCATTTAATTGAAAGTTATTTAAATTAGATGACAATTTGTTTTTTGAAGAAGTGGGAAAACATTGATTTTAAGCGAATTTTGAATCATATTTGAATGGGAGTTTTTAAAACCAGGTTTCGGTGGTAAAAGTGCCAAACTGGATTCTCCATAGTAGAATGATATTACCTGCCAGCAAATCATCTGCTAATAATTCCATATTTCTTTTTGGGAACAGGCTTTGGATTTAGGAGTCAAGCATCCAAATCACGTTCAGGAGAGATGAGGGGCTTGATTTGGTGGTCTTTATAAAGTGTTTCTACAATAGCATTCATGACATTCTCTTTCTGATGTTTCTTTAAAAAAATAACAAATTTCTAAAAGGTTTAAGAATTTTATAGTCTGTCAAGTTTTTTTCTTGACACCTGCAAGAAATCTGATATAATAGAACATGTGCTAAATAGCTTAGCTATTTCACCGAAATAAAAAATAAGAAAAGAGACTTTAAAAATGGCAGTTAAAATCCGTTTGACTCGTATGGGTTCTAAGAAAAAACCTTTCTACCGTATCAACGTAGCAGATTCACGTTCACCACGTGACGGACGTTTCATCGAAACAGTTGGAACTTACAACCCACTTGTTGCTGAAAACCAAGTAACTTTGAAAGAAGACCGCGTTCTTGCATGGTTGGCTGATGGAGCTCAACCTTCAGATACAGTTCGCAACATCCTTTCAAAAGAAGGCGTATTGAAAAAATTCCACGATTCTAAATTCTCAAAATAAGTTTAAAGTAGGTTGACAGATGGATACGATTGAAAATCTCATTATTGCGATTGTGAAACCCTTGATTTCACAACCAGATGCCTTAACTATCAAGATTGAAGATACACCAGAGTTTTTGGAATATCATTTGGATCTTGATCAAAGTGATGTGGGTCGTGTAATCGGTCGTAAGGGTCGCACTATTTCTGCGATAAGAACGATTGTCTACTCTGTCCCAACTGAAGACAAAAAAGTAAGAATCGTTATTGATGAAAAATAAGAAGGGCGGGACGAATGTCTCGCTTTTTTTGCAAGGAGCAGGATATGAAGGATTTAACGTTTAGACAATTACAAGACTACCTACTGGAACATTACCAGCAGTCTCGGACTGAGGAAGGTCTCTTTATCAAGTTAGTGGAGGAAGTCGGAGAAGTTGCTGAGGTTTTAAATGGACGCTCTGGTCGAAAAGAAGGAGTTCAAGATTCGAACGAGGAACTAGCAAAAGAACTGGCTGATATTATTCACTACACTGTCGCAATTGCGGCCATCAACCATATTGATCTTATCAAGACCATTTTTGAAAAAGATAAAAAGGTGGCTATCAAATATCAGCGTGAACGAGATTTGGAAGGGTTTTTGAAGGGGAACATCTAAGACGATAAGAAATCAATTTTTTACTAATAAAGAAGGTATTAGTAAATATAAGAAAGATAAAGCAAGGAAAATAGTGGATTATACTATCAAAGTAAGGAATCTCCAAGAGGTAGACAAGCTATAACTTGTGAGACAAGAACGAGAAAAGCAGATCAGCCTAGCTGCCTCCTTTATAGGCAACGAGAAAGAATTTATCAGCTTGAAAGAGTGATAGAAGTTATAAAATACTAATCCTAGAAATAGCATCTAGCATTTTACTATGCTACAATGGAAAGATAGTCTCAAAGAATTCTAGTTGATCTATCTTGAGAATAGCTATTTTTAAAAGGAGTAACAGTCTATGAACGAGAAAACAAAAGCTTACCTAGCAGCCCAATGTCATTAAGTTAGTGATCTAACTACTTGAATAGGAGGTGTGATTGAGATCATCAAAGTGATTCTCTATCCTATCTTCTATTTTTTTGCATAACAAATAAAGGTTTTTTTACCCTATTTTTTGAGATTTATGTTACTCTATAGATGAAATCAACTACCGATTGGGCCTTTATCTTTCTTGGATATTTTCGATTCGGTCGAATAATAGATAACTGTTTCTTGAGGTAGTTTTTCAACTGGAGAGAAGAAAGGGAACAGTTAAAAAACAAACGGCAGGCATAAGCCGCATCTGAGAAACACACTTTATATCTTTGTTTTTTACGACTACTGTCGATGGCAACTTGCGAGATTACCCAACGACAAAAGTTAAAATTTGTAAAGCGAGCAAAGATTTCTTGGAGAATCCCTTCCTTCTTTTTTGCATGAAAATTGACCAAGCCAACACTGTATTTCAGGTCACGAAAACTAGTCTCTATGCCCCATCTGCTGGCGTAGAGATTTTTTAATTCTTGGATTGAATAGTCTGTATTTGTCACTAAAGTTTCGTATTTTCCTTCGTCCACTTCTAAACGCACCATACGAAAAGGAAGCTCATAGAGTACTACAGGATCCTGTTTTTGACTTGTTTCTGGAAGAAAATCAAAAGTAGAATTGTGTGGAATAAAATGATAGTCATTGGGAAAATCACGATAAAGTTTTTTGAGCTGATTGGTTTGCTTTCGTGATAATGTTAGAGAAAATGTTTGATCAAAACACTCCGTATTTGGCAAGTTGAAGGAGGAACGCATGGATTGTTTTCCATCTCGAATACGGATGATATAAAGCCAACCTTTTTCTTGAAAATGAGCCATAAGATTGTAACTTTCATAGCCTCTATCCATGATAACAAGAGCTTTATCGAAAGGGAGAGCCTCCATCATCTGAATCAGAGCTAAGCGCTCATGTTGTGCATGTTGGTCTTGAATAAAAACATCTCTATACACTCCAGTCGTCAAGTCGTATAGGGCATTTATATGCATGAGATTATAGGATTTAACATCCTTTTGGGTTTGGATAGAGGTTTCTGTATCCATGGGATTTCGAGGAATACAGATATCACTCCCATCTGCAGCGAATATTGGAAAATCAGTATTAAGTGGAATAGGTACTGTAAATTCTTTAAATAGGGCATAGAACGCTTCAGGTTTTATCTGATAGCGTCTTTGAACAAAGGCTGAATTTGAAACTGTCAGTCTGGCAACTAGTAATTCTTTTGACAAGGATTTTCCTCCCATTCCCAGAATGGTACGAATCATAGTTTCTAGTGATAAACTTCTTTTACGAGTAAAGGCCTGTTCATCTTGTTTGACGAACTCAACTTTTTGACCAATGATACTCTGAATACTATTATTCAAGTGGGATTTTATCTGTTTTATCATGGGAAATCCCTCCTTAACTATAAGTTTATCACATAAAAAAAGAAACCCAAATACAGAATTGTATTTGAATTTCTTAACTTAATGACATTGACCTAGCAGCCTTATCCTTTTCAGCAATCATTGGATTTTCTTTTTTATTTACTAAGATTGCTTTAGGTTATGCTAGTCCTCTCACAAACTTAGCGCATCGCTATACAATCGCAGCTTTAGTAATGGTCGTTCTTCATCAAACCAAACTTATCAAAGTGAGTTTAAGTAGAAAAGATATTCTTTCTATTCTTCCTATGAGTTTTTTCTATCCTCTTCTCTTTTTTATTTTTCAATCCTTTGCTTTAAAGTATATATCGTCTTCTGAAGCTGGAATTTTACAGGCTCTTGTCCCGATTTTTACGCTCCTTTTAGCATCGGTCTTTCTCAAGGAAAAGACAAGCTTGCTTCAAAAGTTCTTTTTATTTTTATCCGTAGCAGGAGTAGTTTTCATCTTCCTTAGTAAAGGAGCTAACTTTGGTACTGAGACTGCTAGCTTTGGCTTTCTTTTGATGTTGGGATCTGTTCTCGCAAATGCGATAAACAATATTCTCAGCAAGTCCACAGGAGGTCGCTATCGGGCCATGGATATGACAGCTGTTGTGATATTTGTTGGCTTCGTCACCTTTAATACACTGAGTCTGACCTCTCACTATCTAGAGGGGAACATATTAGCTTACTTTGCGCCACTTGGACAGGTGTCTTATTTGCTTTCAATTTTTTATTTGGGAATTTTAGCCTCTATCGTTACTGGTAGTCTCTCTATCTATGCTATTGTTCGACTTGGAGCATCAACCGTCAGTGTCTTTGGCAATCTTGGAACAGTTTTGACCATTCTAGCCGGAGCCCTTATACTCCACGAACCAATTTATAGCTACCATTTGATCGGAGCCACTATGATTATTGCTGGAATTTTAGGCATGAATCTGATGAGAAAAAAGTAAAGATTGCTTAGCAGTCTTTTTCTTTATCAAAGTTGTGCAGAAAATTCAAAAATTTTAATGTAATCAAGTTTGGAAAACGATGATTTTAATATAGCATGATAAAATAGATAAAAAGAATGATATTAGGATAAAGAGGAGAAAGTGTAATAATGAAGCAAAATGATATAGCTGAAGCTATTGCTTTTTATAACAGAAAACCTGAGACTCTGGTACGTCACATTATACCAGTCGTAGATTGTGATTTGGTTGTTTATCATCGTCCTGGAAGCTCAAGTAAAGGACACATTATTTTTTATCATGGAGCTTGTGGCCGTAGTCAGATGTGGGCCCACCAGTATGATACCTTTGAAGGATTTGACCTCTACTTTGTCAATGTTAGAGGACAGGGTGAATCACCTATGAAAGTTGGTTTACCTGACTTGGAAGGCGCTGTTCAAGATGTAGATGCTATTTTGTCCTATTTCCAGTTGGATAAGGTGATATTGGTTGGTCATTCTTGGGGAGGAAATCCGCTTCAAGAGTACACCTATCGTCATCCAGAAAGAATCCTAGCCTTGGTCATGATAGATAGTTGGGGACAGCATCGATACCTATCAGAGAAAGAAAGAGGTCGAATCAAATATAGTTCTCTTATGTATAAAGCGATTCCTTGGAAGGTGATTGCAGATAAGAACTCAAAAATGTGTACAGATAATCCTATCACAAGAGAATTAATCAAGACGGCCATTATAGAAACTGGAAGAGATGTTTTCTTGAACCTTGGAATCACAGGTTTTATGGCTGTCCACGAGATAGAAGGTTATCATGGCAATCCTCCTATGCTCTTAGTAAGAGGCGAAAATGATTTTCCTAAACACCTAAAAATGATCTACGATGGTATCATTGCCTTAAATCCCAATGCACGTCAAGTAACGATTTCAGATAGCAAACACCAACCGATGAATGACCATCCTGAAGAGTTTAATCAGATAATTGGTGAATTCTTTGAAGAAGTAGTAGCTCTGTAAGATGAGACTTATCCAACTTGAGAAAATCCTTGGAACGTGTTAAAATAAAGGATAGAAATAGAGTACAGGAGACAAGATGAACTACTTTAATGTTGGGAAAATCGTCAATACGCAGGGGTTGCAGGGTGAGATGCGAGTCTTGTCTGTGACGGATTTTGCAGAAGAACGCTTTAAAAAAGGGGCTGAGCTGGCCTTGTTTGATGAAAAAGATCAGTTTGTCCAAACAGTGACTATCGCTAGCCACCGTAAACAGAAGAACTTTGACATTATTAAATTCAAAGATATGTACCATATCAATGCTATCGAAAAGTACAAGGGATACAGTCTCAAGGTCGCTGAGGAGGATTTGAATGACCTAGACGATGGTGAATTCTACTATCACGAGATTATCGGTTTGGAAGTCTATGAGGGAGAGAACCTGATTGGAACCATCAAGGAAATCTTGCAACCAGGTGCCAACGATGTCTGGGTGGTCAAGCGAAAAGGCAAGCGTGATTTGCTTTTACCTTATATCCCACCAGTGGTTCTCAATGTTGATATTCCAAATAAACGGGTCGATGTGGAAATCTTAGAAGGGCTAGACGATGAAAATTGATATTTTAACCCTCTTTCCAGAGATGTTCTCTCCACTGGAGCATTCAATCGTTGGAAAGGCTCGAGAAAAAGGGCTCTTAGATATCCAGTATCATAATTTTCGAGAAAATGCTGAAAAGGCCCGCCATGTAGATGACGAACCCTACGGAGGTGGTCAGGGGATGTTGCTACGAGCACAACCTATTTTCGATGCCTTTGATGCTATTGAAAAGAAAAATCCTCGCGTCATTCTTCTCGATCCTGCAGGGAAACAGTTCGATCAGGCCTATGCTGAAGATTTAGCTCAAGAGGAAGAGCTAATCTTTATCTGTGGTCACTACGAAGGGTATGATGAGCGTATTAAGACCTTGGTAACAGATGAGATTTCCTTGGGGGACTATGTCCTGACTGGTGGTGAATTGGCGGCCATGACTATGATTGATGCTACGGTACGCCTGATTCCAGAAGTGATTGGCAAGGAATCTAGCCACCAAGATGATAGTTTTTCTTCAGGCCTTCTCGAATATCCTCAGTACACACGCCCCTATGATTATCGAGGGATGGTCGTGCCAGATGTATTGATGAGCGGGCACCATGAAAAGATTCGTCAGTGGCGATTGTATGAGAGTTTAAAGAAAACCTACGAGCGCAGACCGGATTTGTTAGAAAATTATCAACTGACAGCTGAAGAAGAAAAAATGCTGGCAGAAATCAAAGAAAACAAAGAATGAAGGAGAAAACTATGCAAGTAATCAAACGTGATGGAGAAATTGCTGAATTTAATCCAGATAAGATTTACCAAGCTATCTTAAAGGCAGCCCAGACTGTCTATGTATTGACAGATGATTTGCGTCAAAATCTTGCACAAGTCACTAAGAAAGTGGTTTTGGACTTGGAAGAAGCCAAGGTGGAACGTGCTACCATCAGCATGATTCAGTCTTTGGTTGAGCATCGTTTACTGGGTGCGGGTTACATTACCATCGCAGAACACTATATTTCCTATCGTCTACAACGTGACTTGGAAAGAAGTGGTTATGGAGATCATATTGCGGTTCATTTGCATTTTGAACAAGTTCGCTAAGAAAAAAGAGTGGGATGAAGCAACTACATCTCACTCTTTCTTAAATCTATTTTTTTGGGCTGTTTGGACGGTTGAAGGGACAAATCGCAGGCGTTGAATATCGCTTATACGGATAATACGGGTCACATTTTTGGCAAAATTTTTCACGATAATTTGCTGGCGTTGCTGATCGTATTTGATGATGTCACCTGTAAAGCTTGTCTCAGACAAGATAAGGTGAACAGCGGTTTGTTTCTGGATAGCCTCTTCAATAGTAGCTGTAAGGGAGTTGCTTTCAGTCTGGTCAGGTTGGTCATGTCCATTTAAAAATTCATGTATTTTATCTAGAACTTGCTGGAATTTATGTCTCATAGTGGCCTCCCTTCTTTTATATCAATATTATATAAAATTTTCCTAAAATCTACAAGATTTTACGAATAATCAAATGAAAGCTAAAAAAGGAGAAGAAAATGGCAGAATTTACATTTGAAATTGAAGAGCACTTGTTGACTCTTTCTGAAAACGAAAAAGGTTGGACCAAGGAAATCAACCGTGTGAGCTTTAATGGTGCCCCTGCAAAGTTTGATATTCGTGCTTGGAGTCCAGATCATACTAAAATGGGCAAAGGGATTACTCTTTCCAATGAAGAATTTCAAACAATGGTGGATGCTTTTAAAGGTAACTAAGTTATCAAAATAAAAGAAAAGGATACTGAGTTATGACAACTCGATATCCTTTTTTAGTTAGCAAAGTAAGCCTGATTTTTAAGGCGTTGAAGTAGTGGACGGCTAATAAAACTAATAGCTAGAAGTTTACCAAGGTCTGGGATAATAAAGGGAAGAACTCCCACAACAAGAGCTTTTTCAAATGCCATTCCAGCAAGAAAATGTAAGCTGAGAATCCCGCCAACAAAGACAAGGGTATCACCCAAGAGGTTTGCAAGAAAAATCTTGACAACACCACTCTTGCTGTTAGTTAGGGAAGAAGTAAGTCCAGAGTAGACAAGATAAAACCAAAGATAACCTGCAGTAGGACCAACCAACACCTGCAATCCAGCTCCACCTCCTGCAAAGACAGGAAGACCGATAGCACCTAGAAGAAGATAGAGTCCGACAGAAAGTACAGCCTCTCTCGGTCTAAAGACAGTAGCAATCAAGCCGATTGCAAAGTTTTGCAGAGTGAAGGGAACAGGTCCAATTGGAAGGGTGATTTGTGCCAATACAGCAATGAGAGCAGCCCCAATAGCAGGGATGGCATAAACGTGAGCTTTTTTCAAAATAGTTAACCTCTTTTCTGATATATAGTAACTATTATACTTAAATCAACACTATTGTCAACCTGTTTAAGTAACATGGGTAACAAAAACTGTAACGGCCGATTTGATTGACAAGAGAAATTTGATAATTGTTTTTTATCGATTTGTAAATCAGTTTTATATATAGATAATCCCATTTTATACATAAAAAATATACTATAAATACTTGACAAACTAAAAAATAAGTGCTACATTAATAAATGTAAACGGATACATTTATATGTGTTCAATTTTAAAAGGAGGGGTAGTTATGAGATATTTTAACGACTCTAGATACCATAACGGTGATTAAAAACCTAAATATAATCAATTCATATTAAAGTAATATGGATGGACTAAAAAGGGGACTGTTGCTTATTCTTCATCAAATATTTTAATTAAAGGAGAAGTAAAATGAAAAAAAGAATTAACAAGAAAGCATCTGTTTTTCTAGTCGCAAGTGTTTTAAGTTTTAGCTTTGCTACTGTAGCTAGTATTGTTAGTGCAACTACAGCACACCCTGCTCCAAGTCCCATTATTGATGTATGGGAATATGGTGTAAATGATAACTCTGGTTATTCGAATTACTTTGTTAGTTCTCCAGATAATATTGGTTCAAAATCTTCAGTAACGAATTTTTGGGGAACAGTTAAAGCTCAGGATAAACAAGATTATGGATGGGCATATTCAAGTGCTACAAAATCTTGGAGCGATGTTCGATTAAATGCATATTGGGATTATTATAGATTTTAAAAATAATTTATGAAAACAAGAGACCCAATTATAAAATAGGGTCTCTTGTAATATGGTAATTGCTTATGAAATTAAAATTATGTATCATTGGATTCTTCTTCTGTTTGATTGCTGCAATTGGTTGGGTCACTATTAGCGATACAGAAATGCCCATACCTTTACCAATTGATGGTGCTTTTTCTATTCAAGGAAAAAGCAATCTTTCAAATAACGAAATATACGAAATGGTTCGTGATTTATCAAAATCGGAAAAGGTTACCATTTACAAGCCCATCGTTCAGAGTTCGGGTCAGTTGAGGTATGTAAATTTTGATGATGTAAATAATGAACAATTAAAGTCAACACCAATAATAGGGATGTATTACACCCTTGGGAAAATGGATATAGATAGTTTGAAACCACTTACGATGACGGGGTTGCAAACAGTATATATGGCTTATCCTTGGTATATAGGAGGAATCTTACAATTTACTGGAACTTTAAGAATACTGTTAATGGGTTCAATTTACTTAACTTTATTAGTTGTGTTATTTGTTGTTAGAACGAAGCAGATTAAAGAAGGAGTGATACGACGTTCTTTGGGATTGCCTGTATACGATCTAAGAAGAGATTATGGTATTTCTCTTATTTTTGAACTGATTATGATGGCTTTATTGATGATTTCTTACAGTTCTTTTTTGGGAAATGGTTTCTTCACCTATAGTTCTAAGTTATTTTTCTCTCTGATTTTAACGAATTTTATACTATTTCAAATCATTGATCTCATCACCTTTGTTTTATTTTGGTTGACGATTCAGGTTGAAAAGCCTATTGAAATTATTAAAAACAAGGCAAAAAATAAACTTATTTTTGTCGTATGGCTTGCCATTATTTCGATTATTATCCTTATCTCAGGAGTTTTTTTACAAGAAACAAAGAGTAGTCAATCCAGTATTAACATTCAGATACAGAATTTAGTGCCATGGGACACAGTAAAAGACTGGAGAAGGATTGAGTTCCTTGGAATTGAAAGTAACTCTACTAAAAATGGAGAAGTTAATGATTCGGATGGTCAGTATCTACAGATAGCTGCTTCCTTAAAAAACTTAGATTATTTATATATAGATCGATCCTCAGCATATGTTCCAGATTTCATGAAAACTTCACATGTTATGGAAAATTTTTCTAAACAATTAGAAAATGACGGAATAACGAATCCAGAAATAAATAAAGAGTTGATTTATATCAATCAAACAGGTGCTAACCTACAAAATAAAGTGAATGGAACAAACTATCATCTTTTAGATAATAAGATAGCAACCATTTATATTCCTGAGAAATGGAAAGAAAATCAGAAATCTATTGAGAATACAGTTGTAGCAGAACAATTTATTGGAACAAACTATACAAAAGAAGAAATTGCAGTACAAATAATTCCTGATGGTGATAAAATTTTTTATTTCAATGAAGATGCTGATGATAATCATAAAATGAAAGAGCTTTTACCAATGGCAAGTGTAGCAGATAGCACAGATAACATTGTTGTTGTGTTAGATACGGACAAAATGATTGAAAACAACAAGTTTTCTTTGGCTAGTAATATAACAACTAAGTCTCTTTTTAGTCCTGAGGCGGTAAATAAAATAAATGAAATGGCTACCCAGTTGAATGTTTCAATGAATCCAGTAGATGTTTACCAAATTGTGAAATTAAAGATCCAGTCCTTAGAGCACCAAATTCTACTTTCACAAATTTTGCAGAAGATAATTTACAGTATTGTCTTTATACTTATTTATCAATATGTCCAACTTTATATTGCCCTAAAACAGAATGAATATGTGAAAAAAATCATTTTGGGTCTGTCAAAAACATATATAGCAATTTCAAGTCTCAAGTATTTTATGATGACTATTACAATAGTTATCCTATTTACATTTCTTATGACAGGTCAAATAGAGTTGCTATATATTGGTCTCGCTTCTCTGCTCGTTTTGATGTTGTCAATAATCATGAGTTTTAGAAAATTATCTGAAAGCTATACTAAAATTTTAAAAGGAGATGAAACATGACAATTGACCTTTTGAACGTTTCAAAGAGTTTCGGCTCAAAGAAGATCTTTACAGACTTAAATTTAATATTTGAATCTGGAAAAAGCTATGCATTGATTGGAGGTTCTGGCTCCGGTAAAAGTACCCTTCTTAATATTATAGGAAGATTAGAAAAAATTGACAGTGGGAATGTTTCAGTTGATAAACAAGATATTTGGAAGATAAAAGAAAGAACTTTTTTTAAAAATACTGTTGGATATGTATTTCAGAATTATTCTTTAATAGATAACAAAACAGTATATGATAATCTGAGCCTTATCACTAAAGACAAAAAAACAATAACTGACGTACTTGAAAAAGTAGGACTGTCAAGTGACTATTTACATCAAAAAATATACGAATTGTCTGGTGGGCAGGCTCAACGTGTAGCTATTGCCAGAATGTTAATGAAACCACGTAAAATTATTTTAGCAGATGAGCCCACAGGAGCTTTAGATGGTGAGATTGGAAAAGAAATCATTCGTTTGTTATTAAATGAAAAAGATGAAGACAAATATGTTATAATAGCGACGCATGATCCAGCTGTCTATAACGAAGTTGATGTGATAATTGACATGAAAGATATAGGGTATAATGTATGAAAAAGATAATTTATATTGCTTTGATCTTTGTAGCTGGGTTACTTGCCTTCTTCTTTTTTGGAAAACAAATGATTACAAAAGAAAATACCATTAAACCAACGGTGGAGTTAACAGTCTATACGCTTTCTTCTAGTGATACAGAAAAATGGAATAAAGTGAGACAAGTAGAAACGGAAGAGGCTATATACTTCATAACTGTGAAAGAAGTAGAGTCTTCAGAAGAAGTATTTTCAAACCTTATTGCAAATGGTGCTGCTTTTGGGTTCGGAGTTCGTGAAGAAGAAGTGAAGAAATTCAATAATGGTTTAGGAGACACTATAGAGGACTCTAAGCATAATAAACTAATTGAAATAGAGTTTTTTACTTTTTCTGATGCTGACGAGGGATTTGTAGTAGCAAATTTTGACTATGGTAAAGAAGAGTTGAATTCTCAGAAAAAAGATATAAAAGAGTTATATAAAAAAATATATGAATCTTTTAAAGAAAAGAATAAATGATTGTATTATAATCCTTGTATTTTGCTATGGTTTGTTAATTGATTTTTGCATATCTTATTTCAACATACTATAAAATAAAACATAAGAAAACGAGTATCTCCAACTACGGAAATACTCGCTTTTTGATATTTAGAAGTGTTTTTTGCTCTGCTTCTTTTGTTTCGATTAACGCATAGTTACAAATTCTTCAGATGCAGTTGGGTGAATCGCCACAGTTGCGTCAAAGTCAGCCTTGGTTGCTCCCATTTTGATAGCAACGGCAAATCCTTGAATCATTTCATCAACACCATAGCCAATTCCATGAAGTCCGACAACTTTTTCTTCTGAACCAGCTGTGATCAATTTGAAACGTGTTTCTTGACGGTTGCAAGTGCAAGCAGAGTACATAGACGTAAAGCTTGATTTGTAAACCTTGATTTGGTCTTGACCGTATTCTTTAATAGCTTGATCTTCTGTCAACCCAACAGTTCCGATAGCAGGGTGTGAAAAGACAACAGTTGGAATAGTTGAATAGTCCATTTTTGCAGTTGTTTTGCCGTTAAAGAGGCGTTCAGATAGGGTACGTCCAGCCTTGATAGCAACTGGAGTCAATTCTTTCTCACCCGTTACATCACCTAGAGCATAGATTCCCTCAACAACAGTATTTTGGTATTCATCCACTTGGATAAAGCCACGTTCGTTTAGAGTCACTCCAGCTTTTTCAAGTTGCAAGTCCTTAACGTTTGGACGGCGACCTGTAGCCCAGATAACTTGACTAGCTGTGTGACTAGTACCATCTTCGAAATGAATAGTAATTCCTTCAGCAGTTTTTTCTAACTTGACAGGGACTTTGTGAGTATAAAGTGGCAAGTTTGTTCTTTCCATTTCCTTGACCAAACCTTCAACGATGTAAGAATCAAAACCACGTAAAGGACGATCGCGACGAACAAAGAGGTCTGTCTTGACACCAAAAGTGTGGAGTACGCCAGCCAATTCAACGGCAATATAACCCGCGCCTAGAATAGCAACTGACTCTGGCAATTCTTCCCAAGCAAATACATCATCAGAAGAGCCACCTAGTTCTGCACCAGGAATATTCGGAATACTTGGATGGGCACCAGTCGCAATCACGATATGTTTGGCACGAATGAGTTCACCATTTACGCTGACAGTATGAGAATCTACAAATTCAGCATGGCCTTCAATCAAGTCTACACCGTTGCGTTTAAAACTGCCATCATAAGAAGAACGAGCGCGATCGATGTAGGCTTCACGATTGCGACGTAGGGTTGCAAAGTCAAAGTTAAGATCAGTAGTTTTAAAACCGTAGTCTTCTCCAAATTGATGGAAAGTTTCAGCGATTTGCGCGCCGTACCACATGATTTTCTTAGGAACACAACCGACGTTGACACAGGTTCCACCTAATTTCTTTTCCTCAATAACGGCCGCTTTGGCTCCGTGTTCACCAGCACGGTTCATAGTAGCAATTCCTCCGCTACCTCCACCGATAGCAATGATATCATATTCTCTCATTGAAAACTCCTTTGTACTCTTTTAAATAGTAGAGTGTCATTTTTTGATAGTCATATTCTATCTTTTTTTTGATGTGATTGCAAAAATCTGCTACGTTCAAAAAAATTAAAGAAAAGGCTTGCAAAAAGGGAAAATAAAGTGTATTATATATCTAGTACAATAATTAAACGAAAATTCCGAACAATAATTAAATCCTGAAATGTCATTATTTCGTTCTGAAATGTTATTGTTTCAAATTGATAATTTTTGTATAATATTGTTAAGGACTTTAAATCAAAAAGGAGTTTCATTATGAAAAAGAATCGTAAGGCTAAAAAGTGGCAATTGTATGCAGCAATCGGTGCTGCAAGTGTTGTTGTATTGGGCGCTGGGGGCATTTTGCTCTTTAGACAACCTTCTCAAACCGCTGTAAAAGATGAGGCTACTCATCTGGTTGTTGCTAAGGAAGGAAGTGTGGCATCCTCTGTTTTATTATCAGGGACAGTAACGGCAAAAAATGAACAATATGTTTATTTTGATGCTAGTAAGGGAGATTTAGATGAAATCCTTGTTTCTGTGGGGGATAAGGTCAGCGAAGGACAGGCTTTAGTTAAGTACAGTAGTTCAGAAGCACAGGCAGCCTACGATTCAGCGAGTCGAGCAGTTGCGAAGGCAGATCGTCATATCAACGAACTCAACCAAGCACGAAATGAAGCCGCTTCAGCTCCAGCTCCACAGTTACCTGCGCCAGCAGGAGGCGAAGGTGTAGCAGCCCAAACTCCAGCTCCAGTCGCAGGAAATTCAGTATCCTCTATTGATGCTCAATTGGGTGATGCCCGTGATGCCCGTGCAGATGCAGCGGCACAATTAAGCAAGGCTCAAAGTCAGTTGGATGCAATGACGGTTCTCAGTACCCTAGAAGGAACTGTGGTCGAAGTCAATCGTAACGTTTCCAAATCTCCAACAGGAGCTAGCCAAGTGGTAGTTCATGTCGTAAGCAATGAAAACTTGCAAGTTAAGGGTGAACTATCTGAATATAACCTTGCCAACTTATCTGTAGGCCAAGAAGTAACCTTTACTTCTAAAGTTTACCAAGATAAGAGCTGGACAGGTAAAATTAGCTATATCTCTGACTACCCTAAAAACAATGGCGAAGCAGCGAGTACAGCGGCTGCCGCAGCAGCTGGCAATTCTGGCTCTAAATATCCATATACCATCGATGTTACAAGTGAAATTGGTGATTTGAAACAAGGATTTTCAGTAAGCGTTGAGGTCAAGAATAAGAGTAAAGCCATTTTGGTTCCTCTAACAAGTGTTGTGACTGAAAATGATAAGAACTATGTCTGGGTGCTTGACGAGCAGAAAAAGGCCAAGAAAGTGGAAGTTGGTTTGGGCAATGCTGATGCAGACAACCAAGAAATCACTTCAGGTCTGACAAATGGAGTCAAGGTCATCAGTAACCCAACGTCTTCTCTAGAGGAAGGAAAAGAGGTGAAGGCTGATGAAGCAACTAATTAGTCTAAAAAATATCTGTAGAAGTTACCGTAACGGTGACCAAGAACTGCAGGTTCTCAAAAACATCAACCTAGAAGTGAATGAGGGTGAGTTTGTTGCCATCATGGGACCATCTGGTTCTGGTAAGTCTACTCTCATGAATACGATTGGGATGTTGGATACACCAAGCAGTGGAGAATATTATCTTGAAGGCCAAGAAGTAGCTGGACTAGGTGAAAAACAACTAGCCAAGGTCCGCAACCAACAAATCGGTTTTGTCTTTCAGCAGTTCTTTCTTCTATCTAAACTCAATGCTCTGCAAAACGTAGAATTGCCCTTGATTTACGCAGGAGTTTCATCTTCAAAACGTCGCAAGTTAGCCGAGGAATATTTAGATAAGGTTGAATTGACTGAACGTAGTCACCATTTGCCTTCAGAATTATCTGGTGGTCAAAAGCAACGTGTAGCTATTGCGCGTGCCTTGGTAAACAATCCTTCTATTATCCTAGCGGACGAACCGACAGGTGCCTTGGATACCAAAACAGGGAATCAAATTATGCAACTATTGGTTGACTTGAACAAAGAAGGAAAAACCATTATCATGGTAACGCATGAGCCTGAAATCGCTGCTTATGCCAAACGCCAGATTGTCATTCGAGATGGAGTCATTTCGTCTGATAGTGCTCAGTTAGAAAAGGAGGAAAACTAAGATGCAGAATCTGAAATTTGCCTTTTCATCTATCATGGCTCACAAGATGCGTTCTTTGCTTACCATGATTGGGATTATTATCGGTGTTTCATCAGTTGTTGTGATTATGGCTCTGGGTGATTCCATGTCTCGATATCTCAATAAAAACATGACCAGATCTCAGAAAAATATCAGTGTCTTTTTCTCTTCTAAAAAAAGCAAAGATGGGTCTTTTACTCAGAAACAATCAGCTTTTACGGTTTCTGGAAAAGAAGAGGAAGTTCATGTTGAACCACCAAAACCGCAAGAATCTTGGGTCAAGGAAGCTGCTAAGCTCAAGGGAGTGGATAATTACTATGTAACCAACTCAACGAACGCCATCTTGACTTATAAAGATAAAAAGGTTGAAAATGCCAATTTGACAGGTGGTAACAGAACCTATATGGAGGCTGTTAACAATGAAATTCTTGCAGGTCGTAGTCTGAGAGAACAAGATTTCAAAGAATTTGCAAGTGTTATTTTGCTTGATGAAGAATTATCTATTAGTCTATTTGGCTCTCCTCAAGAAGCTATTAACAAGGTTGTAGAAGTCAATGGTTTTAGTTATCGAGTCATTGGTGTTTATACTAGCCCAGAATCTAAAAATTCAAAAATATATGGTCTTGGCGGCTTGCCCATTACCACAAATATCTCTCTTGCTGCGAATTTTAATGTAGATGAAATAGCTAATATTGTCTTTCGAGTGAATGACACAAGTTTGACTCAAACTCTGGGGCCAGAATTAGCACGAAAAATGACAGAGCTTGCTGGCTTGCAACAGGGAGAATATCAAGTAGCAGATGAGTCAGCTACATTTGCAGAAGTTCAACAATCGTTTAGTTTTATGACGACGATTATTAGTGCCATTGCAGGGATTTCTCTCTTTGTTGGAGGAACTGGCGTTATGAACATTATGCTGGTTTCGGTGACGGAGCGTACCCGTGAGATTGGTCTCCGTAAGGCTTTGGGTGCGACACGTGCTAATATTTTAATCCAGTTTTTGATTGAATCCATGATTTTGACCTTGTTAGGTGGCTTGATTGGATTGACAATTGCAAGTGGTTTAACTGCCTTAGCAGGTTTGCTATTGCAAGGTTTGATTGCGGGTATAGAAGTTGGAGTATCAATCCCAGTTGCCCTATTTAGTCTTGCGGTTTCGGCTAGCGTGGGTATAGTTTTTGGGGTCTTGCCAGCCAATAAGGCATCGAAACTTGATCCAATCGAAGCCCTTCGTTATGAATAAGATCAACAAGATGGACACTCGTCTATCTTGTTTTTGTATGGATTTCCCTATCGAAAATCACTAAAAATGTGATATAATGAAGTGTTAGAAAAACAGGTTTCATTTGCCTGGAAAGGAAAAATTATGTCTGAAAAGAATTTTTATATTACAACGCCGATTTACTATCCATCTGGTAAACTTCATATCGGTTCTGCCTACACAACCATCGCCTGTGATGTCCTAGCACGTTACAAACGCCTGATGGGCTACGATGTCTTTTATTTGACAGGTCTTGATGAGCATGGTCAGAAAATCCAGCAGAAAGCTGAAGAAGCTGGCATCACACCTCAAGCTTATGTTGATGGAATGGCAGTTGGAGTTAAAGAACTCTGGCAATTACTAGATATCTCATATGATAAATTTATCCGTACAACTGATGACTACCATGAAAAAGTTGTCGCACAGGTCTTTGAGCGCTTGCTTGCTCAAGATGACATCTATTTGGGTGAATACTCTGGCTGGTATTCAGTCTCAGATGAAGAATTCTTTACAGAAAGTCAGCTTGCGGAAGTTTTCCGTGACGAAGCTGGAAATGTGACTGGTGGAATCGCTCCATCAGGTCACGAGGTGGAATGGGTTTCTGAAGAATCATACTTCCTTCGTCTCAGCAAATACCAAGATCGTTTGGTCGAATTTTTCAAGTCCCATCCTGAATTTATCACTCCAGATGGTCGTCTGAATGAAATGCTTCGCAACTTCATCGAGCCAGGTTTGGAGGATTTGGCAGTTTCTCGTACAACCTTTACATGGGGAGTGCCTGTCCCATCAAATCCAAAACACGTTGTCTATGTTTGGATTGATGCTCTTCTTAACTATGCGACAGCTCTTGGCTACGGTCAAGACGAACATGGTAACTTTGACAAGTTCTGGAATGGAACAGTCTTCCACATGGTAGGAAAAGACATCCTTCGTTTCCACTCAATCTACTGGCCAATTCTTCTCATGATGCTCGATATCAAATTGCCAGATCGTTTGATTGCCCACGGTTGGTTCGTCATGAAAGACGGCAAGATGTCTAAGTCTAAAGGGAATGTCGTTTACCCTGAGATGTTGGTAGAGCGTTATGGATTAGATCCACTTCGTTACTACCTCATGCGCAGCCTTCCGGTTGGTTCAGACGGAACCTTCACTCCTGAGGACTATGTAGGTCGTATCAACTATGAATTGGCCAATGACCTTGGAAACCTTCTCAACCGTACTGTTTCCATGATTAACAAGTATTTTGATGGTCAAATCCCTGCCTATGTAGAGGGTGTAACAGAGTTTGACAATGCTCTTGCTCAAGTAGCAGAACAATCAATTGCTGACTACCATACACACATGGAAGCAGTTGACTACCCACGTGCTTTAGAAGCAGTCTGGACTCTTATCTCTCGTACTAACAAATACATCGACGAGACAGCTCCATGGGTCTTGGCTAAGGATGAAGCTCTTCGTGACCAATTGGCAAGTGTCATGAGTCACTTGGCAGCTAGCCTTCGTGTCGTAGCTCACTTGATTGAACCATTTATGATGGAAACTAGTCGTGCAGTCTTGACTCAACTTGGTCTAGCAGAAGTTTCTAGCCTTGAAAACTTGAGCCTGGCAGATTTCCCTGCTGGTGTGACTGTTGTTGCCAAAGGAACACCAATCTTTCCACGCCTCGATATGGAAGAAGAAATCGCCTATATCAAGGAACAAATGGAAGGCAACAAACCAGCAGTCGAAAAAGAGTGGAACCCAGACGAAGTTGAACTCAAACTAAACAAGGATGAAATCAAGTTTGAAGACTTTGACAAGGTCGAAATCCGTGTCGCAGAAGTCAAAGAAGTTTCTAAAGTAGAAGGTTCTGATAAGTTGCTTCAATTCCGCTTAGATGCTGGTGATGGTGAAGATCGTCAAATCCTCTCAGGGATTGCAAAATACTATCCAAATGAACAAGAATTGGTCGGCCAGAAAGTTCAAATCGTTGCTAACCTTAAACCTCGTAAAATGATGAAGAAATATGTCAGCCAAGGGATGATTCTCTCAGCTGAACATGATGGACAATTAACCCTTCTTACAGTTGATCCAGCTGTACCAAATGGAAGTGTGATTGGGTAAAAATAGACAGGACTAGTTCATGCTAGTTCTGTTTTTTTATTTATACTCAATGAAAATCAAAGAGCAAACTAGGAAGCTAGCCGCAGGTTGCTCAAAACACCGTTTTGAGGTAGTAGATAAGACTGACGAAGTCAGCTCAAAGCACTGCTTTGAGGTTGTAGATGAAACTGACGAAGTCAGCTCAAAACATGGTTTTGAGGTTGTAGATGAAACTGACGAAGTCAGCTCAAAACATGGTTTTGAGGTTGTAGATGAAACTGACGAAGTCAGTAACCATACCTACGGCAAGGCGACGCTGACGTGGTTTGAAGAGATTTTCGAAGAGTATTAACTATTATGCTTTACAAACTAGTGTGAAAGTGGTATATTATTGGTGAAGCTACTAGTAGGTATTACAAAATAGATTAGAAGGGAGAAGGGATGAAGGAAACTCAACTATTAAAAGGTGTTCTTGAGGGTTGTGTCTTGGATATGATTGGTCAAAAAGAGCGATATGGTTATGAGTTGGTTCAGACTTTGCGAGAGGCTGGATTTGATACTATCGTTCCAGGAACTATTTATCCTTTGTTGCAAAAGTTAGAAAAAAATCAATGGATAAGAGGCGACATGCGCCCGTCGCCAGATGGTCCAGATCGGAAGTATTTTTCGTTAACTAAAGAAGGAGAAGAGCGTGTCTCGGTCTTTTGGCAACAATGGGACGATTTAAGTCAAAAAGTTGAAGGGATTAAGAATGGGGGGTAAACCATGAAGAAAATGAAGTATTACGAAGAAACAAGCGCTTTGCTGCATGAGTTTTCTGAGGAGAATCAAAAGTATTTTGAGGAGCTGTGGGATAGTTTTAATCTTGCTGGATTTCTCTATGATGAGGACTATCTCAGAGAGCAGATCTATTTGATGATGCTAGATTTCTCAGAAGCAGAACGAGATGGCATGAGTGCAGAGGATTATCTAGGTAAGAATCCTAAAACAATAATGAAAGAGATGCTCAAGGAAGCGCCATGTAGTTCTATCAAGGAGTCCCTTTTGACACCAATTCTGGTCCTAGCGGTATTACGTTATTATCAACTACTAAGTGATTTTTCTAAAGGTCCTCTCTTAACAGTCAATTTGCTCACTTTTTTAGGGCAACTTCTTCTTTTTCTGATTGGATTTGGACTTGTGGCCACAATCTTACGATGGAGTTTAGTCCAAGATTCTCCTAAAATGAAAATTGGCACCTATATTGTTGTTGGAATTCTTGTTCTGCTAGTCGTTCTAGGATATGTAGGAATGGGAAGTTTCATACAAGAAGGGGCCTTTTATCTTCCTGCTCCCTGGGATAGTTTCCTTGTCTTTACGCTTTCTCTAGTCATCAGTATTTGGAATTGGAAAGAAGCGGTCTTTCGTCCCTTTGTCAGTATGATTATTGCCCATCTTGTTGTAGGCTCTCTGCTCCGTTACTATGATTGGATGGGAATTTCAAATGCTTTCCTCACAAAAATCATTCCTTTAGCTGTTCTCTTTATTGGTATTTTTCTCTTGTTCCGTGGGTTTAAGAAGATAAAATGGAGTGAAATATAGTCAAAAAGCCGTTGCAAAACGGTTTTTTGTTATAATGAAGGGAAGAATGTTAGAAATTTAAGGAGAAAAATTTGATGAGATACATAACTCTTGGTCAAGATGACAAAGAATTATCAGAAATTGTTCTCGGAATGATGAGAATAAAAGATAAGTCTGTAAAAGAAGTTGAAGAGCTTGTAGAAACAGCACTTTCTGTTGGAATCAATGCTTTTGACTTGGCTGATATATATGGTCGTGGTCGTTGTGAAGAACTGTTAGGTCTTGTCCTAAAAAATCGTCCAGATTTAAGAGAAAAGATGTGGATTCAGTCCAAATGTGGCATTCGCATTGAAGAATTTACCTATTTTGATTTTTCTAAGGACTATATTATAAAATCAGTTGACGGAATTTTGCAAAGATTGAAGATTGATCATTTAGATAGCTTGCTTCTTCATCGACCAGATGCTTTGATGGAATCTGACCAAGTAGCAGAAGCCTTTGATCTCCTTTATAAACAAGGTAAGGTTCTAAATTTTGGAGTTTCTAATCAAAATCCTATGATGATGGAGTTACTTAAAAAAGATGTCAAGCAGCCGTTAGCTGTTAATCAGCTACAATTAAGTGCGGCTTTTACTCCAGGATTCGAATCAGGTTTTCATGTTAATATGGAAGATAGTCAAGCAGCTATGCGAGATGGCAGCATTTTTGAATATTGCAAATTACACGATGTGGTCATTCAAGCATGGTCTGTCTTACAATTTGGGTATTTTAAAGGGAATTTTGTTGGAAATGAGAAATTTCAAGCTTTAAATCAAGTACTTGATCGTTTAGCTATTAAATATGGAGTAACCTCTTCAACTATTGCCATTTCTTGGATATTGCGTTATCCAGCAAAAATGCAGGCAGTCGTAGGTACAACAAATCCTAAGCACTTGAGAGAAGTTAGCCAAGCGGCAAACTTTAGCTTAACAAGAAAAGAATGGTATGAAATTTATCTTGCTGCAGGGAATAATTTGCCCTAGGAGAAAATGCATTTAAAGAAATCACAGTCAAAAAAACGTTGCAAAACGTTTTTTTGTTATGTGACCATTTGTCTGTCTTGATTCGTTAGGTACGGTTCATTGATGGATGATTCTGATTTAATACTCAATGAAAATCGAAAAGCAAACTAGGAAGTTAGCCGCAAGCTGCTCAAAACACTGTTTTGAGGTTGTAGATAAGACTGACGAAGTCAGTCACATATATACGGTAAGGCGACGCTGACGTGGTTTGAAGAGATTTTCGAAGAGTATAACTATTCTGATTTACATACTATCAGGGAAGCAGTATCCCATAATTGACGGCACGCTAGTAGGTACTATAAAATGGACTGGAGTGATTTTTGGATTTTGATTGAGTATAAAACATCATAGAGAATAAAAAAATGAGAGGCTGGGACAAAAAGATTTTGATTTTAGGAATTCTTTATTATGACATTTTAAAATCGATAGATTAGACAAAAAAGCGAACAAAACAGAATTCTGAGTGTCAGATGACTCGTTTTGTTCGTTTTTTATATTTAAGGTTAGACTTTTGTCCAAGACTCCATTTTTACATGTAATAAACAATGGCGATGTATTGGAGTGCGGACGCAGCTAGGATAAAGAGATGCCAAATCATGTGGAAATAAGGTTTTTTCTTGGCGTAAAATCCAGCTCCGACTGTATAACAGAGTCCGCCAGTTACCATGAGACTCCAGAAAATTGGCGTCGTTTGACTGATAATGGCAGGAATGATAGCTAGAACCAACCAGCCCATAATCAGGTAAAGAGCAAGGCTAAATTTCTCATTGACTTTTTTAGAAAAGATTTTATAGAGAATACCAAAGATAGTTGTTCCCCATTGGATGGCAATAATCAGATAGCCAAACCAGTTATTCATTAAGGTTAAGACGACTGGTGTATAAGAGCCTGCGATAGCCACATAAATCATCGAATGGTCGATGATTCTCAAGACATATTTATGGGTCGAACCATAGGCCATAGAGTGATAAATGGTGGATGATAAAAACATGAGAAAGAGACTAATAACGAAAATGGAAACGCCGATAGAGGATAAAAATCCGTGTGTCTCATAACTATAGGTGGATGAAATAGGCAGTAAGATGAGCATGATGATTGCACCCACAGCATGGGTCACACTATTAGCAATCTCCTCTCCAAAACTGAGTTGTTTGCTGAGTTTAAGACTAGTGTTCATCGGATTACCTCCTCTTCAGTATGATAGATTAAGGCTAGAGTTTGATGATAGAGTTTAACGGTTTGGCAGCTGGTTTGGATAATGGGGTTAGCTGGATCAATTCCTTGATTCATGTAGTTTACAAAAGCATCGTAGAGTTGATCTGAACTGGCTTGACTTTGGAGAGTATTCAGTGTCTGAGCGATTTCTTGAATCGAAAATACAGACTTGAGGGTTGTGATAGCAATCAGACGGGCAATCTGTTGGCGTTGGTATTTTTTCTTGTCAGGCTTTGTCAGGTAACCATGTTTGACATAGTTATTGATCATGGATGCTGTTAGGCCCTTGTCTTTATCAGGAGAAATAGGGGCGCAGACCTGATTGACATAGAGCAAAACTTGGTCCAGATAGAGGTCAATGTTTGGAATTTCTGCCCATTTTGGGTAGGAAAAGGTAGTTTTCATTTTCAACTCCTTTTTATCTGGTTTTAATAACTAGATTATAAAATAATAAAAACAGAAAGTCAAGTTTTAACTGCTTGTAGAAAGACTTAAATTATGCTATGATGGGAGAAACTAGTCAGAAATGAGGAGAAAAGATGGAGATTCGTTTAGCTTTTCCAAATGAAGTAGATGCCATCATGCAAGTGATGGAGGATGCTAAAAAATGTTTAGCGGATGCTGGTAGTGACCAGTGGCAAAATGGTTATCCAAATGTAGATGTTATTATTGAGGATATTATCTCAGGCCAAGCCTACGTAGCCTTGGAGGATGGAGAACTATTAGCCTATGCTGCTGTGACTAAGAGTCCAGAGGAGGCCTATGAAGATATTTATGAGGGAAACTGGCAAGCTGGAGAGTCAGAATATCTAGTCTTTCACCGTATTGCTGTGGCAGCAGATGTGCAGGGACAAGGAGTTGCTCAAACCTTTTTAGAGGGCTTGATTGAAGGTTTTGACTATCTAGATTTTCGCTCAGATACGCATGTTACAAACAAGGCCATGCAGCATATCTTTGAAAAACTCAGTTTTAAACAGGTTGGTAAGGTTCCAGTTGATGGCGAACGCTTAGCCTATCAAAAATTGAAGAAATAATGCAAAAGAAGTACGCAAAAATGCTCTATTCTTCGCCAATTGGCTCCCTTTCTCTCGTAGCTGATGACCAGTATTTGTATGGCATTTGGGTGCAGGAGCAGAAGCATTTTGAGAGAGGGATAGGAGATGACACGATAGAAGCAGTTGTTAGTCATCCCATTTTAGACTCAGTTATTGCTTGCTTAGATGCTTACTTTAAAGGCAAGTCTCGGGATTTATCCGACTTGCCCTTGGCTCCAATCGGAACGGATTTTGAAAAGCGAGTTTGGTCCTATTTACAGGGAATTCCTTATGGTCAGACAGTGACCTATGGACAAATAGCCCAAGATTTGCAAGTGCCTTCTGCTCAAGCAATTGGTGGAGCAGTGGGACGCAATCCTTGGTCTATCCTAGTACCTTGTCATCGGGTGCTGGGAGTAGGTAAGCGTCTGACAGGTTATGCTGCAGGAGTGGAAAAGAAAGCTTGGCTCTTGGAGCATGAAGGAGCAGATTTTAAAGATATAAATTAGAAAGTGAAACACATGTTAGAATTTATCGAATACCCAAAATGTTCAACTTGTAAAAAAGCAAAACAAGAATTAAATCAATTAGGTGTGGACTATAAAGCCGTTCATATCGTCGAAGAAACACCTAGCCAAGAAGTCATTTTAAACTGGCTAGAAACCTCAGGTTTCGAGTTGAAGCAATTTTTTAACACCAGTGGAATCAAATACCGTGAATTGGGGCTGAAAGATAAGGTAGGAAGCCTGTCAAACCAAGAAGCGGCTGAGTTGCTAGCAAGTGACGGCATGTTGTTAAAACGCCCCATTTTAGTAGAAAATGGAACTGTTAAGCAAATCGGTTATCGAAAACCTTATGAAGAATTGGGATTGAAATAGTTTTTATCTATCTCTTTGATAGATAAAATATATAACCTCCCTGTTTCAAAGTATGATAAACTAGTAGGTAGACAAAGTCTGTATCTGACCGTAGCAAATAATTTCATTGACGGCAGAAGTATGGTAGAATGAATCATTATCAGGAGAGGATGTTTTTATGAATGTTACAACGATTTTAGCATCAGATTGGTACCAAAACTTGATGCAATTGATTCCGGATGGCAAGCTGTTTAGCCTGCGTTCGGTCTTTGATGGGATTCCGAGAATTGTTCAACAACTTCCAACAACGATTATGTTGACAATTGGTGGTGCCCTTTTTGGCTTGGTTTTGGCGCTTCTTTTTGCCATTGTGAAGATCAATCGTGTCAAGATTTTATATCCCTTGCAGGCCTTCTTTGTTAGTTTCTTAAAAGGGACACCGATTTTGGTGCAACTCATGTTGACCTACTACGGAATCCCTTTGGCTTTGAAAGCTCTCAATCAGCAATGGGGTACTGGTTTCAATATCAATGCGATTCCAGCGGCTGTTTTTGCGATTGTAGCCTTTGCCTTTAATGAGGCAGCTTATGCTAGTGAAACCATTCGTGCAGCCATTCTCTCAGTCAATCCTGGTGAGATTGAGGCAGCACGCAGTCTGGGGATGACCCGAGCGCAAGTTTATCGTCGAGTGATTATTCCAAATGCGGCAGTTGTGGCGACTCCAACCTTAATCAATTCCCTAATCGGATTGACCAAGGGAACTTCCCTAGCCTTTAGTGCGGGTGTTGTCGAAGTCTTTGCCCAAGCTCAGATTTTGGGTGGTGCCGATTACCGCTATTTTGAACGCTTTATTTCCGTTGCCCTTGTTTATTGGGTAGTCAATATCGGTATTGAAAGTCTTGGTCGTTTCATAGAGAGAAAAATGGCTATTTCTGCACCTGATACAGTGCAAACAGATGTGAAAGGAGACCTTCGTTAATGATTAAGATTTCGAATTTAAGCAAATCCTTTTCAGGACAGACTGTCTTGGATCATCTGGACTTGGATATTCAAAAAGGGGAAGTCGTAGCCTTGATTGGTTCTTCGGGAGCTGGAAAATCAACCTTCCTTCGTAGTCTCAATTATCTTGAAACACCTGACAGTGGCTCTATTCAGATTGATGATTTCTCAGTTGATTTTTCTAAAATCACTCAAGAAGAAATCCTTGCCCTACGCCGTAAGCTGTCTATGGTTTTCCAACAGTTTAATTTGTTTGAACGCCGAACAGCACTTGATAATGTAAAAGAAGGCTTGGTTGTTGTTAAGAAATTATCTGACCAAGAAGCAACTAAGATTGCCAAGGAAGAGTTGGCTAAGGTTGGGCTTTCTGACCGTGAAAACCATTACCCTCGCCATTTATCAGGTGGACAGAAGCAACGGGTTGCTCTAGCGCGTGCTCTTGCCATGAAACCAGATGTCTTGCTCTTAGACGAACCAACTTCAGCTCTTGACCCAGAATTGGTCGGTGAAGTAGAGAAGTCTATTGCAGACGCTGCTAAGTCAGGTCAAACCATGATTTTGGTCAGTCATGACATGTCCTTTGTAGCCCAAGTGGCTGATAAGATTCTCTTCTTAGATAAGGGGAAAATTATCGAGTCTGGAACACCAGATGAGATTATCCACCATCCTAAAGAAGAGCGGACAAAAGAATTCTTCGCTAGTTACAAACGGACTTATATTTGATATAATAGATAAAGAAAAACTCAGTTAGCTGGACTAGCTGAGTTTACTCTTTAAAAAAGATAGAAATGAGAGAAATCATGCTACTGCAACTATTTTCTTTATATTTCGAGAGTTTGATCTTGACCACCATCCTCGTCCTGATTTTTTTAGGGATTTGGATTGGACTGAGAGCCATGTCGGGAGTGGATAAGACAGCCAAGGCTCGCCAAGCCCATCTCTATGATATGATTATGATTGGAGTCTTGGTTGTTCCAGTATTATCCTTTGCGGTTATGAGTTTAATTCTTGTTTTCAAGGCATAATCCTTGCATGATTGACAAGAAAGAGTTAGAATAAAGATAGTTACAACAAGAAAGAAGGAAACTATATGTACGATACTATTATTATCGGTGCTGGACCTGCAGGAATGACTGCAGCCTTGTATGCTGCTCGAAGCAATCTGAAAGTAGCCTTGATTGAAGGTGGTCTGCCAGGTGGTCAGATGAATAATACATCTGATATTGAAAATTACCCTGGATACGCTAATATTAGTGGGCCAGAATTGGCAGAAAAAATGTTTGAACCGCTTGAAAATCTTGGTGTTGAGCACATTTATGGTTATGTTGAAAATGTCGAAGACCATGGTGATTTTAAGAAAGTGATTACTGATGACCAAACATATGAAACTCGTACAGTTATCGTAGCAACTGGTTCTAAACACCGTCCTTTGGGAGTGCCTGGAGAAGAAGAACTGAACAGTCGAGGTGTTTCTTACTGTGCCGTGTGTGATGGTGCTTTCTTCCGTGACCAAGATTTGCTGGTAGTTGGTGGTGGAGATTCGGCTGTTGAAGAAGCCCTCTTCTTGACTCGTTTTGCTAAGACTGTTACCATTGTTCACCGTCGTGACCAACTTCGTGCTCAAAAGGTTTTACAAGATCGTGCCTTTGCGAATGAGAAAGTCAACTTTATCTGGGATTCTGTAGTGAAGGAAATCAAGGGTGAAAACAGAGTAGAATCTGTCGTATTTGAAAATGTGAAAACAGGTCAAGTGACAGAGCAAGCCTTTGGTGGTGTCTTTATCTATGTTGGATTGGACCCTCTTAGCGATTTTGTTAAAGAATTGAATATCCAAGATCAGGCAGGTTGGGTTGTGACAGATAACCACATGAAAACTGCAGTTGACGGTATCTTTGCAGTTGGAGATGTTCGCTTGAAAGACCTTCGCCAAGTAACAACAGCAGTTGGAGATGGAGCTATCGCTGGTCAAGAAGCTTACAAGTTTATCACCGAACATAGTTAATTATGAAAACGCATAGTATCAGATTTACAAAAAATTTGACACTATGCGTTTTATTGTGGGAAAATTAATTTCATTTTCTACTGAAATTGAGTTTTGCCAGCCTCTTATATTTTTAGAAAAATCCTTTAATCTTGCTAACTAGGCCATCTAGACCTTCTGAACCAGAAATCAACTGCTGAGCTTGAGAGAAGTATTCTCCAAGTTGTTCTTGATTTTCTGCAACGAATGTCTTAGCAGCTTCGAAATCTTTTGTTTCGATTAACTCTTTTACTTGATTAAACAAATCTAATGGGTTCATCTTATTTCTCCTTTTCTGTACTTAATTATTTAACCATCTTTATGATAAAAAATCAACTGTTGCTGCTTTTGGCTAGGACCTGTTTTTATCTACAAGTTCTCATAACTAAGATTCTAACTACCAAAACAAGGTGGACATAAAAATGTTCGGGTTTTTCTAGTGTATCCATGAAATAAAAACGGATACATGGTATAATAGAGGTAGCTCTTTAATGGAGGTGTTTGAGTGGAAAATCTGAAGAAAATGGCAGGTATCAAGGCTGCTGAGTTTGTCAAGGATGGCATGGTAGTCGGACTTGGAACGGGGTCTACTGCCTATTATTTCGTAGAAGAAATCGGTCGTCGTATCAAGGAAGAAGGATTGCAGATTACAGCTGTAACGACTTCTAGTGTGACTAGTAAACAGGCTGAAGGGTTTAATATCCCACTCAAGTCTATTGACCAAGTAGACTTTGTCGATGTGACAGTCGACGGGGCGGATGAAGTGGATAATCAGTTTAATGGAATCAAAGGTGGTGGTGGTGCCCTTCTGATGGAGAAGGTTGTCGCAACGCCCTCAAAAGAATATATTTGGGTGGTGGATGAAAGCAAGCTGGTCGAAAAACTAGGTGCTTTTAAATTGCCAGTAGAAGTGGTTCAGTATGGCGCAGAACAGGTCTTTCGTCGTTTTGAGCGAGCTGGCTACAAACCAAGTTTCCGTGAAAAAGACGGCCAACGTTTTGTGACTGATATGCAGAATTTTATCATTGACCTTGCCTTGGATGTCATTGAAGATCCAATTATTTTCGGACAAGAATTGGACCATGTGGTTGGCGTCGTGGAACACGGCTTATTCAACCAAATGGTGGATAAGGTCATCGTTGCTGGACGAGATGGAGTTCAGATTTTAACTTCAACAAAAGCAAAATAATCAAAATAATAAGGAGATACACTATGTCAAAATTTAATCGTATTCACTTGGTTGTACTTGATTCTGTGGGAATCGGTGCTGCACCAGATGCCAATAACTTTGTCAATGCAGGAGTTCCAGATGGAGCTTCTGACACATTAGGACACATTTCAAAAGCAGTTGGTTTGAATGTCCCAAACATGGCTAAAATTGGTCTTGGAAATATTCCTCGAGAAACTCCTCTTAAGACTGTTCCAGCTGAAAGCAATCCAACAGGATATGCAACAAAATTGGAAGAAGTATCTCTTGGTAAGGATACTATGACTGGGCACTGGGAAATCATGGGCCTTAACATTACTGAGCCTTTCGATACTTTCTGGAATGGATTCCCAGAAGAAATCTTGACAAAAATTGAAGAATTCTCAGGGCGTAAGGTCATTCGTGAAGCCAACAAACCTTACTCAGGTACAGCTGTTATCGATGATTTTGGACCACGTCAGATGGAAACTGGAGAGTTGATTATCTATACTTCAGCTGACCCTGTTTTGCAAATTGCTGCCCACGAAGATATTATTCCTTTGGACGAATTGTACCGTATTTGTGAATATGCTCGTTCGATTACCCTTGAGCGCCCTGCTCTTCTAGGTCGTATCATTGCCCGTCCATATGTTGGTGAACCAGGTAACTTCACTCGTACGGCAAATCGTCGTGACTTGGCCGTTTCTCCATTTGCACCAACTGTTTTGGATAAATTGAACGAAGCAGGTATCGATACTTACGCTGTTGGTAAAATCAACGATATCTTTAACGGTGCTGGTATCAACCATGACATGGGACACAATAAGTCAAACAGCCACGGAATTGATACACTATTGAAGACTATGGGACTTGCTGAGTTTGAAAAAGGATTCTCTTTCACAAACTTGGTTGACTTTGATGCCCTTTACGGCCACCGTCGTAATGCTCACGGTTACCGTGATTGCTTGCATGAGTTTGATGAACGCTTACCTGAAATTATCGCAGCTATGAGAGAGAATGACCTTCTCTTGATTACTGCGGACCATGGAAATGACCCAACTTACGCAGGAACAGACCACACTCGTGAATATATTCCATTGTTGGCTTACAGCCCTGCCTTTAAAGGAAATGGTGTCATTCCAGTAGGTCATTTCGCAGATATCTCAGCGACTGTTGCAGATAACTTTGGTGTGGAAACTGCTATGATTGGGGAAAGTTTCTTAGATAAATTGGTGTAAGATGACGCGCTACGCTTTACTGGTTAGGGGCATTAATGTCGGTGGGAAGAATAAGGTCGTCATGGCGCAACTTCGTCAAGAATTGACAGAGTTGGGACTGGAAAAAGTTGAAACCTACATCAAACAGTGGCAATATTTTCTTGACTTCGACAGATCCCAAGGCCCAATTGGTTGAAAAGTTAGAGGCTTTCTTTGCAGTCCATTATCCATTTATTCAGAGCTTTTCCTTGCTAAGTCAGGAAGACTATGAAGCAGAGCTGAAGAATCTGCCAGATTGGTGGACCAAAGATTTGGCACGAAAAGACGTTCTCTTTTACACAGAGGGTTTGGATGTAACTCAAGTCATTGAGAAAGTTGAAAGTTTGGAATTGAAAGATGAAGTCGTTCATTTTGGAAGACTTGGGATTTTCTGGGGGAAATTCTCTGAGGAATCCTACTATGCAACTGCCTATCACAAGTACTTGCTCAAGATGCCTTTCTACCGCCACATTACCATTCGCAATGCAAAAACCTTTGACAAAATCGGTCAAATGCTAAAAAATAATAAAGGGGACACACAATGACATTTTTAGATAAAATCAATGAGACAGCAGCTTTTCTGGAGGGCAAGGGAATCCAAGCGCCTGAGTTCGGTTTAATCCTTGGATCAGGACTGGGAGAACTGGCAGAAGAAATCGAAAATCCAGTTGTAGTAGACTATGCTGAGATTCCAAACTGGGGCCGCTCTACAGTAGTTGGTCACGCTGGTAAATTAGTATATGGGGAACTTGCAGGTCGCAAGGTCTTGGCTCTTCAAGGGCGTTTCCATTTCTACGAAGGAAATCCTCTGGAAGTGGTGACATTCCCAGTTCGTGTCATGAAAATTCTCGGATGTGAAGGTGTCATTGTAACCAATGCAGCTGGCGGTATTGGATTTGGTCCTGGTACCTTGATGGCTATCTCAGACCATATCAATATGACGGGGCAGAACCCATTGATGGGTGAAAACTTGGATGACTTTGGTCCTCGTTTCCCAGATATGTCTAAGGCCTACACACCAGAATACCGTGCTACTGCCCATGAAGTGGCTAAAAAACTTAATATCAAGCTTGATGAAGGTGTCTATATCGGTGTTACTGGTCCAACTTATGAAACACCAGCAGAAATCCGTGCTTATAAGACGCTTGGAGCAGATGCGGTTGGTATGTCTACTGTTCCTGAAGTGATCGTGGCAGCCCACTCTGGCTTGAAAGTTCTGGGAATTTCATGTATTACTAACTTTGCGGCTGGTTTCCAAGAAGAACTTAACCACGAAGAAGTTGTAGAAGTAACCGAACGTGTCAAAGGTGATTTCAAAGGCTTGCTTAAAGCGATTCTTGCAGAATTGTAAGAAAAAAGATTTAAAAAGGGGAATATCTCTACCTTTTCATGATTGACTGACTATTTGGAACAAAGAAGAAACATAGGTAGACTATGGATTTCTTCCTACTCTTGTACCTGAAAGAGTCTGATAGTTAGCATTGTGAAAGACAAGAATCTAGGATGCTGGAATTAGCTTCCTAGCCAAGCAGACTAGGATGATAAGGAAAGATAAGAATGAGTTTACTTTCTGAATTTCTCAGTCTTGTCCTAGATAGGGGACAAGGAGATTTAGTTTGAGTCTGCTTACAAATAAACGAAAAGAAAGATAAAGAATAATGAAAATTGGTCAACGAATTATGCGCTTTGGCATAAAAAAATTAAGTATCGGAGTTGTATCTGTTGCAGTCGGCTTCGCATTTCTAGCTCCAGCTGGAATTTCAGCCAATGAAGTAAAGCAAGATGTAACATCTGAAGTGGCAACAAGAGTGCTAGATTCTAAGGAGGAATTGAGAGAGCCGGAAAATGTTGCTCCAAAACTAGAAACTCCTCTTAGAGAGGAGCCAAAACTAGCTCCTCAAACGCTTCCAGAAGCAAGTGAAGTTCTTGAAAACAAAAGGGAAGAGTCAAAAGTAGAGATAACAGAGCCAGCTCAAGACTCACCTATTCATGCTCCTGTAGAAGAAACTAAAGAAGAAGTTGTGACAGAAAAACCAACAAATACTCGTTCTTTAACAGCAGAAGATTTGGTGAAGATTTCCAAAGGGGAATTGCATTTAGAAAATGATTTGATTGATGAATCTCTCTATGGTGAAAAAGTTCTTGATTTGGAAGGGGATGATGACCAAGATGGCATCAAAAACAAAGATGAACTTTATGTGTACAACAAAGATGGTAAGGATTATCTAGGATATAACAGTCATCCCTTGCTAGCAGACAGTGATGGGGATGGTTTGGCAGATGGAGAAGATGACAATAAGAAAGAATGGTATGTCACAGACCGTGATTCTCTTCTCTTTATGGAGTTAGCCTATCGAGACGATGATTATATTGAGAAAATTTTAGATCATAAGAATCCTTTCCCGAGTCTCTACCTTGACCGTCAAGAATACAAACTCATGCACAATGAATTGGCTCCTTTCTGGAAAATGAAAAAAGCCTACCATACAGATAGTGGTCTGGATGCTTTCTTATTTGAGACCAAGAGCGACCTTCCTTATCTCAAAGATGGAACGGTGCATATGTTGGCTATTCGTGGAACGCGAGTTAATGACGCCAAGGATTTAAGTGCAGATTTGGTTTTATTTGGTGGAAATAAACCAGCTCAAGCGGATGATATCCGTAAGGTTGTTGGGGAATTAGCCAAGGATACAAGTATTACCAAGTTGTATATGACAGGTCATTCTCTTGGAGGCTACCTAGCTCAGATTGCAGCGGTGGAAGCTTACCAAAAATATCCTGATTTTTATAACCATGTATTGCGGAAAGTGACGACTTTCAGTGCTCCTAAAGTGATTACTTCCAGAACTGTTTGGAATGCTAAGAATGGTTTCTGGGATGTTGGTTTGGAAAGCCGTAAATTAGCTGTTAGTGGGAAAATTAAGCATTATGTGGTTGATAATGACAATGTTGTGACTCCCTTGATTCATAATGATCGTGATATTGTTACATTTACAGGTAATTCACGCTTTAAACACCGTTCTCGTGGCTATTTTGAAAGTCGAATGAATGATATTCCTAACTTTAATATTGGTAAACGAGCTACCTTGGATAAACATGGTTATCGTGATCCGAAATTGGATAAAGTGCGATTCTTTAAGAAACAGGTTCTGCCTCAATCTTCTAGTCAACCAAGCGCTGAACCAATGGAAAATATTGCCTTAGGAAAACAGGTTACTCAAAGTTCGACAGCTTTCGGAGGAGATGCTAGAAGAGCTGTGGATGGCAAAGTTGATGGTAACTATGGTCACAATTCTGTCACTCATACCAACTTCCAATCCAAGCCTTGGTGGCAAGTAGATTTGGCTAAAGAAGAAACCATTCGCCAAATCAATATTTACAACCGCACAGACACTGCCCAGGATAGATTGGCAAACTTTGATGTCATTCTTTTAGATAGTTTTGGTAAAGAAATTGAGAGAAAACGCATAACATCTCTTAAAGATGTGTCGGCACAAATTGCGATTAACCATAAAAAAGCGCGCTATGTTCGGATTGAGCTAGAAGGCTATAATGCCCTCAGTCTTGCAGAAGTCCAAGTATATCGTGCTGAGAATATCGCTTGGAAAAAACAAGCTAAGCAAAGTTCTACTGATTTTGGAGGAGATGCTAGTCGTGCCTTGGATGGCAATACCAATAGTAGTTATAGCCAGCAATCAATTACCCATACAAAATTTGAAAACCAGCCTTGGTGGGAAGTTGATTTAGGTCGTACAGAACAGATAGGACTTGTTCGCCTTCATAACCGTGGGGATGGCGAGCTTTCTAAACGTCTGTCAGACTTTGATGTGATTTTATATGATGAAAAAGGGAAAGAAGTTGCTAGACAGTATGTTTCTAAACTTGACGGAACGAGCTTGGATGTTCAATTAAATGGGAAATTAGGACGCCGTGTTCGTGTGCAACTACGTAAGAACAATCAAGCCCTCAGTCTTGCAGAAGTAGAAGTTTTCCGCTTTATCGCTACGAATGGTGAGACAGCGACACAAGTTTCTAAGCCAGTTCAACCAATCAGTCAGACGCCTGTGAAAGATAAAACATTGACAATTCAACATAGTGGAGCTTACATTGCTCGCTACTCTATAACTTGGGAAGAAGTTACAGTAGACAAAGATGGAAACCAAGTTGTTCGTAGTCGTTCTTGGGAAGGAAACGGTCGCAACCAGACTGCAGGTTTTGTCCTCAACCTCCCAATCAAAGAAAATATGAGAAATCTGCGAATTAAGATTGAGAAAAAGACAGGTCTACTATGGAATAGATGGCAAACAATTTATGAAAACAGACCAATTTTAGCTCAACCCCACCGTAAAATTACCCATTGGGGAACAACATTAAATTCTAAGATTTCTGATGACGATGTCTTGTAATCTGATGATACAATGACAGTTAGATGGTTTAGTCTATAAGAGAAGAACTACCTGGGTTTGCATGGAACTCAGGTAGCTCTCTGTGAAAGAACAAAATTAATACTCAATGAAAATCAAAAAGCAAACTAGGAAGCTAGCCGCAGGTTGCTAAAAGCACTGCTTTTAGGTTGTAGATAGAACTGACGAAGTCAGTAACATATATACGGCAAGGCGACGTTGACGTGGTTTGAAGAGATTTTCGAAGAGTATAAACAGAAAGGTAGAGCGCGTGTTCTAATTTGAACACGAGCGGAAAACTTTTCTAAAAACTTAGAAGAGAAGGGGACTTCGGGTTTGAATTGAATCCGATCTAATCTTCTCAATATTATCAAAACTAAGAAAGAAAGGATGGGTTAACTGTATTCATTGAACTGAATACGGGCGGAGAACTGTGTAAAAAAGATAAACTGTCTAGCATCTGCGATGCGTCGTCAGTTTCCTATTTTTACTTTGTTCTCTATCGTTATCCTAAATATACAAAAAAGAAAGGTAGAGCGTGTGTTTTGATTTGAACACGAGCGGAAAACTTGGAAAATAGATAATCTGACTGAGAAATCAGGATTTCTCGTCAGATTCCTAATTTTCAGTCGTTTTCTTCTCGCTCTTTGTATCATAAATTATGTCTATCCATATTGCTGCTCAGCAGGGTGAAATTGCTGATAAAATTCTTCTTCCTGGAGATCCTCTTCGTGCTAAGTTTATTGCGGAGAATTTCCTTGAAGATGCTGTTTGTTTTAACGAAGTGCGTAACATGTTTGGTTATACTGGTACTTACAAGGGTCACCGTGTATCTGTTATGGGAACTGGGATGGGAATGCCCTCAATTTCGATTTATGCGCGTGAGTTGATTGTTGACTACGGTGTGAAAAAATTGATCCGTGTGGGAACAGCAGGTTCATTGAATGAAGATGTCCACGTTCGTGAATTGGTTTTGGCGCAGGCGGCTGCAACCAACTCTAACATCATCCGCAATGACTGGCCACAGTACGATTTCCCACAAATCGCTAGCTTTGATTTGCTGGACAAGGCCTACCATATCGCCAAAGAACTTGGTATGACAACTCACGTTGGGAATGTTTTGTCTTCTGATGTCTTTTATTCAAACTACTTTGAAAAGAACATTGAGCTTGGTAAATGGGGAGTCAAGGCTGTGGAAATGGAAGCAGCAGCTCTTTACTATCTTGCTGCCCAACACCATGTTGACGCGCTTGCTATCATGACTATTTCTGATAGTTTGGTCAATCCAGATGAAGACACGACTGCAGAAGAACGCCAAAATACCTTCACCGATATGATGAAGGTTGGATTAGAAACCTTGATTGCAGAATAATTATAGCCAAAAAGGAAGCCCTTCTTTATGAATTGGAGGACTTCCTTTTCTTATCCAGAAATTTATCTAACTCTCTCTGATTTCGAAGAATAGTGATTTTATGTGAGTATTCTTGGCAAAGTTTTTGGTAATTTTCTTTTTGAGTTTTAGCCCGCCCCTCCCAGAGAATCCATCTGATAAACTCCCAATTAAATTGTTCTTGACAACCAGCTGCCATACTTTCTCTGACCTTGCCTCGGTATGTGAGATACCGCTTAAAGGCTCGAAAGAGACAGGTCAATGGCGAAAAATTGAGAAAGATGATTTGGTCAGCCTCCTGCATTCTTTCCTTATAGAAACACCAAGAATAATTTCCATCGATGACCCAAGCTTCATGCTTGGTGAGAAAGTTTTTCATCTCGGTTAACATCCATTCGCGATCACTGTCTTGCCAACCAGGCTGAAATTGGAGTGTATCCATGTGCAGTTTTGGAATGGAGTAGTAGTGAGACAACTTTTCTGCTAGCGTTGACTTACCAGCACCAGAATATCCGATAATTGCGATTTTCATTTTCTACCCTTTCCTATTTGGAGACAAAAAAACAGCCTCTATGGACTGTTTCTTATTTAGCAAGTTTAGCTGAAAGACGAGCTTTATCGCGGCTTGCTTTGTTTTTGTGAATCAAACCTTTAGTTTCTGCTTTATCGATAGCTGAGCTAGCAGCACGGAAAAGTTCTTCAGATGGGTTTGCTTCGAAAGCTTTGATAGCAGTACGCATAGCTGATTTTTGAGCTGAGTTCTTTTCGTTTTGTTTAACGTTCAATTCAGCGCGTTTGATAGCTGATTTAATGTTTGCCAATGTTCTTACCTCCATATTTACTAACTATACCATTATATCTGAAAACTTACGTTTTGACAAGGGAAAATTACTTTTTTAAGTAAATTTCATCGATTTCATGGTTCTTACTTTTATGTAGAATCACTTCCGCACGATTTCTGGTTGGTTCAATATAATTTTGTAGATTTGTGAGATTGATACTGGTCCAGACCTGATGGGCAAAGGACTCCACTTCCCCAATCGGCATTTGTGTAAAACGATAATAGTAGCTATTAGGGTCATTTTGGGCTAGGCTCAGCATTTTCAAGAAACGGTCCAGATACCAACTCTCGATGTCATCGACTGCAGCATCAACATAGATGGAAAAGTCAAAGAAGTCAGTGATATAGAGACGTTCGTTTTGTGGATTTTGAAAGACATTAATCCCCTCGACAATCACAAAGTCAGCTGCTTTTACTCGTTGTTTTGCTCCAGGAACGATGTCGTAGACTTCATGAGAATAGACAGGAATATCCACATCTTGTCCATTTTTGATACGGTCCAAGAAGTTGAGAAGAGCTTCCATATCATAGCTTTCAGGAAATCCCTTGCGATTTAAAATCCCTTGTTCAATCAAGGTCTGGTTGGGGTAGAGAAAGCCGTCAGTCGTTACCAACTCAACCCTAGCATCTGTAAGCGTACGGGAAAGTAGGATTTGCAGTAGGCGACTGGTTGTGGATTTTCCAACGGCAACACTCCCAGAAACCCCAATGATAAAAGGCTGGGATTTGCTTTCACGTTGAAGGAAAATTCCTTTTGAAAAGGCCAAATCATCCTTGGTACGCTTGTAAATCTGGATGAGATGGGCTAGGGGAAGATAGACATCGGTAACATCTTGCAAGCTAATCTGGTCATTAAAGCTTTTGATGGATTCTAATTCCTCTTCTGTTAACGGAGGTGTTGTCTTTCGATGTAAAGATTGCCAAGTCTGGCGACTGATTTTTTCAAAATGTAAAAATTCGTTGGTCATTTGTTTTCCCCTAGATATTTTGTCTATCATACCATAAAAAGTTAAAAAAATAAAGCGGTTTCTTGATGATAGTAAGCCAATATCGTATAATAGAGGTTGACCAATTTATTGATGAAGTAGGAGATAGTTTCTACTGATTTGTAAGCTAATAAAGGGGGCTTTTTAGTTCACCACTTATAGGAGGTGTACTATGAAAATCTTAAAACGTTACACATTGGAACTTTGTTTTATTTTAAGTTTTGCACTACCTTTTATAAAAGGGGCGAATGCAGATAATGGTAGACGCTTTGTGGAAATCTATTACGGTTTTACTTTTTTGATGGAACATGCTATTGTAACAGCTATCTTTATCTGTTCGCTCTTGATTGCTTTCTTACTAAAAAAACGGTGGACGAAATGGCTTGCTGCTGGTAGTTATCTATTTTTGATTTTGTGGATTGCTACAGAGGGTTATTTCTTCAGCATGTCACTGGAAGATTTGATACGACTTTGGACCAGTTTGGAAATCCTGACACAAACTTATCAGTTGGGCTTTTATCTAAACATCTTGTTGGGAATTTTGTTGATAATAAAGTATTTTAAGGTTAAGCAATAGTCATAAAAATGAGCCTAATTATAGATGATAAATTTGTTGTTTTATCCTGATTATGATATTTCTAGTTCTAAATGGCTTATTATTTATAAGTGTTGAAAGAGATTGAAGAAAATGTTTTACTCACTAGCTTTCTTCAGTCTTTTTCGTTTTATTATCAATTTGTAAACGATTTACAATTTGAGTCAAATTATGGTAAAATAGTGTCATGAGTAAAATGTATTATGCAGAAAATCCTGACGCTGCTCACGACATTCATGAGTTGAGAGTGGACTTGTTGGGAGAAAAAATGACCTTTTTGACGGATGCGGGTGTTTTTAGCAAGAAAATGGTTGACTTTGGCAGTCAACTTTTGCTCAAATGTCTAGAGGTCAACCAAGGAGAAACTGTCCTTGATGTGGGCTGTGGTTATGGGCCTTTGGGCTTGTCCTTGGCTAAGGCTTTTGGAGTTCAGGCGACCATGGTCGATATCAATAATCGTGCCTTGGATTTGGCGCAACAAAATGCTGAACGAAATAAAGTAGAAGCGACGATTTTCCAGTCCAATATCTATGAACAAGTTGAAGGAAAATTTGACCATGTCATTTCCAACCCCCCTATTCGTGCGGGCAAGCAAGTTGTTCATGAAATCATTGAGAAAAGCAAAGATTTCTTGGAAACTGGTGGGGATTTGACTATCGTTATCCAAAAAAAACAAGGGGCTCCAAGTGCCAAGTCCAAGATGGAAGAGGTGTTTGGCAATTGTGAAGTCGTCAAAAAAGATAAGGGATACTATATCCTTAGAAGTGTGAAAGAATGAGAGCAGTTGATTTAATCCAAAAAAAACGAGACGGTCAAGAACTGACTTCGAGTGAAATTGAATGGCTGATAGAAGGCTATGTATCAGGAACTGTTCCTGATTATCAGATGTCTGCCTTTGCTATGGCTGTTTATTTTAAAGGAATGACGACTCGAGAAATATCTGATTTGACCATGAAAATGGTTAAGACTGGGCAAGAGTTTGATTTATCAGCTATTGATGGGGTTAAGGTTGACAAGCATTCTACGGGTGGTGTCGGTGATAAGGTGACCTTGATTTTAGCTCCTCTTGTTGCTAGCTTTGGTGTGCCTGTAGCCAAAATGAGTGGTCGTGGTCTCGGTCATACTGGTGGAACAATTGATAAATTGGAGTCCATTAAGGGCTATCAAGTCGAGCGCAGTCAAGAAGATTTCATTCGTCAGGTGCAGGACATTGGAGTGTCTGTCATTGGGCAATCAGATCAGCTGGTTAAAGCAGATAAGCTTCTCTACGCTCTCCGTGATGTGACCGCAACTGTCGACACGATTCCTTTGATTGCGAGTTCGGTGATGAGCAAGAAAATCGCGGCAGGAGCGGATGCTATTTTGCTAGACGTGACTGTCGGAGAGGGTGCTTTCATGAAGACGGTTGATGAGGCGCGAGAACTGGCTCAAACCATGGTAGATCTTGGTAAGGCTGTTGGTCGGAAGACGGTAGCAGTGATTACGGATATGAGCCAGCCCTTGGGACGAGCGATTGGAAATCGTCTGGAAATCCTTGAAGCACTGGAGATTTTACAAGGACAAGGTCGTCAGGATATTACCCACTTTATCTGTGAATTGGCTCAAATTATGCTTGGTCTGGCAAATGTAAACAAGACAGTTGAAGAAGTTCGCCAACATCTTGAAAATGGACAAGCGCTTGCTAAGTTTGAGAAGATGGTGCAAGCTCAAGGTGGAGACTTGGAAGATCTCTATCGCCCAGTCAATGTGTCCCATGTGGTGGAAATCCCTGCTCAGGAAACAGGTGTCATTTCAGCTCTCCCAGCTATGGACTTTGGGCTCTATGCCATGAGACTGGGTGCTGGTCGTGCAGTCAAGACTGATGATTTGGACTATGAAACTGGAATTGTTTTTGAAAAGAAAGTTGGAGATTCCGTTCAAAAGGGAGAAATTGTTGCAAAAGTATACACAAATGGAAAAAATTCTCCTCAGCTAGTTACAGATTTTCAAAAATATGTTAAAATAAATGATAGGGTGCAAAGTTTACGAGAAATTATAGAAATTATCTCATAAACGACAGGAGAATCCGTATATGAAATTAAATAAATATATCGATCATACGCTTTTAAAACAAGATGCAACAGAAAATCAAATTGATTGTTTGTTGTCTGAGGCTAGGGAGTATGATTTTGCCAGTGTTTGCGTTAATCCGACCTGGGTTGAACATGCCAAAAAAGGGCTTGAAGGCACAGATGTCAAGGTCTGCACAGTAGTAGGTTTCCCCTTGGGAGCAACAACTTCAGCTGTGAAAGCTTTTGAAACCAAAGAAGCTATTCAAAATGGTGCAGACGAGATTGATATGGTGATCAATGTTGGGGCTCTCAAAACAGGTAATCTTGATTTGGTTGAATCGGACATCCGTGCGGTTGTAGAAGCAAGTGGTGACAAGTTAGTGAAAGTCATTATTGAAGCATGCCTTCTGACTGACCAAGAAAAAGTTTTGGCTTGCCAATTGGCCCAAAAAGCGGGGGCTGACTTCGTAAAAACTTCAACTGGCTTTTCAACTGGTGGTGCTACGATAGCAGATGTTAGATTAATGCGTGAAACAGTTGGTCCTGAAATGGGGGTCAAGGCCGCTGGTGGAGCTCGTTCTTATGCAGATGCTCTTGCATTTGTGGAAGCAGGGGCGACCCGTATTGGAACATCAGCTGGGGTAGCCATTTTAAAAGGAGAATTGGCTGATGGCGACTACTGAGTTGATTGAACTGGCAATTGAAACCAGCAAACATGCCTATGTCCCCTATTCTCACTTTCCTATCGGAGCAGTTTTAGTAGCCAAAGACGGAAGTGTTTACACGGGAGTGAATATCGAAAATGCTAGCTATTCTTTGACCAACTGTGGAGAGCGTACAGCGATTTTTAAAGCAGTTTCCGAAGGCCAAAGAGATTTTTCCGAATTGATTGTCTATGGTCAAACTGAAAAACCGATTTCACCATGTGGTGCTTGTCGCCAAGTAATGGTCGAATTTTTTGAACAAGATCTAAAAGTGACCTTAGTCGCAAAAGATAAATCGACGGTCGAGATGACGGTCGGGGAATTACTTCCATACTCTTTTACAGACTTAAACTAGTCTGAGTCGCTCTCTGAGTGGCACGGTCCTTGTGGCCAACCAATCCATACTTGCAACATCGTTGCACATCTTATTTAGGAGGTTCAGTAATGAACAAGAAACAATGGCTAGGCCTTGGTCTAGTTGCAGTGGCAGCAGTTGGACTTGCTGCATGTGGTAACCGCTCTTCTCGTAACGCAGCTTCATCTTCTGATGTGAAGACAAAAGCAGCAATCGTCACTGATACTGGTGGTGTTGATGATAAATCATTCAACCAATCAGCTTGGGAAGGTTTGCAAGACTGGGGTAAAGAACATAATCTTTCAAAAGATAAAGGTTTCACTTACTTCCAATCAACAAGTGAAGCTGACTATGCTAACAACTTGCAACAAGCGGCTGGAAGCTACAACCTAATCTTCGGTGTTGGTTTTGCCCTTCACAATGCAGTTAAAGATGCAGCAGCAGAGCACACTGATTTGAACTATGTCTTGATTGATGATGTGATTAAAGAACAAAAGAATGTTGCGAGCGTAACATTTGCTGATAATGAATCTGCTTACCTTGCAGGTGTTGCAGCAGCTAAAACAACTAAGACAAAACAAGTTGGTTTTGTAGGTGGCATTGAGTCAGAAGTTATCTCTCGTTTTGAAGCTGGTTTCAAGGCAGGTGTTGCCTCAGTAGATTCATCTATCAAAGTACAAGTTGACTATGCTGGTTCATTTGGTGATAATGCCAAAGGTAAAACAATTGCAGCAGCACAATACGCAGCTGGTGCAGACGTTGTTTACCAAGTAGCTGGTGGTACAGGTGCAGGTGTCTTTGCAGAAGCAAAATCACTCAACGAAAGCCGTCCTGAAAATGAAAAAGTTTGGGTTATCGGTGTTGACCGTGACCAAGAAGCAGAAGGTAAATACACTTCTAAAGATGGTAAAGAATCAAACTTTGTTCTTGTATCTACTTTGAAACAAGTTGGTACAACTGTAAAAGATATTTCTAACAAGGCAGAAAAAGGTGAATTCCCTGGCGGTCAAGTGATCGTTTACTCATTGAAAGATAAAGGGGTTGACTTGGTAACAACTAACCTTTCTGAAGAAGGTAAAAAAGCCGTTGAAGATGCTAAAGCTAAAATCCTTGATGGAAGCGTAAAAGTTCCTGCAAAATAATGGATGGAAGTCATTTCTTAGGAAGCGGCCCTCGGCCGCTTTTTAAGAGTTGAGACAAAGCCATTTTGTCTCAGTAAAGCTTGCTACTAGAGAAACTAGCAAGTTTTATTGAAATAAAATAAGACTCTGAAAGGAAGAGCACATGGCACACGAAAATGTCATTGAGATGCGTGATATTACCAAGGTGTTTGGTGAATTTGTTGCCAACGACAAAATCAACCTGCACCTACGAAAAGGTGAAATTCATGCACTTTTAGGAGAAAATGGGGCTGGAAAGTCCACGCTCATGAACATGTTAGCAGGGCTTCTTGAACCAACCAGTGGTGAAATTGTGGTCAACGATCAAGTTGTCAACCTTGACTCACCATCTAAAGCAGCTAGCTTGGGAATCGGAATGGTTCACCAGCACTTTATGTTGGTAGAAGCCTTCACAGTGGCTGAAAACATCATTTTAGGTAGTGAATTGACTAAAAATGGTGTGCTAGATATCGCTGGAGCTAGCAAAGAAATCAAGGCTCTTTCTGAACGTTATGGCTTAGCTGTTGACCCTTCTGCCAAGGTAGCAGATATCTCAGTTGGAGCCCAACAACGTGTAGAAATTTTAAAAACCCTTTATCGGGGGGCTGATATCCTTATCTTTGACGAACCAACGGCTGTTTTGACTCCATCAGAAATTGATGAGTTGATGGCTATTATGAAAAATCTTGTCAAAGAAGGAAAATCAATTATCTTGATCACCCACAAGTTAGACGAGATTCGCGCAGTTTCTGACCGCGTTACAGTTATCCGTCGTGGGAAATCAATTGAAACTGTAGAAATTGCAGGAGCAACCAATGCCGATTTGGCTGAAATGATGGTGGGACGTTCTGTTTCCTTTAAGACAGAGAAGCAAGCCTCTCAACCGAAAGAAGTGGTCTTGTCAATCAAAGATTTGGTGGTCAATGAAAACCGCGGTGTCCCAGCTGTTAAGAATCTGTCCTTGGATGTTCGTGCTGGAGAGATTGTTGGTATTGCAGGGATTGATGGAAATGGTCAGTCTGAACTGATTCAAGCAATCACAGGTCTTCGCAAGGTTGAATCTGGTAGCATTGAGCTAAAAGGAAATTCAATTGTAGGCTTACACCCAAGACAAATTACAGAACTAAGCGTGGGGCACGTTCCAGAAGACCGTCACCGTGATGGCTTGATTTTGGAAATGATGATTTCTGAAAATATTGCCCTTCAAACCTACTACAAAGAACCACATAGTAAAAATGGAATTTTGAACTATTCAAATATTACTTCTTATGCTAAAAAGCTAATGGAAGAGTTTGATGTTCGTGCTGCCAGCGAATTTGTTCCTGCAGCTGCACTCTCAGGAGGAAATCAACAAAAAGCAATTATTGCTCGTGAAATTGATCGTGATCCTGATCTCCTTATCGTCAGCCAGCCAACTCGTGGGTTGGATGTCGGTGCCATTGAATATATCCACAAACGCTTGATTGAAGAGCGTGATAATGGCAAGGCTGTCCTTGTTGTCAGCTTTGAATTAGATGAGATTTTAAACGTCTCAGACCGTATTGCCGTTATCCACGATGGTAAGATTCAAGGTATTGTATCACCAGAAACAACCAATAAACAAGAACTTGGTGTCTTGATGGCTGGTGGAAACTTGGGAAAGGAGAAGAGTGATGTCTAAAAAATTACAACAAATTTCGGTTCCCTTGATTTCTGTCTTCCTAGGAATTTTACTCGGAGCCATTGTCATGTGGATTTTCGGCTATGATGCTATTTGGGGCTACGAAGAATTGTTCTATACAGCCTTTGGCAGTCTGCGTGGAATTGGAGAAATCTTCCGTGCTATGGGACCTTTGGTCTTGATTGGTCTTGGTTTTGCCGTTGCCAGTCGTGCAGGTTTCTTTAACGTCGGGCTTCCTGGTCAGGCTTTGGCAGGTTGGATTCTCAGTGGTTGGTTTGCCTTGTCGCATCCAGAGATGCCACGTCCCTTGATGATTCTAGCAACCATCGTGATTGCCTTGATTGCTGGTGGGATTGTCGGAGCGATTCCAGGTATTCTGAGGGCCTATCTAGGGACGTCAGAGGTTATCGTAACCATTATGATGAACTACATCGTCTTGTATGTAGGGAATGCCTTTATCCATGCCTTTCCTAAAGACTTCATGCAAAGTACAGATTCGACTATTCGTGTTGGGGCTAATGCAACCTACCAGACACCTTGGTTGTCTGAGTTGACTGGTAATTCGCGGATGAATATTGGTATTTTCTTTGCCATCATTGCCGTTGCAGTCATTTGGTTCATGCTCAAGAAAACAACCCTTGGTTTTGAAATCCGTGCTGTTGGTCTTAATCCTCATGCTTCAGAATACGCTGGTATTTCTGCCAAACGAACAATTATCCTCTCAATGATTATTTCAGGTGCCTTGGCAGGTCTTGGTGGAGCTGTTGAAGGACTTGGAACCTTCCAGAATGTCTATGTTCAAGGGGCATCATTAGCCGTCGGATTTAACGGAATGGCGGTTAGTCTGCTTGCGGCCAACTCACCAATTGGTATTCTCTTTGCAGCATTCCTATTTGGCGTTCTCCAAGTTGGAGCCCCTGGTATGAATGCGGCGCAGGTACCGTCTGAGCTTGTCAGCATTGTAACAGCGTCTATTATCTTCTTTGTCAGTGTTCATTACCTTATCGAACGCTTTGTCAAACCGAAAAAACAAGTTAAAGGAGGTAAGTAAAGATGTCTATTACAACCTTGCTCACCCTCTTGGTGTCTTCTATGCTGATCTACTCAGCACCCCTCATCTTTACAAGTATCGGTGGTGTTTTCTCTGAACGTGGTGGTGTGGTAAACGTCGGTCTTGAAGGAATTATGGTTATGGGTGCCTTTTCTGGAGTCGTCTTTAACCTTGAATTTGCAGAACAATTTGGAGCAGCAACTCCATGGCTATCTTTGCTTGTAGCAGGATTGGTAGGGGGAATCTTTTCTATCATCCACGCAGCGGCAACAGTTCATTTCCGTGCAGACCATGTTGTCAGCGGTACGGTATTGAACTTGATGGCCCCTGCCTTGGCTGTTTTCTTGGTGAAAGTTCTTTATAATAAAGGACAAACAGATAACTTAAGCCAGACTTTTGGACGCTTTGACTTCCCAGTCTTGGCAAATATCCCAGTGATTGGTGATATTTTCTTCAAATCAACCAGTCTGCTAGGTTATATCGCGATTGCCTTCTCATTCCTTGCTTGGTTTATCCTCTTCAAGACCCGCTTTGGTCTTCGTCTCCGTTCTGTAGGTGAACACCCACAAGCAGCGGATACCTTGGGAATCAACGTCTACAAGATGAGATATTTAGGAGTTATCATTTCAGGTTTCCTAGGTGGAATTGGTGGAGCGATTTATGCTCAATCCATCTCAGTTAACTTCTCAGTGACAACTATTGTTGGACCTGGATTTATTGCCCTTGCTGCAATGATTTTCGGGAAATGGAATCCAATCGGAGCCATGCTATCTAGTCTTTTCTTTGGGCTTTCACAAAGTTTGGCAGTTATCGGTTCTCAATTGCCTTTCCTACAAGGAGTGCCTGCGGTTTACCTTCAAATCGCACCTTATGTTTTGACCATTCTTGTCTTGGCTGCCTTCTTTGGAAAAGCAGTCGCACCAAAAGCAGATGGTATCAACTATATCAAATCTAAATAAGCATACAAAAAAACGTCAGTTCTGTTTAAACTGGCGTTTTATTTTTTAGGATTTTGATGGGTTAAGTTTAATCCCCAAGGGACAAGATTTTCAGTTTTATTTTTGATACGTGTGATATTATCCTTATGACGAATGATAATCAAACTAGCAAGAGCTAGGATAATGGCGATGAAGAGAGGGTCATAGTTACTCAGAATAAAACCCAAAAGTGGAAAGAGTAGAACTCCGATGACAGCTGCGATAGATGCTGTGACACTGGAAAGTGAAATCATACTGCCTAGATAGAGGGTTCCAAAGAAGACAACAGCAAGGTAGAGACAGAAGACAGGCGCAAATCCGAAAATCACTCCAGCACTGGTTGCGACAGCCTTACCACCCTTAAATCCTGCAAAGATAGGGAAGGTATGGCCAATAACAGCCAAAAGTCCAAAGATAAGAGGCGAGACGCCTTGCAGATGAAAGATAATAGGCAGAAGCGTTGCTAGTGTTCCTTTGAAAAAGTCAATGACAAAGGTCGCCATACCAGCTTTCTTACCTAAAATGCGGAAGGTATTGGTCGTTCCAGTGTTACCAGAACCGTGCTCGCGTAGATTGATTTGAAAGAATACTTGTCCAATCCAGAGACCAGACGGAATCGAACCCAGCAAATAGGCTAGGATTAATAAAACTATTGTAATCATACTCCTATTATATCATGAAATGGAGAAGAAAGGCAGAGAATCTCTTCTGAAATTGTCACACCGGAGAAAGAAAAATTTTGCAAAATCCTTGGAAAACCTGTAGAATAGTAAAGATGAACGAATAGGAGGTTCCTTGTGTCAAAAAAGGAAATCAATATTAACAATTATAATGATGATGCCATTCAGGTACTAGAAGGGTTGGATGCCGTCCGTAAACGTCCGGGGATGTATATCGGATCGACTGATGGGGCAGGTCTCCATCACCTCGTCTGGGAAATCGTCGACAATGCAGTCGATGAAGCCTTGTCTGGATTTGGTGACCGTATTGATGTTACCATCAATAAAGACGGGAGTTTGACTGTCCAGGACCATGGTCGTGGGATGCCGACTGGAATGCACGCTATGGGGATTCCAACGGTTGAGGTTATCTTCACCATTCTTCACGCCGGAGGGAAATTCGGTCAAGGGGGCTACAAGACATCTGGTGGTCTCCACGGGGTTGGTTCTTCCGTTGTTAACGCTCTTTCAAGTTGGCTGGAGGTTGAAATCACCCGTGATGGGGCAATCTACAAGCAACGTTTTGAAAATGGTGGAAAACCTGTTACGACCTTGAAGAAAATTGGTACAGCACCCAAGTCTAAGACAGGTACCAAGGTTACTTTTATGCCTGATGCGACTATCTTTTCTACGACAGATTTCAAGTATAATACCATCTCAGAGCGCCTTAATGAGTCAGCCTTTCTTTTAAAAAATGTGACCTTGTCTCTAACGGATAAACGCACAGATGAGTCTGTTGAGTTTCACTATGAAAATGGGGTACAAGACTTTGTTTCTTATCTGAACGAAGACAAGGAGACCTTGACGCCAGTTCTCTACTTTGAGGGGGAAGATAATGGTTTCCAAGTAGAAGTTGCCCTCCAGTACAATGATGGATTTTCAGATAATATTTTGTCCTTTGTCAATAACGTTCGTACCAAGGACGGCGGAACGCATGAGACAGGACTCAAGTCTGCTATCACTAAGGTCATGAATGACTATGCGCGTAAGACGGGGCTTCTCAAGGAAAAAGATAAAAACCTTGAAGGTTCAGACTATCGTGAGGGACTAGCGGCCGTTCTTTCTATCTTGGTTCCTGAAGAACACCTCCAGTTTGAAGGACAGACCAAGGACAAACTAGGAAGTCCATTAGCTCGCCCAGTTGTGGATGGCATTGTGGCGGATAAGTTGACCTTCTTCCTTATGGAAAATGGGGAATTGGCTTCTAACCTCATCCGCAAGGCTATCAAGGCCCGTGACGCTCGTGAAGCGGCACGTAAGGCGCGTGATGAGAGCCGAAATGGGAAGAAAAATAAAAAAGACAAGGGCTTGTTGTCTGGGAAATTAACCCCAGCCCAGTCTAAGAATCCAGCTAAGAATGAACTCTATCTAGTCGAGGGAGATTCTGCCGGTGGTTCTGCCAAACAAGGCCGTGACCGCAAGTTCCAGGCTATTCTACCTCTTCGTGGTAAGGTTATCAATACAGCTAAGGCCAAGATGGCGGATATCCTCAAAAATGAAGAAATTAACACCATGATTTATACCATCGGTGCGGGTGTCGGAGCAGATTTCTCCCTTGAAGATGCCAACTATGACAAGATCATTATTATGACCGATGCGGATACAGACGGTGCCCACATTCAGACTTTACTCTTGACATTTTTCTACCGCTACATGCGTCCGCTCGTTGAGGCAGGACATGTTTATATCGCTCTTCCGCCTCTTTACAAGATGTCCAAAGGTAAAGGCAAGAAAGAAGAAGTGGCCTATGCATGGACAGATGGAGAGCTAGAAGAACTCCGCAAGCACTTCGGTAAAGGAGCGACCCTTCAACGCTACAAGGGACTTGGTGAGATGAATGCGGATCAACTCTGGGAAACAACTATGAACCCAGAAACGCGTACTCTCATACGTGTTACTATTGAAGATCTAGCTCGCGCCGAACGTCGTGTCAATGTTCTCATGGGAGATAAGGTCGAACCACGCCGTAAGTGGATTGAAGATAATGTCAGGTTTACGCTGGAAGAAGCGACAGTGTTTTAAGTCACTTTTTAATGAATGGGTATCAACATGAGAGCTGAAACAGAAATGCTAGATCTGATTTTACAGACTGCCAAAACTTTACAAGTCAAAGCTGTCGCTATGTCTGGTTCACGGACAAACCAAAATGCTCCAAAAGATGAATTTCAAGACTACGATGTGGTCTATGTCGTGGATGATTTTGATAATCTGATGAGTGACCTTTCTTGGTTGGACTATTTCGGAAAACGAATTATAGAGCAAGAGGTTGTTCTTGACCATCGTCGTCTTTATCTCATGCTCTTTAAAGATGGCAACCGTATCGATTTGGCTATTTGCCCAAAAGAGCACATCAAAGAGTGGGTGGATAGTGAGGCCGGATTCACTGTTTTAGAAGATCCAGAACATTTATTTGAACCCTATTCTCAAAATCTAGAGCGTTACTGGACAAGCCCAGCTACTGAAACGAATTTTGTAAAATCCTGCAATGAATTTTGGTGGGTGTCAGCCTACGTGGCCAAAGGAATCTGTCGTAAGCAAGTCATCTACGCGACTGACCATCTCTACGGCATTTGTCAACAAGAATTCTTGAAAATTTTGGCTTGGCAGGTTGCAAGTAATAGGGGAGTAGTTGACATAGGCAAGAATTATAAGTATCTTTTTAACTATTTACCCACTGAGAAAGAAAAGGAATTCTCAAATCTGCTTGATTTTTCAAGTATAGAGAAACTCAGCCAGTCTTTATTGGCTACGATGCAACTTTTCCACCAAGAAGCTCACTCTCTTGCTCACAAGATGGGCTTTGACTACGATAAGGAAGTGGCTGAGAAGATGATTCAGTATGCTGAGGAAAGAGTGAAGAAGTTTGGGAATGACTAGAAAAATGAAAAAGCGAGAGGAGAAGACTCATGATTGAAAAAGTGGAACGCCTCATTACAGAGATTAATCGTATTCATCGAGAATATTCTAAAGATTATTTTGAAACAGGTAAGGTGGAGAAAATCAATCTCAAGCATACCTTTTCTAAAGTTCCGACGAAAGCGATTTTGGCCTACCGTCTGAACTTACATGAGTCAATTAATGACTATCTGATGAAAGCAGATGTCCAAGATATTGCCTATGTTTATCGTGTCAAAACTTCTGAGTCTATTTTAGATAAAATTACACGTTTTTCTGAGCGTCAAGAGGGTTATCCTGTGAATTCCATTCTTAATGATATTTTTGGTGCTCGTATGATTTTAAGTTCCAAAGAGATAGCTCAAGTCATGGAGAAATTAGATGATTGGCAAGAGAATTACGGACTAAAAAACTGGTATTTACGTGATAAAGATGGCTATGTCGGTATTCATATCTATTTTAAAAATAAAAGTAATTTTTACTACCCATGGGAACTCCAACTTTGGGATAAGAAAGATGTAGATAGCAATATCGCCAGCCATATCAAGTATAAACGAGGATTTGTGGAGTAGACATTTTAAGTGGAAATGACGATACAGGAATTGGATGAAACTCACTTACTTTATATTTTTTTCTTATTCCATAATAGTTACTTTCCATTCTTCGAAAGAAGTGGAATACGACCTAAATGCTGTGTGAAATTCCTTATTAACTGAAGCAACAAATTTTAAACACTTTAAACTACAGAAAGGATAGTTTGGTTACTTATCGTAACTGAACACGGGACTAATCCTTTCTACATCTTTTTATCATTACACACACTCTACATTCTTTGAAAGGAGTTGAACACGCCCTAAATGCTGGGTGAAAAAGATAAATTCTCTTGTGAGCATCGCTCACTGTAAGAATTTCCTATTTTCACTTTGCATTTTACGGGCTTAGTATCCTATGTCTAACATTCAAAACATGTCCCTTGAGGACATCATGGGAGAGCGCTTTGGTCGCTACTCCAAATACATTATTCAAGACCGGGCCTTGCCAGATATTCGTGATGGCTTGAAGCCGGTTCAGCGTCGTATTCTTTATTCTATGAATAAGGATGGCAATACCTTTGACAAGAGCTACCGTAAGTCGGCCAAGTCTGTTGGGAACATCATGGGGAATTTCCACCCACACGGGGATTTTTCTATCTATGATGCTATGGTTCGTATGTCACAGGACTGGAAAAACCGTGAGATTTTGGTCGAAATGCACGGTAACAACGGCTCAATGGACGGAGATCCACCTGCGGCTATGCGTTATACCGAGGCGCGTTTGTCTGAGATTGCAGGCTATCTTCTTCAGGATATCGAGAAAAAGACAGTTCCTTTTGCTTGGAACTTTGACGATACCGAGAAAGAACCGACAGTCTTACCAGCAGCCTTTCCAAACCTCTTGGTTAATGGTTCTACTGGTATTTCGGCTGGTTATGCCACAGATATTCCACCTCATAATTTAGCTGAGGTTATTGATGCGACGGTTTATATGATTGATCATCCAACTGCCAAGGTGGATAAACTCATGGAATTCTTGCCTGGACCAGACTTCCCGACAGGAGGGATTATCCAGGGGCGTGATGAAATTAAGAAAGCCTACGAAACTGGAAAAGGGCGCGTGGTTGTTCGTTCCAAGACTGAGATTGAAAAGCTAAAAGGTGGTAAGGAACAAATCGTCATTACTGAGATTCCTTATGAAATCAACAAGGCCAATCTAGTCAAAAAGATTGATGATGTTCGTGTCAATAATAAGGTGGCTGGAATTGCTGAGGTTCGTGATGAGTCTGACCGTGACGGTCTTCGAATCGCTATTGAGCTTAAAAAAGACGCTAATACGGAGCTTGTTCTCAATTATCTATTTAAGTACACAGACCTGCAAATCAACTACAATTTTAACATGGTGGCGATTGACAATTTCACGCCTCGTCAGGTTGGGATTGTTCCAATCCTGTCTAGCTATATCGCCCACCGTCGCGAAGTGATTTTGGCGCGTTCCCGCTTTGACAAGGAAAAGGCAGAGAAACGTCTCCATATCGTAGAAGGTTTGATTCGAGTGATTTCGATTTTGGATGAAGTCATTGCTCTTATCCGTGCTTCTGAGAATAAGGCGGACGCCAAGGAAAACCTCAAAGTTAGCTATGATTTTACAGAGGAGCAGGCTGAGGCTATCGTAACCTTGCAACTGTACCGTTTGACCAATACCGATGTGGTTGTCTTGCAAGAAGAAGAAGCAGAACTACGTGAGAAGATTGCTATGCTGGCGGCTATTATCGGGGATGAACGGACCATGTACAATCTTATGAAGAAAGAGCTTCGTGAGGTCAAGAAGAAATTTGCAACTCCGCGTTTGAGTTCTTTAGAAGATACTGCGAAAGCAATCGAGATTGATACAGCTAGTCTGATCGCTGAGGAAGATACCTACGTCAGCGTGACCAAGGCAGGTTACATCAAGCGTACCAGCCCACGTTCCTTCGCAGCTTCCACTCTGGAAGAAATTGGCAAACGTGATGACGACCGTTTGATTTTTGTTCAATCTGCCAAGACAACCCAGCACCTCTTGATGTTCACAAGTCTTGGAAATGTCATCTACAGACCAATCCATGAATTAGCAGATATTCGTTGGAAGGACATCGGAGAGCATCTGAGCCAGACCATTACAAATTTTGAAACTAACGAAGAAGTCATTTATGTGGAAGTAGTGGATCAGTTTGATGATGCGACAACCTACTTTGCAGCGACTCGTCTCGGTCAAATCAAGCGTGTAGAACGCAAAGAATTCACTCCATGGCGGACCTACAAGTCTAAGTCTGTCAAGTATGCTAAGCTCAAAGACGAGACAGACCAGATTGTAGCAGTGGCTCCGATTAAACTAGATGATGTTCTCTTGATTAGCCAAAATGGTTATGCCCTACGTTTCAATATCGAAGAGGTTCCGGTTGTCGGTGCTAAGGCAGCAGGTGTCAAAGCTATGAACTTGAAAGAAGATGATGTCCTCCAATCCGCCTTTATCTGCAATACGTCTTCTTTCTATCTTTTGACACAACGTGGAAGCTTGAAACGTGTTTCAACAGAGGAAATTCCAGCAACCAGCCGTGCTAAACGAGGACTACAAGTCTTGCGTGAGTTGAAAAATAAACCGCATCGTGTCTTCTTAGCAGGAGCAGTTGCAGAACAAGGCTTCGTTGGTGACCTCTTTAGTACAGAAGTGGAAGAGAACTACCAAACTCTGCTTGTTCAATCCAACAAAGGAACAATCTATGAAAGCCGATTGCAAGACTTGAACTTGTCAGAACGCACTAGCAATGGAAGCTTCATTTCTGACACGATTTCAGATGAAGAAGTTTTTGACGCTTATCTTCAGGAAGTTTATACAGAATTCGAATCCAAAAAATGATGGAAAACAATGAAAAGGTTTTCGTCGAGAAATTTGTTAAGCTATAGAATCAAGAGTTGAATTTGACTATATATACAAAAACGAACAGTGCTGATTCCCAACTGATAGGGACTTAGGACTGGTCGTTTTCTTATTTTTAGTGGTATAGACCACTTGATATTTGAATATAGAAATGTTAATATATGTTCAGTTATTCAAGCTAGGTTAATAAAAAATAATAATTTTTTAAGAAAACGATTGCGCTTATGTTATTTTTATGTTATACTTTTATTGTTTCAAGAAAGCGCGTTCAAGAAATAGTTTGTTCAAATATAAAAGGAGTTTTGTATGCCTCAAAACAAACAAGAAAAAGGATTTCGTTATTCTATTCGTAAACGTAGTGTTGGAGTATGTGCTGTTGCTATTGCAACATTTTTGCTAGCTTCTGGGCTCATTTTTCAAACGAATGCAGTAAAAGCAACAGAGCCAAGTGTTACTACAATTGCTGGTGAAAATATTGCTGCTCATAAATCTGCAAGTCAGAGTTCGACTGCTTATGGAGGAGACGCTGCTAGAGCGGTTGATGGTAATCGCGATAATGACTACGGACATCACTCGGTTACCCATACAGATTTTCAAGATCATTCTTGGTGGAAAGTTGATTTAGAGAAAGAAGAATCAGTAGGAACTGTTCGTATTTACAATCGTGGAGATGGGAATGTAGCAAATCGTTTATCTAATTTTGATGTTATTTTGTTGGATAAAGATGGAAATGAGGTAACTCGTCAACACATCGATAGCTTAAACAATCAACCAACAATTGACGTTCAATTCACTGGAGTTAATGCACGATATGTTAAAGTGGAGCTAAATAATTCAAAAACACCACTTAGTTTAGCAGAGGTAGAAGTATATCGTTCTGCAAAAGAAAAAGCAGCGACTAATACTAAATCTGAAAGCAAAGCAAAAACAGACTTTACTGCAGAACTAAATAACTATTTATTTGGTTTAAATTATGATAAATTAAATATTTTAACTAGAAAAGGCGAAGCATTAGAAAATTACACTAATACAAGCACAAAACAACAAGGAAATGAGTTTGTGGTTGTGGAAAAAGTGAAGAAAAACCTTTCTAATGGTTCTGCTGATGTTGCCTTAAATGGTAACGGAGATATCTTCTTAGGTGCTTTATTTAAAGCAAATCAAGATCTCCTAGAAAATAAACCACAACAAATTAGCTTAGATCGTAGCAAAGGAAGAATTAGTGTTGATTTACCAGGAATGGTGGGCGGAGATAGCTATGTAGATGCTAATCCAACTGCAAGTGGTACGCAGGAAGGTGTGAATACCTTGTTAAACCGTTGGTATGAAAAATATGCTGCGAAAAATCCTGCTCCAGCACGTATGCAGTACGCTTCCACTTCTGCTTATAGCATGAATCAATTGAAAGCAAAATTCGGAAGTGATTTTGAAAAAGTCGGTGTTAATTTGAAAATTGACTTTGAGGCTGTGAACAAGGGTGAAAAACAAGTTGAAGTTGTTGATTTTAAACAAATTTACTATACTGCTAACTTTGATGCTCCAAAAAATCCATCAGATGTATTTGCTCCAGGAGTAACGGTTGATCAATTGAAAGCACGTGGAATTGATGAAAAAACACCTCCTGTATATGTATCAAGCGTGTCATACGGACGTCAAATGTATGTTAAGTTTGAAACAACAAGCAAGAGTACCGAGTTGAAAGCAGCAATCAATGCTGTAATCAAAGGTGTGCCTATTAAACCAGAATCTGAATGGGCACGTGTCTTGAAGAATACAACTGTAACAGTTTCAATCGTAGGTGGAAATGCTGATGGTGCTGCACATGTTGTGACAGGTAATGTAGAAGATTTGAAAAAGTTGATTCAAGAAGGAGCTACATTTAGTACACAAAATCCTGCTGTTCCAATTTCTTATAAGACTGCATTCTTGAAAGATAATCAAGTAGCCACAATTCAAAGCAATACAGACTACATTGAAACTAAAGTGACTTCATACAAAAATGGTTATCTTAATTTACAACATAAGGGAGCTTATATTGCTCGTTACTATGTTTATTGGGATGAAGTAACTTATGATAAGGATGGAATTGAAAGTATTCGCTCACGTCAATGGGAAGATAATGGTAAGAACAGAACAGCTGGCTTCCAAACTGAACTTCAATTTAAAGGAAATGTACGTAATATACGCGTAAAAATTCAAGAAAAAACAGGTCTTGTTTGGGAACCATGGCGTACAGTTTACAATCGCACAGACCTTCCTCTTGTTCAAAAACGTACCATTGTTAACTCAGGTACAACACTAAGACCAAAATACGATGAAAAAGTTGAAAATAACTAATTTTTCACTTGTAAAAGGAATCAGTTCTAAGAGCTGGTTCTTTTTATTTCTAATACTTCTCCGAAATCAAAAATCAACAAAGATAGTCAATTATTTGTTATAAATCCATTGATTAGCATTCCAGTTTATCCTATCTACTTTTTGACTTTTGTATTTTTCCCTAAAAATGGAGTTTTGGACGAGCCTTTTGAAGAAAAATTTTTAATGGGGTAAAAATTGTTAAATTTGAGCATAATATCTTGTAAAAAATTCTAAAATCCTTTAAAATAAAAAGTGACGGAGGAATTTATGAATGTAAATCAGATTGTACGGATTATTCCTACTTTAAAAGTTAATAATAGAAAATTAAATGAAACATTTTATATAGGAACCCTTGGCATGAAGGCCTTATTAGAAGAGTCAGCCTTTCTGTCACTAGGTGACCAAACAGGTTTAGAAAAGCTGGTTTTAGAAGAAGCTCCAAGTATGCGCACTCGTAAGGTAGAGGGAAGAAAAAAACTAGCTAGATTGATTGTCAAGGTGGAAAATCCCTTAGAAATCGAGGCCTTATTAGCTAAAACAGATTCGATTCATCAATTATATAAAGGTCAAAATGGCTACGCTTTTGAGATTTTTTCACCCGAAGATGATTTGATTTTGATTCATGCGGAAGATGATAGAGCAAGTCTAGTAGAAGTAGGAGAAAAGCCAGAATTTCAAACAGATCTGGAGTCAATTTCTTTAAGTAAATTTGAAATTTCTATGGAATTACACCTCCCAACGGATGTAGATAGTTTCTTGGAACTATCTGAAATTGGGGCGTCACTTGATTTTATCCCAGCACAGGGGCAGGATTTGACTGTGGACAATACGGTTACTTGGGACTTATCTATGCTCAAGTTCTTGGTCAATGAATTAGACATAGCAAGTCTTCGTAAGAAGTTTGAGTCTACCGAATATTTTATTCCTAAGTCTGAAAAATTCTTCCTTGGTAAAGATAGAAATAATGTTGAATTGTGGTTTGAAGAAGTATGAAGTGGACCAAGATTATTAAAAAAATAGAAGAACAAATCGAGGCAGGGATTTATCCCGGAGCCTCTTTTGCGTATTTTAAAGACCATCAATGGACGGAGTTCTATTTAGGCCAGAGTGACCCAGAGCATGGCTTGCAGACTGAGGCAGGACTAGTTTATGATCTAGCTAGTGTCAGCAAGGTTGTTGGGGTTGGCACCGTTTGTACTTTTTTGTGGGAAAAAGGCAAATTAGATATTGACAGACCGGTAACCGATTTTTTACCTGAAAGTGATTATCCAGACATCACTATTCGCCAGCTCTTGACTCACGCGACAGATCTTGATCCTTTTATTCCCAATCGTGATCTTTTAACAGCATCTGAATTAAAGGAAGCGATGTTTCATCTTAAGAGACGAAGTCAACCAGCCTTTCTTTATTCGGATGTCCATTTTTTGCTGTTGGGTTTTATTTTGGAAAGAATCTTTAATCAAGACTTGGATGTGATTTTACAAGAACAAGTCTGGAATCTTTGGGGAATGACGGAAACTCAGTTTGGCCTTGGCCCTGTTGAGCTTGCTGTTCCCACAGTCAGAGGTGTGGAGGCAGGAATAGTGCATGATCCCAAGGCTCGCCTCCTGGGCAGACATGCAGGTAGTGCTGGTTTATTTTCGACTGTAAAAGATTTACAAATCTTTTTAGAACACTATTTAGAGGATGATTTTGCAAGAGACTTAAGTCAAAATTTTTCTCCTTTGGATGACAAGGAACGTTCTTTGGGATGGAATTTGGAAGGAGATTGGCTAGACCATACGGGCTATACAGGTACCTTTATCATGTGGAATCGTCAGAAGCAAGAAGCGGTCATTTTCCTATCGAATCGTACCTATGAAAAGGATGAGAGGGCTCAATGGATTGTAGACCGCAATCAAGTGATGGACTTGATTCGCAAAGAAGAGTAAGGAGAGACATGTCAAACAGTTTAAAAGGGACTCTATTAACAGTTGTGGCTGGGATTGCTTGGGGCTTGTCAGGAACGAGTGGCCAATACCTGATGGCACACGGAATTTCGGCTCTGGTTTTGACCAACTTGCGTCTTTTAATCGCTGGTGGAATTCTCATGCTCTTGGCTTATGCTACTGCAAAGGATAGAATGCTGGCCTTTTTAAAGGATAGAAAAAGTTTGCTATCTCTTCTCATTTTTGCTCTAATTGGCCTCTTCCTCAATCAATTTGCCTATCTAACTGCTATTCAGGAAACCAATGCAGGAACCGCGACGGTGCTTCAGTATATTTGTCCTGTCGGAATTTTAATTTATAGCTGTATCAAGGATAAGGTGGCGCCGACACTGGGAGAGATTGTTTCTATCATATTAGCTATCGGAGGAACCTTCCTGATCGCCACTCATGGGCAGCTGGACCAGTTATCTATGACACCTGCAGGTCTGTTCTGGGGGCTCTTTTCTGCTCTGACTTACGCCCTGTATATCATTTTACCCATAGCCTTGATTAAGAAGTGGGGGAGCAGTTTGGTCATTGGTGTGGGAATGGTCATAGCTGGTTTGGTCGCCCTTCCTTTTACAGGGGTTCTACAGGCCAATATACCGACTAGTCTTGATTTTCTACTTGCTTTTGCAGGTATTATCCTTATCGGGACTGTCTTTGCCTATACAGCCTTTCTAAAAGGAGCCAGTCTGATTGGGCCGGTCAAGTCAAGTTTGTTGGCTTCAATTGAGCCAATTTCGGCTGTTTTCTTTGCCTTCTTAATCATGAATGAACAATTTTATCCCATTGATTTTCTTGGTATGGCAATGATATTGTTTGCTGTAACCCTGATTTCTTTGAAAGATTTACTCTTAGAAAAATAAAAAGACTCTTTGTCCGTGACAGAGAGTTTTTGCCTAGTAATCTAATTATTTTCAAGATAAAATTCAAAGCGTTCGCCTACATACTGACTTTTTACGTATTCAAAAGCAGTACCATCCTCTAGGTAGGAAACTTGAGTCAAACCAAGAATAGCATGTCCTTTTTCAACTTCCAAATAGTGGGCAATTTTTTCTTTAGCGAGACGAGCATAAATAGTCTGCTGTGATTTACCGATGCGGTAGCCGTGTTTTTGCAAGGTTTGGAAGAAATGACTGGTGATTTCTTCTTTTTTAAAGTCCTTAATGAATTTTTCAGGAATAGAAGCAACTTCATAAACTAGAGGAACTTGGTCGGCATAGCGAACCCGCTCCATTCGGATAATATTCTCTGTTGGAGAAATTCCTAGCTTGGCAACTTCCTGCTCATTGGGAATGGTTTTTCTGTAGGAAATGAGCTGGCTAGAGGGAACTTTACCTTGGGACTTAACAATTTCAGTAAAACTGGTTGTCCCTCGCATCTTTTCTTGTACTCGAGTACTGGAAACAAAGGTGCCGCTTCCTACACGACGCTCTAAGACACCTTCTTCGACTAATAGAGATACAGCTTGGCGAAGGGTCATACGACTGACCTCAAACTGCTCTGCTAAATCTCGTTCACTGGGAAGTCTCTCACCAATGGCCCAACGATGTTCGTCAATATCCTTTTTAATCTGATCGTGGATTTTCATATAAGCTGGTAGCATGTTTTCACTTCATTTCTATCTTTTTTCTATTGTACCCCAATAAACTAGAAAAAGTCAAACTTCGCCTTGTTTATACTCTTCGAAAATCTCTTCAAACCACGTCAGCTCTATCTGCAACCTCAAAACAGTGTTTTGAGCAACCTGCGGCTAGCTTCCGAGTTTGCTCTTTGATTTTCATTGAGTATTAGTTGGTAATTCGCCCTTATTTGTGATAGAATATTGGAAAAAGATATTTCTTTTGAGAAAGGAAAAAGATGAGCAACATTTCAACTGATTTGCAAGATGTAGAAAAAATCATCGTATTGGACTATGGTAGCCAATACAACCAGCTGATTTCACGCCGTATCCGTGAGATTGGCGTTTTTTCAGAACTAAAGAGCCATAAAATTTCAGCTGCTGAAGTTCGTGAAATCAATCCTGTAGGAATCATCCTTTCAGGTGGTCCAAACTCTGTATACGAAGATGGTTCATTTGATATTGACCCAGAAATCTTCGAACTTGGAATTCCAATTTTGGGAATTTGTTACGGTATGCAGTTATTGACCCATAAACTTGGAGGAAAAGTTGTCCCTGCAGGTGACGCTGGAAATCGTGAATACGGTCAATCAACCCTAACTCACACACCATCAGCTCTTTTTGAATCAACACCTGATGAACAAACTGTATTGATGAGCCATGGTGATGCAGTTACTGAAATTCCTGCTGACTTTGTTCGTACAGGTACATCAGCTGACTGCCCATACGCAGCCATCGAAAACCCAGATAAACACATTTACGGTATCCAGTTCCACCCAGAAGTTCGTCATTCTGTATACGGAAATGATATCCTTCGTAACTTTGCCCTTAACATTTGTAAAGCTAAAGGCGACTGGTCAATGGATAACTTCATTGATATGCAGATTCAAAAAATTCGTGAAACTGTCGGTGATAAACGTGTCCTTCTTGGCCTATCAGGTGGTGTTGACTCTTCAGTTGTTGGAGTTCTTCTCCAAAAAGCGATTGGCGATCAATTGATCTGTATCTTCGTGGATCACGGTCTTCTTCGTAAAGGAGAAGCGGACCAAGTTATGGACATGCTTGGTGGTAAGTTTGGTTTGAATATCGTCAAAGCAGACGCTGCTAAACGTTTCCTTGATAAACTTGCTGGCGTTTCTGACCCAGAACAAAAACGTAAAATCATCGGTAACGAGTTTGTCTATGTCTTCGATGACGAAGCAAGCAAGCTCAAAGATGTGAAATTCCTTGCTCAAGGTACCTTATACACAGACGTTATCGAGTCTGGTACAGATACAGCTCAAACTATCAAGTCACACCACAACGTGGGTGGTCTTCCAGAAGACATGCAGTTTGAATTGATCGAACCACTCAATACTCTTTACAAGGATGAAGTTCGTGCCCTAGGTACAGAGCTTGGTATGCCAGACCACATCGTATGGCGCCAACCATTCCCAGGACCAGGACTTGCTATCCGTGTCATGGGAGAAATTACTGAAGAAAAACTTGAAACAGTTCGCGAATCAGACGCTATTCTTCGTGAAGAAATAGCTAAAGCTGGTCTTGACCGCGATATCTGGCAATACTTCACAGTTAACACAGGCGTTCGTTCAGTCGGCGTTATGGGTGACGGTCGTACATATGACTACACGATTGCAATCCGTGCTATCACCTCTATCGATGGTATGACTGCTGATTTTGCCAAAATTCCATGGGAAGTGCTTCAAAAAATCTCAGTACGTATCGTAAACGAAGTGGATCATGTTAACCGCATCGTCTATGATATTACAAGTAAACCACCTGCAACAGTTGAGTGGGAATAGTCATCTAAGGACTAATTTATGTAGTTTAATGAGCCAGTATCATTGGATACTGGTTTTTACTTTTCTAGACTTTTTGGCTACTTGTTAAATTGGTTTATATTCGATAGTTTAACAATTACTATACAAAGCTTAAAATATTAGAATTGTCAAAACAATCTGTCTAGGCTTGATTTTATCCCTTATTTACTATAAAATGAGAAGGAAAAACGTCAAACTTTTATATTGCAAATAGGAGAAAACATGACAAAAACATTAAAACGTCCTGAGGTTTTATCACCTGCAGGGACTTTAGAGAAGCTAAAAGTAGCTGTTCAGTATGGGGCAGATGCTGTCTTTATCGGTGGTCAGGCCTATGGTCTTCGTAGCCGTGCAGGTAACTTTACCTTTGAACAGATGGAAGAAGGCGTCCAGTTTGCGGCTAAGTACGGTGCCAAAGTCTATGTAGCTGCCAACATGGTTATGCACGAAGGAAATGAAGCTGGTGCTGGTGAGTGGTTCCGTAAACTGCGTGATATCGGGATTGCAGCAGTTATCGTATCTGACCCAGCTTTGATTATGATTGCAGCGACTGAGGCACCAGGTCTTGAAATCCACCTTTCCACTCAAGCAAGTGCCACTAACTATGAAACCCTTGAGTTCTGGAAAGAACTGGGCTTGACTCGTGTCGTTTTGGCGCGTGAGGTTTCAATGGAAGAATTGGCAGAAATCCGCAAACGTACAGATGTTGAGATTGAAGCCTTTGTCCACGGAGCCATGTGTATTTCTTACTCTGGTCGTTGTACTCTTTCAAACCACATGAGTATGCGTGATGCCAACCGTGGTGGTTGCTCTCAGTCTTGCCGTTGGAAATACGACCTGTATGATATGCCATTTGGGAAAGAACGTAAGAGCTTGAAAGGTGAGATTCCAGAAGAATTTTCAATGTCAGCCGTTGACATGTCAATGATTGACCATATCCCAGATATGATTGAAAATGGTGTGGACAGTCTAAAAATCGAAGGACGTATGAAGTCTATTCACTACGTATCCACAGTAACAAACTGCTACAAGGCTGCTGTTGATGCTTATCTAGAGAGTCCAGAGAAGTTTGAAGCTATCAAGCAAGACTTGATTGATGAGATGTGGAAGGTTGCCCAACGTGAATTGGCAACAGGCTTCTACTACGGTACACCATCTGAAAATGAGCAGTTATTTGGTGCTCGCCGTAAAATTCCTGAGTACAAGTTTGTCGCTGAAGTGGTTTCTTATGATGATGCGACACAAACAGCAACCATTCGTCAACGGAATGTGATTAATGAAGGAGACCAAGTTGAGTTTTACGGCCCAGGTTTCCGTCACTTTGAAACTTATATCGAAGATTTGCATGATGCCAAAGGCAATAAAATCGACCGCGCTCCAAATCCGATGGAACTCTTGACAATCAAAGTCCCACAACCTGTTCAAGCAGGAGACATGGTTCGCGCTCTCAAAGAAGGTCTCATCAATCTTTATAAGGAAGATGGAACCAGCGTCACAGTTCGTGCTTAATAAACAAGCAGGAGATGAAGGCTTTCTAGTTGCTTTCCCTTTAATCCTACTTACTAAAGAGCATTAGGTTAAAGAAAATATATTAATTTTCATCCGAGATTACATCTCGGATTTTTTCAATATTTTTCAGAAATGTCTAGATAATGGTCGGATTTATTACAAGTTTTTTACAAAGTTTTCTATATAATAGGCTTAAAAATAGTAAAATTGTAAATAATTTTCATTAAACGCTTTCAATGTTAGAAAAAAGTTGACAAATCCAATTTTTAGGACTAAACTAAGTAAGTAAATTTTAATTAAAAGGAGAATTCGTCATGAATTTAACATTTTTTGGTCTATGTCTTGCCTGTATGGGTGTATCTCTTGGTGAAGGGTTATTGATGAATGGTTTGTTGAAATCAGTAGCTCGCCAACCAGATATTATCGCTGAGTTTCGTAGCTTGATGTTTTTAGGGGTTGCCTTTATTGAAGGAACTTTCTTCGTAACTCTTGTCTTCTCATTTATTATTAAATAACGAAATATAAATTGGAGAAGGGAGAATGTTAGATGGAAGAAAGTATCAATCCAACCATCAATATTGGTCCTGTTACCTTTGATTTAACTTTGACAGCCTTGACTTTGCTGTCTGTGTTTCTGATTTTTGCATTTATCTATTGGGCAAGTCGTAATATGACATTGAAACCCAAAGGTAAACAAAATGTACTAGAGTATCTCTATGATTTTGTAATTGGATTTACAGAACCTAACCTTGGTTCCCACTACATAAAAGATTACTCACTCTTTTACTTATGCTTATTTCTTTTTATGGTCATCGCCAATAACCTTGGTTTGATGGCGAAACTTCAAACAACAGATGGAACAAACCTTTGGACATCGCCAACTGCAAATCTTTCATTTGACCTTGTCTTGTCTTTCTGTATTATTGTGATGGCGCACATTGAGGGGATTCGTCGTCGTGGGATTAAACAATACCTAAAAGGTTTTGTAACTCCTGCATTTATGACACCGATGAATCTACTTGAAGAGGTCACGAATTTCCTTTCTCTTGCTTTGCGGATTTTTGGGAATATCTTTGCAGGTGAAGTAATGACAAGCTTGCTTCTTTTACTTTCACATCAGGCTATTTTTTGGTATCCAATCGCATTTGGGACAAACTTAGTTTGGACTGCATTTTCCGTGTTCATTTCTTGTGTACAGGCCTATGTCTTTACACTACTATCCTCTATGTACCTAGGAAATAAAATTAATGATGAAGAGTAGAAAGGAGTAACTGATGCACGTAACAGTAGGTGAATTAATTGGTAATTTTATTTTAATCGCTGGCTCTTTTATCCTTTTGCTAGTCTTGATTAAAAAATTTGCATGGTCTAATATTACAAGCATTTTCGAAGAAAGAGCTGAAAAAATTGCTTCAGATATTGACAGAGCTGAAGAAGCACGTCAAAAAGCGGAAGTATTGGCTCAAAAACGCGAAGATGAATTGGCTGGTAGCCGTAAAGAAGCTAAGACAATCATTGAGAATGCGAAAGAAACAGCTGAGAAAAGTAAGGCTAGTATTTTAGCAGATGCTAAACTAGAAGCAGGACGCTTAAAAGAAAAAGCAAACCAAGAAATTGCTCAAAACAAAGCTGAAGCTTTACAAAGCGTTAAGGGTGAGGTAGCAGATTTGACAATCAGCTTAGCTGGTAAAATTATCTCACAAAACCTTGACGGTCATGCCCATAAAGAACTCATTGATCAGTATATCGATCAGCTAGGAGAAGCTTAATGGACAAGAAAACAGTAAAGGTAATTGAAAAATACAGCATGCCTTTTGTCCAATTGGTACTTGAAAAAGGAGAAGAAGACCGTATCTTTTCAGACTTGACTCAAATCAAGCAAGTTGCTGAAGAAACAGGTTTACCTTCTTTTTTAAAAAAAGTGGCCGTAGACGAGTCTGACAAAGAAAAAACAATTGCGTTCTTCCAAGACTCTGTGTCACCTTTATTGCAAAACTTGATCCAGGTTCTTATCTACAATCACAGAGCAAATCTTTTTTATGATTTGCTTGTAGATTGCTTGAACCGACTTGAAAAAGAAACAAATCGATTTGAAGTGACGATTACGTCAGCTCATCCTTTAACTGATGAACAGAAGAGTCGCTTGCTCCCTTTGATTGAGAAAAAAATGTCTCTGAAAGTAAGGAGTGTAAAAGAAGAAATCGATGAAAGTCTCATTGGTGGTTTTGTCATTTTTGCCAATCACAAGACAATTGATGTGAGTATTAAACAACAACTTAAAGTTGTTAAAGAAAATTTGAAATAGAAAGTGGTGTTCTTTTGGCAATTAACGCACAAGAAATCAGCGCTTTAATTAAGCAACAAATTGAAAATTTCAAACCCAATTTTGATGTGACTGAAACAGGTGTTGTAACCTATATCGGGGACGGTATCGCGCGTGCTCACGGCCTTGAAAATGCCATGAGTGGAGAGTTGTTGATTTTTGAAAACGGCTCTTATGGTATGGCTCAAAACTTGGAGTCAACAGACGTTGGTATTATCATCCTAGGTGACTTTACAGATATCCGTGAAGGCGATACAATCCGCCGTACAGGTAAAATCATGGAAGTCCCAGTAGGTGAAAGTCTGATTGGTCGTGTTGTGGACCCACTTGGTCGTCCAGTTGACGGTCTTGGAGAAATCCACACTGATAAAACTCGTCCAGTTGAAGCGCCAGCTCCTGGTGTTATGCAACGTAAGTCTGTATCAGAACCATTGCAAACTGGTTTGAAAGCTATTGACGCCCTTGTACCGATTGGTCGTGGTCAACGTGAGTTGATTATCGGTGACCGTCAGACAGGGAAAACAACCATTGCGATTGACACAATCTTGAACCAAAAAGGTCAAGATATGATCTGTATCTATGTAGCGATTGGACAAAAAGAATCAACAGTTCGTACGCAAGTAGAAACACTTCGTCAGTACGGTGCCTTGGACTACACAATCGTTGTGACTGCCTCTGCTTCACAACCATCTCCATTGCTTTTCCTAGCTCCTTATGCTGGGGTTGCCATGGCAGAAGAATTTATGTACCAAGGGAAACATGTTTTGATCGTTTATGATGATTTATCAAAACAAGCGGTAGCTTATCGTGAACTGTCACTCTTGCTTCGTCGTCCTCCAGGTCGTGAAGCCTTCCCAGGGGATGTCTTCTATCTTCATAGCCGTTTGCTTGAGCGTTCAGCTAAAGTTTCTGATGAACTTGGTGGTGGATCAATTACAGCCCTACCATTTATCGAGACACAAGCAGGAGATATCTCTGCATATATCGCAACCAACGTGATTTCTATCACTGATGGACAAATCTTCCTTGGTGATGGTCTCTTCAATGCGGGTATTCGTCCAGCCATCGATGCGGGTTCATCTGTATCACGTGTAGGTGGTTCTGCGCAAATCAAAGCCATGAAGAAGGTTGCTGGTACACTTCGTATCGACCTTGCTTCATACCGTGAGTTGGAAGCCTTCACTAAGTTTGGTTCTGACTTGGATGCGGCAACACAGGCTAAGTTGAACCGTGGACGTCGTACAGTTGAAGTTTTGAAACAACCTGTTCACAAACCATTACCTGTTGAGAAACAAGTAACCATTCTCTATGCTTTGACACATGGTTTCTTGGATACTGTTCCAGTAGATGATATTGTTCGTTTCGAGGAAGAATTCCATGCCTTCTTTGACGCTCAACATCCAGAGATTTTGGAAACCATTCGTGATACAAAAGACTTGCCAGAAGAAGCAGTCTTGGATGCTGCGATTACAGAGTTTCTCAATCAAACCAGCTTCCAATAAGAATAGAGGTGTCAGATGGCAGTATCTCTAAATGATATTAAAACAAAAATCGCCTCAACAAAAAATACGAGTCAAATCACTAATGCCATGCAAATGGTGTCAGCTGCTAAGCTAGGTCGCTCTGAAGAAGCTGCTCGCAACTTCCAAGTTTACGCTCAGAAGGTTCGCAAACTTTTGACAGATATCCTTCATGGTAATGGAGCTGGTGGTTCAACTAATCCAATGTTGATTAGCCGTCCAGTTAAGAAGACTGGCTATATCGTCATTACTTCAGACCGCGGTTTGGTGGGAGGGTATAATTCTTCTATTTTGAAAGCCATTATGGAGTTGAAAGAAGAATACCATCCAGATGGTAAAGGATTTGAAATGATCTGTATCGGTGGAATGGGAGCTGATTTCTTTAAAGCTCGCGGTATTCAACCACTTTATGAACTACGTGGCTTGGCAGATCAACCAAGTTTTGATGAAGTTCGTAAGATTATTTCAAAAACTGTTGAAATGTATCAAAATGAACTCTTTGATGAACTCTATGTCTGCTACAACCACCATGTCAATACGCTAACTAGTCAAATGCGTGTGGAGCAAATGCTTCCGATTGTTGACTTGGATCCAAAAGAAGCGGACGACAGTTACAGCTTGACCTTTGAATTGGAAACCAGTCGAGAAGAAATTTTGGAGCAGTTGTTGCCTCAGTTTGCAGAAAGTATGATTTACGGTGCTATTATCGATGCTAAGACAGCTGAAAATGCTGCAGGTATGACAGCTATGCAAACAGCGACTGATAATGCTAAGAAAGTCATCAATGATTTGACAATTCAGTATAACCGTGCCAGACAGGCGGCGATTACACAAGAAATTACAGAAATCGTAGCAGGAGCTAGTGCCTTAGAATAGGCTCTAGTCCAGCTCGTATGAAAATGAACTTAGGACCTAGTTGAACTAGGAACCGACAGTATCTTATATAGAATAGGAGAAGGAGATGAGTTCAGGTAAAATTGCTCAGGTTATCGGTCCCGTTGTAGACGTCTTGTTTGCAGCAGGAGAAAAACTTCCTGAGATTAACAATGCACTTGTCGTCTACAAAAATGACGAAAGAAAAACAAAAATCGTCCTTGAAGTAGCCTTGGAGTTGGGAGATGGTATGGTTCGTACTATCGCCATGGAATCAACAGATGGTTTGACTCGTGGAATGGAAGTATTGGACACAGGTCGTCCAATCTCTGTACCAGTAGGTAAAGAAACTTTGGGACGTGTCTTCAATGTTTTGGGAGATACCATTGACTTGGAAGCTCCTTTTACAGAAGATGCAGAGCGTCAGCCAATTCATAAAAAAGCTCCAACTTTTGATGAATTGTCTACCTCTTCTGAAATCCTTGAAACAGGAATTAAGGTTATCGACCTTCTTGCCCCTTACCTTAAAGGTGGTAAGGTTGGACTTTTCGGTGGTGCCGGAGTTGGTAAAACCGTCTTAATTCAAGAATTGATTCACAACATTGCCCAAGAACACGGTGGTATTTCAGTATTTACTGGTGTTGGGGAACGTACTCGTGAGGGGAATGACCTTTACTGGGAAATGAAAGAATCAGGTGTTATTGAGAAAACAGCCATGGTATTTGGTCAGATGAATGAGCCACCAGGAGCACGTATGCGTGTTGCCCTTACTGGTTTGACAATCGCTGAATACTTCCGTGATGTAGAAGGCCAAGACGTGCTTCTCTTTATCGATAATATCTTCCGTTTCACTCAGGCTGGTTCAGAAGTATCTGCCCTTTTGGGTCGTATGCCATCAGCCGTTGGTTATCAACCAACACTTGCTACAGAAATGGGTCAATTGCAAGAGCGTATTACATCAACTAAAAAGGGTTCTGTAACCTCTATCCAAGCTATCTATGTGCCAGCGGATGACTATACTGACCCAGCGCCAGCAACAGCCTTCGCTCACTTGGATTCAACAACAAACTTGGAACGTAAGTTGGTACAATTGGGTATCTACCCAGCCGTTGACCCACTTGCTTCAAGCTCACGTGCCTTGGCACCTGAAATTGTTGGAGAAGAGCACTATGCAGTTGCTGCAGAAGTAAAACGCGTTCTTCAACGTTACCATGAATTGCAAGATATCATTGCCATCCTTGGTATGGATGAACTTTCTGATGAAGAAAAGACCTTGGTTGCTCGTGCCCGTCGTATCCAGTTCTTCTTGTCACAAAACTTCAACGTTGCGGAACAATTTACTGGTCAGCCAGGTTCTTATGTCCCAGTTGCTGAAACTGTACGTGGCTTTAAGGAAATCCTTGATGGTAAACATGACCAGTTACCAGAAGATGCCTTCCGTGGTGTAGGTTCTATCGAAGATGTGATTGCAAAAGCTGAAAAAATGGGATTTTAAGAGGTGATCTATGGCTCAGTTAACTGTCCAGATCGTGACACCAGATGGTCTCGTCTATGATCACCATGCCAGCTATGTATCAGTTCGAACTCTGGATGGTGAGATGGGGATCTTGCCACGACATGAAAATATGATTGCGGTTTTAGCAGTTGATGAAGTAAAGGTAAAACGTATTGATGATGAAGATCACGTGAACTGGATTGCAGTAAACGGAGGCGTTATTGAAATTGCCAATAATACCATCACAATCGTTGCTGATTCTGCAGAACGTGCTCGTGATATCGATGTTAGCCGTGCAGAACGTGCTAAGCTTCGTGCGGAGCGAGAAATCGAAGAAGCCCACGAAAAACACTTGATTGATCAAGAGCGTCGTGCTAAGATTGCTTTGCAACGTGCTATTAATCGTATCAATGTCGGAAAAAGACTATAAGAAAAAATGAACTTGAGTTACCAAGTTCATTTTTTATATTTTCTTAAGGGGCAAAACTGATGCAGACTGCTTCTGGGACATGGAAGTCGTTAGAAAGTTCTGCTAGACGACCAGTTTCAGGATTTCGTTTAAAGACGGTTGCATTGTCAGAGTCCTGATGGACAGCAATGACAAATTCTTGGTCTGGTGTCAAATCAAAATCACGTGGAGTCTGACCATGAGTCGGAACGATTTCTAACAACTCTAAGCTACCGTCTGCAAGAATTGTATATACTGCGATAGAATCATGACCACGGTTAGAAGCGTAGAGGTATTTACCGTCTTTAGAGAGACGAATAGCAGCAGTTCCATTAAAACCTTCGTAACCTTCTGGTAGAGTTGAAATAACTTGCATGCGTTCAAATTCGCCAACACCATCGTAGATTAAAACCTCGATAGTGCTATTGAGTTCACAAATCAGATAAGCGATTTTATAATGGTTATGGAAAATAATATGGCGTGAGCCTGCTCCTGGCTGGCTATGATAGGTATAGAGCTTAGATAATTTTCCTTCTGAATCAAGATCATAAGTAATTACTTGGTCAGTACCCAAGTCGCAGGTCACTAGATAGCGGTCAGGTGTTAAATCTGTAAAGTGAACATGGGGAGAAGCTTGATTCTCATGTGGACCTTGGCCACTGTGTTGATCCACATCACTAAGTAGAAGACGACCATCTTCCTGACGTTTATAAACAAGGACTTGTCCCTTGTGGTAGTTTGCCGCGTACACTAAATCACGCTTTTCATCAACGGCAACATAACAGTGAGGAGCTCCTTCTTCCACGACATGATTTAATAAGGTTCCATCAGTTTGATAGGCTGCAATCCCCCCCTTATCGTCTTGACTACCAACAGTGTATAAATGTTGGTGCTGGTCAAAGGCAAGGTAGGTTGGACTTGGCTCAGCTGCAAAAAGTTCTAGATTTGAAAGCTGCCCAGTTTCTGTATCAAAGTCTGCCTTGTAAATCCCTTGGGAAATACGACGTGTATAAGTTCCAAAATAAACAGTTTCTTTCATGATAATACCTCTTTATAAAGATAAGACTATTATATCACAAAAACTGTAGTTGGAGGAACTCTATAACACATAGGTGAGTATAATAAAATATCAAATTTAGCTTGATTTCCTTTTGAAAAGTGCTATAATAATCCTATACAAATTGCAAAGGAGTTTTTTTATGAAAAAACGTGTTTTCTTAGCAGCTGGAGTTGCTGTACTCTCAGCAGCTGTTCTAGCAGCTTGTTCATCTGGTAATGGGAATAAGGAAGCAACTAAACCAGTTACTTATGCCTATGTATTTTCATCAGATCCTGCGACTCTGGATTATACAGTTTCTGGACAAAACTCGACAAAACAGATTACTGGTAATGTCATTGATGGACTACTGGAAAATGATCAATATGGGAATCTAGTACCATCAGTTGCAGAAGATTGGACTGTTTCCAAAGATGGTTTGACTTATACCTATAAAATTCGTAAGGGTATCAAGTGGTATACCAATGAAGGCGAAGAATATGGAGAAGTTAAGGCTCAGGATTTTGTGACTGGTCTAAAACACGCAGCTGACAAGAAATCAGAAGCACTTTATCTTGTACAGGATTCTATTAAAGGATTGGATGACTATGTAAATGGGAAAACAACGGATTTTTCTACTGTTGGTGTAAAAGCAACAGACGATTATACTGTAGTCTATACTTTAAACCATCCAGAATCTTTCTGGAATTCGAAGACAACAATGGGAATTCTTGCTCCTGTTAGCGAAGACTTTTTAGCTTCTAAAGGAGATGACTTTGGTAAGGCGACTGATGTAACAAGCATTCTATACAATGGGGCTTATCTTCTCACAGGTCTTACATCTAAATCTTCTATTGAAATGACCAAAAACCAAAATTATTGGGATAAACAAAATGTCTTTATTGATGATATCAAATTATCATTCTTTGATGGTCAAGATGCTGACTCTCTTGGACGTGGATTTGATGAAGGAAATTATCCTGCAGCTCCTCTCTTTAAAAACTCTGCTAACTATGAACGCTTAAAAGAAAAATACAAAGATAACATTATTTATAGTCAACAACAAGGAACTACTTTCTATATTTCGACCAATATTGACCGTGTTGCTTACAATCACACCTCTAAAACAAGTGATGCAGAAAAAACATCTACTAAGAAGGCCTTGCTGAACAAAGATTTCCGTCAAGCTTTGGCTTTTGCTACAGATCGTAAAGCAGGAATCTCTCAAGTATTTGGGGACGAAGTAGCACCGCGTAAATTACGTACAAGTTTAGTACCTCCAACATTTGTACAAGTAGGAGAGCAGTCATTTGGGCAAGTAGCTAAGGCAGAATTGGATAAATTAGATGGTGTATGGAAAGATGTCAGTCTTGATGATGCCCAGGATTCACTTCATAATGTAGATAAGGCTAAAGCTAAATTGGAAGCTGCCAAGAAAACTCTTCAAGCTGATGGAGTACAGTTCCCTATTCATTTAGATATTCCAGTATCTTCTACTCGTCCAGATTTTGTGCGTCAAGCTCAATCTTATAAACAATCCATCGAGGAAGCTCTTGGATCAGATAATGTTGTAGTTGATATTCAACAAGTTTCTGACGATGAATTGGCAAGTATGACGGTTCTAGCTACTTCTAATACCAATACTGACTGGGATATTAATGCAAATAGTGGATGGGGGCCTGATTACGCAGATCCATCAACTTATCTAGATATATTTGATCCAACATCTGGACCAAATCTTCTTGGTTCCCTAGGTGTAGTACCAGGTAAAGACAGTTCAGCAATCAAAGCGGTTGGGTTAGATAAGTTTAAAGAGTTAATCACGGATGCTAATAGTGAGAAAACAGATCTTGAAAAACGATATTCTAAATATGCAAAAGCTCAAGCTTGGTTAACAGACAGTGCCTTGGTTATTCCTGCACAGTCAAACGGTGCCCAAATGCTAGTAACGAAGAAAGTTCTAGGTACTGGTGCAGATGGCTGGGTAGGTGATAAGACTGGTGAACTTAGCTATAAATACCTTAAAATCCAAGATAAGATTGTCACTACTAAAGAAATGGATGAGTTCCGCAAGAAATTTGCTGAAGAAAAAGCCAAATCAAACGCTGATTATCAGAAAAACTTAGACCGTCATATTCAAGACTAATCGAATCTCCTCTTTTGAGGGGATTTTTTATGTCTCTGTCTCCATGTAAGCACTTTAAAAAAGAGTTATTTTTTCCTAAAAATGATATAATGAGAGAACGATAGAAAGGAAGTATTTATGGAGCAAAAAGAGAAACATTTTAGCCTATCTTGGTTTTTCAAGTGGTTTTTGGATAACAAGGCCATTACGGTATTTTTGGTAACTTTATTATTGGGACTGAATCTTTTTATTTTAAGCAAGATTAGTTTTCTATTTTCACCTGTTTTAGACTTTTTGGCAGTCGTGATGTTGCCAGTCATTCTATCTGGTTTACTATACTATTTACTGAATCCCATTGTTGATTGGTTGGAGAAGCATAAGATTAATCGCGTCATAGCAATCAGTATTGTCTTTGTGATCATCGCTCTCTTTATCATTTGGGGCTTGGCAGTGGCTATTCCAAATCTGCAACGTCAGGTCTTAACCTTTGCAAGAAATGTACCAATCTATCTCGAAGATGCAGACAGAGTTATTAATGATTTGGTCACCAAGCGTTTACCAGATGATTTCAGACCTCAATTAGAGCAAGTTTTGACCAATTTTTCTAGCCAGGCTACAGTTTGGGCAAGTAAAGTTTCTTCACAAGCAGTCAACTGGGTGAGCGCCTTTATTAGTGGGGCATCTCAAGTGATTGTTGCCTTGATTATCGTTCCTTTCATGCTCTTTTATCTCTTGCGTGATGGGAAAGGCTTGCGTCACTATTTGACCCAATTCATGCCAACGAAATTGAAAGAACCTGTTGGACAAGTTTTATCTGATGTGAATCAACAGTTGTCCAATTATGTTCGAGGGCAAGTAACAGTAGCTATTATTGTAGCGGTAATGTTTATGATCTTCTTTAAGATCATTGGTCTACGCTATGCAGTTACGCTGGGGGTTACCGCTGGTATTTTAAATCTGGTTCCTTATCTTGGTAGCTTTCTAGCCATGCTTCCTGCCCTAGTATTGGGCTTGATTGCTGGTCCAGTCATGCTTTTGAAAGTAGTGATTGTCTTTATCGTAGAACAAACTATTGAAGGCCGTTTTGTTTCGCCACTGATTTTGGGAAGCCAATTAAACATTCATCCCATTAATGTTCTCTTTGTCTTGTTAACTTCAGGATCCATGTTTGGTATTTGGGGAGTCTTACTCGGTATTCCAGTTTATGCCTCTGCTAAGGTTGTCATTTCAGCCATTTTTGAATGGTATAAGGTAGTTAGTGGCCTATATGAACTAGAGGGTGAGGAAGTCAAGAGTGAACAATAGTCAACAGATGTTACAGGCTTTGGAGGAACAAGATTTAACCAAGGCAGAGCACTATTTCGTCAAAGCTTTAGAAAATGATCCAAGTGACCTTCTGTATGAGTTAGCTACTTATCTTGAAGGGATTGGTTTTTATCCTCAGGCTAAGGAAATTTACCTGAAAATCATAGAAGATTTTCCAGATGTTCATCTTAATCTAGCAGCAATTGCTAGCGAAGATGGTCAAATCGAAGAAGCCTTTGCTTATCTTGAGGAAATCAAATCTGACAGTGACTGGTATGTTTCTGCTTTGGCTCTGAAAGCAGACCTTTACCAGATGGAAGGTTTGACAGATGTGGCGCGTGAAAAACTGCTGGAGGCTTTGACTTACTCAGAGGATCCTCTCTTGATATTGGGCTTGGCAGAGTTGGATAGTGAGTTGGAAAATTATCAAGAGGCCATTCAAGGCTATGCCCAGTTAGATAATCGTACTATTTATGAGCAAACAGGCATTTCCACCTATCAACGGATTGGCTTTGCATATGCCCAGTTAGGGAAATTTGAAACGGCTACAGAGTTTTTAGAAAAAGCCTTGGAGTTAGAATACGATGACCTAACAGCTTTTGAGTTGGCCAGTCTTTACTTTGATAGAGAAGAATACCAAAAAGCTGTCCTCTACTTTAAGCAGATTGATACCATTTCTCCTGACTTTGAAGGCTATGAGTATGGTTATAGTCAGGCCTTGCATAAGGAACATCAGGTTCAAGAAGCCCTGCGCATTGCTATGCAAGGCTTAGAGAAAAATCCCTTTGAAACTCGCCTTTTGCTAGCTGCTTCACAATTCTCTTATGAACTGCATGATGCTAGTGGCGCAGAAAATTATCTCCTTACTGCAAAAGAAGACACTGAGGATACAGAAGAAATCTTGCTTCGTTTGGCAACTATTTATCTAGAGCAGGAGCGTTATGAGGATATTCTAGACTTACAAAGTGATGAGCCAGAAAATCTCTTGACCAAGTGGATGATTGCTCGTTCTTATCAAGAAATGGACGATTTGGATACTGCTTATGAGCATTACCAAGAGTTGGCAGGAGATTTGAAGGATAATCCAGAGTTTCTGGAACACTATATCTACCTCTTGCGTGAATTGGGCTATTTTGAAGAAGCAAAAGTCAATGCGCAAGCTTACTTAAAACTAGTTCCAGATGATGTGCAAATGCAAGAATTGTTTGAGACATTGTAAGAATCCATTAGTTACAGAAAACTGCAAGTTATCACTAGAGAGTAACTGTGGTTTTTTGTTTTAAAAAGGACAATTTTCAACTAATATATTCTCTTGAAAAAAGTTTCAACTAGGACTATAATATAAAATTATGAGTGATAGAGGAGGGAAATAATGCTTGATACGATAGCTCTACCGATTGAAGTCCGACACATTATTCTCATTTTATTGTCTTGTTTTTCTGGTTTTATCATTGGCTATTAAAGAAAATCTAAGCACAAGTAGGCTGGGAGAAAGACTCATATTTTGGTTGCCTTAACTGCAACTTTAATGATGATTTTATCAAAAGAAGCTTTCTTGGATACGCCTAATTATGATACTTCTAGGGTTGCGGCCCAAATTGTCAGTGGAATTAGTTTCATTGGTGGTGGTATTATTTTCATGAGGGATAAAAAAATCAGTGGTATCACCACAGCAGCTGGTATTTGGGCGACTGCAGGTATTGGAATGGCGATTGTTCTAGGCTTATTTTGCAGTTTAATTGTTGTCTCTGTTCAGAAAAATAGCTCCAAATTTTTGAAAAGCGATACTCATTATCATATCAGAATGACTGGATTTGTAACCAATAAACCTTCAATAGATACCTTGAATATTCTCATTGAACAGAAGGGATTTTATAATCTAAATATTGACATGGATAGGAATGAAAGTGGCTATAATCTCACAATTAGAGCTGATCACGATAAATCCATTTCTTACAAAATATGGCTGAGATTTTATGGCAATGTGACGAGAATTTTTATGTAAATCAGGTTAAGATTGTTTCATTAGAAGGATAGAGTTTTGTTTTCATAGCAAAACTCTTATTGGTGAATGGGGAAAGATACTTCTTATTCCCTATACTATGTATCAGTAGGAATTGATATAAAAGCATCAGATTAGCTCAGATAACATAATGAACTGGGAATATCTTGGAAAAAAGATTAGTTTATAAGATTTGGAACCGTTTTCTGTCACAATCTTTCGGGAAAGTAGTTGCTAAAAGATGTAAAAATTGATAGAATAAGAATTGTCTAAAAAATTTTAAGGAGAATCTATCAAATGGATTTCACATGGGCAATTAAATATGCCACTGAATTTTTGGGAACTGCTATTTTGATCATTCTTGGAAATGGTGCAGTTGCCAACGTTGAACTTAAAGGTACGAAAGGTCACCAAAGTGGCTGGATCGTTATCGCTGTTGGTTATGGTATGGGGGTTATGATCCCAGCCTTGATGTTTGGTAACGTATCTGGTAACCACATCAACCCAGCCTTCACTCTTGGACTTGCAATCAGCGGTCTTTTCCCTTGGGCTCAAGTTGCGCCTTATATCATCGCACAAGTTTTGGGTGCTATCTTTGGTCAAGCCTTGGTTGTGGCAACACACCGCCCATACTACTTGAAAACTGAAAATCCAAACAACATTTTGGGTACTTTCTCAACAATTTCAAGTTTGGATAATGGTACAAAAGAATCACATTTTGCAGCAACTGTTAATGGTTTTGTAAATGAGTTTGTTGGATCATTTGTTCTTTTCTTTGCAGCCCTTGGAATGACTAAAAACTTCTTTGGTTCTGAAGTGCTTCAATACATGAAACAAATGGCTAGTCAAGCAGGTCAAAATGTTGATTTTTCTGATTTAGCAATCAAAGCCCAAGTAGCACCACATACTGCTTCAGGACTTTCAGTAGCTCACTTGGCACTTGGATTCCTTGTTATGGCCTTGGTAACATCACTTGGTGGACCTACAGGACCTGCCTTGAACCCTGCTCGTGACTTGGGACCACGTCTCCTTCATGCTTTCCTTCCAAAATCAGTTCTTGGTGAGCACAAAGACGATTCAAAATGGTGGTATTCTTGGGTACCAGTAGTAGCACCGATCGCAGCAGCAATTGCGGCAGTAGCTATTTTCAAATTCCTTTACCTATAAGAAATTGAGTTCTCTATCTATTGTAATAGATTGAAGAAAAATTAAAAACGCATAATATTGTACTGACCCCAAAAAGTTAGACAATTATTTAAGCAAAGGATTTAGTTCTGTATTGTACGGGGCTAAGTCCTTTTAGTTTTACCTTAATTCGTTTGTTGTTGTAGTAATCAATTGTAGTAATCAATATAGTCTACAATAGCTTGTTCCAAGTGTTCAAGTGACTGAAACGTATTCTCATAACCATAAAACATTTCAGACTTAAGAATGCCAAAGAAAGATTCCATCATACCGTTATCTGGGCTATTTCCCTTACGTGACATAGATGGCTGGATTCCCTTATCCTTTAAAAAATGATGATAGAAATCGTGTTGGTATTGCCCTCCTTGGTCACTATGGAGAATTGTATTTTCGTAATGGTTCTCTGTAAAGGCTTGTTCTAGCATAGCTTTCATTTGTACTAAGTTCGGCGAAGTAGAAAGATTGTAGGAGATAATTTCGCTGTTAAAGCCATCTAAAACTGGTGATAAATAAAGCTTTAGTCTACTTGCTGGAATGGCAAATTTTGTCACATCTGTGTAGCATTTTTGCATTAGTTTGGTTGCTTCAAATTGACGTTGAATAAGATTATCTGCTTTCTTGCCAACATCTCCTTGGTATGAAGAATACTTCCGTTTACGGCGAATTCGAGCCGTTAAACCAAGTACTTTCATCAGACGCTGCGCCTTCTTATGGTTCACTACAAAGCCACGATTTCGTAATTCTAGAGTCATGCGACGATAGCCGTAATTTCCTTTATGCTCAGTATAAATTGACTGAATTTCAGCTTTAATATCATAATCTTTATCGCTTTGATCCAGCTGTTTTAAGTGGCAATAATAGGTTGAACGGGCAAGCTTAATAATCTTTAGAAGAATATCTAAAGAAAACTCTGTTACCAGTCCTTGAACAATTTCCGTTTTTCTTCTTGCTCCTTTTCGTCCCTCAATCGGAGTTCTCTCAACTTTTTTAGAATGGCATTCTCCGCTCTCAAGTATTCATTTTCTGCTTGAAGACATTCTAATTCTGTCATATCTTCAAATCTCTTCTTTGGCTTACGTCCCATTTTAGGTGGTCTCCCTCTTGTTCCCTCAACAATAGTATATCCGTTTTTCTTATATTGTGCCAGCCAATTAGAATGTAATCCACTACTTGGAAGAGCATAATCCAGAGACGCCCTAATTTGTGAATGCCCCTCAAGAAGAACTTTATCAATAATCTCTTGTTTTAGTTCAGGAGAATAGTAACAATTCTTTCCTTTTTTGACGAACTCTATTCCATAACGATCAATCAATTTAATCATGTACCTAATATTAGAATTGTTTATCCCAAATTTATTTGAAAGCTTCTCTAAGCTATATCCTTGTTTTCTAAGTTCATAGATCTGAACTTTATCATCATAAGTTAATTTCATAATAAAAGCACCTCAAAAGTTAGATTTTTATGTCTAACTTTTGGGGTGCAGTTCAGGTTCTATTCAGATCTTTTTTGTTATCCTTGACATTACTGATGGCCCGTAAACCGTAGTTATAGACCCCATAAGTCGCAAAGGGCAAGAAAAATGACAAAATAGTGTCGACTGAGTTGAAGTAACCATAGTCAGTTCGGTCTAAGACACGCGCTACATAGGTTCCAGTTAGGATGGGAAAAATAATATTCAAGACACGAATTCCCATGTAAGATAGAGCATTTAATTTTATACTTTTCGTTCAATTTACCTCGTTTTTCGTTCTATCATAAAGTCAGCTAATAAGAAATGAGGGGCAGTAATACTCTTCGAAAATCAAATTCAAACCACGTCAGCGTCGCCTTACCGTACTCAAGTACAGCTTGCGGCTAGCTTCCTAGTTTGCTCTTTGATTTTCATTGAGTATAAGTCAAGTAATCACTTTGAAGTTTCAAAGTTTGATTTTAAGTTTTCTTTAAGGAAACTATATTATTCTGAAGAACTCTAAAATTTCACAGCCATTTATTGGTAATGACTACAGAATTCCTAGTCATTACTAGAAATGGACTAGTTTCTTTGAATAATAGAACTCCTTAATCCTTCTATTCTAGAACGGGAGGATCGGTATTTCTTTCATGATAGGACTAGATTGTGGTATAATAGAGAGAATAAGTTTTTTTAGTAAGACAAAGGAGAAAATAGATGATTTATGCAGGAATTCTTGCTGGTGGAACTGGCACACGCATGGGAATCAGTAACTTGCCAAAACAATTTTTAGAGCTAGGTGATCGACCTATCTTGATTCATACAGTTGAAAAATTTGTCTTGGAACCAAGTATTGAAAAAATTGTAGTTGGGGTTCATGGAGACTGGGTTTCTCATGCAGAAGATCTTGTAGATAAATATCTTCCTCTTCATAAGGAACGTATCATCATTACAAAGGGTGGTGCTGACCGCAATACGAGTATTGAGAAAATCATTGAAGCCATTGATGCTTATCGTCCGCTTACTCCAGAGGATATCGTTGTTACCCACGATTCTGTTCGTCCATTTATTACGCTTCGCATGATTCAGGACAATATCCAACTTGCCCAAAATCATGACGCAGTGGACACAGTGGTAGAAGCGGTTGATACTATCGTTGAAAGTACCAATGGTCAATTTATTACAGATATTCCAAATCGTGCTCACCTTTATCAAGGACAAACACCTCAAACATTCCGTTGCAAGGACTTCATGGACCTTTATGGATCTCTTTCTGATGAAGAGAAGGAAATCTTGACAGATGCATGTAAAATCTTTGTGATCAAAGGAAAAGATGTAGCCTTGGCCAAGGGTGAATACTCAAATCTGAAGATTACAACCGTAACAGATTTGAAGATTGCAAAAAGTATGATTGAGAAAGACTAGTAAAATGATTAATCAAATTTATCAACTAACTAAGCCTAAGTTTATCAATGTCAAATATCAGGAAGAGGCTATTGACCAAGAGAATCATATCCTCATCCGCCCTAATTATATGGCGGTCTGTCATGCGGATCAGCGTTACTACCAGGGAAAACGTGATCCCAAGATTTTGAATAAAAAACTTCCAATGGCAATGATTCACGAGTCGTGTGGAACCGTTATTTCTGACCCTACAGGAACCTACGAAGTTGGTCAAAAAGTTGTCATGATTCCCAATCAGCCTCCTATGCAGAGTGATGAAGAATTCTATGAGAACTACATGACAGGGACCCATTTCTTGTCTAGTGGCTTTGATGGCTTTATGAGAGAGTTTGTTTCTCTCCCTAAAGACCGTGTAGTGGCTTATGATGCTATTGAAGACACGGTTGCAGCCATTACAGAGTTTGTCAGTGTCGGCATGCACGCTATGAATCGCCTATTGACCCTTGCTCATAGCAAGCGGAACCGAATCGCCGTTATCGGAGATGGAAGTTTAGCATTTGTGGTTGCCAATATTATCAACTATACTTTGCCAGAAGCAGAGATTGTGGTCATTGGTCGTCATTGGGAAAAGTTGGAACTCTTCTCATTTGCCAAAGAATGCTATATTACGGATAATATTCCTGAGGGTTTGGCCTTTGACCATGCTTTTGAGTGTTGTGGTGGTAATGGTACTGGACCGGCTATAAATGACCTGATTCGCTACATTCGTCCTCAGGGAACGATTCTCATGATGGGCGTTAGCGAGTATAAAGTCAATCTCAATACACGCGATGCCTTAGAAAAAGGCTTGCTCTTGGTTGGTTCCTCTCGTTCTGGTCGCATCGATTTTGAAAATGCCATCCAAATGATGGAAGTCAAGAAATTTGCCAATCGTCTTAAAAATATCCTTTATCTAGAAGAACCTGTAAGAGGAATTAAAGATATTCACCGTGTCTTTGCGACCGATTTAAACACAGCCTTTAAAACCGTGTTTAAGTGGGAAGTATAGGTGCTGGAGGTTAATTGTGGAGAAAATCATTAAAGAAAAAATTTCTTCCTTACTTAGTCAAGAAGAGGAAGTCCTCAGTGTTGAACAACTGGGGGGAATGACCAATCAAAATTATTTGGTCAAAACAACAAATAAGCAATACATTGTTAAGTTCTTTGGTAAAGGGACAGAAAAGCTTATCAATCGACAAGATGAGAAGTATAATCTTGAACTATTAAAGGATTTAGACTTAGATGTAAAAAATTATCTTTTTGATATTGAAGCTGGTATCAAAGTAAATGAGTATATCGAATCTGCACTCACGCTTGATTCAACTACAATCAAGACCAAATTTGATAAAATTGCTCCAATATTACAAACTATTCATGCTTCTGGCAAGGAATTAAGAGGAGAATTTGCTCCTTTTGAAGAAATCAAAAAATACGAATCTTTGATTGAGGAAAAAATCCCTTATGCCAACTATGAAGCTGTTCGAGAAGAAGTCTTCTCCTTAGAGAAAAGACTGGCTGACTTAGGTGTTGACAGAAAATCTTGTCATATCGATTTGGTGCCTGAAAACTTTATCGAATCACCTCAAGGACGTTTATATCTGATTGACTGGGAATATTCATCAATGAACGATCCAATGTGGGATTTGGCTGCTCTCTTTTTAGAGTCTGAATTCACTCGTCAAGAGGAAGAAGACTTCTTGTCTCACTATGAGAGTGAGCAAACACCTGTCTCTCGTGAAAAGATTGCTATTTATAAAATTTTACAAGACACTATTTGGAGTCTATGGACAGTCTATAAAGAAGAGCAAGGAGCAGATTTTGGCGACTATGGTGTGAGTCGTTACCAAAGAGCTGTTAAAGGTTTGGCTTATTATGGAGGTTCTGATGAAAAATAAAAATGGAGTTTCCTTTGGTCTACTCTCAGGTGTTTTCTGGGGTTTAGGTCTAACGATTAGTGCTTATATCTTTTCGATTTTTACAGATTTGTCGCCTTTTGTGGTGGCCGCTGCTCACGATTTCTTGAGTATCTTTATCCTACTAGCTTTTCTCTTGGTAAAAGAAGGAAAAGTTCGTCTCTCAATTTTCTTAAATATTCGCAATGTCAGTGTTATCATCGGAGCCTTGCTAGCAGGCCCTATCGGTATGCAGGCCAATCTTTATGCGGTTAAGTATATCGGAAGTTCCTTAGCTTCATCTGTGTCGGCTATTTACCCTGCGATTTCGGTTTTATTGGCTTTCTTCTTTTTGAAGCACAAGATTTCAAAAAATACTGTATTTGGGATTGTCTTGATTATTGGAGGGATTATTGCTCAGACCTATAAGGTTGAACAGGTCAATTCCTTCTACATTGGAATTCTCTGTGCTTTGGTTTGTGCTATTGCATGGGGGAGTGAGAGTGTCCTTAGCTCCTTTGCCATGGAAAGTGAATTGAGTGAAATCGAAGCCCTCTTAATCCGTCAAGTGACTTCATTCTTGTCCTATCTTGTGATTGTGCTCTTCTCTCATCAGTCATTTGCAGAAGTGGCCAATGGACAATTGTTAGGTCTCATGATTGTCTTTGCAGCCTTTGATATGATTTCCTATTTGGCTTATTATATCGCAATCAATCGCTTGCAACCAGCCAAGGCTACAGGCTTGAATGTGAGCTATGTTGTTTGGACTGTCTTGTTTGCAGTTGTTTTCTTGGGTGCACCGCTAGATATGTTGACAATTATTACGTCACTTGTCGTTATTGCTGGAGTTTATATTATTATTAAAGAATAAAGGAGATTCGTGTGAAAGCCATCATCTTAGCAGCGGGATTGGGAACTCGCTTGCGTCCTATGACTGAAAATACCCCTAAAGCCTTGGTTCAGGTTAATCAAAAACCCTTGATTGAATACCAAATTGAGTTTCTAAAAGAAAAGGGAATCCATGACATTATCATCATCGTTGGTTACCTTAAAGAACAGTTCGATTATTTAAAAGAAAAATATGGTGTTCGCCTCGTTTTCAATGATAAATACGCTGACTACAATAACTTTTACTCTCTCTATCTTGTAAAAGAAGAATTAGCTAACAGTTATGTTATTGATGCCGATAATTATCTCTTTAAAAATATGTTCCGCAATGATTTGACACGTTCGACTTATTTTAGTGTTTATCGTGAAGATTGTACCAACGAATGGTTCTTGGTCTATGGAGATGACTACAAGGTTCAAGACATTATTGTGGATAGCAAAGCAGGTCGCATTCTTAGTGGTGTATCCTTCTGGGATGCTCCAACAGCAGCAAAAATTGTTAGCTTTATTGACAAGGCCTATGCAAGTGGTGAATTTGTCGATCTCTATTGGGACAATATGGTTAAGGATAATATCAAAGAGCTGGATGTCTATGTTGAAGAATTAGAAGGCAACAGCATCTATGAGATCGATAGTGTTCAAGACTATCATAAATTAGAAGAAATTCTTAAAAACGGAAATTAAAGATTAGGACATCTGGCTAAAATAGTCGGATGTTTTTTGATTTTTTACGAATAAATAGATGAGTAGAAAAAGAAATGGAGTTATTTATGAAAATCACAAACTATGAAATCTATAAGTTAAAAAAATCAGGTTTGACCAATCAACAGATTTTGAATGTCCTAGAATACGGTGAAAATGTTAATCAGGAGCTTTTGTTGGGTGATATTGCAGATATATCAGGTTGCCGAAATCCAGCCGTTTTTATGGAACGTTATTTTCAGATAGACGATGCGCATTTGGAGAAAGAGTTTCAAAAATTTCCATCTTTCTCTATTTTAGACGACTGTTACCCTTGGGATTTGAGTGAAATTTATGATGCACCTGTGCTTTTATTTTACAAGGGAAATCTTGATCTCTTGAAGTTTCCAAAGGTAGCGGTTGTGGGTAGTCGTGCTTGTAGCAAACAGGGCGCTAAGTCAGTTGAAAAAATTATTCAAGGCTTGGAAAATGAACTGGTTATTGTCAGTGGCTTAGCCAAGGGGATCGACACAGCAGTTCATATGGCAGCTCTTCAGAATAGCGGAAAAACCATTGCAGTGATTGGAACAGGTCTGGATGTGTTTTATCCTAAAGCCAATAAACGCTTGCAAGACTACATCGGCAATGACCATCTGGTTCTTAGTGAATATGGACCTGGCGAACAACCTCTGAAATTTCATTTTCCTGCCCGTAATCGCATCATTGCTGGACTTTGCCGCGGTGTGATTGTAGCAGAGGCTAAGATGCGCTCAGGTAGTCTCATTACCTGTGAGCGAGCAATGGAAGAAGGGCGCGATGTCTTTGCTATTCCTGGTAGCATTTTAGATGGATTATCAGATGGTTGCCATCATTTGATTCAAGAAGGAGCAAAATTGGTTACAAGTGGGCAGGATGTTCTTGAGGAATTTGAATTTTAATACTCTTCGAAAATCTCTTCAAACCACG
>NZ_AEDU01000005.1 GCF_000148525.1 Streptococcus mitis SK564
ATAGTACATGGCAAGGAAATTACTATTTAAAATCGAATGGTAAAATGGCTGTCAATGAATGGGTTGATGGTGGACGTTATTATGTTGGCGCTGACGGAGTTTGGAAGGAAGGTCAAGCAAGTACAGCTTCTTCTAGTAATGATAGCAATAGTGAATATTCTGCTGCTTTAGGAAAGGCAAAAAGTTATAATTCGTTATTCCACATGTCAAAAAAACGTATGTATAGACAATTAACTTCTGATTTTGATAAATTTTCAAATGATGCAGCTCAATATGCGGTTGATCATTTAGAAGCCGATTATAAATATAATGCCTTATTTAATGCTAAAAACTATAGAAAATTATTTAATATGTCTAAGTCTCGTCTCATCAACCAATTGACCTCTTCTATAGATGGCTTTACAGAGGAAGAAGCTAATTATGCAATTAATCATTTAGATGACTAACAGATACTGGTAGGCGAAAAATTCCTTATAATTCATTCACGCAAACCTTTGCATAAATGAGTGAATTTTGTTATACTAGTACTGTAAGCATTTTCAATTAATTCATAATAAAAAAGGAGAATATGATGAGTCAAAAGATTATTGGGATTGACCTTGGTGGAACTTCTATCAAATTTGCAATCTTAACAACAGCAGGAGAAATCCAAGAAAAATGGTCTATCAAGACCAACATTTTGGATGAGGGAAGTCATATCGTAGATGATATGATTGAGTCTATTCAACACCGTTTGGACTTGCTTGGATTGGTAGCAGCGGACTTCCAAGGAATTGGAATGGGATCACCAGGTGTGGTTGACCGTGAAAAAGGAACAGTTATTGGTGCCTACAACCTCAACTGGAAAACCCTTCAACCAATCAAAGAAAAGATTGAAAAAGCTTTGGGCATTCCATTTTTCATCGATAATGATGCCAACGTAGCAGCTCTTGGTGAACGTTGGATGGGTGCTGGTGATAACCAACCAGACGTTGTCTTTATGACACTCGGTACTGGTGTTGGTGGGGGTATCGTTGCAGAAGGCAAATTGCTTCACGGTGTTGCTGGTGCAGCAGGTGAGCTTGGTCACATCACTGTTGACTTTGACCAACCAATCGCATGTACTTGCGGTAAGAAAGGTTGCCTTGAGACAGTTGCTTCAGCAACAGGGATTGTTAACTTGACTCGTCGTTATGCGGATGAATACGAAGGCGATGCAGCTTTGAAACGCTTGATTGATAACGGAGAAGAAGTAACTGCTAAGACTGTCTTTGACCTTGCAAAAGAAGGAGACGACCTTGCTTTGATTGTTTACCGTAACTTCTCACGTTACTTGGGAATCGCTTGTGCTAATATCGGTTCAATCCTAAACCCATCAACAATCGTTATCGGTGGCGGTGTGTCAGCTGCAGGAGAATTCCTTCTACAAGGTGTTCAAAAAGTCTACGATGAAAATACTTTCCCACAAGTACGTACATCCACAAAATTGGCTCTTGCAACTCTAGGAAACGACGCTGGGGTTATCGGAGCAGCATCACTTGTATTGCAGTAAAATAAAAAAGGAGAAAATTGCTTTCCAGAAGCGAGTGATTTTCCTCCTTTCTTTTTTTATGCTATACTAGTTAGGACAATAAATGAGGTGAGAGAATGACAAAAGCAGATACGATTTTTAAAGAGAATATTGAACGAATCCTCAAAGATGGTGTCTTTTCAGAGCAAGCACGTCCTAAGTATAAGGATGGGACAGTTGCTAACTCTAAGTACGTAACGGGTGCCTTTGCAGAGTATGACTTGGCAAAAGGGGAATTCCCCATCACAACCTTGCGTCCTATTGCCATCAAATCAGCTATCAAAGAAGTTCTCTGGATCTACCAAGACCAGTCAAATAGCTTAGAAGTGCTCAATGACAAGTACAATGTTCACTACTGGAATGACTGGGAAGTGGGTGATACTGGAACCATTGGTGAGCGCTATGGTGCCGTTGTTAAGAAACACGATATCATCAATAAGCTTCTCAAGCAGTTGGAAGCCAACCCTTGGAACCGTCGCAATATCATTTCGCTCTGGGATTACCAAGCTTTCGAAGAAACAGATGGGCTACTCCCATGTGCCTTCCAGACCATGTTTGATGTCCGCCGTGTAGATGGAGAAATCTATCTGGATGCAACCTTGACTCAGCGTTCGAATGACATGTTAGTGGCCCACCACATCAATGCTATGCAGTACGTGGCTCTCCAAATGATGATTGCCAAGCATTTTGGCTGGAAGGTTGGGAAGTTCTTCTACTTCATCAACAACCTCCATATCTATGACAATCAATTTGAACAAGCAGAGGAATTGCTTCGTCGGGAGCCGTCAAACTGCCAACCACGTTTGGTCTTGAATGTTCCAGATGGGACCAATTTCTTTGATATCAAAGCAGAAGATTTTGAGTTGGTGGATTATGACCCTGTTAAGCCACAGTTGAAGTTTGACCTAGCTATTTAATACTCTTCGAAAATCTCTTCAAACCACGTCAGCGTCGCTTCATCAACAACCTCAAAACCATGTATTGAGCTGACTTCATCAGTTCTATCCACAACCTCAAAGCAGTGCTTTGAGCAACCTGCGACTAGCTTCCTAGTTGCTCTTTGAGTATAAAAGAATAGAAAAAAGAAGTTGAGACAATGAATCCCAACTTCTTTTGTTGCTTAACGTGATACGCGACGGCGAGCTGCTTTTTTACGGTTTTCTTCGATGAAAGCTGCTTTTTGCTCTTCTGGTTCAATCACTTTCTTTTTAAATGCGTATACTGCACCTGCGACTGCAGCGACAGTTCCTGCGACACCTGTTACAAGACCTTTAGCGAATCCTTTAGCCATGAGTCTTCCTCCTTTATCTTCTTAATCAGTCAGCCTCTTCAAGAGGTCACATTTTTCTGACTGACCTTTTTGTGTTATAATAATAGTAACGAAAAAATGGGAATTTTTCAAGGAAAAAAGATGAAAACAAAAATAATTGTGATTGTTGGACCGACTGCAGTTGGAAAGACGGCTCTTGCTATTGAAGTGGCCGAACGTTTTAATGGCGAAGTGGTTAGTGGAGATAGTCAGCAAGTCTATCGAGGACTTGATATTGGGACGGCCAAGGCTAGTTCAGAAGAGCAGGCAACTGTTCCCCATCATTTAATCGATGTTAGAGAGGTAACCGAGTCTTACTCGGCTTTTGATTTTGTTTCAGAAGCTAAGATGGCTATTGAGGATATTCACAGCCGTGGCAAGCTAGCCATTATTGCTGGTGGGACTGGACTTTATATCCAGAGCTTGCTAGAAGGTTATCACCTGGGTGGAGAGACTCCCCATGAGGAGATTTTGGACTATCGAGCTAGCTTGGAGCCCTATACAGATGAGGAATTAGCTCATCTTGTGGCGCAAGCAGGTCTTGAAATTCCCCAGTTTAATCGTCGTCGTGCTATGCGTGCCTTGGAAATTGCCCATTTTGGTCAGGATTTGGAAAATCAAGAGAGCCTATATGAACCGCTGATTATCTGCTTGGATGATGAACGTAGTCAGTTATATGAACGTATCAATCGCCGTGTGGATTTGATGTTTGAGGCTGGGCTTTTGGATGAGGCCAAGTGGATCTTTGACCATTATCCAGATGTGCAGGCTGCTAAAGGAATTGGCTACAAGGAACTCTTTCCTTATTTCCGTGGAGAGCAGGCCTTGGAAGAAGCTAGTGAGAGTCTCAAACAGGCGACCCGTCGTTTTGCCAAGCGTCAGTTGACCTGGTTCCGTAATCGCATGCAGGTCACCTTTTATCAGATTGGAGAGTCTGGTGTAAAAGATCGCATTTTAAGCCAGATAGAGGAGTTTTTAGATGATTGAAACGGAGAAAAAAGAGGAGCGGGTCCTGCTCATAGGTGTGGAATTGCAGGGCATGGACAATTTTGACCTCTCCATGGAAGAATTGACCAGTCTAGCTAAGACAGCTGGGGCAGTCGTTGTAGATAGCTACAGACAAAAACGTGAAAAATATGATTCCAAGACCTTCGTCGGCTCTGGTAAGTTAGAAGAAATTGCGCTCATGGTGGATGCAGAAGAAATTACCACTGTCATCGTTAATAACCGCTTGACTCCACGGCAAAATGTTAATCTAGAGGAAGTTCTGGGTGTCAAGGTCATTGACCGTATGCAGTTGATTTTGGATATCTTTGCCATGCGAGCTCGAAGCCATGAAGGGAAGCTCCAAGTTCACCTAGCCCAGCTCAAATATCTCTTGCCTCGCTTGGTTGGTCAGGGAATTATGCTCAGTCGTCAGGCAGGGGGAATTGGTTCCCGTGGACCTGGTGAAAGCCAGCTGGAGCTGAACCGTCGTAGCGTTCGCAATCAAATCACGGATATCGAGCGCCAGCTCAAGGTGGTTGAGAAAAATCGGGCGACAGTCAGAGAAAAACGTCTGGAGTCTAGCACCTTTAAGATTGGTCTGATTGGTTATACCAATGCTGGGAAGTCAACCATTATGAACACTTTGACCAGCAAGACTCAGTATGAAGCAGACGAGCTCTTTGCGACTCTGGACGCGACGACTAAGAGTATCCATCTGGGAGGCAATCTCCAAGTAACTTTGACAGATACCGTTGGCTTTATCCAAGATTTGCCGACAGAGTTGGTGTCCAGTTTCAAGTCGACCTTGGAAGAAAGCAAGCATGTGGATCTTCTAGTTCATGTTATCGATGCCAGCAATCCTTACCATGAGGAGCATGAAAAAACAGTTCTGTCCATCATTAAAGACTTGGATATGGAAGATATTCCTCGCCTTACCCTTTATAATAAAGCGGATTTGGTGAAGGATTTCACGCCTACCCAAACGCCTTATGCCCTCATTTCTGCCAAGTCTGAGGATAGTCGTGAGAATTTGCAGGCACTATTTTTAGAGAAAATCAAGGATATTTTTGAATCTTTTACCCTGCGCGTGCCTTTTTCAAAGTCCTACAAGATTCATGATTTAGAAAGTGTTGCGATTCTGGAAGAACGTGATTATCAGGAAGACGGCGAAGTGATTACAGGCTACATTTCTGAGAAAAACAAATGGAGGTTAGAAGAATTTTATGACTGATATTAAAACCTTAGCTCTAAAATATGGGGGCTATACAAGTCTAGACAAGGTCTATCTGGATCAACTTCTAGCTGGTAAAACAGAGCAAGAGCAGTTGGCACTGATCACTCCTCCGCCTAGCGTGGTCAATGCTTACTTTGCAGAACTCTACCAGAAAAAGAGTCCTGAGGTTGCGACGGATTATTTTTCGGAACTCAGTCAGGAATTAAACCTCTTCAATGCTGAACCTAGTTTCACCCTAGAAAACAAGCCTTTTATTCGGCTTAATCTGTCTGGTAAATCCTTTGGTTTTTGCTATGAGAGTGAGGGTCTTGGTCGAATTTTCTCTGAAAATGCAGAGGAAATCTCGGATGACTTGCTCTTTGAAATTGCGCAAATTTTCCCCCATCAATTAGTCTTTGAGGAGTCTGGCAAGATTTACATGAAGGCTGTTGGAGATGAGGAAGTTGTTAGCATGGAGAGTCTCACAGCTTTGACAGATTTAGAAAGCTTGGCTGATGGTCGCAAGCGTCTTAAAGGTTACAGCCAAGAGGAGTTATTACAAGAAGCTGCTTCTTTTTCTGGCAAACGCTATTTCCGATCGGAAAACCGCACAGCCATGTTATATATTGATTAATTAGAAAGTATCGAATGGATATTCAATTTTTAGGAACGGGGGCTGGTCAGCCCTCTAAAGCCCGCAATGTCTCCAGTCTCGCCCTGAAACTTTTGGACGAGATTAATGAAGTCTGGCTCTTTGACTGTGGAGAAGGAACGCAAAATCGTATTCTGGAAACCACGATTCGACCGCGTAAGGTCAGCAAAATCTTTATCACCCACCTGCATGGAGACCACATTTTTGGCTTACCAGGTTTCCTTTCTAGTCGTGCCTTTCAGGCCAATGAAGAGCAGACAGATTTGGAAATCTATGGACCGCAAGGGATTAAGTCATTTGTCTTAACCAGTCTTCGTGTGTCGGGTTCGCGCCTGCCTTACCGCATTCATTTTCATGAGTTTGACCAAGATTCTCTAGGAAAAATCTTTGAAACCGATAAATTCACTGTGTATGCAGAGGAGCTGGACCACACTATTTTCTGTGTTGGTTATCGTGTCATGCAAAAGGACCTAGAAGGAACGCTAGATGCTGAAAAACTCAAGGCAGCTGGTGTCCCATTTGGCCCACTTTTTGGGAAAATCAAGAACGGCCAGGATGTTGTTTTGGAAGACGGAACTGAAATCAAGGCAGCAGACTATATCTCAGCTCCACGTCCAGGTAAAATTATCACTATTTTAGGAGACACTCGAAAAACGGATGCCAGTGTGCGTCTGGCTGTCAATGCCGATGTCCTTGTCCATGAATCGACTTATGGCAAGGGTGATGAAAAAATTGCTCGTAACCATGGCCACTCTACTAACATGCAAGCAGCACAAGTAGCGGTAGAAGCAGGAGCCAAACGCCTCTTGCTCAACCATATCAGTGCCCGTTTCCTCTCAAAAGATATCAGCAAGCTCAAAAAAGACGCTGCTAGTGTCTTTGAAAATGTCCATGTGGTCAAAGACTTGGAAGAAGTGGAAATCTAAAAGGTTGAGAAAGGATAAGTATGTCTACTATTCTCATTACCGGAGCTAGCGGTGGTCTAGCCCAAGAAATGGTCAAACTCTTGCAAAATGACCAACTCATCTTGCTTGGTCGAAATAAGGAAAAATTAGTCCAAATCTACAGAAATCATCCCTGTGCAGAATTGATTGAAATCGATATTACCGATGATTCAGCCTTAGAAACTCTGGTAACTGACCTCTATCTCCGCTATGGCAAGATTGATGTTTTAATAAACAACGCTGGTTACGGGATTTTTGAGGAATTTGACCAGATTTCTGACCAAGATATTCACCAGATGTTCGAGGTCAATACTTTTGCTCTGATGAATCTATCTCGTCGCCTTGCGGCTCGAATGAAGGAAAGTCGAAAAGGCCATATCATCAATATCGTCAGTATGGCAGGTCTAATAGCTACTGGCAAGTCCAGTCTCTACTCAGCGACCAAGTTTGCGGCCATTGGTTTTTCAAATGCTCTGCGCCTCGAACTTATGCCCTATGGAGTCTATGTGACAACGGTCAATCCAGGACCAATCCGAACAGGATTTTTTGACCAGGCCGATCCAGATGGAACCTATCTCAAGTCGGTTGACCGCTTCCTGCTAGAACCAGATGCAGTGGCTAGAAAGATTGTCAAGATTATAGGAAAAAATAAACGAGACCTCAATCTTCCTGTTTTATTGAACCTAGCCCATAAGTTTTATAGTCTCTTTCCCAAGCTAGCTGATAAGTTGGCAGGGGAAACTTTTAATTATAAATAAAAAAGTTGTTCCTAAAATGGAGCAACTTTCTTGATGATTAGAATAAATCAATTCCAGTCTTATTTAATGCATGGCAATGATAAGTGAAGGCGTTGATAAAATTAGAGTAGTATTGCTGATCAATAAATTTTGCGCTTTGAAGATAATTAAATAAATTTTTTGCTAAGGGAATAGCCTCAGGTTTATTCCATCTAAATTGATTGTAAACATGTTCAACTTCTAGGAACATGAGGGGAATAGCCAGGTAGCCTCGTTCGAAGGTCTGAAGTGATTTAATTTTTTTAATAATATCATCAGCCTTTTGATAGTAACCCAGTTCAGAGAAATATTTTACGGAGAAAGTGAGAGCATTTAAAATACGGATGTAGGTGTCAGTATTAGCACTTTCTTTGTACATAAGTAGTAATTGTTTGCTCATATGGTCAATAAGTTCCATAGGAGAATGATTGACGATGACGCGATAAATTTCAAGTTCGATACTATTAAAGACATCCGATTTCATTAAATGATTGATAATGTTTTGAATTCTGGCAACAGTTTCTGGACTCTTTGATATGGTTGGATAATGTCTTAATTTGATTGATTTAAAAATCATCTCTGCTTGAAGTGAATTGTCTTTTAGATAGACATCAAATAATTTTTCGTATTCTTCAATGTAAGTGAGAATATCTTCTTCATGGACCACATGCTTGCCAAATTCAATAGCAGGTAATTCTAAGCAGTCTCCACCTTTATTTGCATAGGCTAGAACAAAATCATTCCATTCCACTCCGATAACAATTAACAGTTTGGCAAAGTTTTCAAGTGAAATTCCTTTGTCTCCTTTTTCAAATTGACTTAGGAACTGTGGTGATACGATATCTGAGGCGGCTTCCTTTAGGCTGAGTCCTCGTGCTTCGCGCAGATACTTAAATGTAGCTCCAAATGGGTATAGATTTTCCATAAATAATCTCCTTACATACTTCTAAAACTATTATACAAAAATTTAGAGAAAAAATAGAGAAAAGAAAACTATAGTTACAAAATATTAGAATTCTATGCTATTTTTGGATTTTTTAAATAACATTGAAACTATAGTTTAAATGCCGAAAAATTTAAATATCTATTATGGTATGATAAGGGAAAGAATGGAAAATAAAGTAAGCTTGTTATACTAGTATAACAAGGATTGACTTACCACTCAATCCTATTCTATCAGTCATTAAAGGAGAAAATGATGAAGAAACTGAAAACCCTCACAACTTCAACAGCTATTGCGCTTGCGTCTGTTGGTGTGCCTGCATTTGCTCAAGAAGCAACTACTACAACAGCAGTTGATGCAACTGCTGTAAACGAACCAGCTCTTGTTTCAAAAGCTGTAGCTGATGCAAAACCAGAAGTGAAGAAATCTTCTGATGTCAAGCCTGCTCTTGATGCTCAAGCGTCTACTGTTAAGCAAGTTGAAGCTGAAAGTGAAACAGCAAAAGCTGAAGCTACTTCTGCTAATCAAGCTGTTACAACTACTGAAACTGCTTTGACAAGCGCTAAAGAGGACTTGAAGTCTGCGGAAGCTGTTAAAGCCAATGCTACAGAAGAAAATATCACAGCTACAAAAGCTAAACAAGATGCCAATGTAAAAGCTCAAGAAGCTAATCAAAAAGCAACTGAAGCGTCTACTGAAGCGATTAAAGCACAAACTGAGACTGTAGCAACTGAAACAGCTAACGTTGCCAGCGCAACAAGTAAGAAAGCTGAAGCGGATAAAATAGTAACCGCTAAAGAAGCGAATGTAAAATCAGCTGAAGACGCGCTAAATGGTTCAGGACTTGGTGAAGCAAAAGCCTCACTTGCCCAAGCAGAAAAAGATATTGAACAAGCAAATGCGAATATTTCAAGCGCAACAAAAGCTGTCGAAACCGCTAAGAAAGCAGATAGCAACCGCGCAGAAGCCATCAAACAAGCTACAAACAATGTGAATGTCAAAAATGACGCCTTGAAACTAGCTAAAGAAATGATGGACGCAGACCAAAATAAAGTTGAATCCATCCAAACAAAAGCAGATTCCCTTAAACATGAAGTCGACCTAGCTGAAAATTCTGTTGATACTGATGATAGTAAATTATCTTTAGAAGAAAAATATGCAATGACTCTATTATCAGAAATAAATGATGAAACAGGAAAACTTTACTTTAAAGAACAGACTTCTACACTTTCCACGCATATGAAAAAGTTTGCGGAACTAGTTCAAAATAATAAATATCAAGAAGCACAAACATATGCTAGTTTAAATTTGCTTAATCAAATGTATCAGTTATACAAAGATGAAAAATCACAAAATTTAGTTAGAAAACTAGTTGGTGATGAGATTTTTAATAGAAGCTATACTATAACTGATGGAAAATTAATCTTATCTAAGGAAGATTATAAGGCATTAAATATCGTATTTTCATCAAAGTTGAATGCTTTTAGAAAATTATTAGGTGTTAAACCTATTAATCAAATTACAGAAGCAAATATTGAATCAGGTTTTAAAGCTATGGATATTTGGAATCGTTATGTTAATAGCGATGAAAATAAAAATAAAGCAATTTCTGAGATACCAGACCATATATTAGGGACAAACGAAGAGCTTCAACAAACAGGAGCTTTTGCAGAGAATACTCGTAAATTTACATCGTTATCAAAGTCAAGTTATTCGTTTAATGACCTGAGCAATAACTTTACAGATAGCATGTTATCATTTGCATTTCTTGATGCACACTCTAGTTTTGGTCATTATAAAAATTTATTTAATAGTCCAAAT
>NZ_AEDU01000004.1 GCF_000148525.1 Streptococcus mitis SK564
TCCTTAACGCAACCCGAACTGCCAGAGGCTAAAGTAGAGGCTAAAGTAGAGTCTAAAGGAACCCAAGAGGCAGGTAAAGAAGGCCAAGCTCTTGTACAAGATCAGTTATCTGAGTATAAAGTCACTGAAGGAACTCTTGTTGAAGAATCAACTACAGAACTTGACTACAAAACTGAAACGACTGAGGATCCAACTAAGTATACAGACGAAGAAACTGTCCTACGAAATGGTGAAAAAGGAAGTCAAGTTACAAAAACAACCTATAAAACGGTAGAAGGTGTCAAAACTGACCAAGTTCTTTCAACTAGCACAGAAGTTACCAAGGAGCCTGTAAACCAACAGGTAAGCCGTGGTACAAAACCAATTGAAGGAACTCTTGTAGAAGAAAGTCTTGAAAAGATTCCATTTAAGGAAGTTGTTAAAGAAGATGATCAACTGAAAAAAGGTATAGAAGTTGTAGCTCAAGAAGGAAAAGAAGGTCAGAAAAAAATCACCAAGACTTTTAATACCATTAAGGGAGTTAAAACAGAGGACGCTCCAAAAGTTACAGAGGAAATCCTTGAGGCACCTCAAGACAAAATTTTGAAACGTGGCACTAAGAGCTTTGAAAAACCAGTATTGACTCTCACTGTAGTTGAATCTAAGGATTTGAAACGTACTTCAGATGTTAAATACAGTCTAGAAAATCCAAGCAAGGCAGCCATTAAATCTATCACCTTAACTCTGAAAAAAGGTGATGAGATTGTGAAAACATTGAATGTTTCACCTGACAACTTAACAGCTAGCCTGACAGATTTGCAATACTACAAAGATTATAAGATTGAAACTAAGATGGTTTATGACCGTGGTGAAGGCGATGAGGAAGTAGTTCTGAATGAAGAACCTCTAAGACTTGACCTCAAAAAAGTTGAAATCAAAAACATTAAAGAAACAAGCTTGATGAGTGTGGACGCTGACGGTAATGAAACAGATACTAGTTTGCTTACAGAAAAACCAGCTGATGTTGCCCCACTTTACCTACGAGTTACAACTCACGACAACAAGGTTACACGACTTGCTGTTGACAAGATTGAAGAAGTAGAAAAAGACGGAAAAACTTTATATAAAGTTACTGCCAAAGCACCAGACTTAGTTCAACGTAATGCAGATAACACACTTAGCGAAGAGTATGTTCATTACTTTGAAAAACAAAAAGCAAAAGAAGGTAATGTTTACTACAACTTCAATGAGCTTGTAAAAGATATGAAAGCTAACCCTAGCGGTGAGTTCAAACTTGGTGCAGATCTAAATGCAGCTAATGTACCAACTCCAAATAAAGAGTATGTTCCTGGTACATTTAAAGGTAAGTTATCAAGTGTTGAGGGACAACGTTATTCAATCCACAATATGACACGTCAATTATTTGGTGGTATTGAAGGTGGTTCGGTTAAAGATGTTAACTTGGCTAATGTCGATATTAATATGCCTTGGATTGATAACATTTCTGCTCTTGCTAGAACTGTTAAGAATGCTACTGTTGAGAATATTAAAGTAACTGGTAGCATCACTGGTAGAGATGGAATTGCCGGACTTGTTAACAAATTAGATAACGGTGGGCAACTTACTAATGTTGCTTATATCGGTAAACTTACTGGTGTAGGTGATAGAGGATGGGATTTCGCTGGTATGGTTGGTGAAATCTGGAAAGGTAATGTTGATAAAGGATATGTAGAAGCTGATATAGTTGCTAATAAAGCTCGTATCGGTGGATTTGTTGCTAGATCAGATAACGGTTCTGATCCTAACGGAATTGGTAAATATGGTTCTGTTCGTAATGCTGTTACGAAAGGAACTATTAAGGTAAATACACCTGTTGAAGTAGGTGGTTTCCTTAGTAAGAACTGGGCATGGGGTAAAGTTGCAGACTCTGTGTCTATGATGAAAGTTGAAAATGGTGAAGTGTTCTATGGATCTAAAGATATTGACGAAGATGGTGGATACTTCTCAAATAACGCTTTAGAACGTAACTTTATCGTGAAAGATGTAAGTACAGGTAAACGTTCATTTAAATTCTCTGTTTCTAACCGAATTAAAGAAGTGTCTCAAGATGAAGCTGACCAGAAAATTGCAACATTAGGAATTACAGCTAATGATTATGTTATCAATCCTCTTGTTTCAGATACATTAAATAATGTTAAACCAAAATCTGACACTTACAAAGATACTCAAGATTACAATGCAGACCGTGAACTTGCTTATCGTAATGTTGAAAAACTTCAACCGTTCTACAACAAAGAATGGATTGTAAATCAAGGAAATAAATTAGCCGCTGATAGTCCATTAATGACCAAAGAAGTATTGTCTGTAACTGCAATGAAAGGCAATGACTTTGTCACAGACCTTACAGATGCCGACCATATTATGGTTCACTACGCGGATAAGACAAAAGATATCTTTACGATTTCTCCTAAGGACTCTCAAGTTAAGCAAGTAAAAGAGTATAGTGTTGCTGAGCTTGGTGAAGTTGTTTACACACCAAACATGGTTGTTAAAGATCGTGCTGACTTAATCAGTGCTATCGAAAGTAAATTGAGTCCAGTTGAACTGCAATCTGACGATGTTTACAAACTGTTTGGAAGAAATGGTGATGGAAAAGTTAACGCAGTTAAGAATCTTTATCTAGAAGAAAGCTTCAAGTATGTGAAAGATAATCTTACTCAATTTGTTACGAAGTTAGTGGAAAATGAAGATCACCAACTGAACACAGATGAAGCCGCTAAACGTGCCTTGATTAAGAAAATCGATGACAACAAAGCAGCAGTTCTTCTTGGTTTGTCTTACCTCAACCGTTACTACGGAGTTAAATTCGATGACTTTAACATTAAAGAGTTAATGTTATTCAAACCTGACTTCTACGGTAAGAACGTTAGTGTATTAGATAGAATTATTAATATTGGTTCTAAAGAAAACAACGTGAAAGGTAATCGTACTCACGATGCATACCGCGAAATTATTGCTGGTGCTACTGGTAAAGGTAATTTACATGAGTTCCTGAAATACAATATGGAACTCTTCACAAGTGATACAGACTTAAACGATTGGTTCATAAAAGCAACTAAAGATAATGTATATGTCGTTGAACCGAAGACAACAACTCCTGAATTTGTTGATAAGAAACACAGAGCATACGAAGGATTGAATAATGATGTTCACGGTAAAATGATTCTTCCACTATTAAACTTAAAAGATGCTCACATGTTCTTAATCTCAACATATAACACTATGGCATACAGTTCATTTGAGAAATATGGTAAGAATACAGAAGCAGAACGTGAGGCATTCAAGAAAGAAATCGATAAAGTTGCTAAAGGCCAACAAAATTACCTAGACTTCTGGTCTCGATTATCATTAGATAAAGTTCGTAATCAACTACTTAAGAGCAACAACATGGTTCCAACACCAGTACTAGATAACCAAAACTATAAAGGTATTAGCACAGATCGTTATGGTCATACTGCTAGTGGTAAAGATGTCGCTCCTGTTCGTGAATTATATGGACCAACAGATCGTTATCACGCAACTGACTGGCGTATGGGAGCTGTAGCTCGTATTTACGGAAACCCTTATAAAGATGATTCTGTATTCTTCATGGTTACTGATATGATCAGTGACTTCGGTATCTCAGCCTTCACTCACGAAACGACTCACGTAAACGACCGTATGGTTTACTTAGGTGGTTCTAGACACCGTGAAGGTACTGACCTAGAAGCATTCGCACAAGGTATGTTACAATCTCCTGCTGAAACAAGTCCAAACGGTGATTTCAAAGCACTAGGATTGAACATGGCCTACGAACGTCCAAATGACGGAAACCAATGGTATAATACTAATCCAAACGATCTGACATCTCGTGAAGAAATCGATCACTACATGAAAGGTTTCAATGATACGCTCATGCTTCTTGACTACCTTGAAGGTGAAGCCGTTATTGATAAACAGGATAAAGCCTTAAATAGTGCTTGGTTCAAGAAAGTTGATAAAAAACTACGTAACGCTAATACGAAGAACCAATACGACAACGTTAGAGATTTAAATGCAGAAGAAAAAGAATATAACTTAACATCTGTTAATGACTTAGTAGAGAAAAACTTCATGACCAAGCACGGTCCTGGTAATGGTCAGTATGATCCAACTGGATTTGGCTCTGCCTATGTAACGGTGCCTATCACTGCAGGTATCTACGGAGGTAACACAAGTGAAGGAGCTCCAGGAGCAATGTCATTCAAACATAACACCTTCCGTATGTGGGGTTACTTTGGATATGAAAAAGGCTTCCTAAATTATGCTTCTAACATGTTGAAAAATGAGTCTAAAAAAGCTGGTCATGCTACTCTAGGCGATGATTTTATTATCAAGAAAGTTTCTGATGGTAAATTTAATACTCTAGAAGATTGGAAGAAAGAATACTTCAAAGAAGTTGTTGATAAAGCGAAAACAGGATTTAACCCTGTTACAATCGACGGTACTACATACAGTAGTTACGAAGACTTGAAGAATGCATTTGCTGCAGCTGTTGATAAAGATAAAGCTACTCTTAAAAATGGATCAGTTAAATTTGATAATACTGTTTCCCTTAAAGAGAAATTATTCAAAAAACTTCTTCAACAAACAAACAGCTTTAAAACTTCAATCTTTAAATAATTGAAATCTCTCATCTGCTTTGCGGATGAGGGTTTTCTTAATTTGTGCTATACTTAAGATATGCATAGAAAAACAGTGATTGATTTTAGGGCTTTGGGAGAGAGATACATCTTTACCCAGCCGATTAAAGAGTTGAAAACGAGAAATATAGCAGAAGTGGCAGATTTGCTGGTACAAGTGGAAAGCTACCAAGAGCAAGGCTACTATGTGGTAGGCTATGTTAGCTACGAGGCTGCACCTGCTTTTGAGGAGAAATTAGCAGTTCACAAGGCTCCTCTACTGGGCGAGTACTTGCTTTACTTTACTGTTCATGATAGGGTAGAAACATCCCCTATTCCTCTGATTTATGACGAGGTTGATTTGCCTTCTGATTGGCAGGAAGTAACGTCTGCAACAGACTATGAAAAGGCAATTGCCCAGATTCACCATCATTTGCGTCAGGGAGATACCTATCAGGTCAACTACACCGTCCAACTCAAGCAGGAGTTGTCTGCCAATCCTTTTGCCATCTACAATCGTATGGTGGTAGAGCAGGAGGCGGGCTACAATGCCTATGTTGAACATGACGAGATGGCAGTGATTTCCATGAGTCCAGAGCTCTTTTTTGAGCAAAATGACCGCGAGTTGACAACGCGACCAATGAAGGGAACGACTCAGCGTGGCATGACTGACCAAGAAGACTTGGAGCAGGCTAGTTGGTTGGAACAGGACCCCAAAAATCGCTCTGAAAACATGATGATTGTGGACCTCTTGCGCAATGATATGAATCGTATTTCTGAGGTGGGGAGTGAGCATGTGGAGCATCTCTGCCAAGTGGAACAGTATTCAACTGTTTGGCAGATGACTTCGACTATCAAGAGTCAGTTGCGAGAGGATGTGTACCTTGTTGAAATTTTCCGCTCACTCTTTCCTTGTGGTTCCATAACGGGTGCACCGAAAATTGCGACTATGGAGATTATCAAGGACTTGGAGCCACAACCGCGCGGAGTCTACTGTGGAACGATTGGTCTCTTGCTTCCAAATGGACGACGGATTTTTAATGTTGCTATCCGAACGATTCAACTGTATCAAGGGAAAGCCATCTATGGAGTTGGTGGTGGCATTACATGGGATAGCACTTGGGAATCTGAATACCGTGAGGTTCATCAAAAGGCAGCTGTTCTCTATCGTAAACAAGCTCGTTTCCAAATAATTACAACTGGAAAAATCAGTCATAAGAGCTTGCTATTTGAAGATCAACATTTGGAAAGACTGAGAAAAGCTAGTCGATATTTTGCTTATCCTTTTGACCCAGAAATTTTGAGACAAAAGATTGAAGCAGAGTGTCAGACTTGTGATGCTAATCAAGATTACCGCTTGCGAATCAGCATTAGCAAATCTGGAGAGATAGAAGTCGATCGTCAAATATTGGAACCTTTCAGTCCGACCTTCTGCAAAGCCAAACTCTGCCTGCAGGAAGCGGATTTGCAGCAAGCATTTACCTACTTTAAGACAACTCACAGACCGCATTTGAGCTTAGGGGAACAAGAGATCATTTACCACAATAAGTCTGGAGAACTTCTTGAAACCTCTATTGGAAATCTGGTCTTAAAAATTAATGGGAAACTCTACACACCGCCTATCCGACTGGGAATCTTGCCAGGAATTTACCGTCAGCATTTGCTGGAAACAGGACAGGTAGAAGAGAAAGTCTTGACCTTGGCAGATTTAGCCCAAGCAGAAGCTATTTACGGCTGTAATGCAGTGAGAGGCTTGTATGAATTATTTATTCAAAAATAAAAATTGTAATGAAAAGTTATAAGAACTAGGATTGATTTTTCCTTGAATTGAAGAAATAAATCTGATAAAATAAACATGAAATCGATATCATAATTATGGGAGAAAAAGATGAACAAACGTCTATTTTTAAAAATGAGTCTGGCAACATTGCCAGTTTTAGCCTTGTTTTCACAACCAGTTTTAGCAGAAGAAAACATTCATTTTTCTAGTTGTAAGGAAGCTTGGGCTAATGGCTATTCGGATCTTCATGAGGGAGACCCTGGTTATTCTGCCAAGTTAGACCGCGATCATGATGGTGTGGCTTGCGAATTGAAAAATGCTCCTAAGGGTGCCTTTAAAGCAAAACAAGCAACTGCGGCTCAAACCAACACAACTTCATCTACAACAAGTGGTTGGGTTAAGCAGGACGGTGCTTGGTACTACTTTGATGGAAATGGAAATCCAGTGAAAAATACTTGGCAAGGAAGTTATTACCTGAAAGCAGACGGAAAAATGGCCCAGAGCGAATGGATTTATGATGATTCTTATCAAGCTTGGTATTACTTGAAATCAGATGGATCTTATGCTTACAGTACATGGCAAGGAGCTTACTACCTTAAATCAAACGGAAAAATGGCTAAAGGTGAATGGGTTTATGACTCTTCTTACCAAGCCT
>NZ_AEDU01000003.1 GCF_000148525.1 Streptococcus mitis SK564
CCCAGAGTACAGATTCGTAGAAACGAAGAAACTGCCAAATGGAGATACAGAACATGTTTACGAAAAAGTAACACCACCAGCTCCAACACCTTTACCTGTTCCTCAACCAAATCCAGGTAAGCAAAATACAACTACTTGGACTGATGAGAATGGAAATCCATTGAAACCAACTGAGCCAGGTTCTAAAGAACCGGGAACAATTCCAGGTTACGAATATGTGAAGACTGTGACAGGTTCAAAAGGAAATATCAGACATATCTTCCGCAAAGTTGAGATGCCAACTCCAACACCGGTTGAACCAGTACAACCAGTTTCTCCACAAGAGCCAGAGACCCCAGAGCAACCAGTGACTCCGGAAATGCCAACAGTACCTGAGCAACCAAAACAACCAACAACACCTAAATATGTTGATGGTCAAAAAGAATTGCCATATACTGGTACAGAAGCTAACGCTAGTCTTGCAGCACTTGGACTTCTTGGAGCCCTTAGTGGATTTGGACTTCTTTCTCGCAAGAAAAAAGAAGACTAAAAACTCATAGTTTTTGAGAAGATGATTCGTCATCTTCTTTTTTTATTTCGGTGTTTTTACTTGCGTAAAAAATTTTTTTCTAGTATAATAGTTTATTGTGAGCGAACCTCACTTACCCCTTGCAAAGTCTTGGGGTCATTAGACCAAAAGGAGGAACATATCAATGGCTAAATACGAAATTCTTTATATCATTCGTCCAAACATTGAAGAAGAAGCTAAAAACGCTTTGGTAGCACGTTTTGACTCTATTTTGACTGACAACGGTGCAACTGTTGTTGAATCAAAATCTTGGGAAAAACGTCGTCTTGCATACGAAATCAAAGATTTCCGTGAAGGACTTTACCACATCGTTAACGTTGAAGCAAACGACGACGCAGCTCTTAAAGAGTTTGACCGTCTTTCAAAAATCAACGCTGACATTCTTCGTCACATGATCGTCAAAACTGACGCGTAAGAAGGTAAACTATGATTAACAATGTTGTACTTGTAGGGCGTATGACACGTGACGCTGAGTTGCGTTATACCCCATCAAATGTAGCAGTTGCGACTTTTACTCTTGCAGTAAACCGTACATTTAAGAGTCAAAATGGCGAACGTGAGGCTGATTTTATCAATGTCGTTATGTGGCGCCAACAGGCTGAAAACCTTGCTAACTGGGCTAAAAAAGGCTCACTTATCGGGGTGACAGGTCGTATCCAGACTCGTAGTTACGATAACCAGCAAGGACAACGTGTCTACGTGACAGAGGTCGTGGCTGAGAATTTCCAAATGTTGGAAAGCCGTAGTGTGCGTGAGGGTCACACAGGCGGAGCTTATTCTGCACCAAGTTCAAACTATTCAGCACCTACAAATTCAGTACCAGACTTTTCACGTGATGAAAATCCATTTGGAGCAACAAATTCATTGGATATTTCAGATGACGATTTACCATTCTAATGGACAACTAAAATTATAAAGGAGAAAAAACATGGCTCAACAACGTCGTGGCGGATTCAAACGCCGTAAAAAAGTTGATTACATCGCAGCAAACAAAATTGAATATGTTGATTACAAAGATACTGAGCTTCTTAGCCGTTTCGTTTCAGAACGTGGGAAAATCCTTCCTCGTCGTGTAACAGGAACTTCAGCTAAAAACCAACGTAAAGTAACAACAGCTATCAAACGCGCTCGCGTAATGGCTTTGATGCCTTTCGTAAACGAAGATTAAAGAAAAGACCCCGACGGGTCTTTTTTTCACGAGCCTTGAAATGAGAGAGCGAGTTGGGGTCCAGTGGACCTTTTTTTCAGACTTTTCCAGGACTCTGTTAGAATGGAGTCCCCTTTTGACCTAGTAAGATTCTTTTGTCTTACTAGGTTTTTTCTTTTAATCTTTATTATCGTGCTATAATGGTAGGAGAAAGCTTTAAAGGAGCAACTTATGAAGACGACATGTTCAATTAGAAAAATGCAAGAATCTGACATTAAAGATCTATCTCGAGGATTTATGAATCAAGGTTGGCCTGGTAGAGAGGGAATTTTGGCTAGATATTTTCTGGAACAGGAAAGTGGGGAGAGAGAAGTCTTAGTTGCAGAGATTGATGCTGCTGTAGCGGGCTACGTTACTATTTTGCCCTCTGCTAAACATGGTCCTTTTGCAGAAGTCTATCCAGAATTATCAGATTTTAATGTGTTTGAGCCTTTTCGAAATCAAGGGATTGGGAATCAACTGCTAGAAGAAGCAGAAAAACGAGTCAGGGTTGTTTCGAGTAAGGTCACTCTTGGTGTAGGTTTGCACTTAGGCTATGGCCCTGCCCAGAGATTGTATATCAGACGGGGCTACATTCTAGATGGGACAGGTGTCTGGTATCGAAATCAACCCTTGGAAATGAATGCAACTAGCCAAAATAATGATGATTTGGTTTTGTATCTAGTAAAGGAATTCGGATAAGAGATAAGGATTTTATTGGGGATGTGGGATTTCTCTACTTTATGGTATAATGGAAAGAGTTAGATTGAAAGAGGTAGTGAGATGGATGCCAAATTAAGATACAAGGCAAAAAAGATTAAGATTGTCTTTTTTGATATCGATGATACATTGCGGAATTCAAAGACAGGTTTTATTCCAGCTTCAATCCCAACTGTTTTTAAGCAATTACGTGAGAAAGGAATCTTGACAGGTATTGCTTCTGGACGAGGGATTTTTGGTGTCGTTCCAGAGATTCGTGAACTCAAGCCTGACTTTTTTGTAACCCTGAATGGGGCTTATATCGAAGATAAAAAAGGTCAGGTTATTTATCAACATCAGATCGAGAAGTCAGATGTTGAGGAGTATATCTCTTGGGCTAAGCAAGAAGGAATTGAGTATGGCTTGGTTGGGAGTCATGATGCTAAACTCTCCGCTCGAACTGAGATGATCAGTGAGGCTATTGATCCGATTTATCCAAACTTGGACGTGGATCCTGACTTCCATGAAAAAGTAGATATTTATCAGATGTGGACTTTTGAAGATAAGGGAGATGACTTGCACTTGCCTGACAGTCTCTCAGACAAACTTCGCATGGTTCGTTGGCATCAACATTCGTCTGATATTGTGCCGATTTCAGGCTCCAAAGCGACGGGTGTGGAAAAGGTTGTGGAACATCTTGGCTTGAAACCAGAGAACGTCATGGTTTTTGGAGATGGGCTGAATGACTTGGAACTCTTTGATTATGCTGGAATCAGCGTTGCAATGGGAATTTCTCATGATAACATCAAAGAAAAAGCAGATTATATTACAAAAACATTAGAAGAAGGTGGCATTTTTGATGCCTTAGAAGGATTTGGTATGGTAGAAAAAGAATTGCATTTCCCACAAGTAGACATTGAAACAGTAGAAGGTCCTCTTGCGACTATTAAGACTAATCATGGAGACTTGCGTATTAAGCTCTTCCCTGAACATGCTCCTAAAACAGTAGCTAACTTTGTAGCTCTTTCAAAAGATGGCTACTATGATGGTGTCATTTTCCACCGTATTATAAAGGATTTTATGATCCAAGGTGGAGACCCAACTGGAACTGGTATGGGTGGCGAGTCAATCTACGGCGAATCATTTGAGGATGAATTCTCAGAAGAACTTTACAATATCCGTGGTGCCCTTTCCATGGCCAATGCTGGTCCAAATACCAACGGCAGTCAGTTCTTTATCGTGCAAAATCAACATTTGCCTTATTCTAAGAAAGAAATTGCTCGTGGTGGTTGGCCAGAACCGATTGCGGAAATCTATGCAGAGCAAGGAGGAACTCCTCACCTAGACCGTCGTCATACTGTATTTGGTCAGCTAGCTGATGAAGCTTCTTACGCTGTCTTGGATGCCATTGCTGCTGTTGAGACTGGGGCTATGGACAAGCCAGTTGAAGATGTCGTGATTGAAACTATTGAAATCGAGGACTAAGATGAAAATCGGTGATAAGCTAAAGGGGCGTATTACAGGGATTCAGCCCTACGGTGCCTTTGTTGAACTAGAGACGGGTGATACGGGGCTGATTCACATTTCGGAGATTCGGACAGGATTTATTGAAAATATTCATGAAGCCTTGAAAGTCGATGAAGAGGTTCTGGTTCAGGTAGTGGATTTAGATGAATTTACAGGGAAAGCTAGTCTTTCAATCCGCACTTTGGAGGAAGAAAAGCACCAGTTTCCGAGACGGCGACGCTTTTCAAGCGACCGTTTTAACTACGGCTTTGCTCCTCTTAAACGAATGATGCCAATTTGGACCAAGGAAGCCCTTCAACATTTGAAGAAGCAGAAGCACTAGTTAGAAATCTCTATCTTTTGTAATGTTAATATAAATTTGCTATAATAGAACCATGGAAGAAGAACAATTATTAAAATCAGGAGAGCGCATTAACCAGCTCTTTTCGACAGATATTAAAATCATTCAAAATAGAGAGGTTTTTAGCTATTCGGTGGATAGTGTTCTCTTGTCACGATTTCCACGTTTTCCTAAAAAGGGCTTGATAGTGGATTTCTGCGCTGGGAATGGAGCAGTGGGGCTTTTTGCCAGCACCCGTACTCAGGCACAGATTTTGGCTGTTGAGATTCAGGAGCGTTTGGCGGATATGGCTGAACGCTCTGTCCGTTTGAATGGTTTGGAAGAGCAGATGGAGGTCATCTGTGATGATTTGAAAAATATGCCTTCTCGTATACAGGGAAGTAAGGTGGATATGATTTTGTGTAATCCGCCTTATTTCAAGGTGGATCCTCATTCAAACCTGAACGAGAGCGAACATTATCTCTTGGCGCGCCATGAAATCACGACCAATTTGCAGGAAATCTGTCGTAGTGCCCAGAGTATTCTCAAGTCTAATGGACGGTTGGCCATGGTTCATCGTCCTGATCGACTTCTGGATATTTTGGATACCTTACAACGGCATAATCTAGCCCCTAAGCGCCTGCAGTTTGTTTATCCAAAAAGAGAAAAGGAAGCCAATATGCTTTTGATTGAGGCTATCAAGGATGGCTCAACAAGCGGTTTTAAGGTCTTGCCACCTCTCATTGTCCACAATGATGATGGCTCTTATACGCCGGAACTCGAAGAGATTTATTATGGATCATAAGGCTTATATGTACGTGCTGGAGTGTCGTGATGGATCTTACTATACAGGCTATACGACTGATGTGAGAAGACGCCTCGCTGTCCACAATAGTGGGAAGGGAGCCAAATACACACGAGCACGCTTGCCAGTCAAACTCATCTATGCTCAAGGTTTTGCCAGTAAGGCAGAAGCCATGTCGGCTGAAGCCCTTCTAAAGCGTAAGAAGAGGTTACAGAAGGAGCAATTTTTATCTGAAAATCAAGATAGAAATTTGCTCAGTTATTTTGAAGAGTAGCGGGGAGTCCTTTGACTCCTCTTACTTTTGTCAAAAAGCGAAAAAAATGCTACAATAAAGAGAATAAACAAAATGAGGTATTATCATGTCTAAGATTCTAGTATTTGGTCACCAAAATCCAGACTCAGATGCCATCGGGTCATCTGTAGCCTTTGCCTACCTTGCAAAAGAAGCTTACGGTTTGGATACGGAAGCTGTTGCCCTTGGAACTCCAAATGAAGAAACAGCCTTTGTCTTGAACTATTTTGGTGTGGAAGCACCGCGTGTTATCACTTCTGCTAAAGCAGAAGGTGCAGAGCAAGTTATCTTGACTGACCACAATGAATTCCAACAATCTGTATCAGATATCGCTGAAGTAGAAGTTTATGGTGTTGTAGACCACCACCGTGTGGCTAACTTTGAAACTGCAAGTCCACTTTACATGCGTTTGGAGCCAGTTGGTTCAGCGTCTTCAATCGTTTACCGTATGTTCAAAGAACATGGTGTGGCTGTGCCTAAAGAGATTGCTGGTTTGATGCTTTCAGGTTTGATTTCAGATACTCTTCTTTTGAAATCACCAACAACACACCCAACAGATACAGTCATTGCTCCTGAATTGGCTGAATTGGCTGGTGTCAACTTGGAGGAATATGGTTTGGCAATGTTGAAAGCTGGTACAAACTTGGCCAGCAAATCTGCTGAAGAATTGATTGATATCGATGCTAAGACTTTTGAATTGAACGGAAATAATGTCCGTGTTGCTCAAGTAAATACAGTTGACATCGCTGAAGTCTTGGAACGTCAAGCAGAAATTGAAGCTGCAATGCAAGCGGCCAACACAGCAAACGGCTACTCTGACTTTGTCTTGATGATTACAGATATCGTCAACTCAAACTCAGAAATCTTGGCTCTTGGTGCCAATATGGGCAAGGTCGAAGCGGCTTTCAACTTCAAACTTGAAAACAACCATGCTTTCCTTGCTGGTGCTGTTTCACGTAAGAAACAAGTGGTGCCTCAATTGACTGAAAGCTTTAATGCTTAAGATTTTGGGTGTCAGTTCAAAATCGGAAAGTCTAGTTTGAATTATATCGAAGGGAGTTTCGGCTCCTTTTTTTCTAGGAGTGAAGTATGTTAGAAAATGGCGATTTGATTTTTGTGAGAGATGAGTCAGATATGGGACAGGCCATCCTGACTTCCACAGGCAACTATAACCATGTTGCCATTTATTTGGATGGGATGATTTACCATGCTAGTGGAAAATTTGGTGTTATCTGTCAAGAACCAGCAGACTTCTTTGAGTCCAATCATTTGTACGACCTCTATGTCTACCCAGAACTAGACATCCAGTCTGTCAAGGAAAGAGCTTGCAAACATCTTGGGGCTCCCTACAATACTTCTTTCTATCCAGATGGAGCTGGTTTCTACTGTTCCCAGTATATGGCAGAAATCCTACCGATTTTTGAAACCATACCTATGAAATTTGGGGATGGGGAGCAGGAGATTAGTGATTTTTGGAGGGAGTATTATAGAGAACTAGGTCTGCCTGTTCCTCTAAACCAAGCTGGGACCAATCCCAGTCAGTTGGCAGCATCGCCTCTGTTAAAATGTAAAGAAAGGAATCTTCATGATTCAGATTTTTAATCCATCTCGTTTGACGAGACAGCCATTTTTTGGAGAATTAATCCGCTATCTGGACCAGCATGAGGATGTGATTCTACGGGAAATTAAGGCCAAGTTTCCAGATGTAGCAGTTGACAAACTCATGGAAGAGTATATAAAGGCAGGTTTGATTCTACGGGAAAATAAGCGCTATTACCTTAGTCTTCCTATGCTTGAATCACTCGATAGTCTTGAACTGGATCAAGAGATTTTTGTCAAAGAAGATAGTCCGACCTATCAAGCTTTGTTGCAGAAGAGTTTTGAGACAGAATTGCGCAATCAGACCAATGCAGCTATTTTAGTTGAAAAGACGGACTTTGCTAGATCAAAAATGACCCTGTCCAATTATTTCTACAAGGTCAAACATCAGTATCCTTTGACAAAAAAACAGCAGGAGCTCTATGACATTTTGGGAGATGTCAATCCTGAGTATGCTCTCAAATATATGACGACTTTTTTGTTGAAATTTCTTAAAAAAGCCCAGCTTATGCAGAAACGCCGTGATATCTTTGTGGACAGTTTAGTTCTCCTAGGTTATATTGGCCAAAATGAAGATGGAAAGTATGAGTTGGCTATCGATTTGGATAAGGAAAGATTAACTTTCTACTTGGTCTGATTTCTTGTTTCTGAGCACATTGTTTGACTTTCCTTAGTATTCGGTATAAACTATATGTAACCGGTAACACATATCGGAATAAAACTAAAGGAGACAATCAAATGTCACTTGAAAACAAATTGGAACAAGCAACAGGCGCTATCAAAGAAGGATTTGGTAAAGTTACTGGGGATAGCAAGACAGAACTTGAAGGAGCTGTTGAAAAGACAGTTGCTAAGGCAAAAGAAGTAGTTGAAGATGCTAAAGATGCTGCAGAAGGTGCTGTTGAAGGTTTGAAAAACGCTTTCAAATAAAGATAGAAAAAATCAAGGGTTTCATTTCCCTTGATTTTTTTACTATCTTATAAATAATTTTCTGCGACAGCTGCATCTCCAGGATAGGCTTCTTTCTTGCCTTGGACGATTTGGTAGCAATCTGCTCCCTTACCAGCAATAATAACTGCATCTAATTCGTGATTTGTGATAGCCATCGCTGCCTTGATGGCTTCTTGGCGATCCGCAATTTTTTCAACAGGATGATCGATATAGCTACTAATTTCATCCGCAATAGCCATTGGGTTTTCGTAGTTGGGGTCATCAGCAGTCAGAAAGACTTGAATCTCAGGATGTTGATTAAGGAGGAGGCCAAAGTCTTTACGACGGCTTTCTCCTTTATTTCCTGTTGAACCCAGAACCAGAGCAATTTTTCCAGTTTGATGAGTTTCAACCACATTGATGAGTTTTTTGAGACTATCACCATTGTGGGCATAGTCGATGAAGACCTTGGCTCCATTTTTCTGGGTGAGGACTTCCATACGACCAGGAACACGGGTTGCTGCGATTCCTTTTTTGATGTCCTCAAGACTAGCGCCCAGACGGAGACAGGCAAGTCCTGCAGCGACTGCATTTTCTTGGTTGAAGTGGCCAATCAGTTGGATATCATAATCACCAGCGAGTTTACCAGTAGCTGAAAAGCTAAAGGCTTTGGAATTCTCGATTTGGTTACTTGACTGGCTACCATAGAAATCATGCTCTTGATCTTCCACCTGTTCTTTCAAGACTGAGAAATGGTCCATGTCACTATTAATGATGACTGCTCGGCTATTTTCCATCAAGAGTCGCTTGTGGTAGAAGTAGTCTTCAAAGCTAGGGTGTTCAATAGGGCCAATATGGTCTGGGCTGATATTGAGGAAAACTCCCACATCAAAGGTTAGACCATAGACACGTTTGACCAGATAGGCTTGACTGGATACTTCCATGATGAGGTGGGTACGGTCATTTTGCACAGCTTGATTCATCATATCAAAGAGGTCAATGCTCTCAGGAGTTGTCAATGCAGACTTAAAGAAAGTTTTGCCGTCTAGAGTTGTATTCATGGTCGAGAGCATAGCAGGTCGATGCCCTTGAGACAAAATGTTATAGGCGAAGTAGGCTGCTGTTGTCTTACCCTTGGTTCCAGTAAAGGCCAGGAGTTTAAGTTTTTCCTGTGGATTGCCGTAAAACTCCATAGCAATCAAACTCATGGCTTTCTTTATATCACTGACGATAATGGCAGGAATACCAACCTCATAGTCCTTTTCAGCCACATACCAACCGAGGCCTTGAGAGATGGCTGAAAGAAGAAATTCCTTCTTAAAGGCAGCACCTTTGACGAAAAAGAGGCTCTTCTCTTTGGCCTTGCGGCTGTCATAGCAGATGGTGTCAAAGACGACATCGCTATAGTTGTAGTGGTAATGTCCTTGGTCAATAATCTCACGGAAGAGACTATCTTTCTTTAATATATCTAATACGGTTTCAATCTTAATCATACTTTCTATTGTAAACCGAAAGTCGTAAATTTACAAGTGACAAGGAAAAGTTTATAATGGAAGATGAGGAATTTTTCCTAGTGATTAAAATAAAATGAGGAATCTATGTCTAACGAAAACAATCACCAGCAGGCCCAGATGTTACGGGGGACTGCTTGGCTAACGGCTAGTAACTTTATCAGTCGCCTGCTAGGGGCCATTTATATTATCCCCTGGTATATCTGGATGGGGTCTTATGCGGCTACGGCCAATGGTCTCTTTACCATGGGCTACAATATCTATGCCTGGTTCTTGCTAGTTTCAACAGCGGGTATTCCAGTTGCGGTGGCCAAGCAAGTTGCCAAGTATAATACCATGCGAGAAGAGGAGCATAGCTTTGCCCTGATTCGGAGTTTTTTAGGCTTTATGACGGGACTAGGTCTGGTCTTTGCTCTGGTCTTATATGTCTTTGCTCCTTGGCTAGCAGATTTGTCGGGTGTAGGGAAAGACCTGATCCCAATTATGCAGAGCTTGGCTTGGGCGGTCTTGATTTTCCCATCTATGAGTGTTATCCGAGGCTTCTTCCAAGGAATGAATAATCTCAAACCTTATGCCATGAGCCAAATCGCTGAGCAGGTCATTCGTGTTATCTGGATGCTCCTAGCTACCTTTATGATTATGAAAATGGGCTCAGGAGATTATCTAGCAGCAGTTACCCAATCCACCTTTGCTGCCTTTGTCGGCATGGTAGCCAGTTTTGCAGTTTTGATTTATTTCCTTGCAAAAGAAGGTTTACTAAAAAGAGTTCTTGAAACAGGGGATAAGATTAATAGTAAGCGTCTCTTGGTCGATACCATTAAGGAAGCCATTCCTTTTATCCTGACAGGGTCTGCCATCCAACTTTTCCAGATTCTGGACCAGATGACCTTTATCAATAGTATGAGTTGGTTTACCAATTATAGCAATGAAGACTTGGTTGTCATGTTTTCTTATTTCTCAGCCAACCCTAATAAAATCACTATGATTTTGATTTCTGTTGGGGTTTCGATTGGGAGTGTAGGCTTGCCACTTTTGACTGAAAACTACGTCAAGGGAGATTTGAGGGCAGCTTCTCGTCTCGTTCAGGACAGTATTACCATGCTTTTCTTATTCCTACTGCCAGCAACGGTTGGAGTGGTTATGGTAGGAGAACCTCTCTATACTGTCTTCTATGGCAAGCCAGATAGTTTGGCTATGGGCTTGTTTGTATTTGCAGTTTTGCAGTCTACTATTTTAGGCTTGTACATGGTCTTGTCTCCAATGCTTCAGGCCATGTTCCGCAACCGCAAGGCTGTTCTCTATTTTATCTATGGTTCAATTGCCAAGCTAGTCTTGCAAATTCCAACCATTGCCCTCTTCCACAGTTATGGTCCCTTGATTTCTACAACCATCGGTCTTATCATTCCTAACATCTTGATGTATCGGGATATTTGTAAGGTAACAGGTGTCAAGCGCAAGATTATTGTGAAGCGAACCATTTTAATCAGTTTGTTAACTCTTTTCATGCTTCTTGTAGTAGGAACAATACAGTGGATTTTAGGATTTGTCTTCCAACCAAGTGGACGTTTGTGGAGCTTCCTTTATGTAGCTCTTGTTGGTGCCATGGGAGGAGGAATTTACGGATTCTTGAGCCTTCGTACTCGTTTATTGGACAAGGTGATTGGACAAGCTCAAGCAGATCGCCTGCGATCAAAATTAAAAATTTCTTAAAAAATAATTTATAAATAAAATGAATAAGTTGAGTTTTTTTAAAATCAAAACACTCTCTTATTCATTTTTTATTGTTAGAATTGGATATGAAATGTAAAACAGAGAATAAATAACGAAAGTAATTGAATTTTATGTCAAAAAAACACTTGACTAAAAAGTAGTTAGTTTGTATAATAAAACAAATATTTAAATCAGGAGGTTCTGGAGATGAAAAAGTCTAAGGTCAAGTATGCAACACTTGCAGGTGTCGTGTTAAGTGCAGGTATTTTATTAAGCGCGTGTGGAAATTCTAGCACAGGGTCAAAAACATATAACTATGTTTACTCAAGCGATCCATCTAGTTTGAACTATCTAGCAGAAAATCGTGCAACAACAAATGATATTGTGACCAATCTGGTAGATGGTCTCATGGAAAATGACCAATACGGGAACTATGTTCCATCCTTGGCAGAGGATTGGAGTGTTTCTAAGGACGGTTTGACCTATACCTACAAACTTCGTAAGGATATTAAGTGGTATACTTCAGATGGGGAAGAATATGCTCCTGTAACTGCCCAAGATTTTGTGACAGGTTTGAAATATGCGGCTGATAAAAAATCAGAAGCCTTGTACTTAGTGCAAGAATCTGTTGCTGGTTTAGATGACTATATCACTGGTAAAACAACAGACTTTTCAACTGTCGGAGTCAAGGCTCTTGATGACCAGACTGTTCAATATACCTTGACACGACCTGAATCTTACTGGAACTCAAAAACAACGTCAACTATTCTCTTCCCAGTTAATGCAGATTTCTTGAAATCAAAAGGGGATGATTTTGGCAAGGTAGACCCATCTAGCATTTTGTATAATGGACCTTTCTTGATGAAATCCTTTGTTTCAAAATCTGTCATCGAATTCAAGAAAAATCCTAACTACTGGGATGCTAAAAATGTCTTTGTAGATGATGTGAAATTGGCTTATTTTGATGGTAGTGACCAAGATGCACTGGCTCGTAACTTTGTGGAGGGGGCTTATAGCTACGCTCGTCTCTATCCAAATAGTTCAAGTTTTGAAGGGATTAAAGAAAAGAATAAGGACAATATCATTTATAGCATGCAAGATGCTACATCTTATTTCTTAAACTTTAACCTGGATAGAAAATCTTATAAATTTACTTCCAAGACAAGTGATGCTGAAAAGAAATCGACTCAGGAAGCGGTTCTTAATAAAAACTTCCGTCAAGCCATTAACTTTGCCTATGACCGTACAGCTTACGGGGCTCAATCTCAAGGAGAGGATGGTGCAACTAAGATTTTACGTAACCTCGTCGTTCCTCCAAACTTCGTAAGTATCAATGGAAAAGACTTTGGTGAAGTAGTAGCCTCTAAGATGGTGAATTATGGCAAAGAATGGCAAGGAATCAACTTTGCAGATGCCCAGGATCCATACTACAATCCCGAAAAAGCCAAGGCTAAATTTGCAGAAGCTAAGAAAGAACTTCAAGCCAAAGGAGTCCAATTCCCTATCCACTTAGATAAAGCAGTAGATTTGACGAATAAGGCAGAGATTCAAGGAATTAATTCCATGAAACAATCAATTGAATCTGTCTTGGGTTCAGATAATGTTGTGATTGATGTTCACCAACTCTCTACTGAAGACTTTGATAATACAAGCTATTTGGCTCAAACTGCTGCTCAGAAAGATTATGATCTTTACAATGGTGGTTGGAGTGCAGATTATCAAGACCCTTCAACCTATCTTGATGTCTTTAATGTTAATTCTGGTGGTTTGATGCAAAATCTAGGTTTAGAGCCAGGTGAAGTCAATGACAAGGCCAAGGCTGTTGGATTGGATGTCTACACTCAAATGTTGGAAGAAGCCAATAAGGAGCAAGATCCAGCTAAACGTTATGAAAAATATGCTGATGCTCAGGCTTGGTTAGTAGATAGCTCTCTAGCAATTCCAAATGTTTCACTAGGCGGAACACCAACATTGAGAAAAATTGTTCCTTTCTCAACACCATATTCATTGGCTGGTAATAAAGGGGTTGAATCATATAAATACCTCAAATTACAAGATAAGACAGTCACAAAAGACGAATATGAAAAAGCCAAAGAAAAATGGCTAAAAGAAAAAGAAGAATCTAATAAAAAAGCTCAAGAAGAATTGGCAAAACACGTCAAATAAGGATTTTTCCAGCAAAACGATGGTTTCGAAAGAAGCTGTCGTTTTTTAATAGAATGATGGTAAATTTGGAAGAAAAATCTCACATTTTTTTCTTTGTTTCTTGAGTTTATGTTATAATGAATATAACATAAATGTGAGACGCTATTTTCGAAAATCTACCCAATGTTGATTGAAGTATGCATATGCTAGGGTAATGTTATAGGAGGGATGCCGTCTACTGAAAAAGTAAGATAAAACGTAATAATTGATAAGTTCTTCTTTATGTGAAGAATTCTTATCTGCCTATTTACTAATCGTTATGGAGGTATCATCATGGGCGCTATTATGGAGTTTGCAACAGAAAAACAGATTGAATCATTTCTCTCAACTTGCCACATTGAAGGGCAAAAGAATTTTCTGATGGCTTTCAAGAAAAAGACATGGTTCAAATCCTTTATTGATTTTTTCATAATAGGTGGTTCCTACTATGTTCAGTCGAGTGTGAAGCCTAAGATTCTGGCATTCACACCTAAGGGAATCTACTTGATGGACATCAGTGGTGTAACTGGAAATCGTTCTAATCACGTCGTAGAGATGCCTTGGAATCAAGTTCAAGATTTTACTTATAAGCCAGTCTTGAATACGATTAGGCTGAACTGGAACTATCAAAATGAAGCCTATATTTTTTCCGTGGATGTCGGTCAGATTAGTCAGCATGTAGGTCAGTATCAATTTAACAAAGACCATTATGACTATTTATCCCAACAGGATTTCTTTCAGTCTAAGTAAGCCCTAGCAATCATTTTCACAAAAGAATCTGGAGTGTTTTCTGGATTCTTTTTAGCTTTACTCGATAAGTCTATAGTTTGAAACTATAACTAGCTCTTGAAAAGAAGAAAATGAGTTGGTGAAAATAAGTGGTACAATAGTTACTATAGATTTGGAGGAATTGTATGAGCAAGGAATTACACATTAACACAATTTTGGCCCAGGCGGGTATTAAGTCAGATGAAGCGACAGGTGCATTGGTGACACCGCTTCATTTTTCAACGACCTATCAGCATCCAGAGTTTGGTCAATCTACTGGATTTGACTATACGCGCACCAAAAACCCAACTCGCAGTAAGGCAGAAGAAGTCTTGGCAGCTATTGAGTCCGCAGACTATGCCCTAGCTACTAGCTCAGGAATGTCAGCAATTGTATTGGCCTTTAGTGTCTTCCCAGTAGGAAGTAAGGTCTTGGCTGTCCGTGACCTTTACGGTGGTTCTTTCCGCTGGTTCAATCAAGTGGAGCAGGAAGGCCGTTTCCATTTTACCTATGCCAATACAGAAGAAGAGTTGATTGCCGAGTTAGAAAAGGACGTGGATGTTCTCTATATCGAAACGCCAACCAATCCCTTGATGTTGGAATTTGATATCGAAAAACTAGCAAAATTGGCTCATGCTAAGGGTGCCAAAGTGGTGGTGGACAATACCTTCTACAGCCCTATCTACCAACGTCCGGTTGAAGATGGAGCAGATATCGTTCTTCATTCAGCAACCAAGTATCTAGCAGGCCACAATGATGTCTTGGCTGGAGTGGTTGTGACCAATAGTTTAGAACTATACGAAAAGCTTTTCTACAATCTCAATACGACAGGGGCAGTCTTGTCTCCATTTGACAGTTATCAATTGATTCGTGGTCTCAAGACCTTGTCTCTTCGTATGGAGCGCTCAACAGCTAACGCCCAAGAAGTGGTTGCCTTTTTGAAGGATTCTCCAGCAGTTAAGGAAGTTCTTTACACTGGTCGTGGAGGCATGATTTCCTTTAAAGTAGCGGATGAAACACGCATTCCTCATGTTTTGAACAGTCTTAAGGTCTTCTCTTTTGCGGAAAGTTTGGGTGGGGTAGAAAGTCTCATTACTTATCCAACGACGCAAACTCACGCTGATATTCCAGCAGAAGTACGTCATTCTTATGGTTTGACAGATGATCTCTTGCGCTTGTCAATTGGGATTGAGGATGCTAGAGATTTGATTGCAGATTTGCGCCAAGCATTAGAAGGATAAGACAAAGATGGGAAAATATGATTTTACAAGCCTGCCCAACCGTTTAGGGCACCATACCTATAAATGGAAAGAAGCAGAAACGGATAGTGAAGTCCTACCAGCTTGGATAGCGGATATGGACTTTGTAGTCTTGCCTGAAATCCGCCAAGCTGTGCAGACTTACGCAGACCAACTGGTTTATGGCTATACTTATGCCAGTGAAGAGTTAATTAAGGAAGTTCAAAAGTGGGAAGCCACACAACACGGTTACCACTTTGACAAAGAGGCTCTTGTCTTTATCGAGGGTGTGGTACCAGCCATCTCAACAGCTATTCAAGCTTTCACAAAAGAAGGCGAAGCGGTTCTGATTAACACACCTGTCTATCCCCCCTTTGCTCGTAGTGTCAAGTTGAACAACCGTAGATTGATTACCAATTCTTTGGTGGAAAAGGATGGTCTGTTTGAGATTGACTTTGACCGACTTGAAAAGGATTTGGTGGAAGAGGATGTCAAACTTTATATTCTCTGCAACCCTCACAATCCTGGTGGACGTGTTTGGGAAAAGGAAGTGTTGGAGAAGATTGGCCAACTCTGTCAAAAACACGGTGTTTTCTTGATTTCGGATGAGATTCATCAAGATTTGGCCCTCTTTGGTCACAAACACCAGTCTTTCAATACTGTCAACCCTGACTTTAAAGAATTTGCGATCGTCTTGACCAGTGCAACTAAAACCTTTAATATTGCTGGAACAAAAAATTCCTATGCAGTCATTGAAAATCCTAAGTTGAGACTGGCTTACCAGAAACGCCAGTTGGCCAATAACCAGCATGAAATTTCAGGCTTGGGCTATTTGGCGACAGAAGCTGCTTATCGCTATGGGAAGGATTGGCTAGAGGAGCTCAAGCAAGTCTTTGAAGAACACATCAACTATGTGGTCGATCTATTTGAAAAAGAAACTAAAATCAAGGTTATGAAACCGCAAGGAACCTACTTGATTTGGCTTGATTTTTCAGCCTATGACCTGACTGATGAAATATTGCAAGAGCTGTTGAGAAATGAAGCCAAGGTTATCCTCAACCGTGGTTTGGATTTTGGGGAGGAAGGGAGTCTCCATGCCCGTCTCAATGTAGCCATGCCTAAATCCCTGCTGCAAGAAGTTTGTCAGCGAATTGTGACGACTTTTGCCAAACGTTAAAAATCCAGCCTTCTAGGAGAAAAGTATCTCTAGAAGGCTATTTTCATAGGGGAAAATATGGTATAATAAAAAGATAAGGTAAAGGTGAAAATATGGCTAAATTGATTCCGGGGAAAGTCCGTATCGAAGGCGTTGCCCTTTATGAAACTGGTAAGGTTGACATCATCAAGGAAAAGAACAATCGGCTCTACGCTCGCGTTGCAGAAGAAGAACTGCGCTATAGTTTAGAGGATGATTTGGTTTTTTGTGCCTGCGATTTTTTCCAAAAGAGGGGCTACTGCGTGCATTTGGCGGCTCTGGAGCATTTTTTAAAAAATGATGAGCGTGGTCAGGAAATCTTGCAGAGTCTGGAAGAAGGTCATGAGGAAAAAGAGGCCGTTGAAACCAAGGTGACCTTGGGTGGCAAATTTTTGGACCGAATCTTGTCTCCAAAATCAGACCGAGCCTATGAGTTATCGGCTGTGGGGCAAGTGGAAGCAGGAACCAATCATATCTTGTGGACCTTGAGAATCGGGAAAATCAATAGCCAAAAATACTATGTCATTCGAGATATTCCACTCTTTTTAAGGATTGTCGAGAAAAGAAAGTCTTATATGATTGGCAAGATTTATGAGGAATCCTTGTCTTGGGAATCCTTTGATGAGGCCAGTCAAGAACTTCTGACTTTCTTACGCGGACTAACGGAAGAAGAACAGGCTCCAGATTTCTTTTTCCAAAACCAAGGTCGGCACCTCTTTTTCCCTCTGACTTTTTTTGAGCAGGGTGTGAATTTACTGATGACCTTGCCTCATTTTCAATTTGACCATCAAGTGGATAGCTACCAGACTCTGCTTTTTCAGGATATGCATGCTGATGCCAATCTATTTGCCTTTACAGTAACAGAATACTCGGACTATTTTGAAATGGAAATCAGTGAGAGTCCAAGAGTTAATGCCTTTTATCAGGGAGCTGTGCTTTTCCATAAAGGACAGGTTTATTTTCTAACAGACCAGCAGATGCGTCTTCTCAAGGAAATCAAAGCGCTGCCTTTGGATCAACATGGAAAGAAATACCTGCAATTTGATAGTAGTGACCGAGATAAGTTAGCTTCCTGTCTAACGCTCTTTAGCCAGATGGGCACCGTTTCAGCTCCAGAACGGTTACAAATCAAAACTTTTTCGCCCTCTTTTTACTTTGACAGGGAAGAAGATAATCGGATTCGTTTAGAAATTCAGTTTGATTATGGGGATAGGCAGGTATCTAGCCGACAAGAGTTAGAAGAATTACCATTTTCGAGTGACGCGGACTTAGAAGAAAGAATTTTCCAAGTCTGTTTGCTTGCAGGTTTTGAAGCAGACTTTCAATCTTGGCGTCAGGCCCTAAAAGCAGAGTCTGTTTATCATTTCTTCCACGAAATCATTCCAGTCTTTGAAAAACTCGGGAATGTTGACCTATCAGACAAGCTAGAAGAGCTTTATAGCCTAGCGAGTCCTCAAGTGCAGATTGCTTCCAAGGGAGGCCTCTTGGAAATCCAATTTGATTTTCAAGATATTGCCCAAGAGGAAATCGACCAAGCCATGCAGGCCTTGGTTGCCAATCAAGATTTTTACATTGATTCGTCTAATCAAGTCTACTTTTTCGATGAAGAAACCAAGAAAATTCGTCAAAATCTACAGGAGCTGGGGCAGTTTGAACTAAAAGATGGCTCCTTGCAGGCTCGGAAATCCTTGGCTTATAGTTTAGCTCATCTTTTTGAAGGGCGAGATCGTGTTTCTTTTTCACAAGAATTCCAGAATCTGGCTCATGATTTGACGCATCCAGAGGACTTCCCTAGACAAGCAACTCAGGTTCAGGCTGATTTGCGAGATTATCAGGAAAAGGGAATCTGCTGGCTGCAAATGCTCCATCATTATGGTTTTGGTGGGATTTTGGCTGATGATATGGGACTTGGTAAAACCCTGCAGACTATTGCTTTTTTGACCAGCCAAGTGACAAAAGAAAGTCGGGTCTTGATTTTAGCTCCGTCAGGTTTGATTTACAACTGGGCAGATGAGTTTCAAAAATTTGCCCCACAGTTGGATGTGGCTGTTGTTCATGGTTTGAAAGCTAGTCGTGAAGAGATTCTTGCTGAGAGCCATCAAATCTATGTGACCAGCTATGCCACCTTCCGTCAGGATAGTGAACTTTATCAGGGGATGGCCTTTGACTTCCTTTTCTTAGATGAGGCTCAGGTCATGAAGAACGCCCAGACCAAGATTGCCCAGACCTTGAGACAATTTGTGGTGCCGTCAGTTTTTGCCTTGTCAGGAACTCCTATTGAAAACCATCTGGGTGAGTTGTGGTCTATTTTCCACATCGTCATGCCAGGACTTTTGCCAAGCAAGAAAGAATTTATGAAATTGCCAGCCGAGCGTGTGGCTCAGTTTATCAAGCCTTTCGTGATGAGGCGCAAGAAAGAAGAAGTTCTGACCGAATTGCCAGACTTAATCGAAGTAGTTTATAAGAATGAACTGGAAGACCAGCAAAAGGCTATTTACCTAGCCCAGTTGCAACAGATGCGGGACCGTCTGGCTCAAGTGTCAGACCAGGAATTTCAGCGAAGTCGTGTGGAAATCTTGTCTGGTCTGATGCGCTTGCGTCAAATCTGTGATACCCCTGCCCTCTTTATGGAAGATTATCAGGGAGCCAGTGGCAAACTGGATAGTCTCCGAGACCTGCTGGTCCAGGTGGCAGACGGCGGACACCGTGTCTTGATTTTCTCGCAGTTCAAGGGAATGTTGGAGAAAGTTGAACAAGAACTGCCAGACTTGGGCATGACATCTTTTAAAATTACCGGTTCAACCCCAGCCAAGGAAAGACAAGACATGACCAAGGCCTTTAATCAAGGGGAAAGAGATGCCTTTCTGATTTCCCTCAAGGCTGGTGGTGTCGGTCTGAATCTGACAGGTGCTGATACGGTTATTTTGGTTGACCTTTGGTGGAATCCTGCGGTGGAAGCGCAAGCCATTAGCCGTGCCCATCGGATGGGACAGGAAGAAACGGTTGAGGTCTATCGCTTGGTGACCAAGGGAACCATTGAAGAAAAAATTCAGGAACTCCAAGAACAGAAGAAACATCTGGTGTCACAAGTATTGGATGGCACAGAGTCACGTGGCAGTCTCACCCTAGCAGAAATTAGAGAAATTTTGGGAATTTCTGAAGCCAGCACTTGAAAAATCAAGACAATACGCTATAATGAAGTGTTGAAAGGAAATAGAAAATGAAACAAGAACGATTTCCATTGGTGTCAGATGACGAGGTCATGTTGACTGAAATGCCAGTCATGAATCTCTATGATGAGTCTGATCTGATCAGTAATATCAAGGGTGAGTATCGAGATAAAAATTATTTAGAATGGGCTCCTATTACTGAAGAGGCGCCAGTAAAACCGATTGAAAAGCAAGTAGAGAAACCTAAAAAGGCTCCTTTAGGGGTTAAAAAAGAAGGAAAGAGTTATGCTGAGGTGGCGCGTGAAGAAGCGCGTGCAGACTTGAAAAAGAAACGCTCTGCTAACTATTTAACTCAGGATTTCAGCCGTGCGAGACGTCATTCTAAATCAGGCCTTCTTAGACAGGGCAATCAACCTACCGCGCCTTTCCAAAAGGAAAATCCTGGAGAATTGGTTAAATATAGCCAAAAATTGACCCAGTCTCAGTACATCTTGGCGGAAGAAGTTCATTCTATCCCTACCAAGAATGAAGAAGTGTCAGCACCTGCTCCAAAGAAAAACAACTATGATTTTCTAAAGAAGAGCCAAATCTACAATAAAAAAAGTAAACAAACAGAACAAGAACGTCAGGTTGCCCAAGAGTTGAATCTGACAAGAATTACAGAATAGGGGAGAAAACATGCCAAAGACATATCATTTTATCGGAATTAAGGGATCAGGGATGAGTGCCTTGGCCTTGATGTTGCACCAAATGGGGCATAAGGTACAGGGATCAGATGTTGAAAAGTACTACTTTACTCAACGTGGTCTTGAGCAGGCAGGAATTACTATTCTTCCTTTTGATGAAAAGAACCTAGACGGTGATATGGAAATTATCGCTGGAAATGCCTTTCGCCCAGATAACAACGTTGAAATTGCCTATGCGGACCAAAATGGCATCAGCTACAAACGTTACCATGAGTTCCTAGGTAGCTTTATGCGTGACTTTGTTAGCATGGGAGTAGCTGGAGCGCATGGAAAAACTTCAACGACAGGTATGTTGTCTCATGTCTTGTCTCACATCACAGACACTAGCTTCTTGATTGGGGATGGGACAGGTCGTGGTTCGGCCAATGCCAAATATTTTGTCTTTGAATCTGACGAATATGAGCGCCACTTTATGCCTTACCATCCAGAATACTCTATTATCACCAACATTGACTTTGACCATCCAGACTATTTCACAAGTCTAGAGGATGTTTTCAATGCTTTTAACGACTATGCCAAACAAATTACCAAGGGTCTTTTTGTCTATGGTGAAGATGCAGAATTGCGTAAAATTACGTCTGATGCACCAATTTATTATTATGGTTTTGAAGCTGAGGGTAATGATTTTGTAGCTAGTGAGCTTCTTCGTTCTACGACTGGTTCAACCTTCACCGTTCATTTCCGTGGACAAGACTTGGGTCAATTCCACATCCCAACCTTTGGTCGTCACAATATCATGAATGCGACAGCCGTTATTGGTCTTCTTTACACAGCAGGATTTGATTTGAACTTGGTGCGTGAGCACTTGAAAACATTTGCCGGTGTTAAGCGTCGTTTCACTGAGAAAATTGTCAATGACACAGTGATTATCGATGACTTTGCTCACCATCCAACAGAAATTATTGCGACCTTGGATGCGGCTCGTCAGAAATACCCAAGCAAGGAAATTGTAGCAGTCTTCCAACCGCATACCTTTACAAGAACCATTGCCTTGTTGGACGAATTTGCTCACGCTTTGAACCAAGCGGATGCTGTTTACCTAGCGCAAATTTATGGGTCAGCTCGTGAAGTAGATCATGGTGACGTTAAGGTAGAAGACCTAGCCAAAAAAATCAACAAAAAACACCAAGTCATCACTGTTGAAAATGTTTCTCCACTCCTAGACCATGACAATGCTGTCTATGTCTTTATGGGAGCAGGAGACATCCAAACCTATGAATACTCATTTGAACGTCTCTTGTCTAACTTGACAAGCAATGTTCAATAGGATGCTCCCATGGAAATTCCAATTAAGATTATTCAGGCAAGCAAGTCTGATTTGCCTGAGATAGAGGCACTTCAGACCTCGTCTTTTCCAGCTGAAAAGCAGCAACCTTCTCATATTTTAGAAGAAAGTATCCGTAAGTGTGCGGATACCTTTCTTCTAGCTAGGGATGAAAATCAACTTTTAGGCTATATTTTATCAAGTCCCCAGTCAGACAATCCGCAATGTCTAAAAGTACATTCTTTAGTCATTGAGTCTGACCATCAGAGACAGGGCTTGGGAACACTTCTTCTTGCAGCCTTGAAAGAGGTGGCAGTTGAGCTGGATTACAAAGGGATTCGTTTGAAGAGTCCTGATGAGTTGCTTTCCTATTTTGAAATGAACGGTTTTATTGATGAAGAAACTTCCCTTTATGAAACTAGCCAGGGTTTTAGTATGATTTGGTTTAATCCCTTTTATCTGGAGGCACAATGGAAATTAGGAAAGCAAGATTAGAAGATTTGGATCGGATTGTTGAGATTGAACTAGAAAATTTCTCGATTGAAGAAGCCATTCCTCGCTCTGTTTTTGAGGCGCATTTGCGAGAAATTCAGACCTCGTTTCTGGTTGCAGAAAAAGAGGGTAGAATCATGGGGTATATAGAAGGACCAGTTGGCCCCCACCGCTATCTGCAAGACCAGTCTTTTACAGAGGAGATAGAAGACCATAGTCATGAGACTGGTGGCTATATCTCTGTGACCTGTCTCTCTATTGCCAAGGAGGCACAGGGACTCGGACTGGGTCAGAAATTGCTAACAGCCTTGAAAGACCTGGCTCTTACCAACGAAAGAGAAGGTATTAATTTAACCTGTCATGACTATCTCATCGCCTACTATGAAAAGAATGGATTTGTCAATGAAGGTCTGTCTCAGTCAACCTTTGCAGGGGAAACCTGGTATGATATGGTCTGGGAAGCTAAAAAATAGGCTAGAAAAGCATGCTAGGTTGCTTTTCTTTCGTTTTTAAGATATAATATTATGGATTGTCAACGAGGAGGAAAAACTTTTGAGTGAAAAATCAAGAGAAGACGAAAAATTAAGCTTTAAAGAGCAGATTTTACGTGATTTAGAACGAGTTAAAAAACATGAAGAAGATCAGGAAGAAGTTAATTTAGCTTCAATAAAACCCCAACTTTCTTCTAAAAATGATCAGTCAATAGAAGATTTGATGGAAGATTCTCTATCAGCTGTAGAGGATATTATGAGAAACGCTCCTACCGTGCCGACTCACCCCAGCCAAGATTTACCAGCTTCTCCATCAGATGAGATAAAAAGAGAAACTCTTACTGTTCCAAGCCATCCAAGTCAAGATGTTCCTTCTTCTCCCGCAGAAGAGGCTGCAAGACAAGCTTCACTTACTACTAGTCACCCGAGTCAAGAAGGACCTTCTATTCCATCAGCGGAAGGAGTATCAAGACCAACTCCAGAACCTGTTAGTCCTAGAAACATAGAGAAGGAATTTAATGAAATCCCAACAAGGGTAGCTGTTTCTTATAAGACAGAAGGTCAGAGAGAGGTAAAAAGAGAAGTTCCTACTTCAAAACCAGTAGTGGAAAAGAAAGCTGTAGAAGAAATGCCTGAAACTCCACGTCGTAGTCGCCGTGAGACAGTTAAACCAGTTAAGAAGAAAAAATCACATTTGAAGGCTTTCTTCATTTCACTACTCATTTTCCTAGGTTTGATTTCAGCAGGTGCTTACTTCGGTTATCAGTATGTTCAGTCATCTTTACAGCCTGTGGATGCTTCATCTAAACAATATGTGACAGTGCAAATCCCAGAAGGAGCTAATGTTCAAACAATTGGTTCAACTCTTGAAAAGTCTGGTTTGATTAAACACGGAGTGATTTTTGCTTTTTATGCGAAATATAAAAATTATTCAGATTTGAAGTCTGGCTATTACAATTTGCAAAAGAGTATGAGTACAGAAGATATCATCCATGAATTGCAAAAAGGTGGAACAGCTGAAGCTCAAGAACCTGCGCTTGCGAATTTAACAATTCCAGAAGGTTATACGATTGATCAAATGGCACAAGCGGTAGGTCAATTGCAAGGTGACTTCAAAGAGCCTTTGACAGCGGATGCCTTTCTGGCAAAAGTTCAAGATGAAAACTTTATTAGTCAAGAAGTTGCCAAATATCCGAGTCTACTTGAAAGCTTGCCTACAAAGGAAAGTGGGGCTCGTTATCGTTTGGAAGGATACCTTTTCCCAGCTACATACTCTATCAAGGAAAGCACAACTGTTGAAAGCTTGATTGATGAGATGTTGGCGGCTACGGATAAGAACCTATCTCCTTACTATAGTACTATCAAATCTAAAAACTTGACTGTCAATGAGTTGTTGACCATTGCTTCCTTGGTCGAAAAAGAAGGTGCCAAGACAGAAGATCGTAAGCTCATTGCAGGTGTATTCTACAATCGTTTGAATCGTGATATGCCACTTCAAAGTAATATTGCAATCTTGTATGCCCAAGGAAAACTGGGGCAAAATATCAGCCTAGCTGAGGATGTTGCGATTGATACCAACATTGATTCACCTTATAATGTTTATAAAAATGTAGGTCTCATGCCTGGTCCAGTCGATAGTCCAAGTCTGGATGCGATTGAGTCAAGCATCAATCAAACTAAGAGCGATAACCTCTACTTTGTAGCAGATGTCACAGATGGCAAGGTCTACTATGCTAACAATCAAGAAGACCACGATCGCAATGTTGCTGAACATGTCAACAGCAAATTAAACCAAACAAACTAAAATTATGTGATACTTCACATAATTTTCTTTCGAAAATATCATCAGAAGAAAGTTGAGAAAAATGGCAGAAAAAACATATCCTATGACCCTTGAGGAAAAGGAAAAACTTGAAAAAGAATTAGAAGAATTGAAATTAGTTCGTCGACCAGAAGTGGTAGAACGCATTAAGATTGCCCGTTCATACGGTGACCTTTCAGAAAACAGTGAGTACGAAGCAGCTAAGGATGAACAAGCTTTTGTCGAAGGACAAATCTCTAGCTTGGAAACAAAAATCCGTTACGCTGAAATCGTCAATAGTGACTCAGTTGCAGATGATGAAGTAGCGATTGGTAAAACAGTCACTATCCAAGAAATTGGTGAGGACGAAGAAGAAGTTTATATTATTGTAGGTTCAGCGGGTGCGGATGCCTTTGCAGGTAAAGTTTCAAATGAAAGCCCAATTGGACAAGCCTTGATTGGCAAGAAAACAGGTGACACAGCAACCATTGAAACACCTGTTGGTAGCTATGATGTAAAAATCTTAAAGGTTGAAAAAACAGCCTAAAAACAAAAAAGGAGTGGGGAGGCTGTGCGCTTCACTCACTCCTTTTTCCATTTTGCTACTCTTCGAAAATCAAATTCAAACCACGTCAGCGTAGCCTTGCCGTACTCAAGTACAGCCTGCGGCTAGCTTCATAGTTTGCTCTTTGATTTTCATTGAGTATAAATTAAATTGAATTGGAGACGATATGAGTTCAAAGAAGAAAAAAAATAAGATGGAGCGTGGTCTGACCAATCGTCACGTGCAGGTTATGGCCATTGCTGGGACAATCGGAACAGGACTCTTTTTGGGAGCAGGTCGCTCAATTAGCCTAACAGGTCCTTCCATTGTATTGATTTATATGATTACTGGGGCTTTCATGTTCCTCATGATGCGTGCGGTTGGAGAAATGCTCTACCAAGACCCTGAGCAACATACCTTTATCAACTTTATCACGCGCCATTTGGGTAAGGGCTGGGGCTATTTCTCAGTTTGGTCTTACTGGCTATCCGTTGTCTTTATCGGTATGGCGGAAATCACAGCTATCTCTCACTATGTTCAGTTTTGGTTTCCTAGCTGGCCAAGTTGGATGATTGAGATTGGATTTTTGACCATTCTAGCCTTAGTCAATCTGATTGCAGTGAAGCTCTTTGGGGAAGTTGAGTTTTGGTTTGCTATGGTCAAGATTGTGGCTATTTTAGCCATGATTGCAACAGGGGTCTTTATGGTCTTGACAGGCTTTAAGACACCACATGGAGTAGCAAGTTTGGCCAATATCGCCGATAATTTCTCCCTCTTCCCAAATGGTGGAGTGAACTTTGTCATGGCCTTTCAGATGGTTTTCTTTGCTTATCTAATGATTGAGTTTATTGGAGTAACAACTTCTGAAACCAAAAATCCACGTCAGGTCTTGCCAAAAGCCGTTAAGGAAATTCCTTTGCGAATCGCCTTTTTCTACGGTGGTGCCCTCTTAGCCATCATGGCTATCATTCCGTGGCGTGAACTTGCATCGGCTGATTCTCCTTTTGTAACAGTATTTGAATTGGCAGGTATCAAGTGGGCAGCGGCCTTGATTAACTTTGTCGTTTTGACGTCAGCAGCATCTGCTCTTAATTCAACCCTTTATTCAACAGGTCGTCATTTGTATCAGATTGCCCATGATTCGCCCAATCCATTCTTAAAGGCTATCAAGGCAGATACTCTTTCCCGTCACAACGTACCACAAAATGCCATCATCGCCTCAGCAATTTTGATTGCCCTAGCAGCCTTTATCAACGTATTGCCAGGTGTTTCCGATGCCTTTGCCTTGATTACGGCATCATCATCAGGTGTCTATATCGCCATTTATATCTTGATTATGCTGGCTCACCTTAAATACCGCAAGTCACCAGACTTTATGGTAGATGGTTATCTCATGCCCCATTATCGTTTCCTAAATCCTTTAACCATGCTCTTCTTTGCCTTTGTCTTTGTAACCCTCTTTTTACAAGAGTCTACATTTGTCGGAGCAATCGGTTCAGCTATTTGGATTATCGGTTTCGGGATTTATAGCCAGTGGAAATTTAGAAAATAGATTTGAAACTCATCAACTAAGGTTGGTGGGTTTTTCTTTGTTTAAAAATATAGCGGCTTGGATCTAGGATAGTACGCTGTATTATATCAGTATTATTTTTGAGCTGTCAGGTTTAATCTCTTAGGAAAACAGGAGCTACGTAAAGAAAATGTAATAAAAACTTAACATAAAAATCATTGACAATTTCGGGGGGGGGGTAATAGAATTAATATGAGACTTTGTGTAACTAAAGTAAAGAGCATGGTCAATTGAAACAAGAAGAGAATAAAATAGTCTCGTAAAATGTATTGCAACTTGGTAATACTTTTTGAGGCGCTTTTTGATTGAGCCCATGTTTTCTCAATGGGATTGTACTCAGGTGAGTAGGGAGGAAGAGGTAAAAATGTATAGTTGTTAAAATAGCATACGGAAAATAAGTTAGAAACCATGTAATGTTATAAATTTTATATGTTTTTGGTGCATATATATTTTAGTTAAATGAAAGTTGAGGAAAGGAACAATGATGAAAAATCACTTGGATTTCAAGTTGATAATAATGATGGTTTGGTGAAGTAGAATAAAGAAATACAAATGTGGTAAATCTGACTATGTATCAGGCGTTGCAAAAGAGGAAATAAATATGGTGAATATAAGAAGAAGTCTTTTTGGATATAACAAAAAGGAAGTTGATGATGTGATTAGCAGTTTAGAGGGGGATAAAGAACGCCTCAAACAAGAACTTGAAGGGAAAGCACAAATGATTGAAGAGTTGAATGTTCAACTACATGGATTTCGCTCTCAAGAGGAGCTTATTTCTGAGGTTATTATTGATGCGAAACAATTGTCAAAACGTTTAGTGGAAGAGGCTAAGCAAGAAGCAACGGAGTTGCTATATAATGCTAACAAAACAATATCAGATGAATTTGCACGTTTTCATCAATCGATGGAAATTTTAAACGGAATCAAAAATAGAGTTGTTGCGCAGAAAGAGGAGTTATCTAAAGAATTGCAAGACACTTTGAGACGATATAAAGATGCTTTTGAAAACTCGGAGACCGAGGACTTTGCTCGAATAAAAGAACAAATAGAAATAGATATTACTCGAACAGAAGATGTTTGTGAGAATTCAAAACAGGTTATCTTTCTCCCGCGCCTTAATAAATCAAATTGTATTAAAGTAGAAAAAATAGAAAAGGAGAACTAGTAGTGAAAAAAGAACATAAGGAAATCTTTTCAATCCGTAAGTATAAGGCATATGGAGCTAATTCGGCTTTGATTGGATTAGTGGGTCCGGCTGTTTTAATGGGGGTACTGATGTCTCCTGTACAAGCAGAAGAAAGTGCTTCTATTCCTGATTTGAAGCCATTGGATAGGGCGGAGAGTAGTGAATCAAGTACCCGAGATATTGAAACAAATCATCTTATTGTTACATCGTCTCATCCAGAAGAAAATGCGACTGAAACAGCTGCTTCAGGGGTAGAAACAGGAATAAGAGCAAGTGAAGAACTTACAACTCCTAAAAGAGCAGTAAGTATTGTCTATAAAGTACGCTATGTAGATCGCAAATCTCATCAAGTAGTTCATGAGGTAACGAAGACGAAGACGGTAGAAACTACTGAAGCAAAAGCAAAAGTTATCGTTACAGAAATTGGTGGAGAGCTAGCAAATGATAGTCAATTAGAAAGTTACTATGTTCCAGATGGTAATCCAACAACCTTTACAAAAGAAATTGTTGAAGGGGAGGACAATGTTTTTGTCTACGAAGTAGAGGGATTTGGGAAATCAGAAGCTACAGACCGTACTGTCACGCTTAAGTATACAGTTGAATACGTTGATGAAAAGACGGGGCTTGTCCTAGATAGTGAGGACAAGGAAGAAACGGTTTCTACCTTTGAAGCAGTTGTGAAAAAGGAAGTGACTGTTCAAGCTTCCATTGATGGAAACGAATCCCTCAAGGGATGGAGTATCTCTGATAATGCGACAAGTCATCAAACTATTACCTTATCAGAAGGGGTTCCTGTAAAGGTTATTTTTAAACTCCATAACTCTGATAAGGGAAAGGTGAGGCAAAAGAGGAAAGTAGAGTATCCTTCCCCTGCCGTTACTGGGCAACCATACTTAACACTAGAAAAGATAACTCCGGGCAATTTAGGTGAAGAAAGTATTACTCTTGCTGGAAATGCTCAGCATACTTATGAAATAAGGTATAAGGTTGGTTTTTCAAACATTGATGCTTCGGACCTGGAAATGACTCAAGGGGCAAAGGATTTAGGCTTTAATTTAGACTTGGAAGGTGGCTGGTTAACTGCTACCCTTAAGCCAACAAGAGCAATGGGAGGAAACTATGAAGTTGGATTCCAATCCCGTTCACATCCTGAAGTGAAAGTAGCTGGATTTATAAACATTACGACAACAACTCACTTTGGATTTATGGTGTTAGCAACTTCAGGGAAAGAAAATCGTTTGTTGTATTTTTCCAATAATAGAGATGATAGGACTGAGTCAACATATGATGGTAGCATAACAGATCCTTATCGAACTTCTCCTGTTATTTATAAAGGAGTAAGTGATTTGAATAATCTATATAAAGATTCTTCTGGACCAAAAACAGACATCACGATTGATGGAATCAGAATGCCAACGACTCCCTTTGGTTATTTTATGGATTCTGGTAATCAAACTGTTGAAAATGCTACTGCAGATACGAAACGTTATTATGCCATGATTCCAATCTTTGCTCCAATGGATCGTTCTACAGATTATGCTAATAATAATAAACAAGGATTATCTATTACAGATTTTCGGTTGTTATCCGCTTCAGATGGAGTAGAAGTTAAGTTGGTGGACTTGAGGAAAGACAAGGCTCCAGATAAGGGAGTTTACAGTAATACTGTAGATTTCCAAACAATGCCAGGGTATGATTTGTCAAGTGGATTGTTGAAAGATGACATGCGTGGTATCTTGGATAAAACTCCATATTATCTTCAATTTACGAAATTGCCTAAAACAGCAGGTAACTATTCAGTGAAATTTCAAATGACTGATAGCTTGAACTTAGTCAAAACGATTACATTGAATTTTACAACTTATGAAAATTCTATTTCTAGTGAACGCTCAGACTCCAACGCTTCAGATAATCGTACTTATGCGCTAACCAATGCAGATGCTCTTTTTGAACCCAATGAAGACTATGTAGATAAATCTACTGATAAGGTTACGCTTCCGATTTCTGATGAAGAACAAATCTTAGGAAAAGTAACTCTCAATAAAGATAATGCCTATATAAAAGCAGATAGTTTTCCAGCAGGGGTTGAGTTGAGGGCAGTTCCTGGAAAGGTTACGGAAGGACATCCGACAGAAGCCTATGTTGTCAAAAAATCAGGTATTAAAGTTGCGAAGGGAAAATATTCTTTTTCAGTGAATGCCTATGATGGTCACTATCAGACTGGTGCTCCGCGGACATTTGAGTTTGAGATAGTAGACGCTATTAATCCGATTCCAAACCAGCATTGGCATGAGGGAACAGTTCCAACCCCTATTCCAGTTTCTATGGAAAACAACTCCAAAATAACAGGAATTCGTGTGGAATCAAGTGGCGGTTATGCCTTTTTTGAAGGGAACCCTAATGACTCTACTATTTCTATTTACGGTTTGAAACACACGTCGTCACAACAAAAGGCGCGTGTTTATGTGACATTTACAGATGACGAAGGGAAAAAACATGAAACCTTTACCGATTTTTATTATGTGATAGAATCTAATACAGTAGACGATTTAGCGGTTAATGTTACTAATACAGATCAAACAATTTCCGAGGGTGAAGATTGGAAAGAAATGGTCATCACAACGACTCCAAGTGAAGGTGTGACCATTAAAGTTGATAAGACAAAACTTCCAAAAGGGACACGATTTGTTGATAATAAAATTATAGGGAAAGGTCTTTATGAAGGGCAGTATGAAGTTCCAGTACTTGCTGTTAAGGGAGATGTTGTTAAGTCGACTGTTGTGCGTCTAACTGTGAAGCCGAAGGAATTTGTCGTTCCTCCAGAAAACACAGAAGTTTCGGTCTTATCCAAGGTATCTGCTCTTGGATTGCAAGAGGTACCTGACGATGCAGTGGTAACTTATCGTGCGAATGATTCCTATAATTTTTCTAATTCTGGTCTAAAAATTAGTAATGATGGGACTAAAATTACAGGGATACCGACTGCAGTTGGTCGCTATGAGCTCACTGCAACAATTAGTAGAAGAGGTTCAAATGGGCTTGTTCGTACTACAACTACTACCTATACCATTAACGTAACAGGGCTAAGTCCGAGCTTGACAATCGGATCAGGAACTCAAGCAACAGATGCTTATACTTCTAATGAAACACGTCTCCTAGCATCGATTGGAACAGAGATTCCACCTATTACAATCAAGCATGATTCGCATTCAAAACTGACAGTCGATTCAAATTCTTTACCAGCTGGTTTGAGTTATTCGTATGATGAGTCGACACATACAGGAACTATTACAGGAATTCCAAGTGCAATGTCCTACGAGGGATATGTTTATCAAATTTTAGTTCAGACCGAAATGCCGTATAACTATGCAGATAGCAACGTTCGCAGAACTATTTGGAAGACAATTTATATTGAAGTTACTCCTATAACATCAGCTCTTAGTATTAACAATGAAAACCAGACATTTGCTGCAGATAAAGAGATGATTCCAATTACGGTATCGGATTTTGATGAACGTGCAACAATTGATTTAGAGAATGCTCCGTCTGGAGTGAGATATGATGCATCCAATCATCAAATTATAGGAAGTCCAACAGAAGGGGTAGGTACCTATGAATTTAATATTCGGGCGGTTATGCCACAGGCACTTGGAGGTCAAGTGACAAGAAGGCAGGTAACTCTTCGTGTAGAACCGTTAACACCGATTTTAGAGGCAGATAGGTCATCTGTTGAAGTAACAGCCGAGGATTCTATTCCGACTATTACAGTCACCAAGGAACCACATTCTACCTTACAACTAAATGTACTGGTGAAGGAACGTGACTATAGTTATTTTGGTTCTCTATCTGATATTGGCTTAAGCTATGATGCGTCAACAGGTAAGATTACGGGAATACCTACAGTCGTTGGGAATCACAGAATCTATTTGTCAACATTCTTAGACAAAAATTTCACAGGAGTTGCTGGTGGTGTTAGAAATGAATTAACGATTCCATTGACGGTGACTGCTAAGGAATTTAACTTTATGGATAATCAGGAACGACATACGACTGTTATGTCAGCGATTGCTCCAGTGGCGGTGAGTGTACCAGATGGGATAGAGGTTAGTGTAGAAAGCGGGACTCTTCCTCAGGGGATTATTTACAATAGCGATAAGAAGGTGATTGAAGGAACGCCTACTCAAGCTGGAACCTTTACAATTACAATGGTTGCTAACCCAAGTGGTATACGTGGTAATGAAAGAAAAGCTACAGTGACTATTCAGGTAGATCCACTTCCAGCTACTATTAGGATTCCCCACAATCATCAAACCATCCAAGTAGGGACTCCTATGGAACCCTCAACGATAGAACTAAATGATCATGCAAAGATTTACGGTAGTGATGCATTACTTGATTCTTTTGGCAGTAGTGGATATATTAATCATGCTAGTGAAAGAGGTATGGAGGAATCGTACATTGATGCATTCTTAAAGATGTTTTATGGATTGACCTATGACGCCAGCACACACACCATTAGTGGGACTCCTACGCGAACGGGTACTATAACTTTTACTTTTATTGCGCGAAATGATGATCTATTAGGTAGTGGTGAAGCTAGAGAAACCTTTGTCTTGAATGTAGTAGAAGTTATTTCTAAGATTCCTATTATTACAGATGCGAAAGAAGGTTCTAATGTAATTAAAGGAAGCGGTGTTGCAGGAGCTACGGTTACCGTTACGCTTCCAGATGGAGTTGAGAAAACAGCTTTAGTGGTAGAGGATGGAACATGGATGGTAGATACGCCAGCACCTCTTGTAAAAGGACAAAGTATTTCTGCTCGACAAAAAGAAGTAAACAAAACGATTAGTAATGACATCAGTGCCACTGTTGTTCCTCAATCGGGATTAGTTGTATCCAAGGAAGCGATGGTAGATGCCATTATCGAAGGTGTTACAACGATTACAGGAACAGGGATAACAGATTCTACTATTAGTGTTACCCTTCCAGATAGTACCGTTAAAACAGCTACAGTTTCGGAGGGAACATGGTCAGTTACTTTAGACAAAGCCGTGGTGAAAGGTGATAATATTTTTGTAACACAAACTGAACCAAATAAAGCTACTAGTCCATTAGTTACAGCAACTGTGGTTCCTAAAATTACAAAAGGTGATAAAGGTGAAACAGGAGCAAACGGAGCAGATGGTAAATCACCAGTTGTAACGATGACAGATAATGGAGATGGCACATACTCTATTACAGTACGCAATGGAGATGGCTCTGAATCAACTACTAAAGTCAAAGATGGCAAAGACGGTAAAACTGCTACTATTACAACAACAGATAATCCAGATGGAAGTCATACAATCACTGTAACAAATCCAGACGGAACAACAAAAGAAACAGTTGTTAAAAACGGTAAAGACGGTAAGACTCCAAAAGTTGAAGTGACTGATAACAATGATGGAACTCATACTTTTAAAGTTACGGATGAAGATGGCAATGTTACGAATGCTATTATCAAAGATGGTAAAGACGGTAAAACTGCCAATATCACAACAACAGAAAATCCAGATGGAAGCCATACAATTACTGTAACAAATCCAGATGGAACAACTAAAGAAACAGTTGTTAAAAACGGTAAAGACGGCAAGACTCCAAAAGTTGAAGTAACAGATAATAACGATGGAACTCACACTGTTAAAGTGATAGATGGAGAAGGTAATATTACAAATGCTATTATCAAAGATGGTAAAGATGGTAAAGCTGCTTCAGCTACAACAAGAGAAAATCCAGACGGAAGCCACACAGTAACTATTACAAACCCAGATGGAACTAAGAATGAATTTGTTGTGAAAAATGGACGTGACGGTGTTGACGGACGTACTCCAACCGCATCAGTTCGTGATAATGGAGACGGAAGTCATACAATCGTTATTACAAATCCAGAAGGTGTGACAACTGAAACTACAGTTCGTGATGGTAAATCACCAAAAGTTACTATAACTGATGAACAAAATGGAACACATAAGATTTCAGTTTTAAATGGAGATGGAACAACTACTGAAACCATTGTTAAAGATGGTAAATCACCAGTAGCCACTGTTACTGATAACCATGATGGTACTTACACAATTCGTGTAGAAAACGGTAATGGTACTGTTTCTGAAACTACAGTTCGTGACGGTAAATCACCAACTGCTAAGGTTGTGGCTAACGGATATGGAACTCACACTATCACAGTTGTGAACTCAGACGGTACAACTACAACAACTACAGTTCGTGATGGTAAAGCACCAAAACTTGAAGTGATTGATAACAACAATGGTTCACACACTATTAAGGTGACAGGAACTGATGGTAAAGAAACGACAACTACAATCTTTGATGGTAAATCACCAAAAGCGAACATCGTTGATAACGGAGACGGAACTCACACCTTAACAATCGTTGATTCTGATGGTCGTGAATACAAATCTATTATCAAAGATGGCAAAGATGGCGTTTCACCAACTGTAACTGTTAAAAATAATAACGATGGAACTCACGTTGTTACAATTATTAATCCTGATGGAAGTAAGACAGAAATGGTGATTAAAGACGGTAAAGATGGTAAATCACCAAAAGTTTCTGTTGAAGATAATGGAGATGGTAGTCATACAATCACAATCATCAATTCTGACGGAACTGTGACAAAAATAGTTGTTAAAGACGGTAAAGATGGTCGTGATGGACGTGATGGCAAAGACGGTAAGGATGGCAAAGATGATAAATGTGGATGCCAAGACAAACCAGTAACACCATCAAATGACAAACCAGTTCCTCCAACACCAAATGTGCCAGAAGGACCAACATTTGCAATGCCAGAACCACCAGTTCATGAATTGCCAGAATTCAACGGTGGTGTGCCAGGAATGCCAGAAGTTCATGAATTGCCAGAATTCAATGGTGGAGTACCAGGAATGCCTGAAAATCACGAATTACCAGAATTCAATGGTGGAGTACCAGGAATGCCTGAAAATCACGAATTACCAGAATTCAATGGTGGAGTACCAGGAATGCCAGAAGTACAAGAGGTACCAAAATTAGATATTCCAACAGTACCAGCGCAACCAACACCAAATGTGCCAGTACAACCAACTCCAGTTGTTCCAACTCCAGTTGTTCCAACACCAGAAGTACCGGTTAAACCAGAACCACCAGTAGTACCAACACCGGGTCAACCAGCAACTCCAGTAAATGCTAACCCAGTAGTAGCAACTCCAGTTAAAGAAAACCATGGGGAAAAATTACCAGAAACTGGAAGTCAATCTGATTATATATCTGTTCTTTTAGGTAGCGGTATTCTATTGAGCCTATATGTAGGTCGAAGAAAAGAAGATTAAATATAATGTGTAAGATTAGCAGAGGAATATTGTAGCTGAAAATATAGTTAAAAATTATGTTATTTAAACTTTTGTAAGCGTCTCATGATATTTGATATACAAGCGATTTGAAGTTTTGGAACATATCCTACTGATTATTTCTTACTTGATTGGATAGATAGGTTTCCTGCATAACGATTAATATTTTATATTTGTTATGCAGGTATTTTACGGTGTACATCTAATAATGGAACATTAAGGTTATTTATACAGATTATAATTCGTTTAATACAGTTCCTCTTAGTCTCTTTACAAAATGACGAGCAATTAAATTGGAGATTTTATAGTCAATTGAAAAAATAACAAGACAAAAGAGCCTCAAAAAAAGTATTGCAACTTGGTAATACCTTTTTGAGGTGCTTTTTGATATGAGCCCATGTTTTTTAAATAGGATTGTACTCAGGTGAGTAGGGAGGAAGAGGTATAGTATATTGAATCTAGAATAGTGCACCGCAACTTCTAAATCCTTGTAATAAATTTATAATCAAGCTGTATCAGTTTTCAAGGAGGTTTAGATGTACTTTAGATTGGAAAATAAGGAGTCTCAGAAAGCACAAGAAATTGGGAATTTGATTCGTGCTTATAACCGTTCAAAAAGAGAAGAGGCTGAAAGTGAGCCACTTAATCTTTATGTCGAAGATGAAAAGGGCAATCTCCTGGCAGGTTTGATAGCAGAGACTTTTGGAAATTGGCTAGAAATCGAGTATTTGTTTGTGAAAGAGGAGCTACGAGGACAAGGAATCGGTTCAAGACTATTGCAGCAAGCAGAAACTGAAGCTAAGAATCGAAACTGTCGTTTTGCTTTTGTCAATACCTACCAGTTTCAAGCTCCAGATTTTTATAAAAGGCATGGCTACAAGGAAGTCTTTACCTTACAAGACTATCCCTACATTGGGCAAAGATATTATTACCAAAAGGATTTGTAAGGAGAATATGAAAGCATAAATCAAAGAGGGGGGATTGACATAAGTATGAAGTAGATTCTCGATAAATACCAGTTAAATCCTACACATTGTGTCTTTCTAGGTGATATTGAGGACAATACAATTGCATCTGAGAAATTGGGAATCAAGTCTTATCAGGTTAAGAAAAGAAGTGATGTCGTCGATATTTTGAAATCCTATATTTAAACTTAACACTCTCTATTTTGTGGTAGAGAGTTTTTTTGTTAATAAAATTTTACAAAATGACATTTATATATTGCATTGAGTTAGATATATGATATAATGTTGTTAAAAAGAGGCGCAACTTTTTAAAATTAATGAGAATCAAAGAGAAAACCAAGAATATTAATGGAGGAATAAAAAATGGAAGTTATAAATGTAAGTAAGCATTATGGTCATTCAATCATTCTCAAAGATATAAATTTTACACTTAATAAGGGTGAAATTGTTGGTCTAGTAGGGAGAAACGGAGTTGGCAAGAGTACATTGATGAAAATTCTTGTTCAGAATAATCAACCGACTTCAGGGAATATTATAAGTAGTGATAATGTCGGGTATTTAATTGAAGAACCAAAATTATTTTTATCTAAAACAGGTTTTGAGAATTTAAAATATTTGTCAAATTTATATGGTGTTAACTACAATCAAGAAAGATTTGGGAGTTTAATTCAAGAGTTAGATTTGATTCAGTCTATTAATAAAAAAGTAAAGACCTATTCTTTGGGTACAAAACAAAAATTAGCTTTGCTTCTAACCCTCGTTACGGAACCTGATATATTGATTTTAGATGAACCGACTAATGGTTTAGATATTGAATCATCACAAATAGTTTTGGCAGTTCTAAAAAATTTAGCTTTACATGAAAATGTGGGAATTTTAATATCGAGTCATAAATTAGAAGACATTGAAGAAATTTGTGAGAGGGTTCTTTTCTTGGAGAACGGGTTTTTGACATTCCAAAAAGTAGGAAAAGATAGTCATAATTGCTTGTTTGAGATAGCTTTTTCATCAGCTACAGATAAAGACATTTTCATTACCAAACAAGAATTTGGGGATATTGTTCAGGAAGAGGGACTGAGAATTACTATGTCTGGGAATATTCAAAGTAGTGAGCTTTTTAAATTTTTTAACGAAAACTCTATTAAAGTAGTTGATTTTGAAACTAAAAAAGAGACGCTTAAAGATATTTATCTAAATCGTTCAAAATAAAGGAAGGTTATAATCATGAAATTAAATAAATTGAATTTTCTTAAGGAAAATATAAGGGATTTATATTCATCAGGCGTAATATATCTCGGTTTGATTATCTCGTTTATACCGCCGATACTGGTTACATTCTTTATTCTAAAGACTCAAGGGACATCGCTTGGTATTAAGCATATTTCAAACTTTTATGCTATGCTCGGTATGTTAATGGCTGTTATACATGCTAACCGAATTATTAGCAGGGATTTTTCCCACAATACGATAAGTTTATTTTATAATCAACAGAAAAATCGGATGATTTACGTCTTGTCTAATTTTCTATATGCCATCTCAGTTTCCATTATTTATGCTTTGAATGGTATTGTGTTACTAGTCATCGTAAGTAAATTGGGTGTTCCAGGTGCTTTAGGATTAGATTTTATAGTAGCCATTGTAGTCAATACAATTTTGTTAGTCCTATTTTATTTTCTATTATCTTACATTTTCTATTTATACAAATTGAAAAGTGGCTTGGTATTTGGTATTTTAGTAGCTTTACTACTCTTTATCCCTAATATATTAAATACAATTATGATGAATACTAGTAATGATTTGTTTATCAAAGTAATTGAACTTCTTCCTTTTTATTCTTTACCTGTATTTGTGGCTTCAAATACGATGTCTATTAGTCAGTATCTTGTGGCAACCGCTACAATCATTTTATTGTACTTGTTCACTCTCAAGAAAAGCAAGGAGTATTCATTTTAGTTTTATTTAGTATTATTTTGCAGACTTAAAATCCAGCAAAAAATCAGTCATCTTGCTATGCTCCTGCTCTTGTTGTGTACACGTTTTTGTCTTATGCTAGACTCATTTCCAAAAGCATTATATAATAGTGATATGAAATCAACTAAACAAGAAATACAAGCAATCAAAACTCGTTTAAAAGATCCTACTAAAGCTAATATTAAATAAAAATAACAGGGTAAACTAGGAAGTTTATTTCAAACAACAACATACTGATTTTAGGCTGAAGATAATATTGGAGTGCTAATTAATGAGGTTATAATAAATAGCTGACAACTTGTGTTGGTTTTGGATTTTTTAAGAGTAGATGAGTATTAAAACTATAAGGAGGACACAAGTGGCTAAAAATTTAAAATTAAAATTAGCTCGTGTAGAGCTTGATTTAACTCAAGGTCAACTGGCAGAGGCTGTTGGGGTGACGCGCCAGACTATTGGTTTGATAGAGGCGGGAAAATATAATCCCAGTCTCTCGCTCTGCCAGTCCATTTGCAGATGTTTAGGGAAAACCCTAGACCAACTATTTTGGGAGGAAGAAGATGGTAAATAAATTCATTCATTATCAATTACTTGACGAAAGAGAAGAACAACTAATCAATAAAGCTGGAGCGGAATCCTTTACCCTCTTCATTGGACTTGTGCTTCTAAGCTATTTGGTGGCTGTATTAGCTCCCTCTCTTTTTAATCCGAATTTTCTAGTCTATACTCTGATAGTAGGAATTTTCTTCTTTTTCAACCGTGCCCGTTATCTGGGAGTGACCTACTATAGTCGTTTTCATTTTACGATTTTGGGTTGTTTTTTCCTAACATTGGCTATTACGGCTCTTTTGATGTTACAGAATTATCAATTTAACATAGAAATTTATCAGCACAATCCTTTGAACGTTAAATACCTGTCTGCTTGGGCAATTACTTATGTCATTTACCTTCCTTGGGTTTTTATCGGCAATCTTGGTCTGAAGAGCTATGGTGAATGGGCTCAGAAAAAATTTGAGCAAGATATGGATGAATTGGAGAGTGGTGAATAGCTTGTTACTCTTTTCTCAATCCAGCTAAAATGTGATATAATAGTACTAATTTATTGGAATACATGAAAGTTCTTGAAAATTTTCATGTATTTCTAGCTAAGGAAGTAGGAAAAGTATGTATCCAGATGATAGTTTGACATTGCACACGGACTTGTACCAGATCAACATGATGCAGGTTTACTTTGACCAAGGGATTCACAATAAAAAGGCGGTCTTTGAGGTGTATTTCCGCCAACAGCCTTTTAAGAATGGCTATGCGGTTTTTGCAGGTTTGGAAAGAATTGTGAACTATCTTGAAGACTTGCGTTTTTCAGATAGTGATATTGCCTATTTGGAGTCGCTTGGTTATCATGGGGCATTCTTGGACTACCTCCGCAATTTCAAGTTGGAGTTGACTGTTCGTTCTGCCCAAGAAGGGGATTTGGTCTTTGCTAATGAACCGATTGTGCAGGTGGAAGGCCCTCTAGCCCAATGTCAGTTGGTTGAAACAGCCCTTTTGAACATCGTCAACTACCAGACCTTGGTGGCGACTAAGGCAGCTCGTATTCGTTCGGTCATCGAAGATGAACCCTTGATGGAGTTTGGGACACGTCGGGCTCAAGAGATGGATGCGGCTATCTGGGGAACACGCGCAGCGGTGATTGGTGGTGCCAATGGAACTAGCAACGTGCGTGCTGGTAAACTCTTTGAAATTCCTGTTTTGGGGACCCATGCCCATTCTTTGGTACAGGTTTATGGTAACGACTATGAGGCTTTCAAGGCTTATGCTGCGACCCATAAAAATTGCGTCTTTCTTGTGGATACCTATGACACTCTTCGTATCGGTGTACCAGCGGCCATTCAGGTGGCGCGTGAGCTGGGTGACCAGATTAACTTTATGGGTGTGCGGATTGACTCTGGGGATATTGCCTACATTTCCAAGAAAGTCCGTCAGCAACTGGATGAGGCTGGCTTTACAGAGGCTAAGATTTATGCTTCTAATGATTTGGATGAAAATACCATCCTCAACCTCAAGATGCAAAAGGCCAAGATTGATGTCTGGGGCGTGGGTACCAAGCTGATCACAGCCTATGACCAGCCAGCTCTTGGGGCAGTTTACAAGATTGTTGCAATCGAAGATGAAAATGGTCAGATGCGCAATACCATCAAGCTGTCTAATAATGCGGAAAAAGTGTCTACGCCAGGTAAGAAGCAGGTGTGGCGCATTACCAGTCGTGAAAAAGGCAAGTCAGAGGGTGACTACATCACTTATGATGGTGTGAATGTGAGTGACATGACAGAAATCAAGATGTTCCATCCGACCTATACTTATATCAAGAAGACGGTTCGTAATTTTGATGCTGTGCCTCTCTTGGTGGATATTTTCAAGGACGGGAAATTGATTTATAACCTGCCTAGTTTGACTGAGATTCAGGACTATGCTCGTAAGGAATTTGACAAGTTGTGGGATGAGTACAAGCGCGTGCTCAATCCGCAGCATTATCCAGTGGATTTGGCGCGTGATGTATGGCAAGACAAGATGGACTTGATTGACAAGATGCGCAAGGAATCCCTTGGTGAAGGAGAAGAAGAATGAGTTTGCAAGAAACGATTATCCAAGAGTTGGGTGTGAAACCAGTGATTGATGCCCAGGAAGAAATCCGTCGTTCCATTGATTTCTTAAAAAGATATCTGAAAAAACATCCCTTCCTAAAAACCTTTGTACTAGGGATTTCTGGAGGACAAGACTCAACCTTGGCAGGACGCTTGGCCCAATTAGCTATGGAAGAACTGCGAGCTGAAACGGGCGATGACAGCTACAAATTTATCGCTGTCCGTCTGCCTTATGGAGTGCAAGCTGATGAAGCAGATGCTCAAAAAGCTCTTGCTTTCATCCAACCAGATATTAGCTTGGTTGTGAATATCAAGGAATCAGCTGACGCCATGACGGCAGCAGTTGAAGCGACAGGTAGTCCTGTCTCAGACTTCAACAAGGGCAATATCAAGGCTCGTTGTCGTATGATTGCTCAGTATGCCCTTGCAGGTGTCCATAGCGGAGCGGTCATTGGTACAGATCATGCTGCGGAAAATATCACAGGTTTCTTTACCAAGTTTGGTGACGGTGGTGCGGATATTCTCCCTCTTTATCGCCTCAATAAACGCCAAGGAAAACAACTCTTACAGGAACTTGGTGCAGACCCAGCCCTTTATGAAAAAATCCCAACGGCAGACCTGGAAGAAGACAAACCAGGCCTAGCTGACGAAGTAGCCCTCGGAGTCACTTATGAAGAGATTGACGACTACCTAGAAGGCAAAACAATCAGCCCAGAAGCCCAAGCGACCATTGAAAACTGGTGGCATAAAGGCCAACACAAACGCCACCTACCAATCACCGTCTTTGATGACTTTTGGGAGTAAAAAGGTCCGGGGGACCTTTTCAGCCTCTCACCTTGAAATAAGAAAGTGAGAGAAGGTCCAGTGGGCCTTTTTAGCTTATTACCTTGAAATTAAAAAGTAAAACAAATTTCAATGGAGATTGGACAGAGAATCATCTATCAGAAAGTGAGGTAGTATCGTGAAATCTATCGGTACACAAATATTACAAACAGAACGTTTGATTTTAAGAAGATTTGTGGAGAGTGATGCAGAAGCCATGTTTCAAAATTGGGCTTCATCCGCTGAGAATCTGACCTATGTTACCTGGGATCCCCATCCTGATGTCGAAATTACTCGAAACTCCATTCGAAATTGGGTTGCCTCCTATACCAATCCTAACTATTACAAATGGGCCATTTGTCTCAAAGAGAACCCAGAACAAGTGATAGGAGATATCAGCATCGTTGCAATAGATGAGAACGATTCTTCTTGTGAAATTGGCTATGTTTTAGGAAAAAACTATTGGGGTCGTGGTCTTATGACAGAGGCCTTAAAAGCTGTCTTGGACTTTTGTTTTACTCAAGTAGGCTTTCAAAAAGTCAAAGCTCGATATGCCAGTCTCAACCCAGCTTCAGGTCGTGTCATGGAAAAGGCTGGAATGTCCTATCTACAAACGATTGTTAATGGTGTAGAGAGAAAAGGCTATCTTGCGGATCTTATTTATTATCAGATAAGTAAGAAGGATAGATAAGCTTAACATTTATTGCTTATCCGCTGTTCTTATTTTTTTATTTACTATTTCATTTATCCTTTCTTTTCCGAATAAATAAATAGATAGAGTCAGTGAATCTAGTAATCCTAGATTAAAAAATGTGCTATAATGAAAGGAGAGAAAGAATGATTCTCAGACATCCGGGCATCAGCCCGACCAACGATTTGGTTGCTAAGAAGATTTTTAGCAATCCAGAAATCACTTGTCAATTTATTCGCGATATGTTGGATTTACCTGCAAAAACTGTAACGATTTTGGAGGGAAGCAATATTCATGTCTTGCCTACCCTGTCGTACTCGGCGCAGGATTTCTATACCAGTATAGACGTCTTAGCGGAGTTGGACAATGGGACACAAGTAATTATTGAGATTCAGGTGCATCATCAGAATTTTTTCATCAATCGCCTGTGGGCTTACCTGTGTAGTCAGGTCAATCAAAATCTTGAAAAAATTCGCCAGCAAGAAGGCAATACTCACCAGAGTTATAAACACATCGCACCAGTATACGCTATCGCAATTGTAGATAGTAACTACTTTCAAGATGATCAAGCTTTTCATAGCTTTAGTATGCGAGAGGACACGACAGGTGAGGTCTTAACCATAACAAATAACGGTCAAGAAAACCATCTGGTCAAGATGGCATTCTTGGAATTAAAAAAATACAGAGAAACCAGCAAAGACAAGGTTCGCAAGCCGTGGTTGGAGTTTTTTGGGAACAAGCCCTTTACCCAACAACCTGAGCGAGCCATCAGCCAAGCAGACCAACTGCTGGACTACAAGAGCTGGTCCGAGGAGGACAGGAAAATGTTTAGTCAACTACGTATGCGAGAAGAACAAGCATTATTGGCTCATGACTATGCCTTGGAGCAAGCTGAAGAAAAAGGCTTAGAACGTGGCCGTGCAGAGGGAATCAAAGAGGGGTTAAAAGTAGGTTTAGTAAATCTAGTTCGCCAAGGTCTTCTAACACCTGAGGTTGCCAGCCAGCAATTGGGAATGACCGTTGCTGAGTTTGAGGCCTTGTTGTAAGACTATTACCAATAATGGTTAAAATGGGGTTCTTAGAACTAAAAAATACAGAGGAACCAGCAAAGATAAGGTTCGTAAACCGTGGTTGGAGTTTTTGTAAATCAGTAAATCAATGACAGATTTTTCCGCGATAGATGGAAGAATCTGTTTTTTAATTTACTAAATGTTGGCTCAAAAAACTAAGATAGCTTACCCTTTTACTCATGTTTTTTTGATTTATTTGAAGTATAACCTGATTAAATTCCTATTTTTCCCTATCATTTTCCCTATTTTTTCTGGAGTTTTGGGGCTATAATAGTCCTATCAAATCAAAGAATGGAGGAAGGCAATGGATAATATAATCTTTTTTATCAGTGTTTTTCTTGCTGGAATTCTTTCCTTCTTTTCTCCTTGTATTTTACCCTTGTTACCGGTTTATGCAGGGGTCTTGTTGGATGACAAAGATGGTGCTCAGGCTTCTAGTGGAAAATATTCAATCTCAGTTGTTAGTTTATTGCGAACTCTGGCCTTTATAGCGGGTATTTCTTTTATCTTTATCTTACTGGGATATGGTGCTGGTTTTTTAGGCAATTTGCTGTATGCTTCTTGGTTTCAGTATGTGACGGGTGCGGTTATCATTCTCTTGGGCTTGCACCAGATGGAAGTCTTACATTTGAAAGGACTTTACAAGGAAAGAAGGTTACAATTAAATAGACAAGGGCAAAAGGGTAAGGAATATAGTCAGGCATTTTTACTGGGCTTGACCTTTAGTTTTGCTTGGACGCCATGTGTGGGACCGGTTCTGGGCTCTGTTTTAGCCTTGGCGGCTTCAGGTGGCTCAGGTGCTTGGCAGGGAGCTGGTCTCATGTTGGTTTACACGCTGGGTTTGGCACTACCATTCTTGGTTCTAGCTCTTGCCTCCAGCTATGTTTTGAAACATTTCCGAAAACTTCATCCCTACCTTGGAACCCTCAAAAAAGTAGGTGGTTTCCTCATTATCGTGATGGGAATCTTGGTGCTTTTGGGAAATGCTTCTATTTTAACAAGATTATTTGAATAGAGAGGAATAAGAAATGAAAAAATGGCAAACATGTCTCCTTGGAGTAGGCTCAATTTGTTGCTTGGCAGCCTGTTCGGCTAAAAATATGTCAGACGAATCTACCATGAAGGAGCAAACAAAAACAGAACAAGTCAGTGCGCAAACTGCGACTAAAGGTCAGGCGGTTGCTGATTTTGAACTAACGGGAGTAGACGGCAAGACATATCGCTTGTCTGATTACAAGGGCAAGAAAGTCTATCTCAAATTCTGGGCTTCTTGGTGTTCCATCTGTCTAGCTAGTCTTCCTGACACGGATGAAATTGCTAAAGATGCTGGAGACGACTATGTGGTCTTGACAGTGGTGTCTCCTGGACATAAGGGGGAACAAGCAGAATCAGACTTTAAGAACTGGTACAAGGGCTTGGATTATAAAAATTTCCCAGTTCTAATTGACCCATCAGGTAAACTTTTGGAAACTTATGGTGTTCGTTCTTATCCAACTCAAGCCTTTATAGACAAGGAAGGTAAGCTAGTCAAAACGCAACCTGGTTTTATGGATAAGGATATGATTTTAAAAACATTGAAAGAAATGGGGTAGAGAAAGGTCATGAATGATAAAGTAAAATTGTTTGTCTTGGCAGGAATCTTTTTCCTAGCCATAACCGGTTTCTATTTTCTATTGATGCGAAATGCAGGGCAGACAGATAGCTCGCAAATTGAGAAAGCATCAGTTAGCCAAGGAGGAAAAACAGTGAAAAAAACAGAAGTGAGTAAAGATGCAGACTTGCACGAAATTTATCTAGCTGGTGGATGTTTCTGGGGAGTTGAGGAGTATTTTTCTCGCGTTCCTGGTGTGACAGATGCCGTATCAGGCTATGCAAATGGTAGAGGGGAAACAACCAAGTACGAATTGATTAACCAAACAGGTCATGCGGAGACTGTCCATGTTACCTATGATGCCAAGCAAATTTCCCTCAAGGAAATCCTGCTTCATTATTTCCGCATTATCAATCCAACCAGCAAAAATAAACAAGGAAATGATGTGGGAACCCAGTACCGTACTGGTGTTTATTACACAGATGACAAGGATTTAGAGGTGATTAACCAGGTCTTTGATGAGGTAGCGAAGAAATACGATCAACCTCTAGCAGTTGAAAAGGAGGCCTTGAAGAATTTTGTGGTGGCTGAGGACTATCACCAAGACTATCTCAAGAAAAATCCAAATGGCTACTGCCATATCAATGTCAATCAGGCGGCTTATCCTGTCATTGATGCCAGCAAATATCCCAAACCAAGTGATGAAGAATTGAAAAAGACCCTGTCACCTGAGGAGTATGCAGTTACCCAGAAAAATCAAACAGAACGGGCTTTCTCAAACCGCTACTGGGATAAATTTGAATCTGGTATCTATGTGGATGTGGCAACTGGCGAACCCCTCTTTTCATCAAAGGATAAGTTTGAGTCTGGTTGTGGCTGGCCTAGTTTCACCCAACCAATCAGTCCAGATGTTGCCACCTATAAGGAAGATAAGTCCTACAATATGACACGCATGGAAGTGCGGAGCCGAGTTGGAGATTCTCACCTTGGTCATGTCTTTACGGACGGCCCACAGGACAAGGGTGGCTTGCGCTACTGTATTAATAGTCTCTCTATCCGCTTTATTCCCAAAGACCAAATGGAAGAAAAAGGCTACGCTTATTTACTAGATTATGTCGATTAAGAGGGCTTTCCTAAGCAGTTAGAGGAGAATTTTGCTATACTGATACTAGTAAGTGACAAAGGAGAGAAGCATGACCTATACAATCTTAATTGTAGAAGATGAATATCTGGTAAGACAAGGCTTGACCAAACTGGTTAATGTAGCAGCCTACGATATGGAAATCATCGGTCAAGCTGAAAATGGAAGACAGGCTTGGGAATTGATACAAAAGCAAGTTCCAGATATCATTCTAACCGATATCAACATGCCTCAGTTAAATGGCCTTCAGTTAGCCAGTCTGGTCCGAGAAACCTATCCTCAGGTTCATCTAGTTTTTTTGACAGGCTACGATGATTTTGATTATGCCTTATCTGCTGTCAAACTAGGTGTGGACGATTACCTTCTCAAGCCCTTTTCTCGTCAGGATATTGAGGAAATGCTGGGGAAAATCAAGCAGAAGTTGGATAAGGAAGAAAAGGAGGAGCAGTTACAAGATTTATTGACTGATAAGTTTGAGGGAAATATTGCTCAGAAAATCCAGTCCCATCTGGCTGATAGCCAGTTTGGTTTAAAGTCTTTAGCCAGTGACTTGGGCTTTAGTCCGACTTATCTGAGTTCTTTGATTAAGAAAGAATTGGGTCTGCCTTTTCAGGATTATCTGGTGAGAGAACGTGTCAAACAAGCCAAGCTTTTGCTTTTAACTACAGATCTGAAGATTTATGAGATCGCAGAGAAGGTTGGTTTTGAAGATATGAACTATTTTACCCAACGTTTTAAACAGATTGCAGGTGTGACACCTCGTCAGTTTAAGAAGGGGGAAGGTCGATGAAGCGTTCTTCTCTCCTAGTCAGAATGGTGATTTCCATCTTTCTGGTCTTTCTCATTCTCCTAGCTCTGGTTGGGACTTTCTACTATCAATCTAGTTCTTCAGCCATTGAGGCTAGCATTGAGGGCAATAGCCAGACGACTATTAGCCAAACTAGCCACTTTATCCAGTCTTATATCAAAAAATTAGAAACCACCTCGACTAGTTTGACCCAGCAGACGGATGTCCTAGCCTATGCTGAGAATCCCAGTCAAGACAAGGTCAAGGGAATTCGAGATCTATTTTTGACTATATTGAAGGCAGACCAAGACTTGAAAACGGTGGTACTGGTCACCAAATCCGGTCAGGTCATTTCTACAGATGATAGTGTGCAAATGAAAACTTCCTCTGATATGATGGCTGAGGATTGGTACCAAAAGGCCATTCATCAGGGAGCCATGCCAGTTTTGACTCCAGCTCGTAAATCAGATAGTCAATGGGTCATTTCTGTCACTCAAGAACTTGTTGATGCAAAGGGAGTTAATCTGGGTGTGATTCGTTTGGATATTTCTTATGAAACTCTGGAAGCCTATCTAAATCAACTTCAGTTGGGTCAGCAGGGCTTTGCCTTTATTATCAATGAAAACCATGAATTTGTTTATCATCCTCAACACACAGTCTATAGTTCGTCTAGCGAAATGGAGGCCATGAAACCCTATATTGAGACAGGGCAGGGCTATACTCCAGATCACAAATCCTATGTCAGTCAGGAAAAGATTGTAGGAACTGATTGGACGGTTATAGGTGTGTCTTCGTTGGAGAAGTTAGACCAGGTTCGGAGTCAGCTCTTGTGGACCTTGCTTGGTGCCAGTGTCACCTCTCTTCTTGCTTGTCTCTGTTTGGTATGGTTCAGTCTCAAGCGCTGGATTGCTCCTTTGAAGGATTTGAGAGATACCATGCTGGAGATTGCTTCTGGTAATCAGAATCTTCGTGCCAAGGAAACTGGTGCCTATGAACTGAGAGAAGTGACTCGTCAGTTCAATGCCATGTTGGATCAGATTGATCAGCTGATGGCGGATATTCGCAGGCAGGAAGAAACAACCCGTCAGTACCAACTTCAAGCCCTATCGAGCCAGATTAATCCGCATTTCCTCTATAATACCTTGGATACCATCATTTGGATGGCTGAATTTCAGGACAGTCAGAGGGTGGTTCAGGTGACCAAGTCCTTGGCGACCTACTTCCGCTTGGCGCTCAATCAAGGCAAGGACTTGATTTACCTGTCTGACGAAATCAACCATGTCCGCCAGTATCTCTTTATCCAGAAACAACGTTATGGGGATAAGCTGGAATACGAGATTGCTGAAAATCCTGCCTTTGATCATCTAGTCTTGCCCAAGCTGGTGTTACAACCTCTGGTGGAAAATGCTCTTTACCATGGCATCAAGGAGAAGGAAGGTCAGGGACATATTAGAGTTTCTGTCCAGAAACAGGATTCGGGCTTGGTCATCCGCATTGAGGATGATGGCGTTGGCTTCCAAGTTGCTGGCGATAGTAGTCAAAGTCAGCTCAAACGTGGGGGAGTTGGTCTGCAAAATGTTGACCAACGGCTCAAACTTCATTTTGGAGAACATTACCAGATGAAGATCGATTCTATTCCCTCAAAAGGGACGACGGTTGAAATATACATAAATAGAATAGAAACTAACTAACTCTCAGTCAATTCTGGGAGTTTTATGCAGGTTGGAGTAAGATTTTCAGGTTGTCTATCTTGCTAAAAACAAGAAAAAACGATATGATAGATAGTGACAAAAGAGGTATCAAGTATGAAGGAAAAAGACATTCAAAGAGAAACAAGCCAGATTGTAAAAGATGTATTGGAAAAGGCCAATTTGAAGCAAGAATCCATCTTTGTTTTGGGCCTTTCTTCTAGTGAAGTGATAGGTGGTCAGATTGGCAAGGAATCCAGCCAAGAAATTGGCGAAATCATTGTGAAGACTATCCTAGATATCCTAGAGGAAAAAGGAATTCATCTAGCTGTTCAAGGTTGTGAACATGTCAATCGGGCCCTCGTTGTTGAACGTCAGGTGGCAGAGCAGTTTGGTCTGGAAATGGTCAGTGTCCTTCCTACCCTTCATGCAGGAGGTTCAGGTCAGTTGGCAGCCTTCAAGTTTATGCAAGATCCAGTTGAGGTTGAATTTATCAAGGCTCATGCTGGATTGGATATCGGAGACACTGCAATTGGCATGCATGTCAAGCATGTTCAGGTTCCGATTCGCCCTCTTTTGAGAGAGATTGGTCATGCCCACGTAACGGCGTTGGCTAGTCGTCCAAAATTAATTGGAGGTGCGCGTGCGTATTATCCACAAGATTCTATTAGAAAGTCGTGAAAATGAGAAAAACAAAACAACAACTAGAAAAAATCACAAAATATTCAATTCGTAAGTTAACTGTTGGGGTAGGTCCTGTAGCAATCGGTGCTTTCCTTTTTGGTGCTAGTACTCTTTCAGTAGATAAGGTTCAAGCCAATGAAGTTGGCGGTGCTCACAGTGTTCATTACCGTTATTTGGCGGAGCAGGAATTGACCGAGTCTGAAAAAGCCCTGATTCACCATGAGGTTCCTACAGAATTTCAAGATGATGATATTCTATATGTAGTTTATCGTAAGAAGGCAACTAACAGTCAACAACTTCCTTATACAGGAAGTAAGGAACTAGCTTTGGCAGGTCTTGGCTTGGCAACGGCTTCTCTAGCAGTCTTTTTGGTGTCCAAAAAAGGTCGCAAAGAGGTTCTAGGTGTTCTCTTGATTGGTTCTTTAGGAGCTAGCACGTTTGTGCCTTACGGGACATTTGCATTTGAAAATAAAGAATTGCTTTCTTATAACCAAACTATTTCGGCTACTACACATGAAGGTTTAGCTGAAGGGATTATTCATATTGATGGCTATGAATACATTGGCTACTTCAAGGAAGCAGAACTCCATCCATCAAGACCAGTTTCTGAGAAGCCTCAGTTGCCAGTCGAAAAGCAAAGTTCAAAAGAAATCGAGAAAACAGAAGTCGTTCAAGAAAGACCTGCTGTCACTCCAGAAACTGTCATCGAAAAACCTGTAGTAGAGACTCCAGTTGCTCCTGCTGTTGAACCAGTTTCTGAGAAGCCTCAGGTTAGACAGGAAGAGAGCTTGGTGGAGATTCCTTTTGAAACGGTCACAAGTCCAGATGCGAATCTAGCAGAAGGAAAGACTCGTATCGTCACAGCAGGAGTAAAGGGTCAGCGTCGTCTTGTAACTAAAGTATCGATGGTCAATGGTCAAGAAGTTAGAGAAGTCATTGAAGACCAAGTGGTTCAAAATCCTGTGCCGCAAGTCATTGCAGTCGGAACTAAGAAAGAGGTGCAACCTGCCCCAACTCCAGTACCACAAACTGAACCAAGCCACCAAGTAG
>NZ_AEDU01000002.1 GCF_000148525.1 Streptococcus mitis SK564
GAAACAACAAACAGTGGAACATGCTCAAGTACCACTAGCAAAAGATAGTATTCATAATATTAAAGATTTACCAGAAGGTTCAACATTTGAATGGAAAGATAGTAAAATTCCAGACACTTCTAAACATGGTGAGAAAAAAGGAGTAGTAACTGTAACTTATCAAGACAGAAGTACAGAAGACGTTGAAGTTACAATTACAGTTAATCCTAAAGACTTTACTCCAGTGGTTCCGAAAGAAAAAGTACCGGTGAAAACACCTGATAACTTAACACAAGTTGAACAAGATAAAGTGAAGGAAAATGTGAAAAAAGCAAATCCAGGAAAAGACGTAATTGTTGCTTCAGATGGAAATGTAATAATCACTGATCCAGAAACAAATGTCACTCATAATATTCCTCGTGATGAATTGTTATTTGCATATGCAAAAGGTGAACCAGAAGTTTTAGAAAATCCAGAATTCAATGGAGGAGTAAATACACCTGACTCACCTATTCATGAAAATCCAGAATTCAATGGTGGAGTGAATGGAGAACCAGAAACTCAAGAAGAGTTACCAGAATTCAATGGAGGAGTGAATGCGCCGGATTCACCAATTCATGAAGTACCAGAATTTAATGGTGGGGTGAATGGAGAACCAGAGGTACAAGCAGAAAATCCAGGATACAACGGCCCAATCGGTACAACAGGAGTAGATGAAAATGGTAATCTAATTGCCCCACCAGTAGTTGATCTTCCAGAGTTTACAGGTGGAGTCAATGGTGAACTTCCAGATCCAGCAGAATTACCAAAAGTTCAGTTAATCATCACTAAATGGATTGATGAAGAAGGTAATGAATTGAAACCAGCGGATGCTATGGCTCCAACGGTATTAGGTGAAGCCAATGAAGCATTTGAACATGGTGAAATTGAAGGTTATGTATTTGTAATAACAGAAACTAAAGGTGATGTTGTAACTCATATCTTCAGGAAAGTGAGTCCAGCTAGACCAACAGGTGACGATCAACAAAGACCAACTACGCCATCTGCCGATACAAATCGTAGACCAGATACTGCTACCCCTGCTGAGGTGCCAGCTACTCATCAGGCTGAGCAACCAAGTCAAACAGTTGAAGTACCTGCTCAATTGCCGAATGAAGTGTCAGAAACTGATCCATCAGTTTCTCAACCGCAAGCAGTATTGCCAAATACTGGTACACAAGAAGAACGTGCTACAGGTGCATTCGGAGTTCTATCTCTTCTTGGCGCATTTGGTTTGCTATTTGCCAAAAAGAAAAAAGACGATGAAGAGGAAGCTTAAATAGATGATCTCATCTGATCCTTAGTAGCTTTCCCTACATAAAGTCTTTGTAAATTAAAAAGAACTAGAAAAATCACTCATTTGTGAGAATTCTAGTTCTTTTTTATGGCTAAAAGTCTGTCCGATTGTCTGTTTTAGAATAGCGATTAGTGATGACTAGATCGCATTGATCAAGTCTTCCGCTTGTTTTTCAAGTGAGTTTAGGACTGTTTCTTCGAGAACCAATTTTCCGTCTGCCCAGGCAGAGTCATTGACACGTGCAGCGGTGAAATCACCAACGACTTGTGTACGGATAAATGGCAAGAGGTCTTTGTAGATAGCGAAGAGTTGATCGTGACCTGCATTGGCTACAGATGATACTGTGACAAACTTGTCTTGAAGGGCAGAAGCGCCGCGTGTATCAGACAAGTCAATGGCACGAGATAGCCAGTCAAGCAAGTTCTTTACTGTTCCAGGGATAGAGAAGTTGTAGACTGGAGAGAAGATCCAGATAGCATCCGCAGCGAGAACTGCTTCACGAGCAGCAGCTACAGCTGGATGTGTTGGAACTTCCAAATCTTGGCTGAAGAGAGGGATAGCTGAATAATCAAGATAGCTAACTTCCGCTTTACCAGCAAGTGCTTTCTCAGCTTCGAGGGCCATTTGGTGGTTGAAAGAACCTTGGCGTAGGGATCCGACGATAAATAAGACTTTTTTAGACATGATATGTCTCCTTTTTCTTTAAATTTACGAGAATTTTCTCGTTGTTATAAAATATATTACAACAAAACAAAAGGACTTGCAAGAAATTTGCTCAGAGTTTATTTGAAAATTGTAAAATTTCAGAAACTCTAGTTACTTGCGACTGGAATGCATTTGATTTTCGAAGAGTATTCTAACATTCTCTTGTAATATGATGACATAAGTGCTAAAATAAACAAGAAAACTCGCAATAGAAACCGCAGAACAGCTATTTTCCGGTATCATTTCATAAATCATTAAAGGAACAATAATGGCATTGAAGAATGCTTCTAAAAGGGGTGGAGATCATGTAAGGCAAAGATTAACAAGTGACGGACAAAAGAAATAATAATACACTTGTTAAGGAGAAAAGATGTTAATAAGAAATTATCGGAAAAATATTGGCCTGATGGCCGGAGTTGAGTTTTTTGCATTTTTAGGGATTACCAGTTTTTGGATTCTCTTTCTCAGTCAAAACGGCATGTCTCTTTGGCAGATTGGACTTCTGGAGAGTATCTTTCATGCGACCAGTCTTCTCTGTGAAATTCCATCTGGAATGTTAGCTGACCGCTATTCCTATAAGACCAACCTTTATTTAAGTCGAATAGCAGGGATTGTGTCTTCTATTCTTATGTTGGTTGGGCAGGGAAATTTTTGGATTTATGCACTAGCTATGGCGGTAAGTGCCTTGTCTTATAATTTTGATTCAGGCACAAGCGCAGCAATGGTCTATGACTCGGCTGTAGAGGCTGGACTAAAAGAACGCTATCTATCCATTTCAAGTTTCATATCAGGAGTGGCAGAAGGAACTCGGTCTTTGGGGACCGTTTTAGCGGGATTTTTTGTCCATGGTCAATTGCACCTGACCTACTATATCATGATTGCGACTTCTATCATAGTTCTTTTCCTGATTTGGATGCTGAAAGAACCCAGTGTCAAGCTAGAAAAAGCTGATAGTGTGACCATGAAACAGATTATTTGGACTGTTAAGGATGAGTTGAAGCGAAATCCCATGCTGTTCAACTGGATGATTTTGTCTCAGATTGTCGGAGTACTCATGTGCATGTTTTATTTTTACTATCAAAATCAGTTACCAGATTTAAGTAGTTGGCAAATTTCAGCAGTTATGCTACTTGGTAGTCTCTTGAATATCGTCGCAGTCTATCTAGCGAGTAAGATTGGAAAGAAATATGCTGCCTTGAAGCTTTTCCCTATCCTCGTGCTGCTGACTGGCGTCACCTATATGCTGTCCTACTTTGGAACACCTCTAATCTATATTTTGATTTATTTGATTAGTAATGCTCTATATGCTCTTTTTCAGCCGATTTTTGACAATGATTTGCAAGAGCGCCTCCCAAGTGAAGTAAGGGCAACCATGCTGAGTGTCTATTCTATGATGTTTAGTCTGAGTATGATTGTCTTCTTCCCACTGACAGGGTGGTTGATTGACAATTTAGGCTTTGTGGTAACATTTCTTTATCTAGGATTCTTTTTAGTCATGATTAGCCTTCTACTGCCTATCTTTTTAGGAAAAATGGCTAAAAGAATCGATGATAAAGTGATTCCATAGATCAAAAAAAACTTACGAAAACTTGAGTGCCAAGCTCAGGTTTTTTAATAGGTTGATTTTGGAGATGTCTTTACTTTTCTTGCCAAGTTTTAAACAAGAAAAATCTGTTTTGTTTGAAGGAAGAAATAAAATGCGATTGTTCCTATATTCACTTGTAATAAAGCCCAATAGATGGTAAAATAGACGAGTGAAAAAAAGACAAAACAAAGCAAAAAATAATCTACTGTGGCAGTATGGTCTAGGGATGACGATTTTGTTTGTGGTTATCAGTGCTTCCTTTCTGTATCTGGTTTCTCTCGGCATGAAACCCTATCAAACAGCTAAAAGTGAAGGAGAAAAATTAGCTCAGCAGTATGCAGAATTAGAGCAGGCTGATCAGGTTGATTTATATAATGGCTTGGAATCTTATTACAGCGTTCTTGGTCGTAATAAACAGCAAGAAGCACTTGCTGTTCTGATTGGAAAAGATGACCATAAGATTTACGTTTATCAGCTAAATCAGGGTGTTTCACAAGAAAAAGCAGAAGCTGTTTCTAAAGAAAAAGGAGCTGGCGAGATTGACAAGATTACCTTTGGCCGTTATCAAGACAAGCCAATCTGGGAAGTCAAGTCAGGAACTAATTTTTATCTAGTAGATTTTGAAACAGGAGCATTGGTCAATAAGGAGGGCCTATGAAATTATCCAAGCGTGTTTTAGAAATGGAAGAAAGTGTGACCTTGGCTGCTGGAGCCCATGCCAAAGCACTGAAGGCTGAGGGCAGAGATATTTTGTCTCTAACCTTAGGCGAGCCAGATTTCACTACTCCAAAAAATATCCAAGATGCCGCCATTGCATCGATTCAAGATGGGCGTGCTTCTTTTTATACAGTAACCTCAGGTCTGCCAGAACTTAAGGCAGCAGTCAATACCTATTTTGAGCGCTTTTACGGCTATTCTGTAGCGCCAAATCAAGTGACAGTCGCTGCGGGAGCCAAATATTCTCTCTATACCTTCTTTATGGCCGTGGTTAATCCAGGTGATGAAGTTATCATCCCAACCCCCTACTGGGTCAGTTATGGAGACCAGGTCAAGATAGCTGAAGGAGTACCAGTCTTTGTTCCTGCTAAGGAAGATAATCACTTTAAGGTGACCGTAGAGCAGTTAGAAGCAGCTCGCACAGACAAGACCAAGGTTTTGGTGCTGAATTCACCATCTAATCCGACAGGTATGATATACACCCGTGAGGAACTCTTGGCAATCGGAAACTGGGCTGTAGAAAAGGATATTCTCATCCTGGCAGATGATATCTATGGGCGCTTGGTCTACAATGGTCATGAATTCACACCGATTTCTAGCCTAGCCGAAGCGATTCGCAAGCAAACAGTGGTCATCAATGGTGTGTCTAAAACCTATGCTATGACTGGTTGGCGGATTGGCTATGCTGTCGGAGAAGCAGACATTATCGCTGCCATGTCCAAGGTTGCAGGTCAAACAACCTCAAACCCGTCAGCAGTAGCCCAGTATGCAGCAGTTGAGGCTCTATCAGGTGAGCAAGATACTGTAGAAAGCATGCGTCAGGCTTTTGAAGAACGTCTCAATACCATCTATCCCCTCCTTGCAGAAGTGCCTGGATTTGAAGTGGTCAAACCGCAAGGGGCCTTCTATCTTTTTCCAAATGTCAAAAAGGCCATGGAGATGAAAGGCTACACGGATGTGACAGACTTTACAACTGCTATCTTAGAAGAAGCCGAAGTGGCCTTGGTAACAGGAGCAGGATTCGGAGCGCCAGAAAATGTTCGTCTCAGCTATGCGACAGACCTAAATACGCTTAAAGAAGCAGTTAAACGCTTGAAAGCATTTATGGGGAGTGAGAATGATTGATCATTTTGAAATTAAGGTAAAGGATTTACAAATTTCAGAAGGATTTTATAGGAGTTTTCTTGCCCCTTTGGGCTATAAATTAGCTTTTAAGACTACTTCTCTAATCAGTTTTCTTGCCCCAAACAGCCCTCATCCTGGTGGTGATTTTTGGCTGGCTCAGGGGACACAAGATCCTATTCACTTTGCTTTCTTAGCAGAAGATAAGGAAGAGGTTCAAGCTTGTTATGAGGCTGGCTTAGAGGCAGGTGGGCGAGACAATGGGGCTCCTGGTTATCGTAGTGAGCATCCGATTTACTATGCTGCTTTTGTGATTGACCCAGATGGGAACAATATAGAAGTGGTTTGCCATAAAGAACAAAAAAAGAAAAGGAAAAATAATGACAAAACGTGTAACGATTATTGATGTAAAAGACTATGTTGGTCAGGAAGTGACGATTGGCGCTTGGGTTGCCAACAAATCAGGAAAAGGGAAAATCGCCTTCTTGCAATTACGCGATGGAACTGCCTTCTTCCAAGGTGTGGCCTTTAAACCAAACTTTGTAGAAAAATTTGGTGAAGAAGTAGGATTTGAGAAGTTTGATGTTATCAAACGTTTGAGCCAAGAAACGTCTGTTTATGTGACAGGTATTGTCAAAGAAGACGAACGTTCTAAGTTTGGTTATGAGTTGGACATTACAGACATCGAAGTAATTGGTGAATCTCAAGACTACCCAATCACACCAAAAGAACACGGAACAGACTTCTTGATGGACAACCGTCACTTATGGCTCCGTTCTCGTAAGCAAGTAGCTGTGATGCAAATTCGTAACGCTATCATCTATGCAACATATGAGTTCTTCGACAAGAACGGTTTCATGAAGTTTGATAGCCCAATTCTTTCAGGAAATGCGGCAGAAGATTCAACAGAACTCTTTGAAACTGACTACTTTGGAACGCCAGCTTACTTGAGCCAATCAGGTCAACTTTACCTAGAAGCTGGTGCTATGGCTCTTGGTCGTGTCTTTGACTTTGGTCCAGTTTTCCGTGCTGAAAAATCAAAAACGCGCCGTCACTTGACTGAGTTCTGGATGATGGACGCAGAGTACTCATACTTGACACATGATGAGTCGCTTGACTTGCAAGAAGCTTATGTGAAAGCTCTTCTACAAGGTGTTCTTGACCGTGCGCCTCAAGCCTTGGAAACTTTGGAACGTGATACAGAACTCTTGAAACGCTACATTGCAGAGCCATTCAAACGCATCACTTACGATCAAGCCATTGACCTCTTGCAAGAGCATGAAAATGATGAAGACGCTGACTATGAACATCTTGAGCATGGTGATGACTTTGGTTCACCACATGAAACTTGGATTTCAAACCACTTTGGTGTGCCAACATTTGTCATGAACTACCCAGCAGCTATCAAGGCCTTCTACATGAAACCAGTTCCTGGAAATCCAGAGCGCGTGCTTTGTGCAGATTTGCTTGCTCCAGAAGGTTATGGAGAAATCATCGGTGGGTCTATGCGTGAGGAAGACTACGATGCATTAGTTGCTAAGATGGATGAACTTGGCATGGATCGTACAGAGTATGAATTCTACCTTGACCTTCGTAAATACGGTACAGTTCCACATGGAGGATTTGGTATCGGTATCGAGCGTATGGTCACCTTCGCAGCAGGAACAAAACACATCCGTGAAGCTATCCCATTCCCACGTATGTTGCATCGTATCAAACCATAAGAACAGGAAAACGCCCATGTGGCGTTTTTTTCTATAGAAAGCTCTGGAAGCGAAAGGAAATATTATCAGGTATAGTGGATTGAAACAATAAATATATAGACATGAAACTTGAATTAATAATATTCGCATGATACAATATTAAGTGACATTGATAATTATCGGGCAACCCTTTTTAAGATGATAACCTCTTAATATTACTAAAAAATTTAAGGGGGGGGGGGCTTTTTATTTGTCTGCATATTTCAATTCAATATTAAAAAACATGTATAAAGGAGGTTCTAAGTCTAATGAAGGGAAAACAGCAAGATTTTAGAACGGAAAAGTATATACGTTACGGTATTCGTAAGTATAGTTTCGGTGCGGCATCGGTAGCTATTGCGGCTGGTTTGATGTTTCTTGGAAATGGAGTGGTTTCAGCGGCTGAACAAAATCCAGTTTCAGATTCCAAAGAAAATATTCAGAAAGTAGGAAATACTTCTCCAGAATTGGGAGAAAGTAATATTCAGTTGACAGAAAAGACAGCTGAAACACCTAAGAAAGAAGAAGTTAAAGCAAATAAGTCACTTCTTGAAATGAGTATTTCCAATTTAGAGTCTGCATTATCAAATGCTAAGTATGCGGATGCCTCAGTTGTAGCCAATGTTCGTGAAGCTTTAGCTACTGCGAAAGCTGTTTTGGCAAATGAAGCTGCCAAGCAAGAAGAGGTAAATGTTCAAAAAGAGATTCTTTCTGCATTGGGAACAGTTGTAACTGAATCAAACAAACTAGGACTAGAGAAAGAACAGGCTGGTAAGGATAAGACGGCTAAAGAAGAAGTTGAAAAGAAAGCTACTCCAGCTGAAAAAGCTCTTTCAGAAGCTAAATCGGAACTCGATAAAGTTACATCAGAAGCAGATGTAACCAATACACTTGCGGTTACAGAACTTCGTAAGAAGGAAGTAGCAGAAGAGAGTCGAGCAGCAATTGAAGCGGCGGTAGCCAAGAACCAAGCTGTACTTAACGAATCAAAAGTACTTTTAGCTGATAAGAGTGTCACAAAGGAACAAGTGAATGCTCAACTTTCACGCTTGAATGAGTCTATCCTTGCGGTTTATAGTGAACTGAAAAAAGCAGGAATTGGTCGTGATGGGAAGTTTGCTGTAGCGTTGGCAGCACAAGATTTCTACGCTGAATCAACCGTCAATGCAAATGGTACACGTACTACTCATGCATCAGGGGTTGTGACACCTGAAAATGCGACAGGTAAAGATATCTATGTTTTTAATGCAGAGGGGAAAACGTCTGGAGGATCAGGTGAATTAAACAACTACACTACTGTAAATGGCTCGGCTGAAGGATTAGAAGTTGTTGTCTATTCTAACCAGCGTGACGGAGAGGATCGCGATCCTAAAAACGGTATGTTTTCAGATCCTGTAACAATTGGTCATAACAATAAAGGACGTATGGATTATCCACTAACTCCAGAAATGGCTAAAAAGTTGGCTCTTGAAGCTCCGATGTGGAGGGGGAAGCTTCGTCCAAGTGGTAGTACTATTTCTTCAAGTTCTGCGACTGTATTCTCGAATCAAGGAGGATATGAGTTCCTTGCGACGGAAATCTATAAGTTAGCATATGAACAAGGAATTGATCGTGTGTATATCCCTGGATTTAAATCTCGTTTCGGTGTAACAGCTGACGCAGCTGCTAAAGGCTGGTCTGTAACTAAAGTGGATCCAGGAAAAAACTTACCACCTGGTTTAACATATGATGCAGAAAATGATGTTATAGAGGGAATCATCACAGCCAACATTGAAAATGGGGTATATGATACACGTACAACAGTGACGTTTACAAATAGTAAAACAGGAGCAACTCTTACAACGACTTTCCAGAATATGCGTATGGGATGGATTGGATGGATGGATACAACTCCACCTGTTATAAAAACTGATGATGCAGTCTATGAACGGACGGTTGGAGATGATATTAACATTGATATCAAGTATCAAGATGCATCGGGAGCTCGTACACTTCGTGGTCAAGGTGGGAATGTACCTTATACAAAAGCTGATGGGACGAGCACTACTATTCGGCAAACATATCGTACAGCAACAACAGGGGTTGCTGGAGTTAATACAGATAATCGAAATCGTATTCTAACAGATAGTGATACAACGATTCCAGGAGTTAACTATCAGATGGATCCAGACAACAAAGCTCAGCTTATTGATGTTAATGGTCAACCAACTTATAATGCACCTGGGAAGCTATCTGGTACATTAACAGAAGCAGGGGTTTATTATGTAGCGACTTATGCGAAAGATTATAACAGTCCTAGAAATAAAGAACAATGGATTCAATCAGGGCAAGAAACGCAAGCAGGTCTAACAGTTACCGTTAAACCAAAAGTAGAAGCTTTGAATATTGAAACTTACTCAGAGACTGTACCTGTGACTATTTCTAAAGGTGCAACAAACGCTGTAGTTACCATGCCAGATGGAACGAAGACTGTTCTTCAAAATCAAAATGGAAGTTGGGTTGTAGTTGCATCAGGAGAAGATGTAGATGGTAATGCAGTGACGACAACCAATACGGCTGCAGCAGTAGGCACAAATTTGGGTACAGTAGGTGAAAAAATTAATGTTCCTGTTACACAAGCTGCAACTGCGACAGCTGGAGTGGATAACATCAAGGTTGAAGCAATCACTGAAAATATCAAGAGTACTTTCCTACGTAATAAAGTAACACTTACAGATGTAGATAATACAACTCATGAAGCTACACTGAGCTCAACAACTGGGCATTGGGAACTGCCAGAGTCTTATGCAACGGTTCAAAAAACGAATGCAGACGGAACGTATACTTTGACTAAACGACAAGTTTATACAGAAGCTCAAGAAGATGGTTCGGAAAATTTTTATATCTACAGTTATACACGTACGTTCACAGCTGATGGTACGATTAAAAGTGTTGGCGAAGTAACTCGTCATCCAACGACAGTAGCAAGTAAGAATACCACATCAGCAGCTGGTATGTCTGTGACAGTAACTTATGATAAGTTTAAAGATGCATGGACTGCTTCTGATGGCTCTACTGTGACAGCTACTAAACTTGGAGATCAATCATGGAATATCATGACTTCATCAGGATTTGGCGGTGAAATTCGAGGTCGTAAAGCTACTAATACAGATGTTGCAACTATCATCAACACAAAACCAACTGCAATATCAACAAGCTATGAATCAACTAAGGGAACAACTGTTGATCTTCGTAATGCGGCACAAGCTGCAGTTACGATTGCAGATAAAGAAGATACTGCTCATAATAAAACGACTTACATTACTCCTTTGACAGTAACATCACCATCTGGAGCTCAAAAAGTATATGATACAAAGACAGATGCTGCAGCTTACACATTAGCTAGTAATTATGTTTTATCAGAAGTGGGTGTGTATACAGTTGTTGTAGATGTGATTGATAGTAACGGAAATGCTGTTACGGCTACTTTGGATGGTACAGATTCAGGTACAGATTCAGGTGCAGGTTCGTCTGTAGCTAAAACAACTTACACCATTACGGTTAAGGATACGATTAAAGGTCACGATGCTACATCGTCTGATATCCAAGGAGCTACTCAAACGGGAACACCAACCTTTACTTCTGTAGGTGATGGTTCAACCATCTCACCAAGTGCAACATCACCAGCTAAGTTGGTTGCAGCTGATGGTAGTCTAGTTGATACTTTACCAGTTGCAAATGAGGGAACTTATACAATTGACCCAGCAACAGGTGTTGTAACCTTTAAACCACTTCCAACATTCACAGGACCAGCAACTCCAGTAACTGTTAAACTAACTGCAATTTTAGGTACAGATGCTAACAATGCTAATATTACTGCAACTGCGACAGCTACTTACACACCAACAGTAGTTCCAGTAACACCAACCGCAGTAGCGTCTCAAACAACTGGACCTCAAGGGAAAGCCCAAACTTCTGCTATTAAGTTTGACGCAGCAGATACAGATGATACAACTGTGAACTTTGCTAAAGGAACAGTTGCTATTGATGCAAATACAACAAAATCTGTTGATCTTAATACAGCATCAGTAACTCTTCTTAATGCAAACGGTGATGCTGTAACGTCTGTAACAGTTGAAAATGAGGGAACTTATACACTGAATAAAGCGACAAATGTTATTACATTCCAACCAGTTGCAACATTCACAGGAACTGTTACAAAACCAGTTAATGTACGTATTGCAGATGCAAATGGTACTACTGTAACGACTACTTACACTCCAACTGTCACAGATGTAACTATAACAGCTGAAAATGCAACATCTACAGACGTTCAAGGTAAAACACAAACTGGAACACCAGAATTTAAAACATCAGATCCATCAGTAACGATTGCAACACGTCAGTTGATTGATCCAACAACGATGCAACCAACTACTAGTGTTACAATTGCAAATGAAGGAACATACACAATTGATCCAAAAACAGGTGTTGTAACCTTTGTACCAGTCCCAACATTTACTGAAGAAGGAACAGGAGTAACTGTTCAAGCAACAGACTCAAATGGTGAGACAGCAACAGCTACTTATAAACCAACTGTAAGACCAATCACGATTACTGGTGAAAATGTAACATCTAAGAATATCCAAGGTGAACAGCAGTCAGAAACACCACGATTCTCATCATCAGATGATAGTGCTCCAGTATCAAATTACAAACTTGTAGATCCAGCTACTGGAAATCCAACGACTGCAACTTCAGTTACTGTTGAAAATGTTGGTACATATACAATTGATTCAACAAAAGGTGTAGTAACATTCCAACCAGTTGCAACTTATACAGGAACACCAGCACCAGTAACAGTTCAAGCATCAGCTACTATTACTAATGAAAAAGGTGAATCAACAGTCATCACAGGTACAGCTACTTATACTCCAACAGTAGTTCCTGTAGCCCCAACAGCTAAAGAATCAGCGACAGTTGGTAAGCAAGGTCAAGCGCAAACGTCACAAATTGTTTTTGACACCCCTGATACAGATGCTACAACATTGAACTTCGCTAAAGGAGAAACATCTGAGGTATTAGGTGAAGATGGTCAACCAAAATCAGTAGCTCTTGATAAGAGTACTTTGACACTTCTTGATGCGAATGGAAATTCTGTAACCACAGTTACGGTTGATGGTGAAGGAACTTACACTCTTGATAAAACAACTAATGTCATTACATTCCAACCAACTGAAGAATTTACAGGCAAAGCTACACCAGTACGTGTACAAATTGCAGATATCAACGGTACTACTGTAACAACTAATTACACTCCAACTGTTGTTGCTGAAGATGGAACAGTCATTGTTGAGTATAAGGATGAAGAGGGTAACGTTATCTCTCCTTCAACAACTCCAGTAAATAACGAAAAAGTGACGACTCCGTTTACAACTGAACCAAAAGAAATTCCTGGTTACACTCTTGTTAAAGTGGAAACAACAAACGGTCAGGTTGATGAAGGTACTAAGAAGGTTTCAGGTAAGGTTACAAATGAGCAAACTACTGTGACATATACTTATAGAAAGAATGTTCAAACAGCAACTATTTCTTACTATGATGTGACAACTGGTGCAGAAGTTGCTATAGATTCAGCTAAAATTCCAGAAGCAGCTGTTGAGACAGTAGAGGGTGTTTATAAAGGAACTATCGACTTTGTTAATCGTGAAAAAGCAATTGCAGCTCTTGAAAAAGCTGGCTATACGTTAGTAGAAGATGGTTTCATTGTAGCAACGACAGCTGATAAGCTTTTTGATAACGACACAGCGGTGAATCAAAACTTTACGGTAATAGTTAAACAACGTGTGGAACCTGTGACTCCAAATGATGAGAAACCTGTTCCAGGACAACCAGTGGATCCAGAAAATCCAAACTCACCTGTATGGCCAAGTACTGCAGAAAATCTTGAGTTAACTAAGACAGTTACTCGTACAATCAAGTACCGCTACAACGATGAAAATGGTAAAGAAGTAACAGCTGATAAAGTTCAAACAGTAACCTTCACACGTAGCGCAAGCATTAACTTGGTAACAGGAAATGTGGAATACACTGACTGGTCAGCAGCACAAACTCTTGAGGCAGTAGTTTCTCCAGAAGTAGCTAATTATACTTATGATAAGAAAACTGTTACAAGTCTTGAGGTAACAAACGAGTCAACTGATAGTACAGTGTATGTTATTTATACACCAGTAGCTCCAACTACAACACCTGCTACATCAACTGATATACAAGGTAAGACACAGACAGGTACTCCAACATATAAACATGCTGATGGAACTGAGTTGAAACCAACAACAGATAATCCAGCTAAGTTCGTTGGAACTGAGGAAACAACTATCCCAGCTACTAAGGATGGTAAGACAGTCGGTACATATACAATCGATCCAACTGGTACAGTAACCTTCACGCCAAATAAAGACTTCGTTGGCACACCAGACCCAGCTAAAGTAGTTGTAACAGATCCTACAAATGGTACAACTGTTGAGTCAAGTTACACTCCAACTGTAACACCAGTTACACCAACAGGTGTGGATACAAGTTCTACAGGTCCTAAGAACACTCTTCAATCTGGTACACCAACATTTGTACCTGGTCATAAAGATGTACCAATGGACAATACTGTTCCTGCTACATTTGAAGATGGTACAACAAGTAAAACAGTTCCAAACGAAGGAACGTATACTGTTGATGCAACAGGTAAGGTAACCTTCACACCAAATAAAGATTTCGTTGGAACTGCAACAGGAGTAACTATTGTACGTAAGGATACTAATGGCGCTGTAGCGAAAGCTAAGTATACACCAACTGTTTATGAAGTGAAGTCTGATACACAAGTTGCAACTGTAACTTACAAAGATACTAACGGAATAATTCTTGGTGAAGTGGATATCCTTCAAGGTGATTCTGGTTCTGAAATGAACTACTCTACTGCAGAACGTATCAACGCACTGAAAAAACTTGGCTACGAACTTGTGTCTGACGAGTTTACAAAAGCTGATGGCAGCAAGCAATCATTTGATAATGATACAAAAGCTATTCAAAAATTTGTTGTTACTGTTCAACCACGCCTTGTTCCAGTTATTCCAAGTGATGTGATACCAGTTCCAGGTCAACCAATTGATCCAGAGGATCCAAATTCACCAGTATGGCCTGAAAGCGTTAAGGAATTGACAACTTCAGAAGAAGTAACTCGTACAATTACTTATGTTGATGGAGATGGTAAAGAGGTTACTACTTCTGTGACTTCATCAGTTAAATTTACTCGTGATGCTAAGGTGAACTTGGTGACAGGTGAAGTTACTTACGGGGAATGGAAAGAAGCTACAATTGATGTTCTTTCTGGTAATAAACTTCCATTTGTTAAAGGTTATATTGCAGTAAGTGGAGATATTGAGGCATCTACCAAGGATCAAACTGTTAAGGCTGAAGACAAAGATATCATTCAAAAAGTTGTCTATAAGAAACTTGGAGCCTGGATTCTAAACGTGCCAGGACAAACAAATCCTCCACGTATTGATTATCCAAATGATCCAAACGGTGATCCAACTAAACCGGGTGTACCAACAGAAGATATTGTAATTCCTTATGTTCCAGGTTACATTCCAAGAGATAAAGATGGAAATCCGTTGAAACCAGTTGATCCAGAAGATCCAACTAAAGGTTATGTGCCACCAACATTACCAACTGATCCGAGTCAAGATACCCCAATCAACTATACTAAGATTACAACGTCTTATGTGACAGTTGATTCAAATGGTAAAGAAGTATCTATTCCAAATTATCCAAGAGAAGACGGCGAACAACCTAAGAAAGATATCCCAGGTTACCGCTTCGTAGAAACGAAGAAACTGCCAAATGGAGATACAGAACACGTCTACGAAAAAGTAAATACATTCTTCAAAGATAAAGAAGGTAATGAGATTCCGAAATATCCAAGTGAGCCAGGCA
>NZ_AEDU01000001.1 GCF_000148525.1 Streptococcus mitis SK564
TAACATATATCTACGGCAAGGAAACGTTGACGCGGTTTGAAGAGATTTTCGAAGAGTTTCAAACATATGCAATTATTCCTGAAAGAGTACAGTTAGGAGAGGGTTATGCCGATTCGAATTGATAAAAAACTACCAGCTGTTGAGATTTTACGGACAGAGAATATCTTTGTCATGGATGATCAACGTGCGGCCCACCAAGATATCCGTCCTTTGAAGATTTTAATTTTAAATCTCATGCCACAGAAAATGGTCACAGAGACACAGTTGTTGCGCCATTTGGCTAATACACCCCTGCAACTGGATATTGATTTTCTCTATATGGAAAGCCATCGTTCTAAGACAACTCGTTCAGAGCACATGGAGACCTTTTATAAAACTTTTCCTGAAGTTAAGGACGAGTATTTTGATGGGATGATTATCACAGGTGCTCCAGTTGAGCATTTACCATTTGAGGAAGTGGACTATTGGGAGGAATTTAGCCAGGTGCTTGAGTGGTCCAAGACCCATGTCTATTCGACCCTTCATATCTGTTGGGGGGCTCAGGCGGGACTCTATCTGCGTTATGGGGTAGAAAAATACCAGATGGACAGTAAGCTATCAGGTATTTATCCTCAGGACACCCTAAAAGAGGGTCACCTTCTATTTAGAGGCTTTGATGATAGCTATGTATCCCCTCATTCACGGCACACGGAGATTTCTAAGGAAGAGGTCTTAAACAAGACCAATCTTGAAATTTTATCAGAAGGACCTCAGGTTGGGGTTTCTATTTTGGCCAGTCGTGATTTACGAGAAATTTATAGTTTTGGGCATTTGGAATATGACCGTGATACCTTGGCAAAAGAGTATTTTCGAGATCGTGACGCAGGTTTAGACCCACATATTCCAGAAAATTATTTTAAGGATGATGATGTCAACCAGATACCTTGTCTTTGTTGGTCTTCATCAGCAGCCCTCTTTTTCAGTAACTGGGTGAATTATGCAGTCTATCAGGAGACACCTTTTGACTGGAGAAAAATAGAAGATGATGCATCTGCATTTGGGTATTTATAAGAGGTATTATGACATATTTAGACGCTTTTAAATCAGGGACCTTGGTTTTACCGAGTGCCCTGCTCTTGCATTTTAAGGAACTCTTTCCTTCCAGCGATGATTTTCTAGTCTGGCAATTTTTCTATTTGCAAAATACAACGGGTTTGGAAGAAATGTCTCCAAGCCAGATTGCTGACAGGATTGGCAAGGAAATTTCAGATGTCAACCAGTCCATTTCCAATCTGACGGAGAGGGGACTACTTCAGTATCGTACTATCGAATTGAATGGCGAAATCGAATTGCTTTTTGATACCAGTTTGGCCTTGGAACGTTTGGATGACTTGCTTGGTGCTACTCATTCGAGTTCAAACCAGTTGACCCCTCAAAATCATCTTAAGGATTTGGTGGAAACTTTTCAGCAGGAGTTGGGACGCCTGTTGACCCCTTTTGAAATTGAGGATTTGACCAAGACACTAAAGGAAGATGGAACCAGTGCTGACTTGATTAAGGAAGCTCTTCGTGAAGCTGTTTTGAATGGAAAACCAAACTGGAAGTACATCCAGGCGATTTTGAGAAATTGGCGACATGAAGGTATCAAAAGTGTGGCTCAAATCGAGGCTAAGCGGGCAGAGAGAGAAGCAAACAATCCTCAGTTGACACAGGTATCGGCAGATTTCAGAAATGCCATGGATCTCTGGAGAGATTAATCCATGTAAGCAGGCTTGAAATCCGAGTAAGATTTGCAAGCTGAGTCTAATTGTGATAAAATAAATAGAAAATAAATTGAAAAAAGAGGTATGTGAAATGTCACGTAAACCATTTATCGCTGGTAACTGGAAAATGAACAAAAATCCAGAAGAAGCTAAAGCGTTCGTTGAAGCAGTTGCATCAAAACTTCCTTCATCAGATCTTGTTGAAGCAGGTATCGCTGCTCCAGCTCTTGATTTGACAACTGTTCTTGCTGCTGCAAAAGGTTCAAACCTTAAAGTTGCTGCTCAAAACTGCTACTTTGAAAATGCAGGTGCTTTCACTGGTGAAACTAGCCCACAAGTTTTGAAAGAAATCGGTACTGACTACGTTGTTATCGGTCACTCAGAACGCCGTGACTACTTCCATGAAACTGACGAAGATATCAACAAAAAAGCAAAAGCAATCTTTGCGAACGGTATGCTTCCAATCATCTGTTGTGGTGAGTCACTTGAAACTTACGAAGCTGGTAAAGCTGCTGAATTCGTAGGTGCTCAAGTATCTGCTGCATTGGCTGGATTGACTGCTGAACAAGTTGCTGCCTCAGTTATCGCTTATGAGCCAATCTGGGCTATCGGTACTGGTAAATCAGCTTCACAAGACGATGCACAAAAAATGTGTAAAGTTGTTCGTGACGTTGTAGCTGCTGACTTCGGTCAAGAAGTTGCAGACAAAGTTCGTGTTCAATACGGTGGTTCTGTTAAACCTGAAAACGTTGCTTCATACATGGCTTGTCCAGACGTTGACGGTGCCCTTGTAGGTGGTGCGTCACTTGAAGCAGAAAGCTTCTTGGCTTTGCTTGACTTTGTAAAATAATCAGTAGCAAAAGCTAGGTGGAACAGCATTCAGATGTCTGTTCCATTTTTTATAGGAGAGGAAAGATTGAAAACAAAGATTGGAAAAATTGGATTAGCAAGTATCTTTTTGCTAGTCTTGGCAGTTAGTCATGTAGCTGCAAATGAAACTGAAGTAGCAAAAACTTCGCAGGATGCAAGGACAGTTTCAAGTAGTTCAGAGCAAAATCAGTCTTCTAATAAAACTCAAACGAGCGCAGGAGTAAAGACCACTGCTTCTGCCCACTGGGAGGGGGATTATTATGTAAAGGCTGATGGTTCCAAAGCAAAGAGTGAGTGGATTTTTGATAACTACTATAAGGCTTGGTTTTATATTAAGTCAGACGGTCGTTATGCTCAAAATGAGTGGCAGGGCAATTACTACCTAAAATCAGGTGGTTATATGGCTAAGAATGAATGGGTTTATGATAATGCCTATAAGAATTGGTTTTACCTCAAGTCCGATGGTTCTTATGCTAACCAGGAATGGTACGCTGTTGGAGGTAAATGGTACTATTTTAAGAAGTGGGGCTATATGGCTAAAAGTCAATGGCAGGGAAATTATTTCTTGAATGGTCAAGGTGCCATGATGCAAAATGAATGGCTTTATGATCCAGCCTATTCATCTTACTTCTATCTCAAGTCCGATGGTTCTTATGCAAATCAAGAGTGGCAAAAGGTAGACGGAAAGTGGTACTATTTCAAGAAGTGGGGTTACATGGCTAAAGATGAGTGGCAGGGTAACTACTATTTGACAGAAAGTGGTGCTATGGCGACTGGTGAATTAGTCATGAATGATGCTCGCTATATTTTTTCTGACTCAGGTGAGTTAAAAGAAAAGAAAGACTTGAATGTTGGCTGGGTTCACCGAAATGGCAGACGTTATTTCTTTAACCATCGTGAAGAACAAGTTGGGACTGATCAAGTTAAAAAGGTCATCGATGTCAGTGAGCACAATGGTCGTATCAGTGACTGGAAAAAGGTCATCGATGATAATGGCGTTGATGGAGTCATTGTTCGTTTGGGCTATAGTGGAACTGAGGACAAGGAATTGGCTCATAATATTAAGGAGTTAAACCGTCTTGGAATTCCTTACGGTGTTTACCTTTATACTTATGCTGAAAATGAGACTGATGCTGAGAATGATGCTAATCAAACCATTGAACTCTTGAAAAAATACAAGATGAACTTGTCTTATCCTATCTACTACGATGTTGAGAACTGGGAATATGGCAATAAGAGCAAAAGAGCTCCAAGTGATACTGGAACCTGGGTCAAGATTATCAACAAATATATGGTAACAATGAAACAGGCTGGTTATCAAAATGTGAATGTTTATAGCTACCGTCAACTTTTGCAAACTCGTTTGAATCATCCTGATATTTTGCAACATGTTAACTGGGTAGCAGCCTATACGGATGCACTTGATTGGACAAATCCTCATTATTCAGGTGAAAAAGGATGGCAATATACTTCGTCTGAATACTTAAAAGGAATTCGTGGTCGTGTTGACGTCAGCGTTTGGTATTAAGATATAAGTTTGAGAAAGGAGTGTGCAAGAAAATTGCATCCCTTTTTTCTTTATTTTGTCGCAGTTAATACTCTTTGAAAATCAAATTCAAACCACGTCAACGTAGTCTTGCCGTGCGTATGGTTACTGACTTCGTCAGTTCTATCCACAACCTCAAAACAGTGTTTTGAGCTGACTTCGTCAATTTTATCTGCAACCTCAAAGATGTACTTTGAGCAGCCTTCGGCTAGTTTCCTAGTTTACTCTTTGATTTTCATTGAGTATAAGATGCTGATCAAGATGATAATGTCGTAGTTGAAGACACTTCCCCTACTTTTAAGTTTCTATAAAATAAAAATAGATTTTTTGTTGACAGTCTATTTAAGAAATATCGTAGTTCAATAATACACTGTACAATTTAATAGTTCTTATTCAGTTTGCTAGAAGTTTGTATATTCTTTTTCTTTTCTTTATTAAAAAATAGACATGAAATTGACTCTAATATTCTCTAAAAAATTCTTAAATTATCAGTCTATTGCAACTTTTCTCATGTGGGTCATTTGACTTGCTATTGGTTTTTCTTAGTGGTATACTAAGATAGTAATCATTAAGAAGTGGTTGCAAAAAATAATGAACGAGGTAAAGAAAATGGTAGAATTGAAAAAAGAAGCAGTAAAAGATGTAGCATCATTAACAAAAACAGCGCCAGTAGCATTGGCAAAAACAAAGGAAGTATTGAACCAAGCTGTTGCTGATTTATACGTGGCCCACGTGGCTTTGCACCAAGTACACTGGTACATGCGTGGTCGTGGATTTCTTGTATGGCATCCAAAAATGGATGAGTACATGGATGCTCTTGATGGTCATTTAGATGAAATCAGCGAACGATTGATTACACTCGGAGGTAGCCCATTCTCTACATTGACAGAGTTCCTTCAAAACAGTGAAATCGAAGAAGAAGTTGGAGAGTTCCGCAATGTAGAAGAAAGTTTGGAACGTGTCCTTGAAATTTATCGTTACCTCATCACTCTTTTCCAAAAAGCGTTGGATGTGACTGACGAAGAAGGCGATGATGTAACCAATGATATCTTTGTTGGAGCTAAGGCTGACCTTGAAAAAACAGTCTGGATGCTTGCGGCAGAATTAGGACAAGCACCTGGTTTGTAAGAAACAATAGAAAATATATAAATCTGTAGGAAATTTCTTACAGATTTTTTCTATTCTGTAAGCTATTCCAAACCAGTCTTTTTTTGAGTTTTTTGATAAAATAGTACTATCAGTGAAAAGGATGGAAGCATGACTAAAAAAATCGTAGCTATTTGGGCCCAGGATGAAGAGGGTGTGATTGGTAAGGACAATCGTCTGCCCTGGTATTTGCCAGCAGAATTGCAACACTTTAAAGAAACAACTCTGAATCATGCTATCTTGATGGGGCGTGTGACCTTTGATGGGATGGAACGCCGCTTGCTTCCAAAACGTGAAATCTTGATTTTGACACGTAACTCGGAAGAAAAGATAGATGGAGTTGCTACTTTTCATGATGTCCAGTCTGTCTTGGACTGGTATCAGGCTCAAGAAAAGAATCTCTATATTATTGGTGGAAAGCAGATTTTTCAGGCTTTTGAACCCTATTTGGACGAAGTAATTGTGACTCAAATTCATGCTCGGGTGGAGGGAGATACCTATTTCCCTGAAGAGTTTAACTTGTCTCTTTTTGAGACAGTTTCAAGCAAATCCTATGCCAAAGATGAGAAAAATCCTTATGATTTTACCATCCAATACCGCAAGAGAAAGGAAGTCTAATGGAACGTAGTATATTTGGTTTTTTCACAGCCATGCTGTGTTTGGTCTGCTTGCTTGCAGGAGCACAGGCTTTTCGTAAAAAGCGTTATGGACTTTCTGTCCTGCTCTGGTTAAATGCCTTTACCAATTTGGTCAATAGTGTTCATGCCTTTTACATGACCTTATTTTAGATAGAATGATAGTATAGAATAGAACGGAAGGAAATCATGCCTACAACTAGGAATAATGATATGATGGTTTATTGCTCATTTTGTGGTAAAAGCCAAGAAGAAGTACAAAAAATAATCGCAGGTAACAATGCCTTTATCTGTAATGAATGTGTGGAGTTGGCCCAGGAAATCATTCGGGAGGAGTTGGCTGAGGAAGTCTTGGCAGACTTGTCTGAAGTTCCAAAACCAATCGAACTTCTCCATATCTTGAACCACTATGTAATCGGTCAAGATCGTGCCAAACGTGCCTTGGCAGTTGCAGTTTACAACCACTACAAACGTATCAATTTCCACGATACGCGTGAAGAGTCGGAAGATGTGGATTTGCAGAAGTCAAACATCTTGATGATTGGTCCAACTGGTTCAGGAAAAACTTTCCTTGCTCAGACCTTGGCTAAGAGCTTGAATGTACCTTTTGCGATTGCGGATGCAACAGCCCTGACTGAGGCTGGTTATGTAGGTGAGGACGTGGAAAATATCCTCCTCAAACTCTTGCAGGCTGCTGACTTTAATATCGAACGTGCAGAGCGTGGGATTATCTATGTGGATGAAATTGACAAGATTGCCAAGAAAAGCGAGAACGTTTCTATCACACGTGATGTTTCTGGTGAAGGGGTGCAACAAGCTCTTCTCAAGATTATCGAGGGAACCGTTGCTAGCGTACCACCTCAAGGTGGACGCAAACATCCGCAACAAGAGATGATTCAGGTGGATACTAAAAATATTCTCTTCATCGTGGGTGGTGCCTTTGATGGTATTGAAGAAATCGTCAAACAACGTCTGGGTGAAAAAATCATCGGATTTGGTCAAAACAATAAGGCGATTGATGAAAATAGCTCTTACATGCAAGAAATCATCGCAGAAGATATTCAAAAATTTGGTATTATCCCTGAGTTGATTGGACGTTTGCCTGTCTTTGCGGCTCTTGAGCAATTGACGGTTGATGATCTGGTTCGTATCTTGAAAGAGCCAAGAAATGCCTTGGTCAAACAATATCAAACCTTGCTTTCTTATGATGATGTCGAGTTGGAATTTGACGACGAAGCCCTTCAAGAGATTGCCAACAAGGCCATCGAACGTAAAACGGGTGCGCGTGGTCTTCGTTCGATTATCGAAGAAACCATGCTAGATGTCATGTTTGAAGTGCCGAGTCAGGAAAATGTGAAATTGGTTCGCATCACAAAAGAAGCTGTCGATGGAACGGATAAACCGATCCTAGAAACAGCCTAGAGGTGACTATGGAACTTAATATACACAATGCTGAAATCTTGCTCAGTGCGGCTAATAAATCCCACTATCCGCAGGATGAACTACCAGAAATCGCTCTTGCAGGGCGTTCAAATGTTGGTAAATCTAGCTTTATCAATACCATGCTGAACCGTAAGAATCTGGCTCGTACGTCAGGGAAACCTGGGAAAACCCAGCTTCTCAACTTCTTTAACATTGACGACAAGATGCGCTTTGTGGATGTTCCTGGTTATGGTTATGCTCGCGTTTCCAAAAAAGAGCGTGAAAAGTGGGGGCGCATGATTGAGGAATATCTGACAACTAGGGAAAATCTCCGTGCGGTTGTTAGTTTGGTGGATCTCCGCCACGACCCGTCAGCAGATGATGTGCAGATGTACGAATTTCTCAAGTATTATGAGATTCCGGTTATCATTGTGGCGACCAAGGCGGACAAGATTCCTCGTGGTAAATGGAACAAGCACGAATCAGCAATCAAAAAGAAATTAAACTTTGACCCAAGTGACGACTTCATCCTCTTTTCATCTGTCAGCAAGGCAGGGATGGATGAGGCTTGGGATGCAATCTTAGAAAAATTGTGAGGAAAAGAAAATGGCAAAAACAATTCATACAGACAAAGCTCCAAAGGCTATCGGGCCTTATGTTCAAGGAAAAATCGTTGGCAACCTTTTGTTTGCTAGTGGTCAAGTTCCTCTCTCTCCTGAAACTGGGGAAATCGTTGGAGAAACGATCCAAGAACAGACAGAACAAGTCTTGAAAAACATTGGTGCTATTTTGGTAGAAGCTGGAACAGACTTTGACCATGTTGTCAAAACAACTTGCTTCTTGAGCGATATGAACGACTTTGTTCCTTTTAACGAGGTTTACCAAACGGCCTTTAAAGAGGAATTTCCAGCTCGTTCAGCAGTAGAGGTAGCTCGTCTTCCTCGTGATGTAAAAGTCGAAATTGAAGTCATCGCAGAGATTGGATAAGCTAGTTGAAGTTTGGTGTTGCCAAACTTCTTTTGATATAAGGAGAAAAAGATGACAAAGAAACAACTTCACTTGGTGATTGTAACAGGGATGAGTGGCGCAGGGAAAACAGTTGCCATTCAGTCCTTCGAAGATTTGGGTTATTTTACTATTGACAATATGCCGCCAGCTCTCTTGCCTAAGTTTTTGCAGCTGGTTGAAACTAAGGAAGACGATCCTAAGTTGGCCTTGGTAGTGGATATGCGTAGCCGTTCTTTCTTCTCAGAGATTCAAGCTGTTTTGGATGAGTTGGAAAACAAGGAAGAACTGGACTTTAAAATTCTCTTCTTGGACGCAGCAGATAAGGAATTGGTCGCGCGCTACAAGGAAACCAGACGAAGTCACCCACTAGCTGCAGATGGACGGATTTTGGATGGAATAAAGCTAGAACGTGAGCTCTTGGCGCCTTTGAAAAATATGAGCCAAAATGTGGTGGATACGACTGAACTTACTCCTCGTGAACTGCGTAAAACCATTGCAGAGCAGTTTTCGGATCAGGAACAAGCCCAGTCTTTCCGTATCGAAGTTATGTCTTTCGGCTTTAAATATGGAATCCCGATTGATGCGGACTTGGTATTTGATGTCCGATTCTTGCCAAATCCCTATTATCTACCAGAACTGAGAAACCAAACGGGTGTGGATGAACCAGTGTATGACTATGTCATGAATCGTCCTGAGTCAGAAGACTTTTATCAACATTTGTTGGCTTTGATTGAGCCAATTTTGCCAAGTTACCAAAAGGAAGGCAAGTCTGTTTTGACTATTGCCATGGGTTGTACGGGTGGTCAACACCGTAGTGTGGCCTTTGCTAAACGCTTGGCGCAGGACTTATCCAAGACTTGGCCTGTTAATGAAGGGCATCGCGACAAAGACCGAAGAAAGGAAACGGTAAACCGTTCATGAGAAAACCAAAGATAACGGTGATTGGTGGAGGAACTGGGATTCCTGTCATTCTAAAAAGTCTGCGGGCAAAAGATGTGGAAATCGCTGCTATCGTAACGGTGGCGGATGACGGTGGTTCATCAGGTGAACTCCGAAAAAATATGCAACAATTGACACCGCCAGGTGATCTTCGCAATGTCCTTGTGGCTATGTCGGATATGCCTAAGTTTTATGAGAAAGTCTTTCAGTACCGTTTTTCTGAAGATGCTGGCGCTTTTGCTGGTCATCCATTGGGTAATCTCATTATAGCTGGCCTGTCAGAAATGCAGGGTTCGACCTATAATGCCATGCAGTTACTGAGCAAATTTTTCCATACCACTGGGAAGATTTATCCTTCAAGTGACCATCCTTTGACCCTTCATGCAGTCTTTCAGGATGGGACAGAAGTGGCTGGAGAGAGTCATATTGCAGATCATCCAGGAATGATTGACCATGTCTATGTGACTAACACCCTAAACGATGATACGCCTCTGGCTAGCCGTCGAGTAGTGCAGACTATTCTTGAAAGTGACATGATTGTCCTAGGGCCTGGCTCTCTCTTTACCTCTATTTTGCCCAATATCGTGATTAAGGAAATCGGACAGGCGCTTTTGGAAACCAAGGCAGAAATCGCCTATGTCTGTAATATCATGACCCAACGTGGGGAGACAGAACACTTTACAGATAGTGATCACGTGGAGGTCTTGCATCGTCACCTTGGTCGACCTTTTATCGATACCGTCTTGGTGAATATCGAAAAAGTGCCTCAGGAATACATGAATTCCAACCGTTTTGATGAATACTTGGTCCAGGTGGAACATGACTTTGATGGCCTTTGTAAACAGGTTCCGCGAGTGATTTCATCCAACTTCCTTCGTCTGGAAAATGGGGGTGCCTTCCACGATGGAGATTTGCTCGTGGACGAGTTGATGCGGATTATACAGGTGAGAAAATGAGTTTCACAGTAGCAGTAAAAGAAGAAATCCTAGGTCAACACCATCTGAGCCGGCATGAATTATCTGCCATCATCAAGATGTCTGGTAGTATCGGTCTCTCGACTTCGGGCCTGACCTTGTCTGTTGTGACAGAAAATGCCAAGCTGGCTCGTCACCTCTATGAGTCTTTTCTCCATTTCTACGAAATCAAATCGGAAATTCGCCACCACCAAAGAAGCAATCTCCGCAAGAATCGAGTCTATACCGTTTTTACAGATGAAAAGGTGCAGGACTTGTTGAGTGATTTGCACTTGGCAGACTCTTTCTTTGGTCTGGAAACAGGTATTGATGAGGAGATTTTATCAGACGAGGAAGCAGGCCGTGCCTATCTCTGTGGTGCTTTCTTGGCAAATGGAAGCATTCGTGACCCTGAGTCAGGCAAGTATCAGTTGGAAATCAGTTCTGTCTATTTGGATCACGCGCAAGGGATTGCCTCCCTTCTCCAGCAATTTTTACTGGATGCCAAGGTGCTTGAACGTAAGAAGGGAGCTGTGACCTATCTCCAGCGTGCCGAAGACATTATGGACTTCTTGATAGTAATCGGAGCCATGCAGGCGCGTGATGATTTTGAGCGGGTTAAGATTTTGCGAGAAACTCGTAACGACCTCAATCGAGCCAATAATGCGGAGACAGCTAATATCGCTCGGACAGTTTCTGCCAGCATAAAGACTATCAACAATATCAGTAAAATCAAAGATATCATGGGCTTAGAAAATCTGCCAGTGGATTTGCAGGAGGTAGCGCAACTGCGGATTCAGCACCCAGACTACTCTATCCAACAGTTGGCAGATAGCCTCAGTACCCCTCTGACCAAAAGTGGTGTCAACCACAGACTCAGAAAGATAAATAAATTAGCCGATGAGTTATAAAGATATAAAACACCTCTTTCTTGACAATTGAACAGAGCATGTGAGATAATAAAGAGGAATTGAGAAGTTCTAGCATTTTAGTGCTAACAGAAATCCCCTCGGTACTGCAATACCGAGGGGATTTTTTTCTGGGTTAGATAGCACTAACCAGGAAGGTTACTTGTCGAAGTGATCGTCTAACCAACGAGTCACCAGCCATGAGATGATATTCTCGATGACTGCGACAAGTACTATTTTGAGAAGTTCTAGTATCTGTAATACCTCCTTTTCCAAGGCGTATTGTTAGTGCCGTCGTTATTATATCACATGCTCTATCAATTTGATAGGACATTTTTGCTTTTTGAAAAAGAAGGGGAAAGGTATAAGCTGATCAGATCGTAGATGAACTATAAAACCACGAATCGCATTTGACTCGTGGTTCTTTTTTATAAACTGGTTGAGTGTTTTGGTTGCACTTTTTGTTCAGGGTCAATGTAGTTGATGGCATTGTTGACAGCGGTTGGTGCTTCTCCAAGCCCTGTCGCAATCAAGTCAATTTTTCCGTCATAGTAGCAGCAGTCACCGATAGCATAGATACCTGCTTGGCTGGATTCTTGCTTGCTGTTGACGATAATCTTGTGACGGTTGAGGTCCAGACCCCAGTTTTTAAGGTTACCGACAGAAGATTTGAAACCATAGTTGACAAAGAGGTGGTCTAGGTCAATCGTTTCGGTTTCGTCAGATTTGACTTTTGTGATTTCAAGTTTATCGAGCGTTTTTCCATCTCCAAGGAGTTGGCTAGGGACGAATGGTGTCTTGATGGTCACAGATGATTCCTGTAAGGCTTGGACACTGTGTTCCAAGGCGCGGAAATTATCTCTGCGGTGGACAAGGGTAGTTGGTGTGATTTTTTCAAAAGCCAAAGCCCAATCCACAGCCGAGTCTCCTCCACCAAGAATCGTCACTTTCTTACCAGCATATTGCTGGATGTTGGAAACGTGGTAGTGGATATTTTCATAGCCCTCAACGCCTTCTAGTTCCAGCGGACGTGGTTTGAAGGCACCGCCACCCATAGCGATGATGACTGTTTTAGACAGATGACTTCCTTTAGAAGTTGTGATGACAAAGCCCTCTTCTTGTTTTTCAATCTCAAGAACCGTTTCATTGAGATGAATAGGGGTATCAAAGCCGTTTAGTTGTTCAATCAAGCGGTTGGTCAATTCTTCTCCAGTCAGATTTGGGAAACCTGGGACGTCTAAGATTTCCTTTTCAGGATAGAGAATAGCAGGTTGTCCACCTAGTTGGGGAAGAGAGTCGATGATTTGAACGTTAGCTTGGCGTAGGTGGGCGTAAAAGGCCGCAAAAAGACCGACGGGACCACCACCTACAATGGTAATATCATAGAGTTGAGACATGGTTTCTCCTTTGTTTTTTCTAGTCAGTCTATTTTATCATATTTTTCCTTAATTTAAAATGAAGTAGGATAGGGAAAAAAATGCCAGAAAAATGGTATAATAGAAAGGAACGTGTTTGGACAGAGAGGAGACAGCAGATGAACTTTCAACAATTATCCAACCTGCAATATTGGACTAGCTTGTTTTCTAGTCCTTGGAGTATTGCCATCAATCTGTTTGATATTTTGATTGTGACCTATGTTTTGTATCGTTTTACAAAAGCGATAGCTGGTACCAAGATTATGATTTTGGTGCGGGGGGTCTTGATTTTTGTATTAGCCCAGGTTGTGGCCAATATCCTTGGTTTAACCACGATTTCTTGGTTGATTAATCAGATTATCACTTATGGAGTCATTGCTGTGGTTGTTATTTTCTCTCCAGAAATTCGAACTGGTTTGGAACGTTTGGGAAGGGCGACAGATTTCTTTTCTACTACTCAAATAAGTGCAGAAGAGCAAATGATTCGTGCCTTTGTCAAGTCAGTTGAATACATGAGTCCTCGTAAGATAGGTGCTCTGGTTGCCATTCAACGGGTTCGAACCTTGCAAGAATATATTGCGACAGGAATTCACTTGGATGCCAAAATTTCGGCAGAACTCCTCATCAATATTTTTATTCCCAACACTCCTCTACATGATGGTGCTGTGATTATCAGAGGAAATCGGATTGCAGTCACCTCTGCCTATTTGCCCTTGACAGAAAGTACAGGGATTTCCAAGGAATTTGGAACCAGACACCGGGCGGCTATCGGTTTATCAGAAGTATCCGATGCCTTGACTTTCATCGTCTCAGAGGAAACAGGTGGTATCTCTATTACCTACAATGGTGTCTTCAAGCATGATTTGACTCTTGAAGAATTTGAAGCAGAGCTACGAATCCTTCTTTTGCCAGCAGTTGAGGAAAAAGTCAGTTTCAAGGACCGTTTGCTAGGAGGTTGGAAATATGAGAAAAAATAGTCTATATATCATTTCATCTCTCTTTTTTGCTTGTGTCTTATTCATTTATGCAACGTCGACCAACTTTCAAAATAGCAATACCGCAAGGCAGGTCAAATCAGAAACCTACACCAATACGATAGCAAATGTTCCTATCGATATTCACTATGATAATAGTCAATACTTTATTAGTGGTTTTGCTTCAGAAGTTTCAGTTGTGCTGACAGGTGCCAATCGTGTGACTTTAGCCAGCGAAATGCAGGAAAGTACTCGTAAGTTTAAAGTCACTGCTGATTTGACGGATGCCAGTGTTGGAACGATTGAAGTTCCCTTGAATATTGAAAATCTTCCAAGTGGATTGACCGCTGTGGCAACGCCTCAAAAGATCACAGTGAAAGTTGGGAAGAAGGTTAAGCGAGATGAGATGATTGTTGTTCCGCAAGTTGACCAAAGCCAGATTGATCCCAAGTTACAAATTGATAGTGTAACTGTGTCAAATGAACGAGTTTCTGTCACAACTGACCAAGAAACATTAGCTAAGATTGACAAAGTTATTGCGCTTTTACCAACTAGCGAACGCATAACAGGTAATTACAGTGGTTCAGTACCTTTGCAGGCAATCGACCGCAATGGTGTTGTCTTACCGGCAGTTATCACTCCGTTTGACACAACAATGAAGGTGACTACAAAACCTGTGACACCAAGTTCAAGCACATCAAATTCAACTACAAGCAGTTCGTCGGAGACATCTTCGTCAACGAAAGCAACTAGTTCAAAAACGAATTAAAAAATAGGAAAAGGATTTTATAAAAATGGGTAAATATTTTGGGACTGATGGAGTCCGTGGAGAAGCTAACGTAGAATTAACGCCGGAATTGGCCTTTAAGTTAGGACGTTTTGGAGGCTATGTCCTTAGCCAACATGAAACGGAAGCACCGAAAGTTTTTGTAGGACGTGATACACGTATTTCTGGGGAAATGCTAGAATCAGCCTTGGTGGCAGGTCTTCTATCAGTAGGGATTCACGTCTACAAACTCGGTGTTCTTGCGACGCCAGCAGTAGCTTACTTGGTCAAAACTGAAGGAGCAAGTGCAGGTGTCATGATTTCTGCTAGCCATAATCCAGCCCTTGATAATGGAATCAAGTTCTTTGGTGGTGATGGCTTCAAACTAGATGACGAAAAAGAAGCGGAAATTGAAGCCTTGCTAGATGCTGCGGAAGATACTCTTCCTCGTCCAAGTGCAGAAGGTTTGGGAACTTTGGTAGATTATCCAGAAGGTTTGCGTAAGTATGAAAGCTATCTGGTTTCAACTGGAACTCCCCTTGAAGGAATGAAGGTTGCCTTGGATACAGCCAATGGTGCAGCGTCTACAAGTGCCCGTCAAATCTTTGCAGACCTGGGTGCCCAATTGACGGTTATCGGGGAAACACCAGATGGTCTTAACATTAACCTCAATGTTGGTTCTACACACCCAGAAGCCCTTCAAGAAGTGGTCAAAGAAAGCGGGGCAGCTATTGGTTTGGCCTTTGACGGAGACAGTGATCGTTTGATTGCGGTTGATGAGAATGGCGATATCGTTGATGGTGACAAGATTATGTACATCATCGGAAAATACCTTTCTGAAAAAGGACAATTGGCCCAAAATACAATTGTGACAACTGTTATGTCTAATCTTGGTTTCCACAAGGCCTTGGACCGTGAAGGCATTAACAAGGCAGTCACTGCAGTTGGCGATCGTTACGTTGTTGAAGAAATGCGAAAATCAGGCTACAACCTTGGTGGTGAACAGTCTGGGCACGTGATCTTGATGGATTACAATACAACTGGTGATGGTCAATTATCAGCTGTCCAATTGACGAAAATCATGAAGGAAACTGGTAAGAGCTTGTCAGAGTTGGCCGCAGAAGTAACCATCTATCCACAAAAATTAGTCAATATCCGAGTGGAAAATGCCATGAAGGAAAAGGCCATGGAAGTGCCAGCTATCAAGGCAATTATCGAGAAGATGGAAGTTGAAATGGCAGGGAATGGTCGTATCCTTGTACGCCCAAGTGGAACAGAGCCCCTCTTGCGTGTCATGGCAGAAGCGCCTACAACAGAAGAAGTGGACTACTATGTTGATACCATCGCTGATGTAGTTCGAGCTGAAATTGGGATTGACTAAATCCTAGAAAACTAGATGAAAATAAAAATTTATGGTACAATAGCTTATAATATTGTAGCTAAGGGAGAGAGACATGAATCTTAAACGTGAACAAGAATTTGTTAGTCAGTATCATTTTGATGCGCGTAATTTTGAATGGGAAAATGAAAATGGAGCTCCTGAAACCAAGGTAGATGTGAACTTCCAATTGCTTCAACATGACCAAGAAAATCAAGTGACTTCCTTAATTGTTGTCTTGAGTTTTATGATTGTATTTGATAAGTTTGTCATTAGTGGAACCATTTCACAGGTGAACCATATCGATGGTCGTATTGTCAATGAACCAAGTGAATTGAGCCAAGAAGAAGTGGAAACTTTGGCTCGTCCATGTTTGAATATGCTCAATCGTTTGACTTATGAAGTGACTGAAATTGCATTAGACTTACCAGGAATCAATTTGGAGTTCTAATATGAAACTAGCTGTTATTACAGATTCCTCTGCCTTTCTCAGTACAGAGACCTTGCAAAGAGAAGATTTATTTGTCTTGGATATTCCTGTTAACATTGATGGTGAGGAGTATGTCGAGGGTATCAATCTGACTGCTGAGGAATTTTACCAAAAAATGGCTCAGGTTTCTGAATTGCCTAAGACCAGTCAACCAAGCATTGCCAAGTTAGATGAAATCTTAACTTCGCTCAAAGAACAAGGCTATACCCATGCCTTGGGGCTTTTCCTATCTTCTGGAATTTCAGGTTTTTACCAAAATATCCAGTATATGGTGGATGATTATGAGGGCTTGACCATTGCTTTCCCAGACACTTTGATTACAAGTGCTCCGCTGGGTATTATGGTTGAAAGTGTCTTTAACTGGCGAGACCAGGGCGATGATTTTGCCATTATTCAGGATAAGCTAGCCATTCAAATCAGCCGTACGTCAGCTTTTATCATGGTTGATGATTTGGACCACTTGGTGAAAGGTGGACGTCTTTCAAATGGGGCTGCGATTTTGGGCAATCTGCTAAGCATTAAGCCAATCCTTTATTTTAACGGTCAAGGTGTGATTGAAGTTTACGAAAAAGTTCGTACGGAGAAGAAAGCAACCAAGCGCTTAATTGAAATCATTAAGGAAACAACGGCTTCAGGCCAATATCGGGTCATTGTCATTCACGGGAATGCTCCTGAAAAGGCTGAAGAATTGCGCCAACACTTGCTTGAATCTGGAGTGGGTACGGATATTTCACTTGCTACATTTGGCAGTGTCATTGGGACACACCTCGGATCAGGAAGTATTGCTCTGGGTTATATTCCAGTGATTTAGTTAGCACTTTTAGACTAGTTAAGATGGCTTGTATCTTAGAAATTGAACACGGGCTACCTGCCTCTTGAAAAAAGATGCCTGTCTTACCTTTCGTGGAAAGTCAGTGCCATTCCCTATTTTTCATGGGCAGCTAATGTCCTTTGTATCTTGATAATTGAACACGCCTGGAACCCTGTGTGAAAAAGATAGTTCTTCCAAGGAGTAGATACTTCTTGATCAGAACTCCTATTTTCACTTTGTGTTCCTACAGGCTTTGTATCTTAGACAGGAGTAGAGATGAGTATTCGAGTAATTATTGCTGGTTTTAAAGGAAAGATGGGACAAGCTGCTTGCCAGATGGTCTTGGCTGATCCAGACTTAGACTTGGTAGCAGTTTTGGATCCCTTTGAGTCTGAGTCAGAATGGCAGGGTATTCCTGTTTTCAAGGATAAGGCTGATTTAGCAGGCTTTGAAGCGGATGTCTGGGTAGACTTTACTACACCAGCTGTTGCCTATGAAAATACACGCTTTGCTCTTGAAAATGGCTTTGCTCCAGTAGTTGGAACAACAGGCTTTACTAGTGAAGAAATTGCAGAGCTAAAAGCATTTTCTCGTGCCCAAGACTTGGGTGGCTTGATTGCTCCTAACTTTGCCTTGGGTGCTGTCTTGCTTATGCAATTTGCGACGCAGGCTGCCAAATATTTCCCAAATGTGGAGATTATCGAGCTCCATCATGACAAGAAAAAGGATGCCCCGAGTGGAACAGCTATTAAAACAGCTGAGTTGATGGCAGAGGTTCGAGAGTCTATTCAGCAAGGTGCGCCTGATGAGGAAGAATTGATTGCAGGTGCCCGTGGTGCTAACTTTGATGGCATGCGGATTCACTCAGTTCGTTTACCAGGCTTGGTAGCCCATCAGGAAGTCATCTTTGGCAATCAAGGAGAAGGATTGACCCTCCGTCATGACTCCTATGATCGCAGCTCCTTCATGACAGGGGTGAATTTGGGAATTAAAGAAGTTGTCAAGCGTCATGAGCTTGTCTATGGATTAGAACACTTATTATGAGATTAACGCAAATGCCTTCTGAGTTTCAGAAGGCTTTACCAGTATTAGAAAAAATTAAAGAAGCAGGCTTTGAAGCCTATTTTGTTGGGGGTTCTGTTCGGGATGCCCTCCTCAATCGCCCTATCCATGATGTGGATATTGCGACTTCTTCTTATCCAGAAGAGACCAAGCAGATTTTTCCGCGAACAGCCGATATAGGAATCGAGCATGGAACTGTCTTGGTCTTAGATGGGGACGAGGAGTATGAGGTGACTACTTTTCGGACAGAAGATGTCTATGTGGACTATCGCAGACCCAGTGCGGTTTCCTTTGTGCGTTCGCTAGAAGAAGACCTCAAACGCCGTGATTTTACAGTCAACGCCTTTGCCTTGGATGAGACAGGAGAAATCATTGACTTGTTTCATGGTTTAGAAGATTTGGAAAAGCAAGTCTTACGAGCAGTTGGAGTGGCTAGTGAGCGTTTCAACGAAGATGCTTTGCGGATTATGCGTGGTTTCCGTTTTCAAGCCAGTCTTGGTTTTGAACTTGAGCCAGAAACCTTTAAAGCAATGAAGACCTTGACGCCACTTTTGGAGAAAATTTCTGTGGAGCGTACCTTCGTTGAGTTTGATAAACTCTTGCTGGCTCCATTTTGGAGAAGGGGCTTGGCTTCCATGATTGAGAGTCAAGCTTATGACTATCTCCCTGATATGGCAGCTAGCCAGGACAAGCTCAATAGACTGTTTGATTTAGAGACTGATTTCACCTTTGAATCTTCAGAGCAAGCCTGGGCGGCTCTACTGTGGGCTTTGGAGATTGAAAATGCGCAGCCATTTTTGAAGGCTTGGAAGACCTCACGCCAGTTTGCCAAGCAAGTTCAGGATTTGCTGACTATTTTGGCATTGCGTGAAAAGGGAGAATTGAGCAAGCGAGATTGTTATCGCTTTGACTTGGATTTGCTTTTACAGGCTGAAAGTCTTCGTCAGGCTCAGGGAAAACCAGTCAACCCACAAGCCATCACAGAAACCTACCAGAGTCTGACCATTCATGACAAGAAAGAAATTCAGATTAATGGTGGTATTTTGATCAAGGAATATGGCTATCAGCCGGGACCAGACTTGGGAGAGATTTTAACAGAGATTGAGTTTGCTATTGTCGATGGAGAATTGGAAAATGACCGTCAAGCCATCCATGCTTATCTAAGGGAGAAAAAATGAGTGATTTTATCGTTGAAAAACTAAGTAAATCCGTCGGTGATAAGACCGTTTTTAAGGATATTTCCTTTATCATCCATGACTTGGATAGAATTGGTTTAATCGGTGTCAATGGGACTGGTAAGACCACCCTTTTAGATGTTCTTTCTGGTGTTTCTGGATTTGATGGGGATGTTAGTCCCTTTTCAGCTAAGAATGATTACCAGATTGGTTACTTGACCCAAGATCCTGATTTTGATGATAGCAAGACGGTCTTGGATACGGTTCTATCTAGCGACCTCAAGGAAATCCAGCTTATTCGTGAGTATGAACTTCTCATGCTCAACTACAGTGAGGACAAGCAGGCGCGTTTGGAACGAGTCATGGCAGAAATGGACTCCCTCCAAGCTTGGGAAATTGAGAGTCAGGTCAAGACGGTTCTTAGTAAGCTGGGTATTCAGGACTTATCCACTCCAGTTGGGGAATTGTCAGGTGGTCTGAGAAGACGAGTTCAGTTGGCGCAAGTCTTACTTGGCAACCACGACCTCTTGCTTCTGGATGAGCCGACCAACCATCTGGACATTGCGACTATTGAGTGGCTGACCCTCTTTTTGAAAAATTCCAAGAAGACCGTCCTTTTTATTACCCACGATCGTTATTTCCTAGACGCTTTGTCAACACGGATTTTCGAGTTGGACCGAGCAGGCTTGACCGAATATCAGGGAAATTATCAGGATTATGTTCGCCTTAAGGCGGAACAGGACGAGCGCGATGCGGCTCTTCTCCACAAAAAGGAACAACTTTATAAGCAAGAATTGGCCTGGATGCGCAGACAACCGCAGGCGCGTGCGACCAAGCAGCAGGCTCGTATCAATCGCTTCCATGACTTGAAAAAGGAAGTTTCAGGCAGTAGTGCTGAGACAGACTTGACCATGAACTTTGAAACCAGTCGGATTGGGAAGAAAGTCATCGAGTTTCAGGATGTTTCCTTTGCCTATGAAAATAAGCCCATTTTGCAAGACTTTAATCTCTTGGTGCAGGCCAAAGATCGTATTGGAATTGTTGGGGATAACGGTGTTGGAAAATCAACCCTGCTCAACCTGATTGCAGGCAGTCTTGAGCCGACAGCAGGACAAGTTGTGATAGGGGAAACGGTTCGCATCGCCTATTTCTCTCAGCAAATTGAGGGCTTGGATGAAAGCAAGCGTGTTATCAATTACCTGCAGGAAGTGGCAGAAGAGGTCAAGACCAGTGGTGGTTCTAGTACTTCGATTGCAGAGCTGCTGGAGCAGTTCCTTTTCCCACGTTCGACGCATGGAACCTTGATTGAGAAATTGTCTGGGGGAGAGAAAAAACGTCTTTATCTCCTCAAATTGCTTTTGGAAAAACCAAATGTTCTTCTCTTGGACGAACCGACAAATGACCTAGATATTGCGACCTTGACAGTTTTGGAGAATTTCTTGCAAGGCTTTGCTGGTCCAGTTTTGACTGTTAGTCACGACCGCTATTTCTTGGATAAGGTAGCGACTAAGATTCTCGCTTTTGAGGATGGCAAGATTCGTCCTTTCTTTGGTCATTACACCGACTATCTTGATGAAAAAGTCTTTGAAACAGAGATGGCCAATCAAGTGCAAAAAGCCGAAAAGGAAAAAGTGGTCAAGGTTCGAGAAGACAAGAAACGCATGACCTACCAAGAAAAGCAGGAGTGGGCAAGTATTGAAGGCGATATTGAAGCCTTGGAAAATCGTATCGCTGCTATTGAAGAGGAAATGCAGGCTAATGGCTCCGACTTTGGTAAGCTGGCTACTCTCCAAAAAGAACTGGATGAGAAAAACGAAGCACTCCTTGAAAAATACGAACGCTATGAGTATCTCAGTGAATTTGATAGTTAGAAGAATAGAAAAATCCCGTCTCATGACAGGATTTCTCTATTCTTTTTTTGTTTCTTGGTGAAAGATATTTTGCCAGGTTTCGTGGCGACGCCAGATACTGGTATGGATGATACTATCTAACTCATAGGAGATGAGTTTGGTCTTCTGACTGATGGAAGTGATCTGAATATCCTTGATAGCGGAATTCAAGTCTTTTTCGGCTTTATAGGCCTCTTTATCCATCTGCTCTCCATCTTGACGAATATAGACAAAATCGTCAGCCAAGAGTTCTTCCAGTTGATTTCCTTGGTCAATCAATTGCTCGCGCATAAGCAATTTTTTATAGACGTTATCTAAAATTTCATCCTCAGGAATAGGTGCTGGCTCGATATGGACATCGGTATCAAAGACTCCAAAACGTTCCTCCAGCATAGACTCGACTTGATCCGCGATTTCATGACTCTCAAAAACAGACAAGTCAGGATTCATTTCTAGCGTAATATCAAGGTAAATGTTGCTACCGTAGGTGCGACCTCTTTGAGATTTAACCTTGCTAATTTTTGGAATTTCCATAATGGCCTTTTGATAGTCCTCAAGCAGACGGTCGTCAAAGCCGTCTGAAAGACTAAAGGAAGACTCGATAAAGATATCATAGGCAGTCTTTAAGATAAAGAAAGTGATGATAATGGCAACCAGTTTATCCACAATGGGATAATTGAAACTGCTAGCTAGGATGGCAATAGTAGTACCAAGTGAGGTAACAGCATCAGAAAGATTGTCCTTTGCTGCGGTCTTCAGTGCTTTGGAGTTGGATTTTTTACTGAGGCGAGTATTGTAGAGATAAACTAGAAACATAATCGCTGCAGAAATGATTCCTAGAGTTGCACCTAGAGGATCAATGACCGTTTCTTCATGACTGAGAATCTTTTGAATGGTATCCCGAAGTACATCGAAACCGACATAAAACATGATGATGGAAGTGATTAAGCTTGCCAAATCCTCAATCTTCCAGTGGCCAAAATGGTGGTCACGGTCTGCAGGCTGGCGCGCCATCCGAATCCCTATCAAGAGGGCCACATTTCCAATGATGTCCGACACGTTGTTGAAACCATCGGCCACCAAACTGGATGAATGAAGGAGGTGACCAGTTGCTAATTTTGCTGCTGATAAGAGCAGATAGGTCGAAATACTGATAATGGCCCCACGCTCAGCTAACTTGAGATTTGAGATAGATTGCTTCATTCAACTTCCTTTCTAGTCACATAGCATTCTACCATTATACTGGTTTTCAAGGGATAATTCAAATAAGTCAGTTCTTACTCTTTGAAAACTTTTCAAAATTTGGTATAATAGTACTACTCAAGGGAGTAGCTGGCAGAAACCTGTGATAGTGTCGTCATTCCGAATTTTATACTGAAAAGTATGCTTTCCGGCACTATCTTAAACAGCGAGACTTGTTACGATTAACAGGTCTCTTTTTGTTTGTCGTGAAAAGATATGGCAGAAAGAGAGTCTGTTTTGCACACAATGTCAAGGAGGAGACACATGTCAAAAGAACAAAAACGCCAAGCGTTTTATACTCAGAGTCCTGAAGAGGTCTTGAAGGCTGTGGATGCGACCGAGCAAGGTTTGTCATCAAGTGAGGCTGAAAAGCGCCTTGCAGAATTTGGCCACAATGAACTCGAAGAAGGCGAGAAACGATCAATCCTGGTCAAATTCATCGAGCAATTTAAGGATTTGATGATTATCATCCTAGTTGCGGCAGCTATTTTATCAGTCGTGACCTCTGGTGGGGAAGATATCGCAGATGCCATTATCATCCTAGCCGTGGTTATCATCAATGCTGCCTTTGGTGTTTACCAAGAAGGAAAAGCTGAAGAAGCCATCGAAGCTCTCAAATCCATGTCTAGTCCAGCTGCCCGTGTTCTTCGTGATGGTCATATGGCTGAGATTGATTCTAAAGAATTAGTACCAGGTGATATCGTCGCTCTCGAAGCTGGTGATGTTGTACCAGCAGACTTACGTTTGCTAGAAGCCAACTCTCTTAAAATCGAAGAAGCTGCCCTGACAGGTGAGTCTGTGCCAGTCGAAAAAGACTTGACAGTCGAGCTTGCGACAGATGCTGGTATTGGTGACCGTGTCAATATGGCCTTCCAAAACTCAAATGTGACTTATGGTCGTGGTCTTGGTGTTGTTGTCAATACAGGGATGTACACTGAAGTTGGTCATATCGCTGGCATGCTTCAAGATGCGGATGAGACAGATACACCCCTCAAACAAAACTTGAACAACCTTTCTAAGGTCTTGACCTATGCAATTTTGGTCATTGCCCTTGTTACTTTTGTAGTGGGTGTCTTCATTCAAGGAAAAGATCCACTTGGTGAGTTGATGACCTCTGTTGCCCTTGCCGTTGCAGCCATTCCAGAAGGGCTTCCAGCTATCGTGACTATCGTTCTTGCCCTTGGTACTCAAGTTTTGGCCAAACGAAACTCTATCGTTCGTAAGTTGCCAGCTGTAGAAACCCTTGGTTCAACAGAAATCATCGCTTCTGATAAGACTGGTACGCTGACTATGAACAAGATGACAGTCGAAAAAGTCTTCTACGATGCGGTTCTACATGACTCAGCTGATGACATTGAACTAGGTCTTGAAATGCCCCTTCTTCGTTCAGTTGTCTTGGCAAATGATACGAAAATCGATGTGGAAGGAAACCTGATTGGTGACCCAACCGAAACAGCCTTTATCCAATATGCCTTAGACAAGGGCTATGATGTCAAAGGATTTTTAGAGAAATATCCTCGTGTGGCTGAGTTGCCATTTGACTCTGATCGTAAGCTCATGTCAACGGTTCACCCACTTGCAGATGGACGCTTCCTCGTAGCTGTTAAAGGTGCGCCAGACCAACTTTTGAAACGTTGTGTTCTTCGTGACAAAGCTGGGGATATTGCTCCGATTGATGAGAAGGTTACAAACCTCATTCATACCAACAACTCTGAAATGGCTCATCAAGCCTTGCGTGTCCTAGCAGGTGCCTATAAGATTATTGATAGTATTCCAGAAAACCTCACTTCTGAAGAGCTTGAAAATGATTTAATCTTTACTGGTTTGATTGGGATGATTGACCCTGAACGTCCTGAAGCTGCTGAGGCTGTTCGTGTGGCTAAGGAGGCGGGAATCCGTCCAATCATGATTACGGGTGACCATCAAGATACTGCAGAAGCTATTGCCAAACGTTTGGGAATCATTGATGTCAACGATACAGAAGGTCATGTTTTAACTGGTGCTGAACTCAACGAACTATCTGATGAAGCCTTTGAAAAAGTAGTTGGGCAATACTCTGTTTATGCCCGTGTATCTCCAGAACACAAGGTTCGTATCGTCAAGGCTTGGCAAAAACAAGGTAAAGTCGTTGCTATGACAGGTGACGGTGTTAATGATGCGCCAGCTCTGAAAACAGCCGATATCGGTATCGGTATGGGAATCACTGGTACAGAGGTTTCTAAGGGAGCTTCTGACATGATTCTTGCTGATGACAACTTTGCGACTATCATCGTTGCAGTTGAAGAAGGACGTAAGGTCTTCTCAAACATTCAAAAGACTATTCAGTACTTACTTTCTGCCAATACTGCTGAAGTATTAACCATCTTCCTATCAACCTTGTTTGGTTGGGACGTCTTGCAGCCAGTTCATCTTTTGTGGATCAACTTGGTAACCGATACTTTCCCAGCAATTGCACTAGGTGTTGAACCTGCTGAGCCTGGTGTCATGAACCATAAACCACGTGGACGCAAGGCAAGCTTCTTCTCAGGTGGTGTTTTGAGTTCTATCATCTATCAAGGTGTACTCCAAGCAGCTATTGTTATGAGTGTTTATGGACTTGCCCTTATTTACCCGGTTCACGTGGGTGACAATCATGCCATTCATGCTGATGCCCTTACTATGGCCTTTGCAACTCTTGGTTTGATTCAGCTCTTCCATGCCTACAATGTCAAGTCTGTTTACCAGTCTATCTTGACAGTTGGTCCATTCAAGTCTAAGACCTTCAACTGGTCCATCTTGGTATCCTTCATCCTTCTCATGGCAACAATCGTCGTAGAACCGCTTGAAGGAATCTTCCACGTAACCAAACTAGACTTGTCACAATGGGGAATCGTTATGGGCGGAAGCTTTTCAATGATTATTATCGTCGAAATTGTTAAGTTTATTCAACGCAAACTCGGTTTTGACAAGAATGCGATTTAAAAAAAGTCATCTTCGGATGGCTTTTTGCTACAGTTGAGGGAAAGGGCTTGCAGTTATCGGCTTTTGTGCTATAATTGCTATAATATAGTAAAAAGTAAGAGGAGTGTGAGGAAGTGGAAAAGAAAATTGTGAAGGATATTTTGTTTTTATCTCAGGTGTCTCAGCCGGCAAGTCAGGAAGATCTGTATCTTGCCAGAGATTTACAGGATACGCTCTTAGCAAATCGTGAGATCTGTGTTGGTCTGGCTGCCAATATGATTGGGGTGCAAAAGCGCGTGATTATCTTTAATCTTGGCTTGGTTCCTGTGGTCATGTTTAATCCAGTGCTCCTGTCTTTTGAAGGACCTTATGAAACAGAAGAAGGCTGTTTGTCCTTGGTAGGTGTGAGACCAACTAAGCGTTATGAAACTATAAAGGTTGCCTATCGTGACAGCAAGTGGCAGGAACAGACCATTACCTTGACAGGATTCCCAGCTCAGATTTGCCAGCATGAACTGGATCACTTGGAAGGACGAATCATTTAGGAGGAAAGCAAATGAAACGGATAATCTTTGAACTTATTTTTATCGCAACGACCTGGTATATCTTTTTACCGCCCCTTAACCTGACCAGCTGGGAATTTCTCTTTTTCCTCTGTGGGCATTTGCTGGTTGTGGCAATCTTATTTGGCTTTGGCAAGGGGATAAACCTTGTCAAAACGGTTCATGTGCGCCACGGCAAGGCGGAAGCTGCCTTAAATCTTGAGGGTTTCAAAATCAATCGGTTAGGGAAAGTTCTTTTAGCTTCGATTGGAGGAATTCTTCTCTTAGCAGTCTTGGTTTCCTTGGTGACTTCCAGCATTTTTCAGGCTAAAAATTATGCCAATGTAGTCACGGTTACGGAAAAAGACTTTACTGAATTTCCTAAGAGTGACACCAGTAAGGTTCCTATCCTAGATAGAAGTACTGCTGAAAAAATTGGCGACCGCTACTTGGGTTCCCTAACGGATAAGGTATCGCAGTACGTAGCGGCAGACACCTATACTCAACTAACGATTGATGGGAAGCCCTATCGAGTTACACCACTAGAATATGCAGACCCTATCAAATGGTTTAATAATCAGGCCAAGGGAATCGGCGAGTATATCAAGGTGGATATGGTAACTGGAAATGCGGACTTGGTGGACTTGAAGACACCAATTAAATATTCAGACTCGGAGTATTTTAACCGTGATGTCAAACGTCACCTGCGCTTGAAGTACCCAACCAAAATTTTCAAAACTCCATCTTTCGAGGTGGACGATGAGGGCAATCCTTTCTATGTGGCGACGGTTTACCAAAAGCAATTTGGCTTAGCGGTTCCTCGTCCTGTTTCAGTCATTATCTTGGATGCTACAAATGGAGAAACTAAGGAATACAGCTTGGCAGATGTTCCAGAATGGGTGGACAGGGTCTATCCAGCTGAGGAAACTATTGAGCAAATCAACTACAACGGCAAGTACAAGGACGGTTTCTGGAATGCCATGATTTCCAAGAAAAATGTGACCCAGACTACCAAGGGCTATAATTACTTGTCTATTGGCAATGACATCTATCTCTACACAGGTGTGACGTCGGCTAATGCGGATGAGAGTAATCTTGGTTTCATCCTTGAAAATATGCGAACAGGAGAAATTACTAAGTATAGCTTGGCTTCTGCGACAGAAGAATCAGCCCGTGAATCAGCCGAAGGTGCTGTTCAGGAGAAATCCTACAAGGCAACCTTCCCAATCCTCATCAACCTCAATGACAAGCCTCTCTACATCATGGGTTTGAAGGACAATGCTGGTTTAGTCAAAGAGTATGCTTTGGTAGACGCAGTCGAGTACCAAAATGTTATCGTTGCTACGACAGTGGAAGAGCTGCTCAGCAAGTATGCCAATAAAAACGACCTTGAAATTGACAATGCAACGACAGAAAGCATCAAGGGTGTGGTAGCAGACCTTAAATCAGCTGTTATCAAGGGAGACACCGTCTACTTCTTTAAAGTTGATGGTAAGATATACAAGGTCAAGGCCTCCGTATCAGATGACCTGCCTTACCTTGAAAATGGTAAAGATTTCGAAGGTCAAGTAGGAAAAGACAATTATCTCAAGACCTTTAAAGTGCAGTAAAAACAGCTTTATTTAAGAAATATATGTTATAATAAGGTAAATTAAGATTAATGGAGGACAAAGAAATGGGTTTTTATGTGATGGTTGCTTCAATGCTACTCGGACTGCTCGCTTTGAAGATAGGTTTTTCTCAGTTCAAGGAGAAAAAAGATAAATTCTTATCTATCTTAACAAGTTTAGCTGGCCTAGCCCTTGTTCTCGTGGCTGTCTGGTTAGGATGGCCAAAATAAATAGAGAAGCCTCGGTTAAACCGAGGTTTTTCATACTCTTCGAAAATCAAATTCAAACCACGTCAGCTTCACCTTGCCGTACTCAAGTACAGCCTGCAGCTAGCTTCCTAGTTTGCTCTTTGATTTTCATTGAGTATCAGATGAATTTCTTGGTTGTGGCTAAAAAATATGCTACACTATCAATATGAAAATTTTAATCCCAACAGCAAAAGAAATGAACACAGATTTGCCAAGTATTGAAGCCGCTCCTTTAAAACCAGAAAGTCAGGCTGTGCTGGATGCCTTGGCCCTCTATTCTACTAGTCAATTGGAGAGTTTTTACAAGGTATCAGCTGAGAAGGCTGCGGAAGAATTTCAACATATCCAAGCTTTGAAAAGGCAAACTGCTCAACACTACCCAGCCTTGAAACTTTTTGATGGGCTCATGTATCGCCATATCAAGCGAGACAAATTGACCGAGGCGGAACAAGCCTATCTTGAAAATCATGTCTTTATTACTTCGGCTTTGTACGGTGTTGTTCCAGCCTTGTCACCTATGGCACCTCACCGTTTGGATTTTTTGATGAAATTAAAAGTCGCTGGTAAGACTTTGAAGAACCATTGGAAGGCAGTCTATGATGAAGCTGTGACGCAGGAAGAAGTGATTTTCTCTCTCTTGTCGTCCGAGTTTGAGACGGTATTTTCTAAGGAAATTAGAGAAAAGATGGTGACCTTCAAATTCATGGAGGATAGAGGTGGTCAGCTGAAAATTCATTCAACTATTTCCAAGAAAGCGCGTGGTGCTTTCCTGACAGCCCTGATAGAAAATCAAGTACAGACGGTCGATGAAGCTCGTCGCTTAAGTTTTGCGGGATTTAACTACCGAGAAGATTTGTCACAGCCACAGGAATTGGTTTTTGTAAAGGAAGTATGAAAAGCAGATAAGAAGAGGCTGGGCAAAAAAGTCTTTAAAATTAGAAAACGCATAGTATCAGGTGTTGAAACTTTGATGTTATGCGTTTTATTGTTGAAAGAATTACTTTATTTTCTCTTCCAATTGAGTTTTTGCCCAGTTTCTTTTTGGGGGACGACAGGCATGTCGTTCATCTGGGGTGTAAGTCCTCCGAAGGTACTCACTACTGGTGAACCTGATAGTGATTCCCAAGCCTGACTATCGATAGGTAGCGGATTAAAAGGGTAAGGGGATAGATAGTTTTAAGTCTGACGCTAGAAATAAGAATAGTTAGAGGAAAGGATAGCGAAATCGTGGATCTATGCAAATGATGATTATTGTTCATACTTGGTTAATAATAGTCATTTTATGAACAAATAAATATAAGTTCAAGTTGTGAAAAACTTTCATATATTAAATGAAACGGTTTGCATTTGTGAGAGTAATAGAATATAATATATATGAAAAATAATTTTTTGGTTTAATGAGGAGTTCTCTATGTTTTTTAATCGAAAAGGAATCAATCAAAAGAATTGGCGGATGATAAAGAAAGGGAAGCACTTTCTTTTTGGGTGCACTCTTTTTTTGGCTACAGGAGTAGTAATGATACAGAATCCACATCTTGTTCATGCTGATGAAATGGTTGCGTCTCTGAATGATTCAACTAAAGCCAAAGATGAAGATCCGAATAGTGACAAGGTTCCAAACGATGTGGAAAATCATCCACAGATAGAAAATCATGTTAAAGAATCAGATAAGATTTCTGAAAATGTGCAGGAAGATAAAAGTGTTGAAAAGGCTGTAGAGAATACAGTCAAAGCTGTGAATAAAACTGCTTTAAATGAATTAATTGAAAAGATTAGGAACACTGATTTACAGAATAAAACAGTTAAATCAGTTGAAAATCTTAATCTCTCTTTGTCGCGTGCGCAAGCAGTCTTGGATAAGGAAGGTGTTAGTCAGGATGAGATAAATAAAGAAGTTCAAGTTCTGTCGGATTCATTTGCTCAATTGGAAGAGAAAAACAACGACATATACAAAAAAGAAAAGCAGGCAGACAAAGCAAACGATAGTGATGAAAAGAAAAATCTTTTAACAGAAAAGATTGCCAAGGTTCAGGCTCTTGTCTCAGAAATCAACCAACTAGCAAGAGAAATCAGCTATGAATTTAGTGAATCTGAAAGCAAATCTCTTCAAGCATTTGGTGATTTATCTAAGGAAAAATCCACTGATAGTGAAGTTGATGGTGCTCTAAATGAGGCGAAAAGCCTCCGCAATAAAGTGGCTAATAGAGTAACTCGCGCACATTCTGGAAAACGTGACCCACGCAATGGGAAACTGATTGATGGTAAGGGAGAGAGTCGGTTTAGGGGGATAATATATAATCACATAGAAAATAGAAGAGATGGTCATCTTATTGAAAATGGTAATACAGCAGTCTATTATAATTCAGATGAAATTTGGAGTAAAATTGAGATAAAAGGAGAAAGAGTAGGGAATGAGAGAAAGTTCACTACGTATGCACGAGGAAAATTAGTAGAAGATGAAACCCCGTATTATATTGTTACTGTTGGTTTTACAGACAATTCTCCGATTAAAGGTTTAAAAATGCAAGTTGCTTACTGGGATAAGAAAGCAGGAGTTCAAAGATCACGTGAAATAGAGTATGGTAAAACAGAAATAAACAATCCTATTACGAATGCTGCTATTAGAGGTGTTGTAGGAGAAGGGGGAATCGTTCAACCTGGTAGATATGAGGTTCATATTGCTTCGAATACAAGAGTAGCTCAAAATCAGTTAAAACCTTATACATTTACTTTTATTATAAAGCCACAAAGTGAACGTAATACAGTAAAGGATTTATCGCAGACATATGTAGATGATGTTCGTCATTTAACTGAAAATGAAAAAACAGCTTTAATTGAGAAATTTAAAGCAGAACATCCAGATATTATGAAACCTTCAGATCATAAAAGTGATTTTGATCATGCAGAAATTTCATCTGATGGAACAACAATGACAATTCATTTTAAAGATGGATTGTCTACTAAAACCATTCAGACAAATGCGACAAATGATGTTGAAGCAAAACATCCAAGTTTAACAACATTGTTTGGAGATCCTCATGATTTTTATAAAAACCCAAGAAACTTAGTGAAATCAAAAACAAATCATGAAGTTCCACAAACTGCTAGGGTAACATGGAAAACACCTTTCGATTTAAGTCAAGCGGGTACGAAGAATGCCGTTGTTACAGTAAGTTATGATAACGGAGTAACGAAAGATGTTACTACACCGTATACAGTACTAGATTTTATTGGGAAACAGGATAAACGTATTTACCAAAATCAGAGTGGTGAACTTGGAGATGTGAGAAGTTATATTACACTTTCAAATGGAACAGCCCCTGCAACTGATTTAACGATTCGTTGGAAAGGTGGTTCATCTAATGTAGATACTTCTGCAGCAGGTATCCAGCATAAAGAAATCGAAATTCTTCGTGGAAATACTGTGATGAAAACAGTAACTATTCCAGTAGCAATCGTAGATAATATTAATCCAACTATTACAGCACCCGATTCTGTATTGTTAACAAGAGCTGAAGGATTGCCAAGTAATATTTCCATTGATGCACAGGATAATGCTAGAGGTATTGGACTTAAAGATGCTAATCCAATTGTAGTTGAGAATTTAGCGAATCCTCTAAGATACAATCCTTCAACAAAACGAATTGAGATATCTGGCGTAATTCCAAATAATTTTCAAAGAACGCAAGCAACTATTAAAGCTGTAGACAAAAATGGAAATACTGCTACAAAAACCATAACGTTTAATGTTCAAGCGCAAACTGATAAATATAATGCTGTGGCTAATCCGCAAAAACAGACGGTGAGTTATTTAGCTACACCAAGTGCAGAAGCGAGTGTGAGTACTACAGGTTTACCAATAGGGACAAGATATACTTGGAAGACAACTCCGAATACTTCTAGTCCTGGGGATAAAACAGGAGTAGTAGAAGTAACATATCCAGATACTTCAAAAGATACTGTGAATGTAACGATAGCTGTGCGAAAATTAAGTGATGAATATACGCCAACAGGAAGTAAAATTACAAGAAATCAAAATGTTCCTGTTACAAATAACGATCTAAAAGCGGCTGTAAGTGTGAATAATAACGGTAATAGTAAAGTGAAGTCTGTTACTGCATCTTCTATTAGCACTGTAAATGCTGGTACACAAATAATTAGAGCAACAGTGACGTATTTAGACAATACAACTGATCCTGTTGATATTCCACTTGAAGTGAAAGACGTAACAGCTCCAATGATTCAAACACCAAACGATAGACAAAATTGGGATTTAATTGCATTGGATAGAACATTGCCTTCAATAACAGTGACTTCTGTAGATAATAATGGAGGAACTGGTGTTAAATCAACAACGGTAACTGGTTTACCAGATTTCTTAGTATATGATAATGCAACTAAGACAATTAAATTCAAAAATGGAGTTCAAGAAGTAACAAAATTACCAGTTGGACAAGATAGTAAAACTTATAATGCGACTATCCAAGTTACCGATAATTCAAACAATTCAAGTCAAAGACAAGTAACAATTACTGTGAAGTCAATGACAACGAAATATACAGCGACTCCAAATTCACAAAAACAAACAGTAAGTTACGGTGAAGCACCTGATGCCGGAACAAGCGTGAATAAGAACGGATTGCCTACAGGGACTGCTTATACATGGGCAACAACTCCAAGTACAGCAACAGGGCCTGGAGATAAATCAGGTGTAGTAACGGTAACATACCCTGACGGTTCAAAAGATACCGTGAATGTAAAAGTAGCGGTACGTAAGTTAAGCGACGAATATGCCCCTACAGGGAATACAATTGTTAGAAACCAAAATGTTCCTGTCTCAAATGATGACTTGAAAACAGCAGTAACTATTAGTAATAATGGTAATAACAAAGTTAAATCTGTCATTCCTGTAGGTACAATCACTACTGTAAATGCAGGTACACAAACAATTAGAGCAACAGTAACGTATTTAGATAATACTACTGATCCAGTTGATATTCCTCTTGAAGTAAAAGACGTAACTGATCCAACAAT